>NZ_DASXQG010000047.1:0-108084 GCF_036493135.1 Nocardioides sp. | reverse complement strand
ACCGCCGCGTGCGGCCATCCCCTACCGCCGCGTGCGGCCATCCCCTACCGCCGCGTGCAGCCATCCCCTACCGCCGCGTGCGGCCATCCCCTACCGCCGCATGCGGGCGGCGTGCGAACGGATTCGTCTGTCGGTCTGGTGACCTCGGTGCCTGTCAGGCGGCGTGGTGGCGGCCCTGGCCCGTTCCGCTTCGGCCTGTGCCAGGAGACGTGTTCGGTCCAGCAATGCAGCCACCTCGTGAGATGTGCGTCCGGGGTGATCATTCCAGCGGACGAGGTCCATCAGGTGCCCTGCTCGCTCGACCGGCGAGGGGCACCAGCGGACTGGCTCGTGCGTTCCGCGGAACGAGGCATGCCAGGTCAGATCGATGGTTCTCTGAACGAGCTGACTGCGGGCTTCCGATGGGCCACCGCCGGCGTGCACGATCGCCCCCACCAGGCAGGTGGACACCACTTGCTCGGGAGAGAGCCTGCGTGTGATTCGTGGGGAGTAGCCGGTGACGATACGTCGCTCCCCTGACGGGTGGACGTAGGCGAACCAGCCGTGCTGCATCCATCCCTTGTCTATGTGATGCGTAGCCTCGGCGAGCAGCGCAACGATGCGGTGCAACTCGACGAGCTTGGCGCTGATCCGGTCCTGGTCACGGAGCGTGCGGCGCAGCCGCTTGCGGTCACGGCGGCTCAGATGACCGGCCAGCAGAACATCGCGCTGGTCCAGTAGCGACATGGCGGCCTCTTTTGCGATGCAGAGCCGCCCCACGAGCACCGCGAGCGCCGAGGGACGGCTCGCCTCTCCGAGAACGGTCTGAATCTACGCCCGGAAACGGGGGTTATCGAGGGACCGTCCAGTCGGTACGAGTGCGCGTCAAGCCGCGAAGCAAGCCGCTCACACCGCCCCAGCGGCGCTCCGCGGCATGTACTCGGTGGGCTTACCCGTACTGCGCAGTGGTGAGGTGGTGGCACCCTGGAGGAGGACGGCTCTTCGATCTCGTCCACTCTGGAACATGTTGGAAGGAGTGACCCGTGAGCCAGGTCAACCCCAACCCAGGCATCTTGCTCTACACGCGGGTCAAGAAGTCGCCGTTCTACTACGGCTCGCGTCGCCACGGTGTCGCGCTGTACAGCGTCTATAACCACCACTACCACCCTCGGCACTACGGGGACCCGTTCGCGGAGTACTGGCAACTCCTGGAGGGCGTCACCTTGTGGGATGTCGGTGGGGCCGAGCGGCAGGTCGAGATCACCGGACCGGATGCGTTCGCCTTCACCAACCTGCTCACCCCGCGCAATCTGGCCAGGTGCGAGGTGGGCCAGTGCAAGTACGCCTTCATCACCTCAGCAGAGGGTGGCATCATCAACGACCCGGTCCTGCTGCGACTGGGGGAGAACCACTTCTGGCTCTCGCTGGCCGACACCGATGTACTGCTGTGGGCGAAGGGGGTGGCATACCAGTCGGGGCTCGAGGTGGAGATCACCGAGCCGGACGTGGGGCCGATCCAGATTCAGGGACCCAAGTCCAGGCAGGTGATGACCGACCTGTTCGGTCCACACATTCTCGAGCTCGGCTACTATCGCCTCGCGCGGCGTGAACTCGACGGCATGCAGCTGGTGATCTCACGCACTGGCTACTCCGGAGAGCTGGGATACGAGCTGTACCTGTTGAACGCTTCCCGGGACGGGCTGCGCCTGTGGGACACCGTCCTGGAGGCCGGCCGGCCGCACGACCTTTCCCCCACGGGGCCCTGTCACATCCGCCGGATCGAAGCCGGCATCCTGGCCCACGGGTGCGACATGACGATCAGCGAGAACCCCTACGAGGTGGGCTACGGCTACCGGTGGATGGTCGAGCTCGACCAGGACCAGGACTTCATCGGCAGGCAAGCGCTGCGCACGATCAGAGACCATGGCGTGGGTCGCAAACTGGTCGGCGTCGAGATCGGGGGCGAAAGACTCGGCGCCTACAGCGACGGTTCGATGCCAGACTTCTTTCCGGTGCTGCGCGGCGGTACGACGATCGGCCAGGTCACCTCGGCCTGCTACTCGCCACGGCTGGACAAGAACATCGGCTACGCCATGATTCCGGTCGAGCACAGCGAGAACGGAACCGACCTGACCGTCCAGCGCCCCGAGGAGGCCGTCCAGGCGGTGGTGGTAGACCGGGTGTTCGTCAAGCCGGAGAAGGCCGAGCAGCACGTGTCGAGCACCGGCGAGCCCAGCTGAGGGCCGCTGCGCCGACCGGAGCTCCGGATCCGAAGTCCCGTAGCGCCGACGTGATCGTCACGGCGGCTTGGTCAAGCGGTTCCGGTCCGCGATCTCCGACTAGTTGCGTCACACCGCCGCTTGCGGACCACGTCCGTCGGCAGCGGCCTCGACGCCTGTGTCCCTGTGTCCGTGGTTCGCTGTTCGGTCTCCTGATGAATGAAGGGTCATCCTCGGGGATGGGATGTACGTGTTGTGTTGACGGTGATGACTTGGAACACGCGGAATCCTCGCTCCGCAACCGGCAGACCAGGCCGTCTATGACGCGAAGCTGGCCGAACTCGCGGATGTGAATCGCACGGCCGCACCCGACCTGCTCGCGCTCCAGGAAGTCGGCGACGAGCAGTCCTTCGATGCCGCTGCGAAACGGCCACGTCCGACCGCCGCGTCTGCGGTTTCTCGAGGCAGGTGTGACCCTCATCCTCGTGACTGGCGCAACGCTGCGGCATGCCGCCAGGGAGACAGATGACTCGGGACACGACGTCGTGGAGATGGTGCGCGCGATCTCGACAGCTGGGATCGGTACACCGCGGCTCCCCTGGGGATCGGCGACCGACCCGGATGCAGCTCATGGGGAGGCGGCCCCGGGTCGGGCCCCCACCCTCGCAGAATTGGCGATGACGTTCCTCCGCGTGGTAACCGCCGGCAATCGAGTGCGGCTTCGCGGCGGGTCGAGTCGGACTATGGCGGGCCAGCTCGGGGGTGACCACCTCCTTGGAGATCTGGTCGGTTTCTTCCTCCGCCGCCGGCATTCGGCGGCATGTGCGGCAGCCGTCCCGGGTACGTCGAGTGGGTGGCTGACTCGTATGTGGAGCGTGAGAAGAAGTTCGACGTGCGCCCTGAATTCTCCCTTCCGCCGCTGGCGGGGGCCCGCCTCGAGACCCACCAGTTGCACGCGACCTACTTCGACACCGATGACGGGTTGCTCCAGGCTCGCGGCGTGACCCTGCGGCGCAGGAGAGGCGGGAGCGATGACGGCTGGCACCTGAAGGTGCCGCATCCGGAGGGGAAGCTGGAGCTCCATGCGGATGGCGGCTCCACGAAGCCGCCCCCGGAGCTCACGTCGGTGGCACGCGGCTTGCGGCTGGACCAACCCCTTCGCCAGCAGGCGATCCTGAAGACGGTGCGTGAGGCACACCGGCTGTACACGTCCGAGGGGGGACTGGTTGCCGAGGTGGCCGATGACCGGGTCTGCGCCACCGTGGGGTCGACGGGCGAGACGGTCCGTTGGCGTGAGATCGAGATCGAGCTCGGGCCGGCTGGCTCCCTCGACGCGATGCAGCGCTTGGTGGGCCAGCTCACCGAAGCCGGAGCCTCACCGTCAACGGGCGGCTCGAAGTACGCCCGCGCTGTCGGCGCGCCGCTGACCCACCGGTGGACCGGGATCGCCGGCGTGATCGACGACTACCTTCAGACACAGTATGAGCGGTTGGCGTGGGGCGATCTACGAATGAGGTGTGGGGAAAATGCGGTGCACAAGACAAGGGTCGCGGTGCGCCGCTGCCGGAGCACCCTCAGGATCTTCTCGATCCTGTTCGACGAGACCCGCACCGCACACCTGGACGCGGAGCTGAAGTGGTATGCCCAGGCACTCGGTACAGTTCGCGACCTCGATGTCGCCCGGCGCCTTCTCGAGCAAGACCTCGACTCCGCCCCTGAGACCTCGATCTCACACGCGGCGGCCGCCGGGCTGATCGGCAGTCTTGAGGACGCCCGGGAGCATGCCTGGAAGCATCTGTTGGACGTCCTGGACGGTCAGCGCTACGGCTATCTGCTTCGCGAGCTCGCCGACTGGCGTCGCGAAGCGCACTGGACCCGCGCAACCGCCGACGACCCCGATGCCGCCGACTGCGTGTGGACGTTGGTCAAACGGGCGAGGAAGAAGTCCGACAAGAGACTCGCCGATGCGGAGTCAACCGCCGACGACGCCATCGACGAAGCCTTACATCGCGCTCGGAAGGCCGCCAAGCGCACCCGCTACGCCGCCGAGCTCGCCAGACCGATCATGGGCAAGAAGGCCAAGAGGACCGCGAAGGCGCATGAGCAACGTCAAGACGTACTCGGCACGACCCAAGACCACCGCATGGTGGCTGCGGTGCTGCACGACCTGGCCGGCAAGCATGCCACCTCCTCCGACGTCGCCTTCGCCTGCGGGATCCTCGCCGAACGGCACAATCACGCCAAGGAACGAGCACGCAGGTAGACCCGACGAGACCGCGTCAGAGGCTTGCGATGCGCGTTGCCGATCGGCGAGGCCGCGAGCTCGGCTCTGACACACGCGCGCACGTGCGGGAAGGGCGCCTCGGTGCGGAGCGTGCCCTGGCGCTCAGTGAGTCCACGCTGCGCGACTGGGGCTACGAACCGGCACCCGATACACCGACGACGTTGAGGTTGCACAACTGCCCATACCGTCCGATGGCCGCCGAGGCACCGGAGCTGGTGTGCCACATGAACCAGCGATTCCTCGCGAGCTTCCTCGCCGGACTCGGCGCAGACAACGTGAGCGCGCTTCTGGCACCTCGCGAGGGCGAGTGCTGCGTCGAGCTACGGGGCTAAACCCACCCTGAGCGATCGACCCGCTCGGTGGCGACGTCAACGGCATGCGACACCGCTGTCCTGGCCACCGCCGCGCCCGGCGCACTTCTGTGCGGGCTACGGGGGCGGAAGGCACCCGGGGTCGAAGCCCGAAGATCTACGAGCGCTCCTCGAGGGAGGTTGCGGTCACGCTGCCCGCGCGGCGACCGGATGCGCTCGCCGCGATGCTCGTCGATTCGATGACCCCGGCGGAGGTTTGGTGGGCCCGATCGGCTGCTCGCTACCGCGTGAGCTCATCGAGGTCGACAACCGGCCCGCAGGAGGAGCGCTGGCCGTCACGAGCCCTCGATGACTCCGTTGGCTCCATCGAGGGCTTGCATTTCGCCGTCCATCGAACGTTGGACGTGCACGCGACATCAACAACTTCTTCACCCCTGTCAGGTGTGCGGACAGTGAGAGCGAATCCGTCGTGCGCTCGGCCTCTGCCAGGCGCCGGGCCTCCCGGACCGGGCGCACTGGTCCGGCGACAACTCGAAACGCATACCGCGTCGTTGGCTCGTATCCCGTCACCTCGATGTCGGCAGGAATCCCGCGGCCACCAGGCTGGTGGCTTTGTTCGTGGATGGGCGTGGGGTGGGGTTTGTGGGTCAGCGTGTGGTTTCGAGTGTCCTGGCGACGAGTTCGGTCACGACGCCTGGGAGATCGCCGGTGCGCTCGTAGGTGGCTCTTTGGCGCCGCGCTCCGGTGCCGGTCGATGAGAGGCGTGCTATTCCCTGGTCGACGAAGTCGACGTCGCCGGCGTCCTGAAGTGCGTAGGCGACCGTCTCGAGTAGGGCCTGTACTGCCTCCGACGCCGCGACACGTGTGGCGGTGACTGGATGGACGAGGTCGCCGGCGAGCCCGTACCTGGCCGCGCGCCACCACGCGGCCCGCAGCAGGTCGCTGCGCCACACCGGGGCCGGCGGGTCAGCGGCGGCGCAGGTGGTTACGAGTGCCCGCGCCAGCGCTACGACCACGAGGGCGTCGTCTATATCGGTGCAAGTGTCGGCCACGCGGACCTCGACGGTCGGATAGGTCGCCGAGAGCCGGGCCTCGTAGTAGATCATGCCGGGGTCGAGGGCGGCGCCGAGGTCGATCAGCGCCTGGGTGACCCGGAGGTACTCCGCCGCGGAGCCGAACGGCTCGGCGGGCCCGGCGGTCGGCCATCGGGTCCACACCTGCTGCCGCCACGACGCGTAACCGGTGTCCCGGCCGGAGGCATACGGCGAGTTCGCGGACAGCGCGGTGAGGACTGGAAGCCAGGGCCGTAGCCCATCGATGACCCGGACGCCCTCCTCGTCGTCGGCGATATCGACGTGCACGTGCATCCCGAGCGTGCCCGCGCCGCGGCCGGTGTTCCCAAACTCGCCCACGATGCGCTCGTAGCGCGGATTGGTACTCACCGCGGGATCCGCCGACCCGAGCGGGGCAGTGCCGACGGCGGCCACGGCGAAGCCGGCACTCTCTGAGGCGGCGATGGCCGTACGCCGCGCCTGCCGCAACTGAGCACCGACCTCGGCCAGGTCACTGGTCGGATCGGTGTGTGTTTCGAGCATATGGCGTAGCAGCTCCCCCTCGAGATCCGTTGCAGCGTTCGGAGGCGGCTCGTCGTGGCGGTCGGTCCGGTACTCGTGCAATACCCGCCCCGCAGCGTTGGCCAGCTCACCGGTGTTCGGATCGACCAGCAGGAGCTCCTCCTCGACGCCTATCTTTCGCACCACGGGCATGGCTTCATTGTTACGGATTCATTGTCGCGGCGCGTTCGCCAGGAGTAATCAGCGGTGGGTCCCCAGGGCGGCAGTCCGCGCATGGAACGTCAGGGGTGCGCCTTCCGCTCTCGTTCGGGAGTCGAACCGGCACTGCGAGACGTCCCGGGCTGCCCCCGGCAGCCACCGTGCACGGGATCCGCATCCCAGATCGGTACCCGTTGCGCGCACGTCAGATGCCGACCGTGCCTGTCGCGACATCAGGGCCGGTTTGCTCGCGGACCGTTGGTGAGGTCAGGAGCTGGAAAGATCACGACCGGATGGGACGAGGCTGAATACGTCTGGCCGATTCGCGGTGTATGACGCGTTCACGTGAAGACCCGGACTGGCAGCACTTCAGCATGGAGAAGTCCCGCCCGCCGAACGAGCCGGCTGCACCATCTTGAGCGATCTCTCAACCACGGCTATTGGCGGGTTTGAGCAGTCGCCCAATTCCGGGGCGCGGCTTGCAGGAGCGCTCCCCGGCCTCGTTGAGGTCTCGATCGCGCCTGCGTGCCCGAACGATGGCCACCGGGTGGGCCCGCCATCTCGGGTTCGGCCAGCGGAAGAACCTGTGCGCCGCCCGGGACGCGGCGGGCCATCTTGGGTTCGCGCCGCCGAAATGCTTACACCTGAGGGCGGAGACGCCGCGGTCGAACCGAGTCACTCCCTCTGGTCTCCTCTGCTGGTCTCCCCTTCTGGTCTGTGAGGGTTGGATCCACGACCGTGGCGTCGGCGCCCTGCGGGGCCTTGTCGGCGGGAGCCGGAGGGAGTATGCCGGTGGCATGCGTTACGTCGAGCTGTTCCGGCACACCGACAACGACGGTGACTCCCTCACCCCGGAGGGGATCGCGAAAGCCGAGTCCATCGGCCGCGAACGACTCAACCCGCCCTATGTGTTCTTCGGTTCGACCGGCGCGCACCGCGCCACCCAGATGCTCCAGATCCTGCAGCGCGCCGCAGAGCAGGAGGATGTTCCGGCCACCGCCGTACCCGGGCTGCGGTCCTCGGTCGAGGATCGTTGGCGCGCCGCCGCGGGGGCGGCAGGTCGGGGCGCAACGGTAGAGACGATGCGGGAAGTCGACCCGGATCTGGTCGAGAAGGAGACATTGCTGCTCAGCGGCGCCCTGCGGGCCGTGTTCGACGCGCTCCCCGAGGGCGGTCGGGCCCTCGTGATTGGCCACAGCCCGACCAACGAGGCCGCGGTTCTCGGCCTCACCGGGCAGGTCGTCGACCCGATCGGAAAGGGCGAGGCAGTGTTGGTGGTCGAGGACCACGGCAGATTCCAGGTCGATCCATGGCCGAGCAACCACTCGTCGTGAGCGGGGCAGCCGGCCGCAACGACGCGGTTGTCCACCCTGATGTTCCGCACCAGCAGCAGGTCGAGAGTTTACGCGCCATACGCCGTAGATGCCGGCGACTCCCGGGACCCCCACGTGCGAAACGGGGCCAGTCTGCCCGGCGACATCCCGGCACCATTCCGACGGGCCACGGAACTCCCGGCTGGCACCACTAGACACGGCGGGCGGCTCGTGAGCCAACCGTGCGCGGCTGGCGCCTCGGCTTCCCGCTCGGGCCGCGCTTTGGAGTGTGAACGATCCGGTTGAGGGAAGCCGAGGGCGTCACTCCTCGGGGATCATCAGCGGCTCGGCCGCGCGTCGTGCTTTGCCGGTGAAAGGTTCGGTCCCGCCATCTCGGTGCGGGGGCGTCGCGGCTCGGGTCGTGGTGTGCGCTCGGGCGTGTCTCGTCGGGGCTGTTGCAGGGCGCGGTCGATAGGGCCGCTGCGACCGAGCGGGTCGGCGCGTGCGATCGCCACCTTGAACCAGGCCAACAGGCTGCGCAAACTGAACCTCATGGTTGGCGTCAACTCCTTCGAGAGCGGGGACGCGATTCCAACCCGGTCGGTTCTTGGGTACCCGCTACCTCACCTGGGCATGCGCGAGATCGAGCAGATGCACATACGCTGCTGTCACTTGTGCCCCTATCCCAGTGGTCCTGCCCCAGGCCGTGACCGGCGGCCAGGTCAGCGATCGGGGGCAGAGCCATGCTCGGACGTCCGATCAACCGCCCCGGACGCGAGTTCTACAGCGACGCTAAGCCGATCTCATCGCGTCGCCGTCAACCCGGGAGAGAGGGCGTGAGGCGGCGCTGCCTAGACCTCGCGACGAGTCCACCCGGCCGGTTCGGACACCCAATGGCGACCTGCAGCCGGCTCCAGGCCCGACGGGCGCCCTGAGGGGTCCGCCCGGTGATCGGTGCACGGATTGATCCGCTGAGGTGCCTTTGAAGAGGTGGGTCGTCTCCGACCAACACTCCCTCGGAACTGCCGGGCCAACGTCTCAGCATTGGCGCGCCCCGCTGGGAATCGGGGGTGTCCCAGCGGGGCGCATGGGCCTCTCGGCGCCGGGGCATGGGCCTCGGGGTCTGGGAGGCTCCAAACATGCTACGACTCGAGCTCAACGATGGCCACATCGCGTCGGAGACATCCTGCGGCTGCAGTCCCCAGGGAGATGCTCACCTGCGCGCCGTACCGCCGAACACGATCGGCCCCAGCCCTGTCTTCCCACGTCGTCCCACACACACTCCCGATCACTCTCCCAACCGCTCGGGTGCCGGCGGTCAGACGATCGGAGGGAGTCTCTGCGATACATACTCCGCACCCAGCGGTGAGTGATCGGCCCGGGACGCGGGGCTGGTTCCCGGAGGGGTCCTCGAGTCGGACTGGTCGGGCGCTGTAGACGCCATCAGTGGTCTCGTAGCCAGGGAATCAGCCCGCCAGCGAGAAGGACGTCGATCTGACGTGGCGAGAGCCGGTGCCGCACGGTGTACTCCGTGCTCCGGGTGGTGTTGCGCACGGTCATCGGGTGCTCGCGACCCGCGCGGAGGGCGCGGTGGATCCCGGAGAGGGTGAGCACGTCGCCGACCTCGACCGCCCCGTGGTCATCGTTGACGAGTTCGAGCGGCAGGATCCCGAAGTTCACCAGGTTCTGCCAGTGGATCCGAGCGTAGGACCGGGCCAGGACCATGCGCAGGCCGAGGTAGCGAGGTGCGAGCGCGGCGTGTTCGCGGGACGATCCTTGGCCGTAGTTCGATCCGCCGAGGATCACGTGTCCGGTATCGCGGCTGTGGAGACCCGTGGCCGGGTAGTCGGGGTCCACATCGCGGAAGGCGAACTCGGCGAGCTTGGGGATGTTGCTGCGGTAGGGCAGCGCCTCGGCTCCGGCCGGCATGATGGTGTCGGTGGAGATGTCGTCGCCCACGATGACCAGGACCGGTGCCGCGACCTGGTCGGGGAACGGGTCGAGGTCGGGAAGATCGCCGATGTTCGACCCTTTCACGAGCTCGACGCGGGCCGCATCCTTCGAGGGCAACGGTGGCTCGAGCATGGTCGTGTTCACGCTCGACTCCGCGGGCAGGTCTAGCGTTGGGTACTCCAGATCGAATCGGTCGCCTAAGGTGCGCGGATCGGTGATCACCCCGGTCAGAGCCGACGCCGCCGCGGTCTCGGGAGAGCAGAGGTAGACGTGGTCGTCGGGGGTGCCCGATCTGCCGGGGAAGTTCCGTGGCATCGTACGCAGGCTGTTGCCGTTGGTGGTCGGCGACTGGCCCATGCCGATGCAGCCCAGGCAGCCCGACTGGTGCAGCCTCGCACCGGCGGCGACCATGTCGAAGGTCGCGCCCAACCGGGTCAGGTCCTGCAGGATCTGCCGCGAGGTGGGGTTGACGTCGAAGGACACCGCCGGGTCGGTCTGTCGTCCCTTCACGATCGCGGCCGCGATGGCGAAGTCGCGCAGCCCAGGGTTGGCCGAGGATCCGATCACGACCTGCTCGATCTCGGTGCCGGCCACCTCGGCGACCGGCACGACGTTGCCCGGCGAGCTAGGCGTGGCGATCAGCGGCTCGACCGCGGCCAGGTCGATCGCCTCGTGCACGTCGTAGTCGGCACCGTCGTCGGCCCTCAGCTCGACGTAGTCGTCCTCACGCTGCTCCGAGCGCAGGAACTCGCGCACCCGGTCGTCGGAGGGGAACACGGTGCTGGTCGCGCCGAGCTCGGCGCCCATGTTGGCGACCACATGCCGGTCCATCGCGGAGAGGGTCTCAACGCCGGGACCGTAGTACTCGATCACCCGGTTCAGGCCGCCCTTGACGCCGTGGCGTCGGAGCATCTCCAGGACCACGTCCTTCGCGCTGGTCCACGGTCGCAGCCGGTTGGTCAGGCGCACCCCCCACACCTCGGGCATCCTCACGTAGACGGGTTCGCCGGCGATCGCCCGGGCCACCTCGATCCCGCCGAGGCCGATCGCCAGCATCCCGAGCGCCCCGGCGGCGGGGGTGTGGCTGTCGCTGCCCACCATCGTCTTTCCCGGGATCCCGAAGCGCTGCATGTGGGTCGGGTGGGAGACCCCGTTGCCCGGCTTGGAGTACCACAGCCCGAAACGTCGGCAGGCCGAGCGCAGGAACTCGTGGTCCTCGGCGTTGCGGCTGCCCGACTGCAGCAGGTTGTGGTCGACGTACTGCACCGAGACCTCGGTGCGCGCCCGGTCCAGGCCCATGGCCTCCAGCTCGAGCATCACCATGGTCCCGGTCGCGTCCTGGGTCAGGGTCTGGTCGATCCGCAGCCCGACCTCCTCCCCGGGCGCGCCCGAGCCATCGACCAGGTGGGCGTCGATGAGCTTCTGGGTGAGGTTGCTGGCCATCGGACCTCCTCGGCTGACAATGCCCTTTCGGATTCGTACCCCTTCCGGGAGGGGTCACTCCAACCTCGGCACACCCGGGGTCGAAGACCGCGATACCGGCCGCCAAGGGCCGCCTTGGCCAGCACCCTACGGTGACGGGCCGGCCAGCACGGACGCGGGAGCACGGACGCGGGAGCACGCTGGTCGCGGAGGGGGCCAGGCACGTCAGATCGCCCGATGGCGGTGGCGTATGGCCAGGTTCGTCCGCGAGGCCAGGAGTATTGGCTGCTGCCCGCGCATACGCATGTGGCGACCTGGTGGTCGCGAACCCACTTGGTCGATCCCCCGCGTGCTCGCTCACAGCAACATCACGCCCCGGTGCCCATTCACGGGTGGTGTGGCCCGGACGCGATCCGGCCGCCGCGTCCGGCGACGGAGTGAACTCCATCCGTGGGCCTCACCCCCGGCGGGCGAGCCAAACCGCCCGGTTCGGGTTGTCGCGGGGCGCGGGCGTGCGCCGGTGCCCGGGACTACGGCCCGCTCCCTCCACCGCATCGGTCCGGCCGCATCGGTCCGGCCGCATCAGTGGCGGCATCGGTCCGGCGGCATCTGCGTTCTGTCCGAGCCTGCTCACCGTCTGGGTTCTGCTCCGAGCCGATCGGCGTAGGTGTCGCCAAGGGTGTGTCAGTATCCCGGACCGCCACTACCGCCTCCGCTACCACCGCCGTAGACGACCACCAAAACGATGACGACTGCGGCAACCACGAGTACTCCAGCGATGACCCAACCCTTGGTCAGCAACCTGACCACCGACGCCTCTCCTGCCCGAGGGCGATTGATGTATCCGGTCAACATTCTTCACCCCCAAATACGCGTCGGCGCCGACGAGGGTTCACCCGGCGAAGGATCCACCGGGCCCGGGAGTCCAGTCCCGGGCGGGCTTCATCGTTCGACCGGGTCGATCACACCATGTCGATCAATGGGATCCCGCCCCAGACACAGCCGGCTCGCGGGATCGGCCGGTCCCGCGATGTCGACCGACGCGCCGCGGTCGGGAGCAGGCCGCGGACTGGAGCATCCCTGACCGGAACGTCCACGACGGCGATCGCACGGCCACGTCGCTCTGACTGCCGGGAACATCGGGACAACCCTTCGCGCCGCATGCCTTTCGCGGCGCGTGCATGGGAGCACCCTTCGAGGGGTACGCAACCATCCGTCCGCCATGGCGGGGTCGACTCCCGACACCGCAGATCAACATCAACGTCAACATCGACAAGACCGAGATGGAGCGGCCATATGACTGACGGGAAGCTCATGGGGCTCCCCGACTCGCGCGCCAAGGAACCGATCTCGGCGGTGCTCGCCGGACCGTACGCCCATCCTCTCCACCCGATCCTGGTCACGCTGCCGATCGGCTCGTGGGTCGCCAGCGTGGTCTTCGACGTGGCCTCCCACCTGGGCGGGCCCGCGGACGTGTTGGCAGTCGGCGCGCGCTGGCTGCTCGCGACCGGGGTAATCGGCGCCGTTGCCGCGGCGTGCGTGGGGTTCCTCGACTTCCTGCTCATCCCGTCTCGGACTCCGGCTCACCGCACCGCCGTGCAACACATGTCGCTGAACCTGGTGGTCACGGCCGGGTTCACGGCCAGTTTCGCCTGGCGGGTCGGCCAGTCGCCAGGTCCCGTCCCGGCAGGGCCGCTGCTGGTGTCCCTCGTGTGTCTGGCGCTGCTCGTGGTCTCGGGCACCCTGGGCGGGCGGCTCGCCTACCGGTACGGCGTCCGCGTGGCCACCGAATCCGTGCAGGCCGAGGGCTTCGAGCCGACCGGGCCGCGCGACCGGTCAAAAGGCCTGGCTGTTGGTCGCTCACGCACTTCGAAGGGAACATGAACATGGAATGGGCAGCACTGATCACCTGGGTGATGACCGCGGGCGTCGGCGTCTACATGCTCACCACCTGGGCCCGCGCCGGAGGCGCCCGACCAGCGGCGGGATCGGCCAGCAACTTTCCACCACCAGTCGTCTTCGGTCACTTCCTGCTCGCCGCAGCGGGCCTGGTGGTGTGGATCATCTACCTGGCCACCGACAACGACACCCTGACCTGGGTGGCGTTCGCGGACCTGGTCATCGTCGCCGTCATCGGCGATCTGCTCATCCTCCGGTGGCTCCGGGACCGGCGCGCTCCGACCGCTAGCCGGGGCACTCACAACGCCGAGCAAGAGGCCGTACCGGCCGCTGCGACTCCGATGGGCAGCGAAACCGCGCTGGCCGAGCAGCATATTCCCCTTGCCGTGGTCGCCACCCACGGCGTCTTCGCGGTCGCCACCATCGTGCTGGTCTTGCTCGTCGCCCTCGGGGTCGGAACCTAACGCCGCGAGGTTCGAAGACCAACCCGAGGCTCTGGCCACATCGATCACGCGTCCCGAGACAGGGGCCCTGGACGAGAACTATGTCCACGTTCACCCTTCGAAGAGGACGCGGATATGACGCGGGTATTGGGTGCCAGCGATTCCGGTGACCGGGATTTGGGCTGACCCGTTGCCGCTGCCTGACCCGTTCCGCCAACGCGGACCTGCCTCACACGCTCCGCCGGCGGATCGTCTATTCCACGCGCCGATGGCCGAAGCATTCCTTCACCACGAGCCGGGCCATTACGAGCTGCGCGCCGTGCCGTCGAAGGTCGGATGGGCATTGATGCCCGCTTCTGATTCGAGGACCTCGAGATCGACATCACCTGGCGATGGACACGAGCGCCGGCACTGTCGAGAGGATGGCCGACCCCGGCGACCCGAGCGCAAGAGCCCGTCGGCGGGGGCATCAACCGGGTTGTTTGTGGCTCTCAGCGTCCGTTGACCTCGAAGATGTTGCCGCTGGGGTCCTTGAACCACGCCATCTTCACCAGCCCGGCCTGGTGAATGTCGCCATCGCGGGTCGCGCCGGGAAGGCCGTCGTACCGCTGGAACGTGCTCACACCCGATGACTTGAGCTCTTCGATGGTGCTCGCCACATCATCGACGGTCCAGGCTGCGGTCGTTGCCCTGTTAGTCCCGGATTCCTCCGATGCGTAGATGATGAGGTCGCTCCTACCGGTTCGGTACTGGATCCAGCCCGGTCCCTCTCGAAACCTCGCCAAATGCAGCTTCGACTCGTAGAAGTCGCTGGCCTCGTCCAGATCGTGGACGGCCACCAGCGTCGTGATGTCGGTGTTCGTCAACAAGCCATCGTCCTTTCAAGTGGGGCTGTCATGGCCTCTGTAGATCTCCGTAGATGGCAGTACCCACGGTAGAACCCCCGCCCTGCAACCGCTTGTTCCGTCAACCACCCCGACCCGACGCCGGAGGACAGCCCTGCCCGGCGTCGCGCAGTTGATGGTCGCGCAGGTGATGGACGGCGCCCGAGGCCACCCCACTCCGGCTCACGGCTCACGGCTCACGGCTCACGGCTCACGGCTCACGGCTCACGGCTCACGGCTCACGGCTCACGGCGCACGGCTCATAGAGCAAGCCACGACCCGGATCCCGCCAGGTCCCAAACCGAGAATCCCTCTCGGCCGGCTCGTGACGCATGCGGAGTCGGCTCCAGGGCGCCTCCAAGCGGCGTCTACACCCCGCGGTAGGACGCGCACTCGAGCACGCGGAGGCCCTGACGCGGCGACACCTCCTAGATCGGGCGGGTGATCCGGCTCGCGGGCCTCGTTCAGCGCCGACCTCGAACCGGAGGGACCGGCCGTCGGCAGTCCGGGTCCGCGCCGGCCTCACCTAGTGTCGGGTTCCGGATTCGTCGACGGGCCCGCCGCTCGGGGAGACGGATTGTCAGCCGAAGATGGGTGATTACGCTTGTGGCACAACCTCGGGAGGTATCACGATGCGTGACGCAACACCCACTGCGCCACCGGTGGAACCCGGGCCGATCGTGCCCGGTCCGGAGCCCGATGATCCGGCCGTCCCTGACCCCGACCTGCCACCGGATCCGATCCCCCAACCTGACCCCGCACCAACCCCGGAACCCGACCCGACCGGGCCTGGCGATCCAGGAGAGCCAGGCCCACCGGCGCCGCCGATCTCGGTCCGCCGATCAGCCGAAAGCGCCTCGTCAACGGCTGAACCTCGCGGAAAGTGCCGGATCATGCCAACCATGGACCCGTGCACCGGCACTCAGCCGGACCACGGCCGCGGATCGTCGGGTGGTCCGCACCGGAGCGTGCTCAACGCTCCGCGCGAGAGGCGACGATGCTTGGTGTTGGCGACGTAGCCCGTCATGCCGGGAGGTGTGGCCCTGGCCGGGCTCGAGCAGCTCAGTGGTTTACGTCTGCGGCGGCCCGCGTGATCTTGCCCCGCGTCCGGAATCTGGCTCCGGCCCCGTCGCGGACCTGTCACCAGGCTCGCAGCCGCACGACTATGACCCAGCCGCCAGCACGAAACCCCCGCGTCGGCTGAACCAAGCGGAAGGGGCCAGGAGATGAGATGGGGGCTCCACGTACCCGATGTCTACGACGAAGGCCGCACCCCATGGCACCTGGACGCGAGCAGTTCATCACGCTCCGGTCGGTCGTCGTCACGATGGCGGCTATCGAGGTGGCAAAGTCCCCACGGTCGACGTGGACCTCGTGGTCTTGGTGGTGGGCCATCTCAGAGACGCAAGTGTCGGCATGGTGCGCCTATGGCATGCAGAGGGCGCGACCGATCGGGTCTGCCCCTCCCCCGGCGGCGGTGCCCCGCTCCCAGGCGTCGACGCCCAGATCATCGGGCCCAGCTTCGGGCAGTGGCGCGACACCGCGGACGCCAGCGCACTGCCGCTGTAGTCGGGCAGTTGACCGTCACCCACGCGGTGCGCGCTCGGGCGGAATTAGGTCGCAGGTCCCTAGGCGATCCATGCACTGCAATAGGGCGCAAATCCGCGCCACGTGCGGAGAGGAGTTGAGCGGGATGCGAGTGTTCGTCGCAGGCGGGACCGGGGTCATCGGTCGGCGTCTGGTGCGGCAGCTGGTGGCGCGAGGACACCAGGTCACCGCGACCACGACCAGCAAGGAGCGGTTGGGGCTGATCACGAACCCGAACGTCGAGTGCGTGGTGATGAACGGCCTGGACGCCGCCATGGTCCACGACGTGGTGGCCGCGGCGCAGCCGGACTCCATCGTGAACCAGATGACGGGCCTGTCTGAAGCGCACGCCGGCAAACTGAACCCGAGGAGAACCGAACAGTTCTTCGCCGTCACCAACCGGCTGCGCAGCGAAGGGATCGATCATCTGCTGGCCGCGGCCCACGCGATCGGAGTCTCTCACGTGGTCTCGCAGAGCGCCGGCATCTTCAACGGGATCCGCGAGGGCGGATGGATCAAGACCGAGGACGAACCGTTGGAGGTCGTCGAAGGCACCAAAGCGCTCACACATCTCGAGGACGCGGTGGTCACGGCCGGCGGAGCGGCCCTGCGCTACGGCGCCCTGTACGGTGCGGAAGCCGACGCGGAGCAGGTCAAGCTCGTCCGCCGGCGTCTGGTGCCGCTGGTCGGGGGTGGCCGCGGATATTCGTCTCTGATCCACGTCGACGGCGCGGCCAGCGCCACCGTGCTGGCGGTCGAGCAGCGGGCTCGTGGCGTGTTCAACATCTGCGATGACGAGCCAGCCCCGTTCAGCGAGTGGCTCCCCTATCTCGCGCGGAATGCGCGGGGGCCAAGCCGCCCCGGCGGATGCCGGTGTGGCTGGCCCGTGTGCTAGCAGGCGACATGGTCGTGGGCATGATGACCCAGGGCCGTGGCTTCTACAACGCCAAGGCCAAGCGGGAGCTCGGCTGGGTCCTTCGCTATCCCTCCTGGCGCGAGGGCTTCCGCGACGAGCTGGCATGACGTGCAGCCCGTGGCGTCTTCCCGTACGCGATCAGGCACCTGGCCGGTTCGTCTTCGCAGGCCGCCGGCCAGACGATCGGCGGACGTGCCATAAGGCTGCCAGGGACGGTCCAGAGAGTCTTCCAACAGGACCCGACCCGACCCGGCCGCCCGTTTGGGCGACGACGGACCCCACCAGATGTGTCCAGCACCGCATCGTCCCGGTGAGCGTGCGCCGGAAATCCCTCACGAACCTTTGAGCCGCCTCCGGCGCGAACGCAGACGCAGCCGGCGCCGCGCTTCCCGCTGCACATCGGCCTCGACCCCGCGGTCCCGGCGAGCCCCCGCCACCGCGGCGACCGTAAGTCCGATCCCGAACAACACGAACACGACGATCATGAACCACGCCGATGCGCTCACAGCACTACTCGTACCCAATCGTGCCGTACTTCAAGCGGGCTCGAGGCAGGCAGCCATCAGACCCGTCACCATCCAAGGACGGAGGTGGATGCTGGTCCACCACCTCTCGGAGCCGCCGATCGCCCGCATCGCATGACCGCACCGAGTTGCGAGGGTGCCTTGAAGCGCCCCACGGTCGGTAGTCAACTTCTTCACCCAGCATGCCGTCACCCCAGGCGTCGGCTCTGCCGAGCCCCGCGTCGATCTCGGCCAGTCGGCGGCGGTAGGCCGCGCGGCCTTGGGCGTCGAGCCCCGCGAGGCCCGCCCGTTCGACGGTCTCCGCTCCACCAGCCAGACGAAGCGCCGTACAAGGACCGCAACGCCATCGAACGTTCCGTCAACGACCACAAGCAGTGGTGCGGACTGGCCACCCGCTACGACAAGCTCGCCATCCTCTACCGAGGAGGCGCGTCCTCCGACCGGTGAAGATCTGGCTACGACAATAGGGAGACACGCCTAGGCGGCTGGGGCGCTCACTCGCCGGTATCGGTGAGACCGCCTGAGGACCAGGGTGACTGGTGGAAGGGCGCCATCAGCGTCGTGGCCGGGTCCCTTGGGTCACCGTTCACGGGGTTCGGACGCTGGCGCGAAGCTGTGTCCAGCTTCGTGGCGGGAGGTCCAGTTCGGTGCTTCCGGACCGCGAGCGGTGGCGTGCTAGCGGGGTGAGCCGAACCGTGGCGGCGGTCTTGCGCTCGCGCGGGCCGCGGTCGTCGGATGGCAGGTGGTCGACCGAGCGGAGGGTCCAGTTCTCGAAGCCCGAGTGTAGAAGGTCCACGGTCATCTCCTGGGGGTATCGGTTGGTGAGGAACACCGCCACCTCTCCAGACATGGGGTCGTGGGTGGCCGCGACGTTCACCGCCGGCACATAGCCGTGCCGCCGGGTGGCGAGTTCAGGCCCGGCCGTCCTGGCGACCAGGCTGTTGCCTCGGGCGCTAGCCGCCACCTCCGCGAAGGGGTGGAAGGTAGGTTGGCGCCAAGCCGCACCGCCCGGCTCGGTCATGATCGGTGCGATCACGTTCACCAGCTGCGCGAGGCAGGCGATCTTCACCCGGTCCGCGTGGTTGACCAGCGTTGAGAGCAGGTCGCCGACGACCACCGCGTCGACCGTGGAGTACACGTCCTCGATCCGCGGCCCCGAAACGTCCACGGGCAGGTTCTCCACGCCTGGGAAGTGGCTCTGGTACCACACGTTCCACTCATCGAAGGCGATATGGATCCGGCGCTTTCGGCGCCGCCTGGCCGCGACGGCATCGATGGTGGCGACCACGCCGTCGATGTAGGAGTCCATGGCCGCCCCGGATGCCAGAAAGCTGTCCCGATCCCCGTCGTGCTCCTCGTAGTAGGCGTGCATGGACAGGTAGTCCACGTGGTCACCGGCTCCTTCGAGAACCGTCGCCTCCCAGGAACCGAACGTCGGCATCTGATGGGAGGAGCTGCCGCACGCCACCAGCTCAACGGTGGGGTCGACCCGTCGCATCGCCTGAGCGGCCTCGACGGCGAGGTCGGCGTACCGGTCGGCCGGCAGGTGGCCCTGCTGCCAGGGCCCGTCCATCTCGTTGCCCAGGCACCACAGCCGGACGCCATGAGGATCTGGCGCACCGTTGCCGCGGCGAAGGTCGGACCACTGCGTCCCCCCGGGTACGTTGCAGTACTCCACGAGCGCGGCCGCCTGCTGCACTCCTTTGGTGCCGAGGTTCACTGCGAGCATCGGCTCGAGCCCCAGCCGCGTGGTCCAGGCCAGGAAGTCGTCGGTGCCGACCTGGTTGGTCTCGACCGACCGCCAGGCCAGATCCAGGCGGCGAGGTCGACGTTCACGCGGACCGATGCCGTCGGTCCAGTCGTAGCCGGAGACGAAGTTTCCCCCAGGGTACCGGACCAGCGTGACACCCAGCTCGCCGACGAGCTCCGCGACATCGGTCCGGAACCCGTCCGCGTCGGCGGCCGGATGCCCCGGCTCGAAGATCCCGGTGTACACACAGCGGCCCATGTGCTCCACGAGGCACCCGAACAGGCGGCGGTCCACCGGGCCACGGTGATGATCGGGATCAATGATGACCAATACGCGATCGGGTCTGGTCACGCTCTCTCCTCACGACTATCAGCCAACCCGAACCAAGTGGTCCGACAGTCTCTGACTAGGTGATCGTGGTCGAGTCCAGGATCGACCGATCAGCAGGCAGCCGTACACCTCCGTCAGCGACGGCCGCGGCCCACTGCCCGGGCCACAGCGCGGCACTGGCAAATGGTGCGCGGGATCGGCCTCACCATCCGCGACCCTCGGACGGGGCCAACTGGGCCCGCCACGGGTACGCGGGTGGCGTCGGGCGGGGGCCGATGGCGACGAAACCAGTCTTGAGCGCCCTTTGCTCCGACCAGATGCTTCTGACCGGACACGAGAAACACCCGGTCGGTAGGTCGCCCGGGCGCTGCTCGTGGGGGGCGACTCAGGCGGCGTCTGTCTCCGCGAGTGTCGAGTAGCCGCTGGCGTCGCCCTGGATGACGCGGCTGGTCTCGCCGGCGATGTCGACGGGGACGTCGCCGGCGACGGTGATGCGGTTCATCAGGCGCGGGTGGTCGTCGTAGTCGGCGATGGCGTAGTGCTGGGTGGCTCGGTTGTCCCAGACAGCGATGTCACCGGGCTGCCAGGACCAGCGAACGGTGTTCTCCAAGCGGGTGATGTGGCGCTGAAGGAGGGCGAAGAGGTCCTGGGAGTCCTGGCTGGACAGGCCGGTGATCGAGCGGACGAAGTGGCCCAGCAGCAGTGAGGGCTCGTTGGTCTCGGGGTGGATGCGGACCAGCGGGTGCTCGATGAGGAACAGCAGGTGGGCGAACTCCTGGCGGTACCGCTCCTCGCGTACGTCGATCCCGCCGCGCTGGGGGTGCTCGCCGGCGTAGTCGTACTGGTTGCTGTGGATCGCGCGGAGGCCACTGACCAGCGACTTCGGGGCGGGGTGCAGTGTCTCATAGGCGCGGACCGTGTTCGCCCAGACCGTGGTGCCGCCGTACGGCGGGAGGGTCACCGCCCGCAGCACGCTGATCGCGGGGATCCTGTCGACGAAGGTGACGTCGGTGTGCCAGGAGTTCGCCTTGCCCTGCTCGGAGTCGATCGGGAGCACGGCCTTGCCGTCGCCCTTGACCGTCCGGTGGGGTGAGGTGACCTCGCCGAGCTGGGCGGCGAAGTGGTACTGGTCGGCGTCGGTAGCGTGGCCCTGACCGTGCAGGAAGACGACCTTGTGCTGCAGCAGGGCGTTGCGGAAGTCCCGGACCTGCGACGGGTCGAGGTCGGCTCCGATCTTCAGTCCCTCGGCGACGGCGCCGATGTGGCCGCCGACCTTGGTGACCTGGAGGGTGGTGCGGTCTTCGATCTTCAACATGGTGTGTTCCTTCCGTGGGGGTGGTGGTCAGGTGCGCCAGCGGGAGAAGCGGCGCTCGAGGGCGACCAGGGCGTAGTTCACGGCCAGGCCGAGGAGGGTGGTGGTGAGGATGGCGGCGTACATCTTGGGGATCAGGAAGTTCATCTGCGAGTAGTTGATGAGGAAGCCGAGACCCTCGGTGGCGCCGACGAGCTCGGCCGCGATCAGCACGAGGATCGCCGCGGCGCCGGAGATCCGGATACCGGTGAAGATCGTCGGGACGGCGGCCGGGAAGACCACCTTGCGGAACGTCGCCACCGGGCTGAGGCCGAGCACCTTCGCCGAGCGCAGCAGCTGCGGGTCGACCGTCGCGACGCCGCTGATCGTGCTGAGCAGGATCGGGAAGAAGCAGGCGTAGGTGACGATCGCGATCTTCGAGGTCTCGCCGATCCCGAGGATCAGGGTGAACGCCGGCAGCAAAGCCAGCGCTGCGGTGTTGCGGAAGGCCTCCAGGGGCGGGGTGAGGATCTCGCGCACCGGCCGGTACCACGCGATCGCGGCCCCCAAGGGGATCGCGACCACGGTGGCGATGGCGAAGCCGCTGGCCGAGCGCACCAGGCTGGCCTGCAGGTGCGTCCAAAGAGTGCCATCCCTCGCCATCTCCCACCACGCCTGGAGTACGACGTGCAGCGGCGGCAGGAAGTAGCTGTCGACCAGGCCGAGGCGCGGCACGTACTCCCAGATCAGCCCGAGGGCCGCGATGCCGAGGAATCCGCGGCCGAGCCGCTTCGTCCGGGTGACGTACGACGGCAAGCTGGTCGCGCGCGCCCACTGCCGCTGGCGCGGGTTGAGCCCGGACTCGGTGCGCTCGTCGAGCAGGGTGCTAGGCAACCGAAGCCACCTCCTCGTGCCGGGGGCGGGCAGGCCTCTCGCGCAGCAGGGTCCAGACCCGGTGGCGGTAGCGGGCGAACGCCTGCGTGCCACGGGGGTCCTCCTCCTGGTCGGCGCTGGAGCGGTCGAGGTGGATGTCGACCACCTCTCGGATCCGGCCCGGGTGGGCGCTCATCACGGCAACCCGCTGACCCAGGAAGATGGCCTCGTCGATGTCGTGGGTGATGAAGAGGACCGTCGTGCCCGTCCGCTTCCAGATCCCCAGCAGCTCCTCCTGGAGCCGCTCGCGGGTCTGCGCGTCCAGTGCGCCGAACGGTTCGTCCATCAGCAGCACCTCGGGCTTGCAGGACAGGCTGCGTGCGATCGCTACCCGCTGCATCATCCCGCCGGACAGCTCACCTGGCAGCCGCTGGGCGAACTCCTCGAGCCCGACCAGCCGCAGGTACTCCAGGGCGGTGCGGGCCCGCTCGGTCTTCGACATCCCGCCCTTGGCCTCGAGCGCGAGCTCGACGTTGCCCTGGGCGGTGCGCCACGGCAGCAGCGTGTACTGCTGGAAGACGATGCTCCGGTCGTGGCCCGGCCCGGTGATCCGGCGACCGTTGATGCTCACCGTGCCGTACGTCGGCTCCGCGAGGCCGCTGACCAAGTCGAGGATCGTCGACTTGCCGCAGCCCGACGGCCCGACCAGGGTGACGAACTCCCCGGCCTCGATGGCCAGGTCGACGCTCTCGAGAGCGACGAACTCGCGCCGGCTCCTGTCGGCGTCGTCCCTCACCTGGAACACCTGGCCGACGTCCTCGAGATCGATCCGTGCACTCATCGGTCAGCCCTTCTTCGCGAGGTCGTTGTAGTCGTTGGTGTAGACGTCGCTCGGCGAGATCTTCGACAGGTCGACGTCGCCGCGACCGGCCAGCCAGTCCAGCCACAGCGAGATGTCGCTGTCAGAGATCGCGGCGGTCTTCGCCGAGGCAACGCCGGTGCTGCCGCCCCAGTTCTGGTCGACGGCCTCCACGTCGTCGGAGTAGCCGTTGTCCTCCAGCCACGCGTCATAGATCTTCAGGACCTGGTCGCGGCCGTGCGACTCGATGTAGCGCACCGCCTTGGCCACGCCGGTGACGAGCTGCTCGGAGGTCTGCGGGTTCTGCTTCAGGAAGTCGTCGGTCATCACCACGCCGCCGCCGTTGTAGGGACCGACGACGTCGGTGTCCCTGACGAGGGTCTGCAGCTTCACGCCGGTCGACTCGGTCGCCTTGATCTGACCGCTGCCGATGTCCGCCGCGTCGACCTGGTGCTTCTCCAGCGCCTGCACCGTGTTCAGCGGCGGCAGCGGGACGAGCGTGACCTGCTTGATCTCGTCGTCGGACAGGCCGCTCTTCTGCAGCCAGGTGTCGATCACGGCCTCTGCGTTGGCGCCGAGCGTGTTCACCGCGACCTTCTTGCCGACCAGGTCGGCCGCGTCCTTGATCGACGACCCCGCGAGCGTCACGATCCCCGAGCTGATCGTGTCGTTCGAGCCGTATGTCGACGCCACGGCCTTGATCGGCGCGCCGGTGGCGACCAGCTGCGCGATCGACCCGAAGAAGCACGACGAGCTGATGTCGATCTGGTGGCTGGTCAGCGCCTGGACGCTCTGCGGACCGCCGGTGACGTCGCCGACCTTCTTCAGGGTCAGGCCGTCGAGGTAACCGAGGGCGTCGGCGAGCTGGAGCGGGTCGACGTTGCCGGCGTAGGTCTGGTAGCGGATCGTGGTGACCTCGCCAGCGGAGTTCTCGCGGGCGGACGCCGACCCGCAGGCCGCGAGTACGCCGACGGCGAGCACCGCGACGAGCCCGGCGGTCAACCGATGCCGGGCAGGGGTGAGGAGGACGTGCATGAGTGGCTCCCGATGTGTCGTTTGGACTGGCGGTAGGTGGGTCAGGCAGAGGCGACCGCGGCCGGCTGCTCCGCGACGTACTGGCTCTCGGGGCGGGACAGGCCGTAGTGGTCGCGGAGCGTGGTGCCCGCGTACTCATGCCGGAAGAGTCCGCGCTC
Source organism: Nocardioides sp. (assembly GCF_036493135.1). Classification (GTDB taxonomy): domain Bacteria; phylum Actinomycetota; class Actinomycetes; order Propionibacteriales; family Nocardioidaceae; genus Nocardioides. The sequence goes on along the minus strand of NZ_DASXQG010000047.1, from coordinate 84,282 downwards.
CTGGAGGATCGGCACGACCTTGGCGGTGAAGTCGTCGAGGAGCTGCGGGTAGAGAGGCGGCATCACGTTGAAGCCGTCCGCCGCGCCGTTCTCGAACCAGCGCTGCATGGTGTCTGCGATCTGTACCGGGGTGCCGTGGACGACGTGGTGGCCGCGTCCGCCGGCGAGCCGGTGCAGGAGCTGACGCAGGGTCGGGTGGTCGCGCTCGACGATGTTCGCGACCACCTGCTTGCGGCTGCGGTCGTTGTCGAGCACGCTGCCCGCGCCACCGAAGATCTCGGTCGGCACCCGCTCGTCGAGCTCGAGGTGACGCAGCGAGACGCCGGCGAACTTCTCGAGCTGGTTGAGGCCGTACTCGGGGACGGTGAGGGAGTTGAAGTAGTGGAACTTCTCCTCGGCCTCGGCGTCGGTGTCGCCGATGAACGGGCTGATGCCCGGGAGGATCAGCACCTCGTCGGGGTTGCGCCCGAAGCCGCGGGACTGGGACTTGATGTCAGCGTAGAACGCCTGGGCGTCCTCGAGCATCTGGTGAGCGGTGAAGATCGCCTCGGCGTTGCGCGCGGCGAAAGCGCGGCCGTGGTCGGAGGACCCGGCCTGGATGTGCAGCGGACGCCCCTGCGGTGACCGCGGCGCGCTGAACGGACCGCGCACCTGGAGGAACCGCCCGTGGTGGTCGATCCGGTGGACCTTATCCTCGATCGTGTGGACTCCGGACGTCCGGTCCGCGATCACCGCGTCGTCCTCCCAGCTGTCCCAGAGCCTGTCGACGACGTCGACGAACTCCTGCGCCCGCGCGTACCGCTCCTCATTTTCCGGCACGTCGGACAGGCCGAAGTTGTGGGCGGCGTCGGTGCTGAACGTCGTGACGATGTTCCAGCCTGCGCGGCCGCCGGAGATCTGGTCGAGCGAGGCGAAGAGACGGGCCAGGTTGTACGGCTCGTAGAACGTCGTCGACGCGGTGGCGATCAGGCCGATCCGCTTCGTGGCCGTGGCCAGCGCGGTCAGGAGCGTGATCGGCTCGAACTGGTTGCTGGGACGATGGCCGGTGCCCCACCAGGCCGGTCCGTCGGCGAGGAAGACCGCGTCGAGCTTGGCGTCCTCGGCCTTGCGGGTGACGTTCTGCCACCAGGTGACCTCGCCGATCTGCTCGACCGATGACTGGGGGTGACGCCACGACGCCTCGTGGTGGCCGGTGTCGTGCAGGAAGGCGTTGAGTCGGAGCTGACGGCCCATGTGTTCTGTGCCTCTCGTGTCGCAACTGGATTTAGTCACTCAAGTTACTAGACTTTCATGGAGACTCAAGGAACCACGCTGAGAAACCAACGAGAGGCAGACCACATGAAGCCCACCAGGACGGCGGTCGTTGTCGGCAACCCGAAGCCGAACAGCCGCACCCTCGCCGCGACGATCCACCTCACCCGGGAGCTCTCCGGGCACGATCCCGAGCTGGTGGTCGACCTCGCGACCCTGGGCGCCGAGTTGCTCGACTGGTCGTCGCCCGAGGTCGCCGGCCTGGTCGCCCGGGTGGGCCACACCGACCTCGTGGTGTTCGGGTCGCCGACGTACAAGGGCGCCTACACCGGCCTGCTCAAGCTCTTCCTCGACCGCTTCGAGGCCGGCCGCGGGCTGCGCGGGATCGCCGTACCGCTGATGCTCGGCGCGAGCCCCGCGCACTCTCTGGCACCGGAGCTCACCCTGCGACCGGTGCTCACCGAGATCGGCGGGACCGTGCCGGGTCGTGGTCTGTACGTCGTCGACAACCGCTTCCAGGACCCCGCGGCGTACGACGGGTGGCTGGCCGCGACGCGGCCCGTCGTCCGCAGCCTGCTCGAGGCGCGCGAGGGGGCCGTGGCGTGACGTCGATCCAGACCGGGCTGGAGACCAACCAGGACCTCGATCCCCGACGGCTGCGGGACGCCTTCGGCATCTTCCCCAGCGGCGTGGTCGCGCTGGCGGCGAACGTCGACGGCCGACCGATCGGCCTGGCCGCCTCGTCGTTCACATCGGTGAGCCTCGACCCGCCGCTGGTCTCGATCTCGGTGGCCCGGTCGTCGAAGACGTGGCCCGACCTGCGTCGCAGCCCCCATCTCGGGGTGACGATCCTGGCCGAGCACCACGGCGAGGTGTGCCGCCAGCTCGCCGGGCCGGTCGACGAACGGTTCGACCATCTCGGTGTTACGGCCTCGGACGACGGGGCCCTCACCCTCGACGAGGGTCTGGCGCGGTTCGACTGCACGATCTACCGCGAGGTCGAGGCCGGCGACCACGTGATCGTGCTGCTCCAGCTGCACGCCGTGCAGCACTCCGTCGGCCAGCCACTGGTCTTCCACCGCAGCACCTTCGGGCGCCTCGCCGGTTAAGCCGGCAGCCGGCGCGCGCTCGGTAGCCGTGCAACCACCACGGGCCACCAGACCAGTTCCTGAGGAGATATCCACGCCGTTGCTGAAGCAACCCAGCGTCATGGTTGCACCAGTCGTGACATCGATCGGGGGCGGTGAGGCCACCGGAGTTGACATGATGCTGCTCATAAGCCTGGGCCTGGGTGTCTACGTGCTCACCAGACCGAACGTCGCCTTAAGCACTTCCTAGCGTCGTCAGTGCCCAAGCGTTCACACGCAACGGGTGGGCCGTCCCGTCGAGGCCCGCGCGAAGCAACCTCCCCCAAGTTGCCGGCCCCTGGCTGGACGTGCCCTGAGCTTTGGAATGGCGGGCGAGCTGCCGGGTACGAACTTTGTACCGTCGCACTGGGGGAGCGGCGGTGCGAACAGCCCGCCTGGCGGCCTTGACCGGACAAACGGGGGGCCAGTGCGGGGCCTTCGATGAGGCGATGCCCCGGCGGGCCGAGAGCCGGGGCATCGTCATGTCCACGTCACTCGACGGCTTAGGGGACGGAAACGACGCAACGCCCGCCGGTGCAGAACCGGCGGGCGTTGTCCATCCCCGGAAACGTCCGGCTCGGGACGGACCTCGCCTAGTACGACAGGTGTCCGCCCGCGTGGATCTGGAGCTGGAACACCTTGGGCGGCTTGTTCTGGTTGCACCCGATGAATTCTGCGTGCAGCCGGTACTTGCCGCTGCCGGACACCTGGCTGTACCTGCCGGTACCACCGACTGCCGTCCAGGTGCCTTGCTCGGCGAAGGTGCCGTAGCAGGTGCGCTTGTCGAAGTGGTGGGTGCCGGCCACCCGCTTGTGCCGGATCTTCACCGATCCCTTGGGGAAGACGAACCGGTCGGTGTGGCCGTTGATCTCCTTGTCGGTGCCCTTGGCGTGGATCGGGCCGAATCCCAGCACCGGGCCACCGGGCTTGACTGCGTTGTTGCTCAAGGCCAGGAACCGCTGGTGCCCCGCTGCTCTACCGGTGTCGTGGCCTCCTGTCGCGACGGCGGACGGGACGCTCAGCAACGCTGCAGTCAGCGCCAGTACCAGGGCGAGAAGACGCACACGTGTGTTCATGGGACTACCTCTCGGTTCCTCTCAATGAGGCCCTAATGGCCCGGTCAACCCGGGTCTCTCCCGACCCACGATTCGCCCGAACGCCCGGGGTTTCGTCCCCCAGATCGGGGAGCAGGGATTCATCCCCTTCCGGGTGTAACGCTCACACCCAGGTTTGGGGTGATGCTCAATTGATCGGCGGAGCGCCCGGTCGATTGGTCACGCATTTCCTGGCCCCCGCGCACACCCGAAGGGAAACGCACTCTCGTGCCGCTGTCCGGCACTGGCGGCATTGCGTTCCGCTCATGCCGCTGACAGCGTGCGCGACTCTGCCGATGAGCGGCTTGGCGTCTGCACCCCAGCGGCGATCGAGTTGAGTCAGGGTGGGTATGGAACGTCGTCCCCGCCCGCGCCGTCCGAGACCCGTGCACAGGTTTCCGTCGTCCGCGGCGGTGGCGATCTGCACGACTGTCCTCGTGACAGCCGTCCTCGCCAGCGGCTGCGGTGCGTCCAACCGCGATGCTGCCGCCACCTGGGATCTGGCAACCGGCCAGGGCCTCAACGCTGACACCACCAACTTCACCGCCCATGTGACCCGCCTCGGCTGCAACGGCGGTGTGACTGGCGGTGTCAACGCCCCCACCATCGAAGTCAGGGACGACGAGATCGTCATCACGTTCACCGTGAGTCCCGGCGAACCGTCATCCGCGACATGTCAGGGAAACAATCAGGTCCCCTATGAAGTCAAGCTGCCCTCGGCACTTGGGAACCGGGACCTCGTCGACGGCGGATGCGCCGGCGACGCCGCTAGCACTGCACCATGCCAGCCAAGCGGCGTCCGCTTTACACCACTCAGCACCATCGGCGCCCCGTTGCGGCCGTCTCCTCATGGCGCCTGGTCGTGCGCGGATCTGCCGATGTGCGGTCGCGTCGATAACGCAGTGGAGTGATCTCGGCCTCATCGCGACAATGGCTCATGCGCTTGTCGGCCAACTAGGCAGGTTGCCGAGGATCCCGCAAGGAGGGTGCGCCTCATGAGCGAGCAGTTCTACTCGGATGCGAGGTTGTACGACCGGTTGTTCCCCGGAGGCGAGCAGGCCGTCGACTTCTACAGGGCCGAGGCCGATCGGCAAGGCGGGTGTGTCTTGGAACTCGGGTGTGGCACCGGACACAAGCTGATCCCGATCGCGTCCGACCGGCATCCGTGCATGGGCCTGGAGCTCTCGCCGGACATACTTGCCGAGGCTCAGCGCAAGGCGGACGAGCGCGGCGTGGAGGTGGAGTGGGTGCAGGGCGACATGCGCGAGTTCGACCTGGGCCGAACATTCGACTTTCGTGTTCATCGCGGCCACATTGCTCCATCTGCATGAGGCTGAGGACTTGGTGGACTGCTTCCGGTCGGTGCGAAGGCACCTGGCGCCCGGAGCACGGCTCATCTTCGACGTGTTCAACCCGAGCGTGCGCACGCTTGCCCAGGCCGACGGCGTTCGAAGCAGGCGCGGCGCGTTGTCGTTCGTGGATCCCCATCGTGGCGTAGTGCACGTCGATGTCGCGGAGACCTACGACGCGGCCGCGCAAGTGACTCGCGGGAGGTGGTATTTCTCGACCGATTCCGAGGCCGACTTCGTTGTCGCGCCGCTTGAGACCAGGAGCATCTTCCCCCAGGAGTTGCCGGTGCTGCTCTCGCTCGGAGGTCTGGGGGTTGGTGAAGGCTTCGGCGACTGGTCCCGTGGGCCACTCACCGCAGATGCGGCGCTCCAACTCTACGTCTGCGAACCGGACTGAACCGAGAGTCGGCAGGCCTTTCGGCTCAGGTCATCCTCCAGGCACGCGCATCTGCCGCAGATAGCGTGCGCGCTGCGGCCATCCGGTCATGGGTCTGCTGCACGAACGGGTGACAGTTCGGGTTACGCCGCCTGGGCGGCGGTCGGGCTCATGACCAACTCGTATTCGACCGGGGTCAAGTGTCCGAGAGCGGCCTGCCGTCGGCGTCGGTGGTAGATCCGTTTGATCCAGGTCACGATCGCGATCCGCAGCTCCTCGCGAGTGGCCCAGGTACGTCGGTCGAGGACGTTCTTCTGCAGCAACGAGAAGAACGACTCCATGGCTGCGTTGTCACCCGCGGCGCCGACCTTGCCCATCGATCCGACCATGGTGTGGCGGTTGAGGGCGTGGACGAACTTCCTGGACCCGAACTGCGACCCGCGGTCGCTGTGCAGCACGCAGCCGGCGACCTCGGCACCATCGGCGTGACGCCGAACGGCCGCGTTGCCGAGCGCAGCCACGGCCAGGCGTGACTTCATCCGTGAGTCGATGGAGTAGCCGACGATGCGGTTGGAGTAGACGTCCTTGATCGCAGAAGTAGAGCTTCCCCTCACTCGTCCGGTGCTCGGTGATGTCGGCCAGCCACAGCCGGTTCGGGGCATCGGCGGTGAAGTCGTCTTCGACCAGGTCGTCGTGGACCGGCGGCCCGGGCAGTTTGCCTTCCCGGCCGCGCCTCTTCCCGAACGCCGACCAGCCCAGCTGCGAGCAGAGCTTCCAGGCGGTCCGCTCGGCCATCGGCTCACCCGCGATCCGGGCCTCGTCGACCAGGAACCGGTAGCCGAACTCGGGGTCGTCGCGGTGGGCGACGAACAGCGCGTTGGCGCGGTAGGCCGCGGTCAGCTCGGGGTCGGTGACGGGTTCCGCGAGCCAGCGGTAGTAGGGCTGGCGGGCGATCTTTCAGCACCCGACACGTCACCGTGACGGGGATCCCGTCGGCGGCCAGCTCGCGGACGAGCGGGTACCTCATTTTCCCGGCAGATGCGCCTGCGACAGGTAGGCGGCCGCGCGGGGCAGGACCTCGTTCTCCTGCTCGAGCAGCTTGATCCGCTTGTTCGCCTCACGCAGCGCGTCGGACTCGCTGCTGGGCCGGAACCCGCTCGAAGCCCGTGACGAGTTGCGTTCGTCGATGGTCAGCCAACGCTTCAGACACGACGCAGATATCCCGAAGTCCTTCGCGACCTGAGCCATCGAGACGTCTGAGTCCCGGTAGACCCGGATCACGTCCTCACGGAACTCCTGGGGAACGGTTTCGGCACGGTGCACATCCTCGCAACGCCGACACACATCGACGCGGATCAGGTGTCACCTATCCGTGCAGCAGACCCTGGTGGGGTTCCCGCAGGTTTGTCAGAGTTTCTTCGACCGCAGTTGCAGCGCGTTGGCGATGACGCTGACCGACGACAGGGCCATGGCTGCGGCGGCGACCATGGGCGACAGGAGCCAACCGAGGGCGGGGTAGAGGACGCCGGCTGCGAGGGGGATGCCGGCTGTGTTGTACCCGAAGGCGAGCCAGAGCCCTCGTCGGGTGTTGGCCATGACCGCGCGGGAGAGACCACGGGCGTCGGCGATGCCGTTGAGGTCGCCGCGAAGGAGGGTGACGCCGGCGGACTCCATGGCGACGTCGGTGCCGGTGCCCATGGCGATGCCGACATCCGCGGCGGCCAGCGCTGGCGCGTCGTTGACACCGTCGCCGACCATCGCCACGACGCGTCCCTCGTTTCGCAGGCGGGTGACGACGTCGGCCTTGTGGTCGGGGAGCACCTCGGCTTCGACGTGGTCGATGCCGAGGTCGCGGCCCACGGCTTCGGCGGTGAGCCGGTTGTCGCCGGTGAGCATGACGACGGTGATGCCTTCGTCGCGTAGCTGCTGGAGTGCGGCGGGGGTGGTGTCCTTGACGGGGTCGGCGATGGCGAGGAGGCCGGCGGCTTGTGCGTCGACGGCCATGAGAATGACGGTCGCGCCGTCTGCGCGGAGCCGGTCTGCTTGGCCGGTGAGGGCGGTGGTGTCGATGTTGTTGCTGGTGAGGAAGTCGGAGTTGCCGAGGAGGACGGTGTGGCCCTCGACGACGCCTTGGACGCCGCGGCCGACGGGTGAGTCGAAGTCGGTGACGTCGGGGATGGGGATGTCGCGGTCTTGGGCAGCGGTCACGATGGCGTGAGCCAGGGGGTGTTCGGAGGCGCGTTCGACGCCGGCTGCGAACCGCAGGATGTCGTGCTCGTCAAGGTTGGTGCCTTCGGCGGCGACGATGGCGGTGATGGCTGGCTTGCCTTCGGTGAGGGTGCCGGTCTTGTCGAGGACGACGGTGTCGACCCTTTCCATTTGCTCCAGGACGGCGGCGTTCTTGATGAGGACCCCCATCTGGGCTCCGCGTCCGACGCCGACCATGATGGACATTGGTGTGGCGAGGCCCAGGGCACACGGGCAGGCGATGATGAGGACGCTGACGGCCACGACAAGGGCGTGTGCGAGCCGCGGGTCGGGGCCGACGAGGGCCCAGATGATGAACGCGAGCGCGGCGATACCGATGACGGCGGGCACGAACACGGCAGCGACCCGATCGACGGTGCGCTGGATGGGGGCGCGGGAGCGTTGCGCTTGGGCAACCATGGCGACGATGCGGGCCAGCGTCGTGTCGCGGCCGACTCGTTCGGCACGCATGACGAACCCACCGGTGATGTTGATGGTGCCCCCGATGGCGGCATCGCCCGGATTCTTCGTGACGGGCATCGATTCACCTGTGACCAGGGACTCATCGACGGACGATCTGCCTTCTTCCACGGTGCCGTCGACGGGGACCTTCTCGCCGGGTCGTACGCGCAGCAGGTCGTCGATCTGGATCTGGTCGAGGGCCACTTCTTCGTCGGTCCCGTCCGGACGGACTCGGCGGGCGGTCTTCGGGGATAGGTCGAGGAGCGCCTTGAGGGCGCCTGAGGTCTGTTCGCGGGCACGGAGCTCGAGGACCTGACCGAGGAGCACGAGGGTGGTGATGACGGCGGCGGCTTCGAAGTACACGTCGACGACGCCGTCCATGCGGAACGCTTCGGGGAAGATGCCGGGCGCGACGGTGGCGATGACGCTGAACAGCCAGGCGACCCCGGTGCCCATCGCGATAAGCGTGAACATGTTGAGGTTGCGGGTTTTCACCGACGTCCAGCCGCGGACGAAGAACGGCCAGCCGGCCCACAAGACCACCGGGGTCGCCAGTGCGAGCTGGAGCCAGGTCGATGCTGACTCGGACACGGCGTCGTGCAGGGGTGCGATGAGGTCGCGGCCCATGCTGAGGATGACGACGGGGATGGAAAGGGCGACGCTGACCCAGAAGCGGGCTGTCATGTCCCGCAGCTCTTCGGACGGGCCGGTGTCGGCTGTGACCATGACGGGTTCAAGGGCCATCCCGCAGATGGGGCAGGTGCCGGGCCCGGCCCGCCGGATCTCGGGGTGCATCGGGCACGTCCACTCAGCGACCTCGCCGTCCGGGACAGCCTGGCCGCCGACGGGCTGGTGACCCTGCGAGGCGTGGTCGCTGTCCGCACTCGCGGCGTAGCGGTCGGGCTCGGACTCGAAGGTGGACCGACACCCGGCGGAGCAGAAGTAGAGCGCCTGGCCCTCGCGGACGGTCAAGTGTTCGGTAGTGGCTGGGTCGACGTCCATCCCGCACACCGGGTCCTTCACCGTGCGCGTGGCCTGTGTGTGCTGTTCGCGGGCGTGGCTGGCCATGGCTCAAATATACCCCACAGGGGTATAGCCGGAGACGTCGCCAGGCACTCCCACCTCTGGAGGCCGCCCCGTCTCGCCGGTCTGACGCGCATACCGCAACCCCATCCGCCACTGGCCCGCTCCGCGGGACCATCCATTTGTAGTGAACGTCGTCGTAGCGGCGATAGCGTCGCCGCGGAGTCCTGCTGGAGGACCAACCGCGGGAGTGTGCATGAACACGCTTGGATCTCAGGGGTTACGAATCGCCGCCAGCACGGGCAAGGTGCAGCGCTTTGCCACTGGCTCTCGGCTGCTACCCACCGTGAAGGTTCCCCAACTGCAGAATGGCTCGAGAGGCACGAGCGGCTGCTGTGACCTCTGGGTCGATGACAAAGAGGTCACCGGGCCGGCATCGACCGCTCAATCACGGGGCCAAGGCGTCTCCTCGAAGGCAGGCCTGCGGCGCGATGTCGGCAGACATTCTGCTGACAACGAGCCAGAACCGGGCCCGTGGTAACCCGAGAACTGTGCTTTGACCTGCACCTTCACTGGTAGCGGGGGCGGGATTTGAACCCGCGACCTCTGGGTTATGAGCCCAGCGAGCTACCGAACTGCTCCACCCCGCGTCGTCGACTCGCACTCTACGGGAGGGCGATGGGGCCGTTCAAATCGGGGCGGGAGTCATTACTTCAGCAGGTTCAGGGCCTTGGCGACCTCGACGCGTGCCCGGTGGCTGAGGCGCACCCACTCGGCACCCTTGCCCTCGGCGAGCGCCTGGTCGGCGGCGGCGAAGTCGGCCTGCGCCCTCTCGAGGAGCGCGTGGGCCTTGGCCATCGCGCCCTTGACCTGATGGTGGGGGCCACCGTTGTTGCCGTTGCCGTTGCCGGTGTCGGGCGGTGGGGTGGTGCCGGTCATGTCGGTGATGGCGTCGACGAGGGTGTCCCCGATCCCGACCCTCGTGCCGTAGGACACCATCACGTACCGCAGCGTGAGGTACGACGACGACGAGGTCTGTTGCCGGGTCGCGTACACCGGTACGACGTACATCAGGCCGGACCCGAGCGGCACCGACACCACGTTGCCGTACTGCGGCGTCGCGTCGCCCAGCCGGAACGACTGGGTCTTGCGGGTGATCTGAGGGTCGGAGACCAGCTGGCTGTAGGCCTGAGCGGGGCCCGGCAGGTTGTCGCTGAGCGGCTCCTCGACGGTGATCGTCCCGTAGTCCGCCGTCGTCGGGTCGGAGGCGGCGGTGACGAAACCGGCCAGGTTGGTCTTGTTGTTCGGCACGTAGCTCGACGTCAGGGACCAGGTCTCGTCCCCGGTCGCCGGGTCGGGCGTGAACATCCGGATCGGCGCCTGGTTCTGTTCCTTGGCGACGGCGTCGGGCGAGACCTGCCATTGGAGGTTGGCGTTGAAGAAGTCGTTGGCATCGGTCACGTGGTAGCGGGCGTACTGGAAGCGCTGCACCTTGAACATGTCCTCGGGGTAGCGAAGGTGCGGCAGCAGGTCGCTCGGGATCTGGTCCCGGTCGAGCACCGTGCCGGGGAACGCGCTCCGCCACGCCTGCAGGATCGGGTCGGTGTCGTCCCAGGCGTAGAGCGTGACCTTGCCGGTGTAGGCGTCGACGGTCGCCTTGACGGCGTTACGGATGTAGTTGATCTGGTCGGTCGGCAGAGTCCGAACGCCGGGCGACCTGTTGACCACGTCGCTGGTCATGTCCGAGAACGAGTCGCGCTCGGACTGCGGGTACTGGTCGGTGGTCGTGTAGCCGTCGAGCACCCACAGGATGTGCCCGCCCTCCACCACCGGGTAGACGTCGCCGTCCAGGGTCAGCCACGGCGCGACCTTCTCGACCCGCTGGGTCGGGTTGCGGTAGTACAGCACCCGGCTGTCGGGCCCGACCCGCGACGACAGCAGGAAGTTCGCGTCGCCGAACTTGATCGCGTACATCAGCTTGTGGAAGAAGCCGCCGACGCCCACCCCGCCCCCACCGTCGTACGTCGTGCGGTCCTGCGCGCCGTTCGAGTTGAGGTCGATCTCGCTGTCCTGCGCACCGGGGGCCTTGCCGACGATCGAGTAGCTGGGGCTGCCTTCGCCGAAGTAGATCCCGTTCTCGAAGGGGCCGGTCGCCTTCTCCAGCGAGTCCTGTCCGGGGTCCTGCCCCTGCGCCCACTGGATCTGCTGGCTCTCCGCGGAGTTGTCCGGCGGTCGTTGGTTGCCGAACGCCGCGATGACCCCGCTGCCGTGGGTGTAGATGGTGTGCAGGTTGGACCAGTTCTGGTCGGTGCTGTTGATGCCACCCTGGTCGAGCTCGCGGGCGCCGATCACCACGGCACGGTCGACGTTGTCGATCGGGTAGTGATCGACATCGAGCACCGGCCCCACGCCGTAGTAGCCGTAGACCGCCTGGGTCTGCTGGAACGCACCGGCGATCAACGACGGGTCGACCACCGGCACCGATGTCGTCTGGTCGATCAGGGTCTGCACGCTGGCCGGGGTCGCCGGTGCGGCCTTCTGCTTGACCTGCTTGATCGAGCTCAGGTCGTAGGCCCTGCGCGTCGCGTCGATGTTCGAGCTGATGTACGACGCCTCCTTGTCCTGCCGGTTGGGATCGACCTGGAAGTGCTGGACGAACGCCGGCCAGATCAGCCCGAGCAGGATCGAGGTCACCACGAGCAGGGAGATGCCGACCCCGGGCAGCAGCCAGATGCGCCGCCAGGCGGTCACGAAGAACAGCAGGGCGCAGATCAGCGCCACCCCGATCAGGATGTTCCGCGCCGGCAGCAGGGTGTGCTGGTCGGTGTAGCCCATGCCGGTCGCCACCGATCCCGACCCGGTCACCAGATCGAAGCGGTCGAGGTAGTAGCCGACGGCTTTGGCCAGCAACGCCAGCCCCCCGAGGATCGACAGCTGGATCGTCGCCGTGGTCGACATCCGGTCGTTGGTGGCCTGGAGCCGGATGCCGCCGTACAGGTAGTGGACGACGATCGCGGTGAGCGCCGACAGCACCAGCACCGCGATCACGAACCCGACCACGAAGTGCAGCCAGGGCAGCGTGAAGACGTAGAAGCCGACGTCCTTGTGGAAGTAGGGGTCGGCGGTGTGGAACGACTCGCGGTTGGCCCAGAGCAGGAACCCGCGCCACTTGCCGTTGGCCGCGACCCCTCCGAACAGCCCGATCACGCCGGCCACCGAGACCAGGAGCAGGGTGCGGATCGGGGCGACGGCGTCGCGATAGCGATCGAGCCCGGTCTGCTCCGGGGAGTCGGGGCGGTGGAACGGTCGCGCCCGGTAGGCGATGACCATGTTCGCCGCGACGCTGAGCGCCATCAGGAGCCCGAACCCGAAGAACAGCCCGATCCGGGTCCACAGCATCTTGTCGTAGACGTTGGCGTAGCCCACCGAGCCGTACCAGAGCCGGTCGGTGTAGATCGAGGCGAACAGCGTGACCAGGAAGAACGCGATGATCAGGCCGAGCAGCGAGAACAACAGGATCCGCGCCCGGCGCGACCGTCGCGGAGGGAAGTCGTCGAACTCCTCCTCCAAGGCGTCACTCATCGCTGGGGCTCCTCGGGGCGGTCGGGGCGGACGGGGCGGTTGTCGGGGTGGTCGTCCAGGGTGGCTTGCACCAGAGTCAACAGGCCCGGCACAAGGTCGGGTCCGGTCAGCACCGACTCGTCCTCATCGTGCGCGCGCAGCCGAAGGGCACAGTACGACGCGCCTGTGCGCGTCGCGGCGGCCACGATCCGCACCTCCTGCCGATCCGGGTGCTCCGAGGCGTACGCCGCAGCCAGGCCGGATTGATCGGGCACCTGCGCCTCGACGTCGGGCGGCAGCACCACCCGCTCGACCAGGGCGGCGCAGCCGTGGACCGTCTCAGGCCAGGTGATGGCGGTCAGCTGCTCCTCGAGAGGGCGCTCGGGGGCGAGTCCCTCCTGCTCGATCGGCGTGAGCGGGGCGTCGCCGAGGTTGTCGGCCAGGTGCGGTTCGCGTGCTACCAGCCCCGCGGTCTCGACCAGGGCGAAGAGCCGAGCCGGCTGGTCCCAGCCGGCCTCCGCCGCGTGCCGCTCGATCTCGAGCACGGCATGCGCGAGGCCCTCATCCGGGCTCGGGTCCGGGCTCGTGTCGGGGCTCGTGTCGGGGCTCAATGCTTCGCCTTGTCGGACGCGGTGCACTGGGGCAGCGCTGCATCGTGGTTCTTGCCCCACGCGGTCACCTCGGCGATCGCGTCCTTGAGGGTGGCCGCCTTGGCCAGGCGCATCGACCCGTGGTCGCTGGTGAGGGCGTCGGGGCAGTTGGCCGGAGGCACCAGGAAGAGCTGCGCGCCGTCCTGCCTGGCTCCGACGATCTTCTGCTGGATGCCGCCGATCTCGCCCACCCGGCCACCGGCGGCACTGATCGTGCCGGTGCCCGCGACCGCTCCCCCGGACGTCAGGGATCCCGGCGTGAGGGTGTCGTAGATCGAGAGCGCGAACATCAGGCCGGCGCTCGGACCGCCGATCGAGTCGCTGATGTGCACCGAGACCTTGAACGGGAACGTGTAGCCGATGCCGAGGGTGACCCCGATCAGCCGGGTTCCGTCCTTGGTGGTCGGCGTGATCCGCACCGTGACCGGCTTGCCCTTGCGCTCCACCGTCATCGGGACCGTGTCCCCGGCCGGGACGTCGTGGATCAGCTTGCCCAGGTCGGTCGCGGCGGTCACCTTGGTGCCGTTGAACCGTTTGATGACGTCGCGTACCTCGAGCTTGCCGTCGGCGGGCATCGTGGGCGTGACGCTGAGGATCTCGAGCACCGGGTTCACCTGATAGCCGAGCTGCCGCAACGCGGCCGCGATCGCGGAGTCCTGGGAGCCGATCATCTCGACCTGCCCCTCCTGGGTGTCCTGCTGCTGCGACCCGCCTCCGCCGTACTGGATCGCGTAGGGGTAGATCGCCCTGTCCCGGGAGAACCACGTGCGGAGGAGCGTGAGGAGGTCGAGCCTGGCGTTGCGCTGCGTCACCGAGACCGTGGTCATCCGCAGCTCGCCGTCGTCGCGGTAGGTGGGGTGTCCCTGGACCTCGATGATCGGTTTCCCGTCGTTGTCGCCGAGGACGTTGATGGTCGGGCCGGGTGAGTAGGTGACGAACGGAAGGGGGGTGACGGCGGTGTAGATCCCGAGCGCTACGAACAGCGGCACGGCCAGCAGAGCGGCCAGGGTGCGCTGCGTCATGCGGGAAAGCCTCTCACCCGACGGAAGTCAGGAGGCGTGACGGGTGGGACCCGCGGAGCGGCGTGACGGTCGGACGGCGACGCCGGTGCTGCGCTCACCGGGAACGGGCGCACGGGGCGGGGTGGGACGCGATGAGACCCTGGTCGGCCTGGCCATCGCGTCGCCGAGGCGGCGTACGGCGACTTCCCGGTCCACCTCGCCGCGACCTTCACGACTCAGCCACGAGACCCAGAGCATCGCCAGCACCGTCGCTACCACCGGCGGGGCGAGCCACCACAGGATCTCCACGCGCTCCAGGGTAGGCACCGGGCATGCACCCGCACGCGAGGCGCGCCCGACCCGCGGCCCCTAGGGCGTGCCGACCCACTCCTCGGTGCCGTCGCCGAACTGTTGGTGCTTCCAGATCGGCACCTCGGACTTGAGCGTGTCGATCAGCGCCCGCGAGGCGTCGAACGCCGTGCCGCGGTGGGCCGACGCGGTCGCGACGATCACCGCGATGTCGCCGATCGAGAGCCGGCCGACCCGATGGACCGCGGCGACCGCGCGCACGTCGTACTGCTCGGCGACGTCGGCGCAGACCCGACGGAGCGCGTCGAGCGCGGTCGGGTGTGCGGCGTACTCCAGCCCGCGTACGTCGAGCCCGTGGTCGTGGTCGCGGACCCGGCCGACGAAGAGCGTGAGCCCGCCCGAGGCCAGGTCGTCGAGTGCCGCGACCACCTCGGCGACGTCCAGCGGTGTCTCGCGCAGGTCGACGAGACGCATGACGTTGGGATCGGGGGTGGGCACATGGTGACCCTAGCCACCGGTCGTCAGCGGGGTGACCCTCACCGTCAACGGCGTACCGTTGGAGCATGACCGAGCAACCGCCGCCCGACGACCAGAACCCGTTCCGGGGCACGCCGTTCGAGCAGTTCTTCGCCGGCGGAACGCCCGACATCGGCCAGCTCTTCAGCCAGCTCCAGTCGATGATGCAGCCCTACGACGGGCCGCTGAACTGGGAGCTCGCGACCGACACCGCCCGCAAGTCCGTCGCCCAGCAGCCCGACCCGACCCCGTCGCAGAAACAGCGCGACGAGATCGCCGACGCCGTCCGGCTGGCCGACCACTGGCTCGACGAGACCACGAACTTCCCCTCGGGCGTCACCTCGACCGCCGCCTGGAGCCGGGCGGAGTGGGTCGTCGGCACGACCGATGTCTGGAAGATCCTCGTCGAGCCGATCGCCGCGTCGTCGGTCGGCGCCCTCGGCAACGCCCTCCCGGCCGAGGCGGCGAGCATGGGCGGTCCGATCCTGGCGATGCTCGGCAAGGCCGTCGGCGCCATGCTCGCGACCCAGGTGGGCTCGGGTCTGGGCGCGATGGCCGGCGAGGTGGTCTCCGCATCCGACATCGGGGTCCCGTTGGGAGCTCCCGGCAAGGCGGCACTCGTGCCGGCCAACATCGCACGCTTCGCCGAGGGGCTCGACGTACCCGAGAGCGACGTGCTGCTCTACCTCGCCCTCCGCGAGGCGGCCCACCAGCGGCTCTTCGCCGCGGTGCCGTGGCTGCGCGACCACGTGATCGGCGCCGTCACCGACTACGCCCAGGGCATCGAGATCAACACCGACCGCATCCAGGAGACCATGGAGGAGCGCCTGCGCGGCGTCGACCCGAGCAACATGGAGAAGATGCAGGAACTGATGGAGGGCGGGCTGTTCGACATCCCCCGCTCACCCCGGCAGGACGCCGCGCTGAAGCGGCTCGAGATCGCGCTGGCGCTGGTCGAGGGCTGGGTCGACGAGGTGGTCGGCGAGGCGACGGCCGAGCGGATGCCCACCGCCACCAAGCTCCAGGAGGCCGTACGCCGTCGCCGCGCCGCCGGGGGTCCGGCCGAGGAGACGTTCGCCTCGCTGGTCGGGCTGGAGCTGCGACCGCGGCGGCTCCGCGACGCCTCGACGCTGTGGGGATCGCTGCGCACGCGTCAGGGTGCCGAGGCCCGAGACGGTGTCTGGATGAGTCCCCACCTGCTGCCGACCGACGCGGACCTCGACGACCCGCTCGGCTTCCGCGAGGGCTCCGACGTGCCCGAGCAGCTCAGCGAGGACGACTTCGACGCCGAGCTGCGCAACCTCCTCGACCGCGGCATGGGCGGGGCGGACGGCACGTCCGAGGGTCCGCGCGAGGAGTGAGCGCCCACGCAGCAGCGCTCGCCGCGCTCCGCTCGTGGACCCCGCCCTCGCCGGCCCAGGCCACGCTTCGTGACCGGTTCGTCGCCCACCTCGAGGAGCATCCCGACGGGCTGCGGCGTACGTGCTCACCGGGCCACGTGACGGCTGGCACGCTCGTCCTGTCCCCCGGGCTGGACGCCGTACTGCTGAACCTGCACGGTAAGGCTCGACGGTGGTTCCACTTCGGTGGCCACTGCGAGCCCGACGACGGCTCGCTCGTCGCCACCGCGGCCCGCGAGGCGCCCGAGGAGTCCGGCCTCGCGGGGCTGCGCGTCCATCCGGAGCCGGTCCACCTCGACGTGCACGAGGTGGAGTTCTGCCGGGGGCACGGGCGCGCCGACCATCTGGACGTCCGGTATGCCGCGGTCGCGCCGCCCGGTGTCGACGCACGGGCCGGCGACGAGTCGCTCGAGGTGCGCTGGTGGCCGCTGGCGGGGCTGCCGGACCTCGAGCCGGAGATGCACGAGCTGATCCGGCTCGCGAGAACCCGGCTTCAGTCGCCGCCGCCCGCGAGCCTGGCACCCGCGGAGTAGCCGTCGAGCCAGGCCTTCGCGCGCTCCGCGTGGGGATAGCGGTCCACCCACGCCCAGAAGCGGTCGTTGTGACCGGCCTCGATCAGGTGGGCCAGCTCGTGGACCAGCACGTAGTCGACGACCCAGTCGGGCATGTCCTGCAGCCGACGGGAGAGCCGGATCGAGCGGTCGACCGGCGTGCACGAGCCCCAGCGACTGCGCTGGTTGTCGACCCAGCGGACCGTGGCCGGCAGGGCACGCCCGCGAAGCCAGGTCTGGCTGAGCCCGGTGGCCCGCCGCAACAGCTCGTCGTCGCTGGGCCGGCGCCGGGCCTCGGCCTTCTCGACCCGCGCCACCATCGTCTCGACCCACTCGGCTTCCTGGCGGCGGGTCAGGGAGGCCGGGATCAGCACGACGATCCGGTCGCCCTCGCGGTACGCCGACACGGTCCGGCGGCGCCGCTTCGAACGGCGTACCTCCACCTGGGTCTGCGGCTCCCCACTGCCGTTCGTCATGGCGGAAACGGTAACGGTCTCCCCCGTCACCCGACGGGAGCCGCACCGGACGGATACCTCGCAGCCTCTGGCACCTCATCGGGCCTGCGCGGGGTGTCACGAACTGCGAGCTATCGGTCCTTCGCGGCCCAGGCCAGGAGGCGGTCGCGCGGCCAGGTGTTGACGATTCGTTCTGGCTCGATGCCGGCCGCCTCGGCGCGCTCGCAGCCGTAGTCGAGGAAGTCCAGCTGACCGGGCGCATGGCTGTCGGAGTCGATCGAGAACAGGCAGCCGAGGTCGCGGGCGAGCTCGATCAGCTTCGTCGGGGGGTCGCGGCGCTCGGGGCGGGAGTTGATCTCCACCGCGACGTCGTGCTCGGCGCAGGCCCCGAACACCGCCTTCGCATCGAACTCGCTGCTGGGCCGGGTGCCGCGGTTGCCCATCACCATCCGGCCCGTGCAGTGCCCGAGCACGTTGGTGCGGGGGTTGCGGATCGCGCCCATCATCCGCGCCGTCATGCCGGCGGCGTCCTGACGCAGCTTGGAGTGGACGCTGGCGACCCGGAGGTCCAGCTTCGCCAGCATCTCGTCGGTCTGGTCGAGCCCGCCGTCGTCGAGGATGTCGACCTCGATCCCCTTCAGCAGCGTGAAGCCCGCGCCGGCGAGGTGCTCGTTGACCGCGTCGACGACGCCGAGCTGCTTGGTCAGGCGGGCGACGCTGAGACCGTTGGCGACGGTCAGGCGGGGCGAGTGGTCGGTGAGCACGAGGTACTCGTGGCCGAGCTCGATCGCGGTGAAGGCCATCTCCTCGATCGGCGATCCGCCGTCGGACCAGTCGGAGTGGGAGTGCAGGTCGCCGCGCAGCGCGGCCCGGAGCGTCCGTCCGCCCTGGGTGAGCGGCCCGGCGTACGCCGCCTCGAGCCTGGCGAGCCGCTCCGGCTGCTCCCCGCGGACGGCGGCCTCGATGACCGATGCGGTGCTGGGGCCGATCCCTGGGAGCTCGGTGAGCGTGCCCGCCTCGACGCGCTCGGCGACCTCGTCTGCGGGCAACGGCAAGATGGTGGCGGCGGCGTTGCGGAACGCCTGCACCCGGCGGGTCTCCTCGCGCCCCCGCTCCATCAAGAACGCGACGCGTCGCAGCGCAGCCACCGGTCCCTGCTCGTAGGGGTGGTCCGGCGCCGTCTCCCCGTCCGTGCTCATCGGGCTCCTTTCCGCTGTCTTGCGCCGGTGCCGCTCGTGGTCAGCGCCGCTGTCCCCAGGCAAGGGATTTTCCCTCCACACCCGGTGCGCGACATTCTTGCTGGTCAGCCGCCGCGAAGCGCACCCCGGTCGGCGGGGTTCCACAGGCCCTCCCCAGCCGGTCCCCACCCCACAAGGGGGTTCTCCACAGGCTGCACCGGCGTTGTCCACAGGCTTGTCCACAGGCAACCGCGCGAACCCTGCCCGATGCGTTGACCCTGTCCTCGGCGCACTCCTAGCGTGGCCCGCAGACGGGGTCCCGGGACTCCGGACGGCGTTCGCAAGGGGAAGGCAAGCGACGTTCGGTCCCGGGCCTCCGTCTAGCCACCTCTCGGGCCTCTCGGGCCGAGCCGGGCACGTCCCCACGGACCCCCGACAGGAGGGCCTCAGCGCCCCGTGAACCTCGGTTCGCGCCGCCCTCGTGCAGGCGCTGAGGTCCTCCTGGAGGTCGTCGGCGGGCGATCGCGGGCCCTGAGCGTGAAACCAGGCTCTTCCACGCTCACCGGTGCGCCGACTGCACGCGGTGGCTCCGGTGCCGTAGGGTCGGCGACGACCGGGTGCCCGCGTGGCCCGGTCCCGGCGGGCTTCCCCTGACTCCCCCGTCGCGACGACCGTAATGAGAACAAGCAAGGAGGCCGTCATGGCGGAGACCTGGAGCGGCGAGTTCTACTGCGTGAAGTGCAAGGCCAAGCGCGAGGCAAGCGGCGAGGTCCGTGTCAACGACAAGGGCACTCGCATGGCGAAGGCCGTCTGCCCCGTGTGCGGCACGAACCTCAACCGGATTCTCGGCAAGGCCTGAGACACCGCACAGACCTCAACGGACGGCGCCACCTCCGGGTGGCGCCGTCCGTCTGTCCGCACGGGCCGTCTCCGCACGGCGGCTGTGGATGAGCGCGGACCTCGGATCGCGGCTTGTGCCAGCGTCGGGGCATGGCGTCGTGGACGGATCTCTCCCGGCCCGTGCTGCGCGACGGGCTCCATGTCGTACGCCGTGACGACCGGCATCTTCAGGTCGGGCTCGACCCGCCACACCGGCTGGTCCTGCCCGACCGGCCGGGCCTGCACGACGCGCTCACCCATCTCGACCGCCGCCCGCCCGAGGCGATGCGCGGTCTCGTCGACGAGCTCGTGGCCGGCGGTTGGATCGTCGACGCTGCGTCCCGCCGAGCCGCGCGCTCACCCGCGCCGGTGACCTTGGCGGTCGACGCCACGCTCGAGGACCGAGTGGTCCGCACCTGCGCCGCCGCGGGACTCGTGAACTCACCGGACGCGAGCACCCGCCTGGTGGTCACCGTCGGCGAACCACGGCGCCGGGTCTCGGACGCTTTGGTCCGCGACGACGTCTGCCACCTCTGGCTGACCGTGCTCGCCCGCTCCGTGCGGATCGGCCCGTTCGTCGAGCCCGGCCGGACCGCCTGCCTCCGCTGCATCGACGCACACCTCGGCGACCTGGACCCGCGTCGGGCAACGGTGCTGCATCAGCTCGAGGAGCTGCCGACCGCACCGACGAGAGATCCGGATCCGTGCCTGGTGCAGATCGGGATCGCCTGGGCCGCGCGCGACGTCGTACGCCGGCTCGACGGCCGCGACCCCGCCCTCCGGTCGGCGACACTCACCGTGACCGACGACCTCGAGGTCACGCGACGTGACTGGCTGCGCCACCCGCACTGCGGCTGCGCCTGGGGCTAGGGAACCTCTGCGGGCTCACCACCACTCGCTGTCGAGCTTGCTCTCGATGGCCCGCAGGTGTTCGCGCGAACAGGTGTCGCAGTAGGTCTTCTTGCGGCCGTTCTCGACCGAGGTCACCCAGGTCAGAGTCTCGGCCCCGCCGGCCTGCTTCCCGCACATGTCGCAGGTCTTCACGTTGATCAACCTAACCCCGCCCCGCGCGGCCGGAGCCGGCCGGAGGTCGTGGGAGCGTGCGTATGCGCGGCGGCCGCCGTGGTCGGGCGACCGAGAACTGCACCACGCGGCCGACGCGACCGCCAGCGACGTAGACCTCCGGGCCGGAACCGGACGTGCGCGACACCCTCCAACAGACGCGCGGGAGCCCGGTACGACTGTGTCGTACCGGGCTCCCGGAACACTCGCGATCAGGTCGAGGCGGTGTTCCTCAGTTGGCGCGGGCCAGGGCCAGACGCGCCTGCCGCGCGGCCTGCTCGGCCTTGCGGCTCAGCCGCCGTGCCGCCGCCTGCTGGCGGCCACGACGGAGCTGCTGCGCCTCTCCCAGGCGCGCGGACATCTGCGCGCGCGCGAGGTCTTCGTGCATCAAGTTGTTCATCATGGGCTTGTTTCCGTTCTGGTTTGTGTGGTTCAAGGAAGTGCTTTCCAGTGATGGATGGATGAATAGACAGGGCCGTCATGCGAGGCCGGTCACGTGACTGTTGAGGTCAGGCGGCCTGCTCGTTCTTGCGTGGACGCCCTCGCGGACGCTTGCGGGGGATCACTACTCCTTGGAGGAACAGCTCTCCGCCCCAGACGCCCCAGGGCTCACGCCGCTCCAGGGCTCCGGTGAGGCAGAGATCCCGCACCGGGCAGTCCTGGCACAACGCCTTGGCGAACTCGACGTCGGCCGGCGACTCGGCGAACCACAGGTCCGAGTCATTGACTCGGCAGGGCAGCAGCTCGTCGGGCACCGTGTCGGCCGTGTCGTGGAGCTCACCGAGCGTCGCAGGCAGCAGCGCATCGGCGACCCCGTACCGGCGGTCGAGAACAGTGATGGTCATGTCTTTCACCTCCTTGTGTGACCTGATCGCTTCGAGTGGGAAGTCTTCGTTTGAAAATCAGAAAGGCCGCGGATCCCGGTTCGGGTTCCGCGGCCTGGAGGCTGCCGATCGCTGCTGACTGGTCAACAGGATGGTGGTCTCCAGGCGGAGGTACCCGGGAAGCCGGTGGTGGTGGCGAGGCCCATGTCACCGATGTGGCGAACGCGGGCGCACGTCGACACCTGAACGTCGCCGAACGGCGAAATGGCCGCAGCCTCGAGGGAGGTCTGGCCATACGCGGACACGCCGAACGCCGGGCTCTGAGCCGTGATCGTGCGGTTGATCTTGATCATCCGGGCCACCTCCTTCGAGTGTCGGGCGCCGACCTTGCCACAGGTCGTGATGCGCTGTTGGTTTCGTTGCCTGCAGAACGCTACCGGGGGGGCGTGGTAAGCGGCAAACGATTTAGTGGGCATTTCGCGAAAAAGTTTGAAGAAGTTCAACCGACGACCGCGAGCAGGGCCGCTCCGTATCGCTCGAGCTTGGCCGGGCCCACGCCACTGATGCGCAGCAGGTCCGCGGAAGACGTCGGTCGCAGCTCGGCGATCAGCTGCAGCGTGGCGTCGGTGAACACCACGAACGCCGGCACGCTCTCTTCGTCGGCGCGCTCCTTGCGCCAGACGCGCAGCTTCTCGAACAGCTCCTCGTCGTACGACGCGGGGCAGTCGGCGCAGCGTGCGCGCTTCTTCTCCGCTGCGGTCGACAGCGGCCGACCGCACTCACGGCAGTGCACCGCGCGCCGAGCCTTGGGCTTCGCGCTCCGGGCGCGCGCCGAGGCCGGCAGCAGCCCGTCGAGGAATCGGGAGGGCTGGCGGTTGCCCCGGCCACCCGGCGTGCGGGCCGCCGCCCAGGACAGGACCAGGTGCTCGCGGGCACGGGTCATCCCGACGTAGAGCAGGCGACGCTCCTCCTCGATCTCCGCCTCGGACGTCGCGTGGGTCAGCGGCATCGCGCCGTCGTGCATCCCGGCGAGGAACACCGCGTCCCACTCGAGGCCCTTGGCCGCGTGCAGCGTCGCGAGGGTGACACCGCCGGCCGCCGGCGCGTGCTGCTCGGCCGCGCGTCGGTCGAGATCGGCCACGAAGTCGCTCGCGGAGGTCTCCCCCGCCTCCTCGGCCATGGTCATCAGCGCCTGGAGCGACTCCCAGCGGTCGCGGGTCTGGCCGCGCGTGGTGGGTGCCTCGGCCGTCCATCCCATGCCGGCGAGCGCGCCCCGGACCAGGTCGAGCACCGACGAGTCACCGTCGTCGTTGCGCACGGCGCCGCGTAGCAGGGTCACCGCCTGACGCACCTCGGCACGGTCGAAGAACCGGGCGGCGCCACGCACGACGTACGGCAGGCCGCGGGAGGCGAACGCCTCCTCGAACGCCTCGGACTGGGCGTTGATGCGGAACAGCACCGCGATCTGCGACGCCGGCACCCCGTCACGCACCAGCGCGCCCACGGCGTCGGCGACCGCGTCTGCCTCGGCGACCTCGTCGGGGGCCGGCTGGTAGCGCACCGCGGGACCGCTCGAACGCTGGGCGCGCAGCCGCACCGAGGTCGAGGCGGAGCCGGCCAGGACGGCGTTGGCCGTCTCCACCACCTCGGGCGAGGAGCGGTAGTTGCGGGAGAGCTCCACACACGTCGTGCCGGGGAACTTGCGCGGGAAGTCGCGGAGGTACGACGCGTCGGCGCCGGCGAAGGAGTAGATGGTCTGGGCCGGGTCGCCCACCACGCAGATCTCGTCGCGTCCGCCGAGCCACAGGTCGAGCAGCGCGGACTGGATCGGCGAGACGTCCTGGAACTCGTCGACGACGAACCATTTGTACTGCGCACGGACCTGCGCGGCCACGCGCTCCTCCTCGGCGAGCATCCCGGCGGTGAGGAGGAGGACGTCCTCCATGTCCATCCGCGCCTGCGAACGTTTGACCTCCTCGTAGCCGGCGAACAACCGGCCGACCGTCTCGTGGTCGAGGTTCGCGACCGCGCGGTCGTGGCGGCCGGCGATGCGGGCGTAGTCGTCCGGGCCGACGTTGCTGACCTTGGCCCACTCGACCTCGGACGCGAGGTCGCGCAGCAGTGCCTGGTCGGTCGGCACCCGAAGTCGCCGGGCGGCACCGGCCAGGAGCGGGATCTTGGACTCGGTCAGGGTCGGCAGGTCGCCGCCGTACGTCGTGGGCCAGAACCACCGCAGCTGCCGGAGCGCGGCGCTGTGGAACGTGCGGGCCTGAACGCCCGGCGCGCCGAGCCGGTGGAGTCGGCCGCGCATCTCGCCGGCCGCCCGCGTCGTGAACGTGACCGCGAGGACCTCGGTCGGGGCGTAGATGCCCTCGGCCACACCATGGGCGATGCGGTGGGTGATCGCCCGCGTCTTGCCGGTGCCCGCACCCGCCAGGACCCGCACCGGCCCCCGCAGCGCCTCGGCCACCTCGCGCTGCTCCGGGTCGAGCGCCCCCAGCAGGTCGGCGCTGAGGTGTGGTGCTGGGCTCACGCGGGAACAACTCCTGAGCGGGGATGGTTGAAGATGGCACAACAGTAGACGTGAGAAGGGACAGTCCTCGGATGACCGAGTCGGTGGCCAGTTCGGTGACCAGCGCAGTGACGAATGCCGTGACCAATGCCGTGACCATGTACACGACGCCGTGGTGCGGTTACTGCCACCGTCTGAAGGGTCAGATGGACCGCGAGGGGATCGCCTACGACATCGTCGACATCGAGGAGCACCCCGAGGCGGCCGCGCTCGTCGAGAAGGTCAACCACGGCAACCAGACCGTGCCGACGGTGGTGTACGCCGATGGCACCGCGCAGACGAACCCGTCGCTGATGCAGGTCAAGGAGAAGCTGGGCCTGAGCGAGGACTGAGCGACGCTCGCGCGCGAGCCGCTCACCACGACCCTGGCAGCGGACCGCCGTACCAGTCCTCGACCAGCGACCGGCTGATCGAGACCCCGCCAGGCAGGACCAGCTCCCCGGCCGCGGTCTGCTCACGCATCGCCGCCCGGGTGAACCACCGGGCGTCCTGCATCTCCACGCCGTCGACGGTGATGTCGGGTGAGGCCGCGCGGCCGCGGAAGCCGAGCATCAGGCTCGACGGCAGCGGCCACGGCTGGTTGCCGAAGTAGGTCACCTCTCCGACGACGACGCCCGTCTCCTCGGCGACCTCACGTCGTACGGCGTCCTCGAGCGACTCGCCCGGCTCCACGAAGCCGGCCAGGGTCGAGTAGCGACCCGACGGCCAGATGTCCTGGCGGCCGAGCAGCAGCGCCTCTTCCGGTGAGCCGGGCTCGCCGTGTGTGATCGCCATGATCACGGCCGGGTCCGTGCGCGGGAACTGCCGCCGGTGGCACTCGACGCACTGCTGCTCGTGCCCGGCCAGACGCGGCTCCAGCCGGCCTCCGCAGCGGGGGCAGAAGCGCGTGGCGAACAGCCACTCGGCCAGCCCGATCGCGTGGAACACCAGAGGCGCCTGCTCGACCCCGGCACCGGACAGGTGCGGCAGCAGGTCGCGGATGCCGACCCAGCCCTCCCCCTCGGCGTACGACGCGTCGACGACCTGGGCGAACCACACCCGTCCGTCGCGCTGCCCGAGCAGCACCCGGGTGCCCTCGCCGGGCGCCTGCGTGCTGGGCACCCACGGGACGGTGTCGTCGACCGGCCTCACCCGGCTGCCCGCCACCACGAGCACCCGCGTCTCGGGTGCGGCCCAGGCCTCGGCCAGCCACGCCTCGTCGGTACGTCGCTCCCCCACCCGGTCGTGCGGATCTGCGGCCAGCTCCAGGTGCGGGAACGTCACGGCCGGAAGGCTAGTCCCGCGCGACGGTGGGCACAGACACCGGCTCGGGATGGGTCTGGCTCGTCACTCGCCGACCCCCACGAGCCTGGAACCGGCGCTCGACGAGCCGCCAGGAGGCCTCGGCGACGGCGAAGGTGAGCACCAGGGCGCACGCGGCAGAGGTGACGCTCTTGCCACTCGCCAGGGCCACGAGCCAGAGCAGGGGTGTGTGCCACAGGTAGAGCGCATAGGAGCGGCGACCCACGTAGCGCAACGGGGACCAGGCCAGCGCTCCCCCTCTTTGGGAGCACGCGCACCAGATCGCCACCACGGTCAGCAGTGGCACGACGGTCGGCACCACGCGGAAGGCGAGGTAGTCAGAGGGCGTCGCGGCCCAGACGAACAGGGACACGAGGACAAGTCCGGGCGCGGGAGCCGCAGAGGCCGGAGACACGGCGCGAGGATCGCGAGCAGGGCACCGATGACCAGAGGTCCGGCCTGGGTGTCCGAACCGGCGTGCACTCGGACCGGATCGGCGAGTGCGAAGCGGAGCGCGGTCGAGGCGATGATCACCACTGAGGCGACCACGACGGGGCCGCGTCGCCATCGCAGAGCGAGCAGGAGCACGAGGGGCCAGACGAGGTAGAACTGTTCCTCGACAGCGAGCGACCAGGTCGGATCCAGCGATCCAAGGTCTCGGCCGGAGATCATCGACCAGTTCGCGTAGTAGAAAAGCGTCGGCTGGATCGTAGGGGTGATGTTCGTCGCCATGACGGCGCGCAGCGCCAGGAGAGCACCGAGGATCAGGGCGAGCGCGGGCAGCAGGCGGCGGGCGCGACGTTCATAGAAGCGGGACAACCGCACGCGACCCTCGGCGCGCTCCTCGAGCAGCAGCGCCGTGATCAGGAAGCCGGACAGGGCGAAGAAGACCTCCACGCCCGCGGCACCGAGGGCGTCGAGGCGGGCGCCCGTCTCGTAGGCGACCACGTGTGAGGTGAGCACGAGGATGATGGCCACCCCGCGCAGGCCGTCGAGCTCGGGACGGCGCCCCAGACGGAAACCCGGAGGCGAGCTCATGAGAGCAAATCGTGATGGAAACCGCGTCGCACGTCTCAAGAATCCGGGATCAGGGGTGGTCTTTCGCTGCTGGCCCGATCACGAAGTACCAGCGCATCCACACCGCCTGGACGAGAACACCAATGACGAAGACCAGTGCGAACAAGGTCAACCTGCCCCGACGCGAGGTGACACGATCCCCGACCTCGGGGAACGGCCACCACGGGATCACGCTGAGGACGCCGTACCGGAAGATGCTGGTCGTGGGGCGCGTCGAGCCGAGCAGGAACAGGACGTAGAGGAACGACCAGCAGCGGAGCTCGCTCCCCCAGCGTGCGGCAGCGGGCCTGAGAAGCGCGGCGAGCAGGGCCAGCACGAACATCGGGATCACGACCCGCAGTGCCGGGGTGGAGCCGTGCACCATGGCCCCGAGCCAGGTCTGCCAGCCACCGGAGTCATGTCGGTACCACGCGTTCTGGGTCACGAAGTAGGCGTCACGACGCCCCGTGACCACCGCGGCGACGAGCGGCCAGGCCAGGAACGTCGCCGCCGTCACCACGATCACAACCCCGGACGCGATCCTGTCCCGACGGGGGAAGTCGACCGAGCGACGGACGCGCCAGCGCGCGTACCAGTGAATTGCTGCGACCGCCGCCAACGGCAGGACGATCGGACGCGCGAACGCCAGCGCGACCGCCGCCAGGAGGAACAAGCCGTAGCGACGGGACCGTAGAGCCCAGAGCGCGCCCACGACGAGGAAGAGCGCGAGGCTCTCGGTGTACGCGATCTGCCAGACGAGCGCCGCCGGACCGACGCAGAGCGCGAGCACACTGAGAGCGGTACCGAAGCCGCCCAGCGTGGGCGAGAGCATCCGGTACACCAGGCACATGGCCGCGGCGCCGAACGCCATGCTCACCAAGGACGCGGCCGTGCCGAACGGCAGCCCGGTCCAGGACACAAGCTTCACCAGGGTGGGGTAGAGCGGGTAGAACGCCCACTGGTTGACCTGCACGACGCCGTCGACGGTGGGTAGGTGCGACGGGTATCCGTGCTCGACGATGAAGCGGTACCACTGGCCGTCCCAGTTGGTGACGAGATCGCCGTACGACCGCCCGGTCTCGAGCGGCGGGCGGCCCGAGGCGACGGGCAGGCCGGAGGGGTCGAACTGCGCGCGGCCGGTCAGGAGCAGCAGCACTGCGTCCACCGCACGGGAGACGAGGTAGATGGCGAGCGGGACGAGGAACCAGCTGCGGCCGCGTGGGCTCAGCAACGGCTCCTTCGAGGTGGTAGGCGCGAGCGACTCCCGACTCCGGGACGTGACCTCCGCTGCCATGCCGAAATCACAACACGTGGGGACGCTCTCCCGCTGGAAGATCGCAGACTCCACAGCAGGTCACGGGTGCCCGTGCGAGTGCGGGTCGATCACGAAGTAGGTCCGGAGCCACCACCACTGGAGTGCGAGACCGACCAGCAGCACGGCCGACGCGAGCACCGCGCGGCCACCTGGCGAGGACAGTCGGCGGCTCCACTCGGGGGCCGGCCACCAGGGGGCGCCGAGGAGCACCGAGAACCGGAGCACGCTCGCCGTAGCCGGGGTGACCGCGAGGATGAACAACGCGTACGGCACCGGCCACATCCGCAGGACCCGCGGCCAACTCCGGGCCCGCAGGCAGGCCAGCACGAGCAGACACAGCCCCCCGACGACCACCACGGCGCGGCCCGGACTGTGCGGGAGCGACACCAGCCAGGAGTCCGCGTCGTTGCCAGCGACGGTCGCCCAGGCCTTCTGGGTCTTCCAGTACGCGCTCGCGTCACCGGTCATGACGCCCACGACGATGGGCCACACCAACGCCGACAGGGCGACGACCAGCCCGCTCAGCAGAAGCCCCCGCCGATCCGCCGCCGGAAAGGACTCCTCCGCCCTTCGGCGCCGGAGGTACTCCCAGGCCACCACCACGACGAGGGCAGGCGCGATCCCGCGGGTCAGCGACACCGCGATGCCGGCGAGCGCGAGGACGACGTACCTGTCCTGCTGGAGTGCCCACAACACGACCAGGACGAGGAGGAATGCCAGGCTCTCGGTGTACGCCGCCTGGAAGATCGGCGCGGCCGGTGCCGAGCACAGCGCCAGCACCGTGAGCGCAGCCGTGTACCGCCCGGTCCCGGCGACGAGCATCCGGTACAGCAGACACATCGCGGCCCCGCCGCAGGCCACGCTGACCACCGACGCGGCGAGCCCGAACGACAACCCGGGCACCATCACAAGCCGTACCAGCGCTGGGAAGAGCGGGTAGAAGGCCCAGGCGTTCTGCTGGACGACGCCGTGGGACGAGGGCAGGTCGGTCGGATAGCCATGGGCCGCGACAAGGCGATACCACTGGCCGTCCCAGTTCGCGATCACGTGGAGGTACGACGCGGGGTCGACCAGAGTCGGCAGCGGAATGTCGGCCGGCAGCTGCGAGGCAGGAATCTGGTCGCGCGCGACCAGGACGATCAGCAGCGCGCCCAGGACCCGCGTCGCCGCGAAGATCACCAGCGGCACCACCCACCACGGCACGTGCCGGCCTCGCGTCACGGGCAGCGAGCATAGACGCGCCGGGCGGGCCGACGGCCCGGATCGCCGGGAGTCCGCACAGACGATCCACGGGTGCGACTCACGCGGGTCACACTCCCCGCACAGCCACCAGCACCTATCCTCGCGTCATCCCCACCACCGACCCGGCACCACTGGAGACGACCGATGAACACCGCCGCCCGCCGACTGGTCGCCTATGTGCTGCCGGTGCACGACGAGGCCGCCGGCATCCGCACGTTCCACGACGCCCTGGTCACCGCGACGAACAAGCGGCCGGACCTCGACTTCGAGTTCGTGTACGTCGATGACGGCAGCCGGGACGCGTCGCTCGACCTGCTGCTCGAGCAGCGCGCGGCCGACGACCGGGTCACCGTGATCTCCCTGGCCCGGAACTTCGGGCACCAGATCGCGGTCACGGCCGGGCTCGACGCGGCCGCCGGGCGCGACGCGGTGATCATCATGGACACCGACCTCCAGGACCCCCCGGAGGTGAGCCTGCAGCTGATCGAGAGCTGGGAGTCCGGTGTCGACGTCGCGTATGCGCAGCGGCGTACCCGGAAGGACCCGACGTTCAAGCGGGGCACGGCGTACGTCTTCTACTGGCTGCTGCGGCGGCTGGCGTCCGTGGACATCCCGCGGAACGTCGGCGACTTCCGGCTGATGGACCGCAAGGTGGTGGCCGAGGTGATCCGCTACCGGGAGCACGACCGGTTCCTGCGCGGCATCGTGGCGAACGTCGGGTTCCGGCAGGAGGGGGTGCCGTTCGACCGCGACTCCCGCCACGCCGGCAGCTCGTCGTACCCGCTCCGCACGATGGTGAAGCTGGCCGCGGACGGGATCCTCGGGTTCTCGACCTTCCCGCTCCGGTTGATCTCGCGGATGGGGATGCTGATCTCCCTGCTCAGTGGCATCGGCGCGTTGTTCGTCGTGTGGGTGCGCATCTTCATGCCCGCGAAGACGGTGCCCGGCTGGGCGTTCATCACGGTCGGTATGTTCCTGCTCGGCGGCATCCAGCTGCTGATGATGGGCGTGATCGGGAGCTATCTGGGACGCGTGTACGTCGAGACCCAGGATCGCCCGCTGTACTCGCTGGCCCTGATGGCCCGCGGCCGCGACGAGGAGACCCGACCCTGAAGACCCCGGCATGAGCACCCACATCGGAGCGGCCGAGGGCGAGGTCTCGCCGGTCGTGCTGATGCCTGGCGACCCGCTGCGGGCCAGGTGGATCGCCGAGACGTTCCTCGACGACGCCCGCTGCTACACCGAGGTCCGCGGGATGCTCGGCTTCACCGGCACCTGGCGCGGCCGGAGGGTCTCGGTCCAGGGGTCGGGGATGGGTCAGCCGTCGCTGGCGATCTACGCCCACGAGCTGTTCACGTCGTACGACGTCGAGACGGTCGTGCGGGTCGGCTCGTGCGGTGCTCTCACCGAGAAGCTGGCGATCCGAGACGTCGTGATCGCCTCGGGCGCCTGCACGGACTCGGCCATGAATCGGATCACGTTCGAGGGGCTCGACTACGCCCCCGTCGCCGACTTCGGGCTGCTCCGCGGCGCCGTCGATGCGGCCGAGCATCTGTTGTCGTCGGGCACGGCCGCGCACGTCGGGCTGCTGTTCTCCGGCGACTCGTTCTACGCGTCCCGCCCCGAGCTCACCCGGCGGATGGCGGAGTACGGCGTGCTCGCCATCGAGATGGAGGCGAGCGCGCTCTACACGCTCGCCGCGAAGCACGGGCGCAGAGCGCTCGCGATCTGCACGGTCTCCGACCACGTCGTCACCGGCGAGGAGACGACCGCCGCCGAACGCGAGCAGACGTTCGGCGAGATGGTCGAGATCGCGCTCACCGCTGCGCTCGGAGACTGACCAGCTCCTCGAGGGCGGCGCGGTCGGGGAGGCCCGCCGGCTCGACCAACCGGCCGGAGCGCACGTAGTAGAAGCCCGCGCGGACCCGCTCGACCGGTACGCCGGCCAGGTCGGCCCAGGCCAGCCGGTAGATCGCCAGCTGGAGCGGGTCGGCGGTCTCGGCGCGGGCGGTCTTCCAGTCGACGACCAGGTAGTCGGCGTCTCCGGAGTCGTCGCGGTAGATCGCGTCGATACGCCCGCGGACGACCTGGCCGCCGAGCACCAGCGCGAAGGGCGCCTCGACGACCGCCGGCGCGCGCTCGGCGAACGGTCCGCGCTCGAAGGTCGCGATCAGGTCGGCCAGGTCGTCGGCCGAGTCGATGCCGGCGTCCGCCTGCCCGGGCAGCTCGTCGGGGTCGAACAGGTCCGGCTGGCCGAACCTCGCCTCCACCCAGGCGTGGAACCGCGTCCCGAAGCGGGCTGCCGGCGAGGGTGGTCGCGGCATCGGCCGCGCCAGCTCGCGGGCGAACGTCTCGGGATCGCTCCGCAGCCGGCCCAGGGCGGTCGCGGACAACGAGCCCGGAAGAGGCACGTCGATCACCCGGCCACGGTCGGCACGCGCCTCGGCGACGAGTCGCTCGAGCTCGTCGTCCCAATCGGCGACGCGGGCCGCCTCGACGACGTCGAGGTCGTCGTCGGGTGCGGCCGGGTCGGCGTCGCGCACGGCACGCGCCGCCTCGAGCCGGAGCGCCGCCTCCCGGCCCGGACCGGGCTCGGGCCACGGACGGGACGGGTCGACGGAGTCGTACGGGTTCGGATCGCCCTTCGCGGGCTTCTCCAGCCAGTGCCCCGGCTCCAACGGCTCGCCCCAGTCCGCCAGCTGGTCGCGCACCACCACCTGGTACGGCGAGGGGCCGAACGGCGTCGGCCGTCGGCTCCAGAGGTACGACGTGACGCTGAGGCGGTGAGCGGCGCGTGTGAACGCGACGTACCCGAGCCGGAGCTCCTCCTCCTGGTCGTGCGCGCGCGTGTCCGCCCGGTAGGCGTCGAGCGCCGCCTTGTCGTGGCCGCGCAGCTGGGGCAGGTCGCCCGCGTCACCGCGCAGCGATGCGGGCAGCACGGCCGGTGAGGAGGTCCACAGCGTGCGCGACCTGTTCGACGGGAAGCGGGTCTCGCAGACGCCGACCAGGAACACGTGAGCCCACTCCAGCCCCTTCGCGCGGTGGACGGTGAGGAGCTTGACCGAGTCGGCCGCGGTCGGAGAGGCCAGGTCGAGCCCGTTGCCCTGGTCGTCCTCGGCCGTCAGGTAGGCCAGCAACGCCGACAGCGAGACGTCGCCGTCGACAGCCTGGAACTCCGCGACCGCCTTCACGAAGAGGTCGAGGTTGTCACGACGAGCCGCCGCCGACGGCGACACGGCGGACGCCAGCTCGATGTCGACACCGGAGGTGTCGATGATGCGGCGGACGATGTCGAGGAGCGGCTCGCCGACGCTCGCCCGCAGGTGGCGCAGCTCGGCCGCGAGCAGGCGGAAGCGGTCGAGTGCTTCGGGCGAGTAGGGAGCGTCTCCGGGCGAGTCGAGGGCGTCGCCGAGCGCGGCCAGCTCGGCGGGGTCGATGCCGTCGGCGATCGCGAGGAGCTGGTCGGCGAGCGTGGCGGCCTCACGCGGATCGCGGCCGGCCAGCGAGGCGGCGCGCCGGGCGAGCAGCCGGAGGTCACGTGGGCCCACCGCCCAGCGGGGCCCGGTGAGCAGCGTGAGCAACGCGGCGTTGGCCGTGACGTCGTTCAAGAGGTGGAGCGTGGCCACCACCTCGGCCACCTCGGGCAGCCGGATCAACCCGGAGAGCCCGACGATCTCGACCGGGACGTCGCGCGCGGTGAGCGCGTCGAAGACGTCGGCGGCGTGCGCGTTGTCACGGGTGAGCACCCCGATGTCGGACCACACGGCGCCCGCGTCGTGGGCGGTCTGCACCTCGGCAGCCAGCAACGCGAGCTCGTCGGCGTGCGTCGGCAGCACCCGGGTCGAGACCTCGCCGCGGCCGGCGTCCGGCTCGGCCACCAGTCGCACCACCCGACCGGCGTACGCCGTGTACAGCGGCTCGGCGAGCCGGTTGGCGACCTCGAGGATGCGCCGGTCGGAGCGTCGGTTCACGGTCAGCGGGAAGACCGCGGCCGAGCCGGCGGCGAACGTGTCGGCGAAGTGCAGGATGTTGGACACCGAGGCGCCGCGCCAGCCGTAGATCGCCTGGTTCGGGTCGCCCACCGCGGTGACGGCGTGGCCGTCGCCGAACAGCCGGGACAGCATCGTGGCCTGGGCCACGGACGTGTCCTGGTACTCGTCGAGCAGGACCAGCCGGAACTGCTCGCGCTCGATCTCGCCCACCTCGGGCTGCTCCACGGCGAGTCGCGCCCCGAGCTCGATCTGGTCGGAGAAGTCCATCAGCCCCAGCTCGCGCTTGAGGCGTCGGTATCCCACCACGAGGTCCATCAGCTCGCGGCGACGCTCGATCGCGTTGATCGCCTTGGCCGGCGCCTCGAGGTAGGTCTTGCGTCGCTTCCCGGCCTGCTCCTCCTCGAACGCGCGCAGGAAGGCCTGCTCGGCCTCGCGGTCGAAGCCGAGCACGTCGTCGGGCGAGACGAGATGCTCGCTCATCGCACCGTCGAGGGCGAGGAGGTTCTGGATCGCGGTCGGCGGGTGATCGGTCAGGAACCGGACCTCGGCGGTGTGCCGCTCGACCACGCGAGCACCCAGCTGGTAGCGCGAGGCGTCGGAGAGCACCCGGGTGTCGGGTTCGTGCCCGATGCGGAGGCCGTGGTCGGTCAGCAGGTTCGCGGCGTACGCGTTGTACGTCGCGACCGTGGGCTCGATGGTGTCGTCGGTGTCGGTGCTGGTCATGGTGCTGGTCATGGTGCTCGGCTCGGGCAGGAGCCCGGCGGCGAGGAGCGCGTCGCGGACCTTCGACCGGAGCTGGCCGGCGGCCTTGGTCGTGAACGTGAGCCCGAGGACCTGGTCGGGCCGCACCTGCTCGGTCGCGACGAGGTAGACGACCCGGGCGGCCATCAGGGTGGTCTTGCCGGAGCCGGCGCCGGCGATCACGACGGCGGGAGCCAACGGCGCTCGGATCGCCTCCCACTGCTCGGGGCTGGGCGCGAAGTCCCAACCCATCAAGCCGGCCAGCTCCTCCGGCGTGCGGATGGTCACCGGCTCGTCACCGACCCCGCACCCTGGATGGGGCAGATGGGCTTGAAGTCGCAGTCGCGGCAGTGGTCGCCGGCCACGGCCGGGAACGTCTCGTGCCGGACGAGCGACGACGCGCGCTCCAGACCGGCGCGCAGCGCGCTCCTCTCCGGGCCGTCGTCGGGGAACGCCGGCTGCTGCTGCACGACCGCGGAGTCGACGTCCGGGAGACCGAGCTGGACCAGCTCGGCACCACCGGACTCGGCGTGGCCGGCGGGGGTGAGTGAGTCGACCGCGCCGTGGTCGACGGCGTACTGGTAGACGCCGAGCTGGACGTGCCGCTGGACCCCAGGGCCCGTGGGCGCCGTCTTCTGGGTCTTCAGGTCCACGACCACGACCCGGCCGTCGGCATCGAGCTCGAGGCGGTCGGCGTACCCGTGGAGGCGCACCCGCTCCCCGCTGTCGAGCTCGACCACGGTCTCGAACTTCTGCTCCGTGCCGATCAGGGTGCGCGGGTTGGCCTCGTGCCACGCGAGGAAGCGACCGAGGGCCAGGTCGATCCGCTCGTGCTCGCGAGCTGCCGACCACGGCGTACGGAAGTGCAGTCGGCCCCACACGTCGTCGACCTGGCGCATCAGCAGGTCGAGGTCGGGCTCCGCCTCGCCGCTGGCGACGCGTTGGGCGAGGGCGTGCACCAGCTGGCCGATGTTGGCCGACTGGTGGCCCGCACCCGCGCCGCCGGCCTCCGTGGTCAGGAACCAGCGGGTGGGGCAGACCATCACCGCCTCGAGCATCGACGCGGACACCGGCACCGGCTGGTCGGGGTCGCGCACCGGCCGGACCGAGCGGGTCGCGCTGCGGGTGCCCCACCATGCCGACGGGTCGGCCTGGGGTGCCAGAGGTCGCTCGTGGACGGTCTCGCCGGCCAGCCGGGCCAGCCGCCGGGCGGCGGCGGCACGGAGGCCGGGTGCGGTGTCGGGATCGGCGACGGTACGGCGCAGCTCGCTGACCAGCCCGGCGAGCGAGAGCGGCCTGGCCGGCCGGCCCTCGACGTTCTCGACCGGGACGCCCAGCTCGGACAGGAACCGCGACGGCTGCTCCCCGTCGTCCTCCGCGGACGCGACCGCCGTGACGACGAGGCGGGAGCGCGCGCGGGTGCAGGCGACGTAGAAGAGGCGGCGCTCCTCCTGGAGCAGCTCGCGGGCGGTGACAGGCGGGACCAGCTCTCCCCGGCCGATCCGGTCGGCCTGGAGCATCGTGGAGCGTCGGCGCAGGTCGGGCCAGCCGTC
The DNA here is from genome assembly GCF_036493135.1 of Nocardioides sp. Taxonomy (GTDB): domain Bacteria; phylum Actinomycetota; class Actinomycetes; order Propionibacteriales; family Nocardioidaceae; genus Nocardioides. The sequence continues at coordinate 49,215 of NZ_DASXQG010000047.1, read as the reverse complement.
CTGCTGGACGTGGGCGACCACGACCAGATCCCATTCCAAGCCCTTGGACCGGTGTGCGGTGAGCAGCCGGACCGCCGCGCCGCGGACCCCCTGCTCGGCGAGGGTGTCGGCCGGGATCTGCTGGGCCACCAGGCGCGAGAGGAAGTCGCGGACGCCGGCGGGACCGGTGACCGCGGCGGTGTCGCGCTTCTCGACCTCACGCGCGGCGACGTCGAACAGCGCGACCACGGAGTCGAGGTCGCGATGTGCGCGCCGGGCTGCTCCTCCGCCGTGGTCGACGGCACGGCGTAGTCGGGCGGGCCAGTCGGTGGCCGACCAGAGCCGCCACAGCGCCTCCTCGGCCGTGCCCCCGGCGGCCAGGTCGTCGGACGTCTGCCGCACCAGCGCATGCAGCGCGCGGGCGGCGACGGCCTCGGGACCGGGTACCTGGTCGAGGAACCCGTCGCGGAGCACCGCCAGTCGGAGCAGCTCGCGTGAGGTGAGCGGCATCCTGCCGGTCGCCCGCGCGGCGTCCTTCTCGCGTGTGCGAAGCAACCGTGAGAGACGGCGTACGTCGCCGGCGTCGAGACCGCCGAGCGGTCCGAGCAACAACGACTCGGCGCGCGCGGGATCGACGTAGTCGGCGGACTCCTCGTCGTCGAGGCCGATGTTGACCGCGGCGAGCAGGGCGTCGAGCAGAGGCAGGACGGAAGGGTCCCGGACGAGCGGCAGGTCGTCCCTGGCCACCTCGACCGGCACTCCGGAGGCGCCGAGGGCCCGGCGCAGCGGCGGGATGCTGGTGCGCCCCGAGCGGACCAGGACCGCCATCCGGTCCCACGGGACGCCATCCTCCAGGTGAGCACGACGGAGCAGATCGGCGAGGTGCTCGGCCTCGGCGCGCTCGGTGTCGAACGTGCGCACGCTGACCAGCCCCTCGTCGCTGCCCGGGGCTGCGACCGGGGACAGGAACGACGCGCGAGCCTCGACGTCGATGGCGCCGGGCAGGCCGATCCGGCCGGCCACGCGCTGGGTGGCGAGGAGCAGCCGGGGGCCGAACCGCCGCGTCGTACCGAGGGACACCACGGGCGCGGGTGTGCCGTCGCCGCGCGGGAACTCGGCCGGGAACTCGAGGATCCCGCGCACCTCCGCGCCACGGAACCCGTAGATCGACTGGTGGGGATCACCCACGACGACCAGGTCGCCGCCGTCGCCGGCGAGCGTGCGGAGCAGGTCGACCTGACCGGGGTCGGTGTCCTGGTACTCGTCGACGAAGACGTGGTGGTAGTGCCGGCGCAGCTCGTCGCGGTGGACGTGAGCCTCGATGACGGCGCGGCGGATCAGGTCGGCGTAGTCGGTGGCGGACTGATCGTCGAGGTTGTCGAGGTAGCCGGCGAGGAAGCGGCCGGCGGCGACGAGCTCCGGCCGGCCCTCACGCTCGCCGAGGGCGACCAGGTCGTGGCTCTCCATCCCCTTCTCCCGCGCGCGGGAGAGCACCATCTGCACCTCGCGCGCGAAGCCGCGCGTCTCGAGGGCGCGGTCGAGGTCGGGCGGCCAGGCCACGGACTCGTCGTGCCGCTGCAGGAGCTCGCGGACCACGACGTCCTGCTCGGGCGCGGACAGCAGTCGCAGGGGTGCGCGGTAGAGCTCGCGCGGGGCGTAGCGCCGGATCAGCCCGTAGGCGAAGGAGTGGATCGTGGAGCACATCGCCGACCCGGTGGTGCGGCCCAGGCGGGCCGTCACCCGATCGCGAAGCTGCTCGGCCGCCTTGCGGGAGAACGTCAGCGCGAGCACCTGCGACGGGTCGGCGCCCCGCCGCTCGATGCGGTCGACGATCGCCTCGACCAGGGTCGTGGTCTTGCCCGTGCCGGGCCCGGCCAGCACCAGCAGCGGACCGGACTCGTGGTCGACCACACGCCGCTGGTCGGCGTCGAGGTCGACCGGCTTGCCGATCTGCTGGGAGTCGAGGGTGGCCGGCGTCACGAGGCGGTACGTCGTGTGCTCCGGCATGGCCCTACCCAACCATCCGACGCCGACGCCTTCCGGGGGTCATGCCCCACTAGGTTGGCCGCCATGACGGAGAACGGTCCGCTGTCGGACCTGCTCGTGGTCGACCTGACCCGGGCCCTGGCCGGGCCACAGGCGGCGATGATGCTGGGTGATCTGGGCGCACGGGTGATCAAGGTCGAGAGCACCACCGGCGACGACACCCGCGCGTGGGGACCGCCCTGGGCAGGTGAAGCCGGCGGCCACCACGAGGACTCGACGTACTTCATGTCGGCGAACCGGAACAAGGAGTCGATCGTCCTCGACCTGAAGGACCCGGCCGACTCCGACGTGCTGGCCGCGCTGGTGGGCCGCGCCGACGTGCTCCTGGAGAACTTCCGCACCGGCACCCTCGATCGCCTCGGCTTCACCGTCGAGCGGCTCCACGAGCTCAACCCGCGGCTGGTGATCGGCTCGATCACCGGCTTCGGGCACGACGGCCCCGAGGCGCACCGCGCCGGCTACGACCAGATCGCGCAGGGCGAGGGCGGGCTGATGTCGGTGACCGGCATCGAGCAGCCGACCAAGGTCGGCGTCCCGATCGCCGACCTCCTCGCCGGGATGAACCTCGCGTACGGCGTCGTGGCCGCGCTCCACGAGCGGCACCGCACCGGCCATGGCCGCGTGGTCCGGACGTCGCTGCTGGCCGGGGTCGTCGGCGTGCACGCCTTCCAGGGGACTGCGTGGCTGCAGGGCGGTCGCGTGCCCGGCGTGTCCGGAGCGCACCATCCGGCGATCGCGCCGTACGGGATGTTCGCGACCGGCTCGGCACCGGTGCAGGTCGCGGTCGGGTCCGAGGGCCTGTGGCGGAAGTTCGCCGCCGCGGTGGAGATGGACCCGGACGAGTCGCGCTTCGCCACCAACCGCGACCGGGTCGCCCACCGCGACGAGCTGATCGGCGTCATCGAGGAGCACTTCGCGACCGAGCCGGCCGAGCACTGGCTCGACCTGATGCTCGCGGCCGGCATCCCCGCCGGGAAGGTGCGGTCGATGGACGACGTGTACGCCTGGGAGCAGGTGCTCTCACAGGGCCTGGTGCTCGAGGTGGACCACCCGGCGTACGGATCCTTGCGGCTCTCGGGGTCACCGTTGCGGTTCGACGACAACGTCTACTCGGGTGGGCGTGAGACGCACGTCGCTCCGCCGCTGCTCGGTGAGCACTCCGACGTGATCCGGGCCTGGCTCGAGGAGTGAGTCAGGCCCACTCCGCTACCAGGTCGACCAGGTCGGCGACCGAGTCGACGACCTTGGTCGGCTTGTAGGGGAAGCGCGGCACGTCGTCGGGTCGCGTCGAGCCGGTGCCGACGAAGACGGTGCGGAGCCCGGCCTCCAGACCGCTGACGATGTCGGTGTCCATCCGGTCGCCGACCATCACCGTGGTCTCGGAGTGCGCCTGGATGCGGTTCAACGCGCTGCGCATCATCAGCGGGTTGGGCTTGCCGACGAAGTATGGCCGCTGGCCGATGGCGGTGCTGATCAGTGCGGCCACGCTGCCGGTCGCGGGCAGCGTGCCCTGGTGGCTCGGGCCGCTGGCGTCGGGGGTGGTGGCGATGAAGCGCGCGCCGTTCTCGATCAAGCGGATCGCCTTGGTGATCGCCTCGAAGGAGTAGGTGCGGGTCTCGCCGAGCACGACGTAGTCGGGGTTGCGGTCGGTCATCACGTAGCCGATGTCGTGCATGGCCGTGATCAGGCCGCTCTCGCCCACGACGTACGCCGAGCCGCCGGGGCGCTGCTCGTCGAGGAAGTCGGCCGTGGCCAGGGCCGAGGTGAAGATGCGGTCCTCGGGCACGTCGATGCCGCTGCCGAGCAGCCGTGCCCGCAGGTCGCGGGGGGTGTAGATCGAGTTGTTGGTGATCAGCAGGTACGTCACGCCGCTGGTCTTGAGCGCCTCGATGAACTCCGCCGCCCCGGCGATCGGGTCCTCCTCGTGCACCAGCACGCCGTCCATGTCGGTCAGCCAGGTGTGGACCGGGCGCGCCTCGCTCATGGGTCCATCCTCCCGCACGCTGACCCGCCCGAAGCGTGCGCCCGGAGAACGCTGACCCGCCCGAAGGGTGCGCTCGGAGAACGCTGACCCGCCCGAAGCGTGCGCCCGGAGAACGTTGATCCGCCTGAGAGGTCCGCACCGGCCAAGGATCCGCCCTTGTCCGACCGGTGACAGCCGAGCAGCCCGTAGCGAGGCACGCCCGCGCCGGGTGACGACGGGTCGACACCTTCTGGCGGGTCAGCGACCTCGGGCCGCACACTTACGGCGGGTCAGCGCTCTGGGCCCGCACACTACTGGCGGGTCAGCGCTTGCCCAGGTCGACGATGGCGGCGACCGGGCCGCCGCCGTCGGGACCCTGGTGGGCGGCGGAGACCGACACGAACACGGCCGGGTCGCCGGTGACCGCGGCGGTGACGCCACCCACGGCGGCCTTGATCTGGCGGTGCCAGTGCACGTCGGAGTCGTCGAGCATCGCGTTGCGGCGGCCCCGGACATGACCGTCCTGCGAGGCTTCGCACTTGAGGAAGACGTTGACGAGCCGGCCGTCGAGGTCCTCGGTGCGCGGGCGCTCGGGCAGGTCGAGCCCGGCGGAGCGGATCGCGTCCCAGATGCCGTCGGCGTCCAGGGCGTCCGTCATCACCGAGTGCCCGATCCGGTAGCGGCCGCCCACGCCCGAAGCGTTGCCGACCACGACGACCTGCGCGCGGTCCAGCTCGACCCCGGACGAGCACGAGGCCACCGAGGAGTACAGCGACCGGTCACGGAGTACGTCGCTGTCGTCCGGCATGTCGATCTCCTCCAGGGCGACCGCGATGCCCAGCGCCGTACCGCCGTTGGAGACGTCCATCGAGATCAGCGTGTCCTCGGTGAAGACGTCGTGCCCCCGGCTCTTCGCGTCGCGGATCGTGTCGATCGTGAGCAGCGGCGTCTTCGTCTGGACGTAGTGGACGTCGCCCACGTCGCTGATGCCGGCCCGCTCCATGGCGGCCTGCACCGCGGCCGCGACCTTCTCGATCATGCCCCGCCGTCCGATCTCCTCGGGCAGCAGCGGCTCGCTCATCGCGAATCCGACCGTGAGACGCGGTTCGTCGGTCTGTTCCGCCTCACCCTCGGGGACCGTGGCGAAGATCGTCGCGTGCGGGCTGATCACCCCGTCGGTCCCGCCGGACCAGACGATGGGGATCTCCTTGACCGCGTCCGGGTCAGCGCCCTTCTCGACCAGCGCCTCGCGGAACGCCCGGTCGGCGATGATCCGGGTGTAGTCGTTGACGCCGCCGTTTCCCTCCGTCTTGCCGATGATCGCGACCACGCGGTCGGCCCGGATGACGCCGTCGTCGACCAGCTTGGTCAGCTCGGAGGCGTCGGAGACGGAGTGGATCGGGACCTTGCGTACTTCGATGGCAGAGGGCTGTGTCGACATGGTCGCGATCCTTGCAGGTCGGTCCTCAGTCCGGAACGACGACCGTCCCCGTGTGACCCACGTCGACCACCGCGTCGACGATCCGGTCCAGGCTGGTGATCACACCCGGCAGGTCGGTGCCCTGCACGAAGCGGCAGACTGCGTCGACCTTGGGGCCCATCGAGCCGCTCGCGAAGTGGCCCTCCTCGGCGTACGCCTGCATCTGCGAGAGCGTGACCCGTCCGACCGGCTCGGCCTCCGGAGTGCCGTACCGCAGCACCGCCTGGGGTACGTCGGTCGCCACGACGAGGACATCCGCCCCGACCAGGACACCGAGCAACGCCGCCCCGAGGTCCTTGTCGATCACGGCCTCCACGCCCGACAGCGACCCGTCCTCACGGCGTACGACGGGGATCCCGCCGCCGCCGTTGGCGACGACCACGAACCCGGCCCGGATCAGCTCCAGCACCGCCGGCGCGTCCAGGATGTCCAGGGGCTCGGGTGAGGCGACCACGCGGCGCCACCCCTTCTCGCCACGGTCCTGCCAGACCTCGCCGTGCTCGATCAGCATCTGCGCCTCGTCGGCCGGCAGGAAGCGGCCGATCGGCTTGGTCGGCTTCACGAAGCCGGGGTCGTTCGGGTCGACCAGTGCGCGGGTCACGACCGTGGCGCTGCGCTTGTCGACGCCGCGCTCGGCCAGCTCCGCGTCGAGGGCGTCCATCAGCACGAACCCGAGGGTGGCCTGGGTCTGCGCGCCGCACCAGTCGAGAGGCACCGGCGGCACGACCGCGGCCGCGAGCTCGTTCTTGACCAGCAGGTTGCCCACCTGCGGGCCGTTGCCGTGCGTGATCACGACCTCGACGTCGTGCGCGATCAGCTCCGCCACCGCCGCCATCGCGACCTCGGCCGCCGCGATCTGGTCCTCCACGCGTGCGCGCCCGTCGGCGTTCGTCATCGCGTTCCCGCCCAGCGCCAGCATCACTCGCACAGGCCGACGGTAGTGGCCGCCGAGCCGAAATCCACGGAGGTCGCCTCACCAGCCCCAGCGGAGTCCCAGGATGCCCGGTCCGAACCCACGGGCCACGGCGTGCGCGGTGGATCCTTCGCCGAGGTCGAGCTTCTCGCTGACCTCGTGGTGGCCCACGATCGAGTAGCGCTCCACGTGCATCGGCACGTGGTCCGGGTCGAACCGCACCCACACCAGCAGCTCGCTCAGCCGCCGTGCGGCGTAGTGGTCGAGGAACGTCTCGTCCTCCGGGTCGGCGAGCTCGATGGTGAGCTCGTAGGGGTGCAGCTCGCCCTTGGCGAGCGCCCGCTCGAGCACGAGCTCGGTCGCGTAGACCCCGCTGTCGTGATCCATCGCCGCCGCACCGAGCAAGCAGCCGGCGGTGGGGACGAAACGCGGGAGCTGGCTCTGATCCTCGGCGGTCAGGATCAGGGGCGTACGACGTGCGCCGTCGCGCCGGGCCTGCATCACCGCCCGCACGCGGAACTCCCTGATCCTGCCGTCGGCGCCCACGTCGGCGGTGATGTGCCGCACCTGCTCGATCAGCTCGTCGTACAAGCCGTCGAAGCCGAGCTCGGCAAGCGCGGGCTGCATGCCGGGGTTCTCCGCGAACATCTCCTGCAGAGTCCGTTCGGCGGGCCGCGGCCCCGGGCGACGCGAGGGCCCAAGCCTGGCGGAGAGGCTCCCCGGTGCCACCCGCAGCAGCCGCTCGATCTCGACCAGCGCGTCCCGCGACGTGCCCCGCTCGGGCTGGCTCCGCCCCGAGCGCCAATAGCTGAGCGCGGCCGGGCTGACGGGGTGGCCGCTCTCCACGAGCCGATGGTGGAGCCAGGCCAGGCTCACCCCCCGCTCCGACACGGCGTCGCCGAACGCCTCCGAGAAGCCGCGGTGCCTCATGGTCGGGTGTCCCTCCTCCCGATGAGCGACGTGGTGCGCCGCAGGTGGACGGGCCCATGACAACGCGGATCGCCCCCATCACACAACTGGCGGCGGGGATAAGTGACGAGCAAACGCCTACGCTGCGACCGCGGGTGCTCGATCGAGTGGGGGACGCCCGCCCGAGATGCCGGGTACCGGGGGGTCCCGGCATCTCGTCCGTCCGAGCCGTCAGTCCAGAACGTCCACGTCGGCGTACGACGCGCCCCCGGCGAGGCGCGCGTAGCCCGGGCCGCGGTCGAAGAACGCCTCGGTCGACCGGGACCGACCCGCGCGCTCCGTGGCGGTGGTCGCTGCGTCGTACGCCAGGTCCTCGGACCCGGGTGAGCCGGTGAGCACCACGCCGTAGTCGGCCAGCGCGGCCTCGGGCGAGACCTTCCGCCAGACCACGTCGCGAACGACCAGGTCCGGATCGCGCTCGAGCGGATCGCCCCAGCCGCCACCACCGGTGGTCCGGATGCGGATCACCTCGCCGGCGCGCACGGGCTCGGCGTCCGCCAGGGCATCGACCTCGCGTTCGCCCGGGCCGCCGGGGTCGATGGTCACCTGGAACGGGCGGCCCGCCTTCCCGCCCGTGACGCCCCAGCAGGACAGGATCGACCGGTCGGCGATGGACATGAAGTGGGCGTCCTTGAGCATCCGGATGTGCTTCTCGTAGCCGAGCCCTCCGCGGAACCGGCCCGCTCCCCCGCTGTCCGTCGCGAGCGAGAGCGCCTCGACCCGGAACGGGAAGCGCGCCTCGGTGAACTCCGTCGGCAGGTTCCGTGAGTCGGGCACGACGTGGATGGTGTCCTCGCCGTCGGCGTAGTAGCGACCACCGGAACCGCCGCCGAGCACCTCGCGCATCAGGTACGGGCGGCCCTCGACGTCTTCGCCGTACCCGCCGGTGTAGCGGAGGGTCTCCTGGTCGGCCGGCATCCGGCCGTCGACCGCCTTGGCGAGCACCCCGGAGAGCACGCCGAGGAGGCGCAGGATCACGAAGGTGCGGGCGTTCGTCGGCGCCGGGAACACCGGGGTGAGCAGGGTGCCGGGCTCGGGGAAGCGCATCTCGATCAGCGGTACGACGCCCTCGTTGACGTCGAGCTCGGCCATCCGCTCCGGGGTGTCGGCGAGGTTGCGCAGGATCGGCGCCAGCCACTTCTTCAGGAACACGCCGTCGCTGTAGTCGCCGCAGTGGTTGATCGGCCCCTTGGCCTGCGGTCCGGTGCCGTCGAAGTCGAGCACCAGTCGCTCGCCGTCGGGGTCGTCCGGGCTCGTGCGGGTCAGCGTGATGCGCTGGGTGTGCAGACGCGGCTCGTCGACGCCGTCGTGCTCGGCGTAGTCCTCCCAGACCCACGACCCGACCGGGATCTTGGCCAGGATCTCGCGGCGGTAGGTCTCCGTGGTGCGCTCGAGGATCGCGTCGAAGCAGGACTCGACCTCGGGCACGCCGTACCGCTCGAAGAGCTCGCCGAGACGGCGCGCGCCCATCAGGCAGGCCGAGCACTCGGCGTCCAGATCGGCCGCCAGCGACTCGGGCATCCGGGAGTTGCGGGTCATGATCGACAGCGCCGCGCGGTTGGGGACGCCGGCGTCCCAGAGCCGGATCGGCGGCACCATCAGGCCTTCCTCGAACACGCTGGTCGCCGCGCTCGGCATGGAGCCGGGTACGGCGCCGCCGATGTCGTCGTGGTGCCCGAACGCCTGGACGAACGCGACCACCCGGCCGTCGGCGAACACCGGAACCGTGACGCACAGGTCGGGCAGGTGTCCGATGCCGCCCTCCGAGCGGTAGACGTCGTTGTGGAAGAAGACGTCGCCCTCGCGCATCTCCTCGAGCGGGAAGTCGCGGGCGACCGGATGCACGAGCGCGGAGTAGGACCGGCCGGTGAGCTTGCGCAGCAGCCGGTCGTGGATCCCCGCGCGGAAGTCGTGGGCGTCGCGGATCATCGGGCTGCGGCTGGTCCGCGCGATGGCGGTCTCGACCTCGGCCTCGACGCTGGCCAGCGAGCCCTGGACGATCTCGACAAGGACCGGGTCGGCGCCGGCACCGGCGTCCGTCGTGAGGTGGCCGTAGGGGAAGGCGGTCGGGATGCGACGGCTCATCGGTCGCTCCTGACCAGCAGGTTGCCGAAGTCGTCGACGGTGGCGGTGAAGCCGGGATGCACCGGGACCGTGGAGCCGTACTCCTCGACGATCACCGGCCCCGCCACGGTCGTGCCGGGGCTCAGGTCTGTCCGCCAGCGGACGGGCGTCTCGACGTACCCCCGGTCGGCGTCGAAGCAGACAGAGCGTGACCTCGGGTCGTCCGCCTGAGAGGGACCTCTACTGGCCTGTGAGGCGGACGACCCGGAAATGGGGCGGATCTCGGGGCGGGTGATCGGGCCGATGCCGGAGACCCGCAGGTTCACCCACTCGACCTGTTGGCTCGGGTCGCCGGCGAAGTCGTAGCCGTACAGGCCGCGGTGCTCGGAGTGGAACGCCTCGGCGACGCCGTCCAGCGCTGCCCGGTCGAGCTCGCCGTCGGGCACCGGCACGCGCACCTCGAACGCCTGGCCGAAGTAGCGCAGGTCGGCGGTGCGCAGGAAGACGTGCTCGGCCTCGGCGAAGCCCTCACGCAGCAAGGCGTCGCGCGCCCGCGCCGTCAGCCCGTCGTACGACGTGCGCAGGGCGGCGACGTCGAGTGCGTCGTCGAGCGCGACCTGGGTCTGCACGTAGTCGTTCTTCACGTCGACCGTCAGCAGCCCGAACGCCGACACGTTCCCCGGGTCGGGCGGCACGAGCACGGTCGGGATGCCGAGGATGTCCATCAGCCGGCACAGCAGCAGCGACCCCGAGCCGCCGAACGTGGTCAGCGTGAAGTCGCGGACGTCCAGGCCACGCTTGACCGTGACCTGGCGCAGCGCGTTGGCCTGGTTCCAGGCGGAGATCTCCAGCACGCCGACCGCCGCCGCCTCGACCGACAGGTCGAGCCTCCCGGCCAGCTCCTCGACGCCGTGTTGCGCTGCGGCGACGTCGAGCGGGATCTCGCCGCCGAGGAGATGCGGGGGAATCCGGCCGAGCACCACGTGCGCGTCGGTGATCGTCACGTCGCGGCCGCCCTTGGCGTAGCAGAGCGGCCCGGGGTCGGCGCCCGCCGACCGCGGCCCGACCTTGAGCGCGCCCTCGGGCGAGAGCCAGGCGATCGAGCCGCCGCCGGCCCCGACGGTCACCACGTCGATCATCGGGATCTTGCTGGGGAACGCACCGACCGTACCCTCCGTGGTGAGCGTCGGCTCGCCGCCCACGACCACCGAGACGTCGGTCGACGTCCCGCCGCCGTCGCAGGTCAGCACCCGGTCGAAGCCGGCGACCTTCGCGATCAGGGCCGCCCCGAGCGCCCCGGCCGCCGGCCCGCTGAGCACGGTCGTGATCGGCTGATGAACGACCTCGTCGGCACTCAGCACGCCGCCGTTGGACTTCATCACGTAGAACGGCACGCGGCGCTCACCGGCGTCCCCGCTGACGTAGCTGGCCAGCCGGGCGCTGATGTTCGTGACGTACGCCGACAGCCGCGGCTTGACCGCCGCGTCGACGAGAGTGGTCATCGCCCGCTCGTACTCGCGGTACTCGCGCAGCACCTCGCTGCTGATGCTCACGACCGCGTCGGGGTGCTCCTCGGCGAGGATCTCCCGCATCCGTTCCTCGTGGGCCGGGTTGGCGTAGGCATGCAGGAAGCAGACCCCGAGGGTGTCGACGCGGCGGTCGCGGAACCACCGGGCGACCACGCGGGCGCCGTCCTCGTCGAACGGCCTCACCTCGGCACCGGTGAAGTCGAGCCGGCCACCGACCGAGCGGACCAGGTCGCGGGGGACGATCCGTCGCGGCTTCACCCAGAAGTAGGAGTTTCCGTAACCGTCGGGCACCGACTGCCGCGCGATCTCGAGCATCGCGTCGTACCCCTCGGTGGTGACGAAGCCGAGCCGGTCGACCTTGCCCTCGAGCAGCTGGTTGGTGGCGACGGTGGTGCCGTGGCTGACCGCCGAGAGAGACTCCCCGCCGGGGTTGTCGAGCAGGTCGAGGACCTTGTCGATGCCGGCCAGGAACCCGTCCGCCGGGTTGGCGGGCGTGGACGGCGTCTTGGTGGTGACCAACTGCCCGGTGTCCTCGTCGAGCGCGACCACGTCGGTGAACGTGCCGCCGGTGTCGATCCCGACCCTGATCCGGCGCGTCTCCATCCCCCGATTCAAGCAGGGCAGGATCGCGGCGGAGATCAGGCGTCCGGGGCGCGGTCGTTGTAGACGCCGGCCTCCTCCTGGCCGGTCATCTTCGCGATCTCGGTCATCACCCGGTCGGTGATCTCGCGGCGCGCGCGACCCTGGGGTACGCCGTCGTACCGGCCGCGTACGTCGATCGGCTCGCCGAACGTCACCGTCACCCGGACCAGTCGCGGGCGGTTGGAGCCCACCGGCTGGAGCCGGTCGGTGTCGAGCAGGCCGATCGGCACGATCGGCGCGCCGGAGGTGAGCGCGAGCTGGGCGACGCCGGTGCGCCCCCGGTAGAGCCGCCCGTCGCGCGACCGGGTGCCCTCGGGGTAGATCCCGAACGCACCACCGTCGGCGAGGACAGAGAGTGCCGGGTCGAGGCTGGCCAGGGCGGCCTTGGAGTCGTCGCGGTCGACCGGCAGCGCACCGAACATCTCGAACCACGCCTTGACCAGCCGGCCCTTGATCCCGCGGCCCTCGAAGTAGTCCGACTTCGCCAGGAAGCTGACCGGCCGCGGGGCCACCGCGGGGATCACGACGCTGTCGATGAAGCTCTGATGGTTGCTGGCCAGGATCAGCGGGCCGGTGCGCGGCACGTGCTCCAGGCCGTTGACGTGGGGCCGCCAGATCGCCCGCAGGAGGGGCGGGACGATCCGGTGGAGGACGCCGTACAGCACCCGCTCATCTTGCCGCACCTCGAGAACCCCGCCGCGCGGGTCCCGGTGGACGGGGTCAGCCCTGCGGGCGCCGCCAGACGTACGGTGTCGTGGTGGTCACCGCGACCAGACCCGAGCGCTCCAGGATCGGGCGAGACATCGCGGTGCAGTCGCTGTTGAGGTAGCGGACGCCCTCCGACAGGGCGAAACGCGCACGGGCCGCGGTGAGCGCGCGGTAGATGCCGCGACCGCGCCACTCGGGCAGCGTCGCCCCGCCCCAGAGACCGGCGAACTCGGTGCCCTCCACCCGATTGAGCCGGCCGGCCGAGACGACCTGCCCGCCGGCCTCGGCGACCCAGAAGGTCTCTCGGCCCTCCATGCGCTCGAGCCGGGCCAGCGCGTCGTCACCGGTGTGCCCGGCGCCGAAGACCTCTCGCTGCATGTCGCTGGCAGCGTGGACCACCGCCTCGCGCTCGGGGATGTCGTCCACGCGACGCACGGTGACCTCCGCGGGCAGCTCCACGTCCACCGCCAGATGAGACGCCTGGCCGACCATCACCGTCTCGACCTCGTCGGGCTCGAGCCCGTGGGCCCGCAGTCGCGGGTCGAGGTCGGGCGGCCAGTCGTGGCCGCGCGTCTTCCACTCGAACTCCTTGACCTGAGGGATCGCGGCGAAGTGCGCCACCGTCTCGGCGATCAGGGCGTCGACGTCGTCGACGCCCTCGAGGGTCTCGTAGCTGACGAAGGCGCCGTCGCTGAACAGGGCACGCCACAGCGGGCCGACGTGGTCCCAGCTCTCCGCCCCCTGCACCTCGGCGAAGCCGCGGAGCTGCGCGTCGTACGCCGCGAGCAGGGCGGCACGTTCCTCGTCGGTCGCGCGGGAGCCGTCAGGGGCGTCGGTCATGCGTTCTCCTCGTTGTTCACGGGGTTGTCATACCTGCGACGCCCAGCATGGCCGGGAATGTCATGGAACTGCGACCGAAATAGTTGAAGGGCCCCTGTCGGTATGAGCGACAAGGGCCCTTCGGTTGGTGATCCGTCGGGCCTCGGCACGAGGCCGGGGTCCGGCGGCTCACCGCTCGACCGGTACTGGTGACGCTCCCGGTCGATCCAGTCGGTTCCTCCGATCCCGGCGGCCTCGTCACCCGGCCACCGCCACCCCTACCCGGCAAGCCGGGCGGTGCTGGTACGGATCGTCTTCTCCGACCGATCCCGCTCTCCCCGGAGGGAGTGCGTGGGAGAAGTTCTACGGCCTCCAAGCCCGCCGCCACAAGAGGTTTCGCGGGTGGATTTCGCCGTTCTGCGATTTCCTCAGGATGGTCCACAGCCCGGCCCGGATCCCTCCACAGTTTCCGGGCCGATGTCCACAGGATCGGCGTTCGGGTGTTGACGAGTGGTCCAGACCAGCAGGCACTCAGCGGGGCGCGATGAGAGGCGCGCTCGGAAATAGGTGAAGGGCCCTCATAGGTATGAGCTACAAGGGCCCTTCGGTGGTGTCCCATCGTGCCCCGGCACAAGTCCGTGGCCCGACGGTTCACCGTGGCGACCGGTACTGGTAACGCTCCCGGTCGATCCAGCCGGCTCCTCCGACCCCGGCGACCCCGTCACCTGGCCACCGCAGCCCCTCGCCGGCAAGCCGCCGAGGCACTGTCAGGATCTTCGTCTCCGACCGATCCCGCTCATCCCGAAGGATGAACGTGAGGAAAGTTCTAAAGGCTCAGACCCCGACGCCACAAGGGCTGTCGCGACATTTCTTCCACATACTTCGAGTTCCGGCGAGTCCTCCACAGACCGAGGCGGAGTCCTCCACAGTTCACACCCCGGATCTCCACAGATCCGAGCTCGGTCTGTGGAGACCGGCCGGTGTCGCCAGGGCCAACCTAGGCGCCGTCGCGCGCGCGCTCGAAGGCCGCCGCGATCTCGAGCAGACGTCGGTCGGCGCCGAACGGCGCCACCATCTGGACCCCCACCGGAAGCCCGTCCGTGGTCTCCCCCGCCGGCACCGAGATCGCCGGACATCCGGTGACGGTGATGACGTACGCCGAGCGCATCCAGTCCAGGTACGTCGCCACCGGGCGGCCGTTGATCGACCGGGGGAACTCCTGGTCGGCCGGGAACGGCGGCACCTGCGAGGTCGGCAGCAGCAGCACGTCGTACGACTCGAAGAACAGCCGCATCCGCTCGGCCAACGTGGTGCGCTGCCGGAAGGCGCGGGCGACGTCGGCGCCCGTGAGCGGCTCGCCTGCGCGGATGTTCTCGGCCAGCGACTGCTTGAACGAGTCGGGGTGGGCGGCGAGCAACTCGCCCATCGACGCCTGAAAGTGCCAGGCGCGCAGGGTGCGGAAGGTGTCGTCGGCGAGACCGAGGTCGGGGTACGCCGGCTCGACCGTCACCCCGGCCGCCTCGAAAGCCGACGCGGCCTCACCCAGGACACCCGCGACCTCGCCGTCCACCTCCAACAGGCCGCCGAGGTCGATGGTCACCGCGACGCGCAGGCCGTCCAGGTCCGCCTCGAGCGGGGGCGCGAAGAGCGAACCGGGCTCACCCAACGCCGTCGGGACGCGCGGGTCGGGTCCGGCCACGACCGAGAGCAGCAGCGCGAGGTCCTCGACGTTGCGCGCCAGGGGTCCGCCCACCGAGAGCGTCTCCCAGTAGTTGTCGGTCGGCCAGGACGGCACGCGCCCCAGCGACGGGCGCAGTCCGACGACCCCGCAGAACGACGCCGGGTTGCGCAGCGAGCCCCCCGTGTCCGAGCCGTCGGCGAGCGGCACCATCCCCGCGCGCACGGCACTCGCCGCTCCTCCGCTGGACCCGCCGGCGGACCGGGTCGGGTCGACCGGGTTGAGGGTCGTGCCGAAGACGGTGTTGAAGGTGTGCGACCCGGCCGCGAACTCCGGCACGTTCGTCTTGCCGATCGTCACCGCGCCGGCCGCCCGGATCCGCTCGACGACGAGGTCGTCGACGTCCGGCACGTGCTCGGCGAACAGCGGCGAGCCGTACGTCGTACGCCAGCCGGCGACGTCGTGGGTGTCCTTGAAGGCGAACGGCAGACCGTGCAGCGGCCCGAGCGCGTCGCCCCGCGCCGTCGCCTCGTCGGCGGCCACCGCGCCCGCACGTGCGCGCTCCTCGTCCAGGGACACGATCGCGTTCAGCCGCGGGTTGCGCTCGGCGATCCGGGCCAGGTGCAGGTCCAGCAGCTCGCGGGCGCTGATCTCGCGGCCGCGGACCGCCGCCGCCATCTGCCGCGCGGTCGAGTCGACCGTCAGCTCGCTCAACGGCGCCGCCGCCCGAACAGGCCGCCCGCGATCACGCCGAGCAGCACGAGCCCGGCGCCGACGGCGATGCCCTTGAGGAAGTCCTGCTGCGAGGACGCCGGGCGGGGTGGGGCGGTGAAGACCTGGCCGACCCCCGAGGAGGGGGCGCCGTCGGGCGTCGCCGACCGGGACACCGTCCGGTCGGGTGGGCCACCGTTTCCCCCGTTTCCACCGTTTCCGCCGTTTCCGCCGTGTACGCCGGTGGAGGCGATCGCGTTCGCGACGTTGCCGAAGAACTCACCGGCCATCCGCTTGGACACCGAGCCGAGCATCCGCTGGCCGACACCGCCGACCATCCCGCCGACGACCGCGTCGGCGTCGTACTCGACCACGGTCTGGTCGCCCGACTGCCGGAAGGTCACCTGCACCGTGGCGTCGATCGTCCCGGGCGCGCCGGCGCCCTGGAGCCGCATCACCAGCGACTCGTGCTCCTTCAGGTCCGAAAGCGCACACGTGCCGTCGTAGGTGCCGCGGATCGCGGCGACGCCGGCGGTCACGGTCATCGCGTAGGTGTGCTCCCCCGTCGTCTCCAGACGCTCACACCCTGGGATGGTGCGGACGAGGACGGCCGGGTCGAGGAGCGCGTCCCAGACCTGCCCCACAGGGAAGGGAATGGCTTCGCGACCGCTGATCCTCATGACGTCTCCTCGTGGCGTTGGCGCAGCTCGAACAGCTCGGACGGCGAGATCGGCATGGCGGTGATCGGGATGCCTTCGGCGTCCTCGATCGCCGAGGCGAAGACGGCCGCCGACGGGATCACCCCCGCCTCACCGGCGCCCTTGATGCCGAGCGGGTTCAAGGGGGACGGCGTCTCGAGGTGGTCGATGTCGACGTGCGCGGGCACCTCGGTCACGTAGGGCATCAGGAAGTCCATGAACGACGCGTTGACCAGCTGCCCGGACTCGTCGTACGCCATCCGCTCGTACAGCGCACCGCCCACCCCTTGCGCGACGCCGCCCTGGATCTGGCCCTCGACGATCATCGGGTTGATCAGGCGCCCGCAGTCGTGGACGACGGCGTACTTGAGGATCGTGATCTCGGCGGTGTCCGGGTCCGTCTCCACGATCACGGCGTGCATGCCGTTGGCGAACGTCGAGCGCTCGGGGCTGTAGAAGTCCTTGCCCTCCAGTCCCGGCTCGTCGTCCTCGGCCACGGGCGGCTTGCCCGGGTCGCCGACGGAGAACTGGGTCGCTGCCTTGGACGCCTCGTCGAAGGCATAGCGCAGCGGGTTGGACAGCACCGCCACCGTGCCCAGGTCGATCGACGCGTCGGTCCCTCTGACCGAGACGACGCCGTCGACGATCTCGAGGTCGTCCTCGGCCGCCTCCAGGGCCTCGGCGGCGATCCGCAGGACCTTCTCCCGCGCGCGCAGCGCGGCCAGATGCACGGCCGACCCGCTCATCACCGCGGCCCGCGAGGCGAAGGTCCCGACGGCGTACGGCATCCGGCGGGTGTCGCCGCTGACCACCTCGATGTTCTCGAACCGGACGCCGAGCGCGTCGGCGACGACCTGCGCGAACGCCGTGGCATGTCCCTGGCCCTGGGTCGTCAGCCCGATCGCGACCTTGACCCTGCCCGAGGTCTCGATGTGGACGTGTGCCCCCTCGTAGGGCCCCACTCCCGTGCCCTCGACGTAGCAGGCCAGGCCGATCCCCACCTGCCGTCCCTCACGCGCCAACTCCTCCCGGAACGCCGGAAACTCGTCCCAGCCGACCAGCGCCTTGAGCTTCTCCAGCGACGCCGGGTAGTCGCCGGAGTCGTACTCGAGCTCGCGGCCGTCCTGGAAGATCAGCCCCTGGTCGTAGGGGAACTCGTCGGGCTGGATGAAGTTGACCGAGCGCACCTCGGTGCGGTCGCGGCCGAGGGCCGCCGCGATCGCGTCCATGGTCCGCTCCATGACGTAGCAGCCCTGCGGCCGCCCGGCTCCGCGGTAGGGCGTCACCATCACGGTGTTGGTGTACAGGCTCTCGAAGACCACCCGGTAGGAGCCCGGCTTGTAGGGGCCGAGCAGCTGTGTGGAGGTGATGATCGGGACGATCAGCCCGTAGGGCGTGTAGGCGCCGTTGTCGTGCCAGAACTGCACGTCCAGCCCGAGGACGCGTCCCTCGTCGTCGTACCCGACCTCGACGTGGTGCACCTGGCCGCGCTCGTGGGCCGAGGAGATGAAATGCTCGCGGCGGTCCTCGGTGAACTTCACGACCGCGCCGAGCGACCGCGCGGCGAGCGGGACGAGCAGCTCCTCGGGCCACGGATGGTTGATCTTCACCCCGAAGCCGCCCCCGACGTCGGGCGTGATCACGTCGACCTGCGCAAGATCCATGCCGAGCTTGGCCGCGACGGCCGCACGGACACCGGTCGAGGTCTGGGTCGACGTCCAGACCGTGAGCCGTCCGATGTCGGGGTCCCAGCGAGCGACGGTCCCCCGGCCCTCCATCGGCATCGAGGCACTCCGCTCGATGGTGAGGTCGAGGCTCAGGGTGTGTGGCGCGGACGCGATCGCGGCCCGGGCGTCGCCGTTCTCCTGCTCCATGCGCGCGGCGACGTTGCCGGGTACGTCGTCGTGCACGAGGTGCGCCGCGGCCCGGGCGGCGTCGACGCCGACGACGGGAGGAAGGAACTCGTAGTCGACCCTGATCCGGCCGACGGCGTCCTCCGCGAGGTAGCGGTCGTCGGCCACCACGAACGCGATCGCCTCGCCGACGTAGTTGACCTCGTCCTTCGCCAGGGCGTACTGGGTGCGGCCGTGGGTCAGCTGCGGATGCGGGATCAGCAGCGGCAGCGGCTCTGCCATCTGCGGGGCCATCGCGCCGAGGTCCTCATGCGTCCAGACCACGTGCACGCCCTCGAGGTCGAGGACGGCGGAGACATCGATGTCGACGATCCGCGCGTGCGCGTGCGGCGATCGCAGGACGGCGGCGTGGAGCACTCCCCCGTCACCGTGGCCCACCAGCACGTCGTCGACGTATCGGCCCTTCCCGCGCAGGAAGCGCTGGTCCTCGACGCGCTGGACCTTCTCGCCGAACAGCTTCGTGCTCACGCGTCCCTCGCGATCTCCGAGGCACGCAGGACGGACTTCACGATGTTCGCGTAGCCCGTGCAGCGGCACAGGTTGCCGGCGATCATGTCGCGCGCTTCGTCCTCGGTGGGCTCGGGGTTGTCGCGCAGGCCGGCGGTGATCGTGGTCAGGAAGCCGGGCGTGCAGAAGCCGCACTGCAGCCCGTGGCACTCGGCGAAGGCCTGCTGCACCGGGCTCAGCCGACCGTCGGCGGAACCATCGCGTTCGGTCAGCCCCTCGACCGTCGTGATCTCGCTGTCGACCGCGGATACGGCGAACAGCAGGCACGACCGCATCGGCCGCCCATCCACCAGCACGGTGCAGGCACCGCAGACGCCGTGCTCGCAGCCGACGTGGGTGCCGGTCAGGCCGAGGTCGTGACGCAGTGCGTCGGAGAGCAGGCGCCGGGCGGGCACCCGTAGCTCGTGGGTGGCACCGTTGATCCTCAGCCGGACGTCATGGAGCTCCTCGCTCACGAGCGGCTCCTCGCGTCGTCGTACGCCGCGCGCAGGACGCGGGCGGTGAGCACCCGCACCAGCCGGCTGCGGTACGCCGCGGTCGCATGCAGGTCGTCGGCGGGGTCGAGCTCCTCCAGCGCGAGCTCGGCGGCGGCGGCGAGCGACTCGTCGGAGACGCCGCCGCCGAGGGCGGAGGTCACGTCGGCGACGGTCGGGATGTCCGAGACCGACAGGTATCCGGCGCGCGCCGAGACGACCCCGTCGCCGCCGTCCACCCGGACCACTGCGCCGACGCCGACCAGGGCGTAGTCGCCGTGCCGTCGGGCGATCTCCTCGAAGCCGACGCCTTCCTCGGGCGTGAGGGCGGGAAAGAACGCCTCCAGCGCGATCTCGTCGTGCTGGAGGGTCGACTCCATGGGCCCGGCGAAGAGCTCGCCGGCCGGGATCGTCCGGCTGCCCGAGGCCGAGGCGACGGTCACGGATCCGTCGAGGAGTGCGAGCACCATGGGCATCTCCGCGGCGGCGTCCGCGTGGACGATCGACCCGACCGTGGTCCCGCGGTTGCGGATGGTCGCGTGCGCGACGTGCGACAGGGCCAGGCAGACCAGCGGCTGGACGCGTCGTACCTCAGGCGACGCGAGCACGTCCGCGTGCCGCGCCAGCGCGCCGACGTGGACGCCCGCGTCGTCCACGCGTACGTGGTCGAGGTCGGGCAGCCCGTTGATGTCGACCAGGGACGTCGGCGCCGCGAGGCGCATCGACAGCAGCGGCACCAGACTCTGCCCGCCCGCGAGCACCTTCGCCCCCGGATCGGCCGCGAGGGCCTCCAGCGCGTGCTGGAGGCCCCGCGGTCGGATGTACAGGAACGGTGCCGGCTTCAAGTCACTCCTGGCTCGGGTCCGCCCGGTGCCCCGGCTCGGGCCTCGGCTCGTCGGCCTCCGGGTGCGAGAGCGCCTGGGTCGTGTAGTGCGTCCGGCTCGGTCCACGACCGTTCACCAGGTGGTAGAACACGATGACCATGATCGTGCCCAGGGCGATCCCGCTGAGCTCGAAGTTGTCGGTGATCTTCAAGGTCACGCCACCGATGCCCGCGATGAGGCCGGCGGAGAGGCCGACCAGGTTGACCGGGTCACCGAAGTCGACGCCGTTCTCGACCCAGATCTTCGCTCCCACCAGACCGATCATGCCGTACAGGATCACGGTGATGCCGCCGAGGACACCGCCCGGGGTCGCGCTGACGATCGCTCCGAACTTCGGACAGAGACCGAGCAGGATGGCGACGATCGCGGCCACGTAGTACGCCGCGGTCGAGTAGACCTTGGTGGCGCCCATGACCCCGATGTTCTCGGCGTACGTCGTGGTGGGCGAGCCACCGAACGCACTGGACAACGCGGTGGCGAAGCCGTCTGCCGCCAGGGCGCGACCCATGTAGGGGTCCAGATCGGTCTTGGTCATCTCGGCGACGGCCTTGACGTGACCGGTGTTCTCCGCGATCAGCGCGATCACGCCCGGCAGTACCAGCAGGATGAACGTCAGGTTGAAGCTCGGGCTGTGCACGACCGAGACACCGTCGGTCAGCTTGCCGTGAGGGAGCCCGACCCAGTCGGCCGCCTTCACCGCGGTCCACGAGATCCGGTCGTGGTCGATCGGCTTGCACCCCGCGCCGCCGCACGAGTTGATCTGGCCGAAGAGCGCGTCGGCCACCCAGGACAAAAGGTAGCCGAAGACCAGGGCGAGCAGCACCGCGATCCGGGCCCAGAAGCCCGGCAACAGACAGGCGGCACACACCATGAACGCGGCGGTGGCCAGGGCGATCCACTGGTCCTGCGGCCAGTAGATGCCTGCGACCACCGGAGCGAGGTTGAAGCCGATCAGCATCACGACGGCGCCGGTGACGGCGGGCGGTAGGACTTTGTGGATCACCTCGGCCCCGGCGAAGTGCACGAGGATGCCCACTGCTCCGAGGACGAGTCCGGCCACCAGGATCGCTCCGGTCACGTACGACGAGTCGCCGTTGTCGTGGGCCCGGATCGCCGCGACGCTGGCGACGAACGAGGCGCTGGTGCCCAGGTAGCTCGGCACCTTGTTCGACGTCACCAGCAGGAACAGGATCGTGCAGATGCCCGAGAACATGATTGCCAGGTTGGGGTCGAGCCCCATCACCAGGGGGAACACGAACGTGGCCCCGAACATCGCGACCACGTGTTGGGCCCCCAGCCCGACGGTCCTGCCCCAGGGGAGCCGTTCACCGGGTGCCACGGGCTCGCCGGGAGCCGGGGTCACCACCCGCCAGCTGAACATCGTCGACATCAGATCCTCCTCGATGCGCGGGGGCCGAGCACCCCGGTTGGTGAGGCACATCAGACACCCTTCCGACCGGATTTCCGCGCAGGAACGCCGATCGCGGCAGCCAGTGGTGGCGGAGGCAGCGGAACCACGCGGGGGCTAGCGTGAGCCCGTGACCTTCGACGCCACCTCCCGGGACCCGCGTCCGGCTCCCGTCCCGGTGGCCGCCCCACCCCGGGTCGCGGCGCGCGTCGAGAGCGCCGCCGACGGCCCGGTGCCGGTGCTCTATGCCGGCCTCGACACGGTCCATCTCGACGTCGCCGGCGGCGCTGTCGGGGTCGCGGCAGCGGATGCTCCCGGGCTCCCGCACAGCCTCCGTACCAATCTCGTTTCGCTGTCGTCATCCGGGGTCCCGACGGCTTATGTTGAGTCCGGGATCCTTCACCTGGACGGACGCGCCCTGGTGGTCGGTCGGCTCGTGGATGTTCGCGCGCCACGCCTCGATACGGCACGGATACCCAAGACGAGCCCGGCCGCCGATCAGGGAACCCCCCGGTCCCCCGGCGCCGGGCTCGTCGCCCTCCTGGAGGGCACCGACGTGGTTCACATCGACGCGGCAGCCGTCGCCGACCTGGTCGGCCGGGGCGACGGTCTGACCCCGCTCGGGGACGACGTCCTGTGCGGCTGGCTCGCCGTACATCGAGCCGCCGGCGTCGCCACGCCTGCGGTCGACGACGCCGTACGTCGCGCCCTGCCGCGCACCACGACCCTGTCCGCGACCCTCCTCGAGTGCGCGCTCGCCGGCGAGGTCGCCGACGTCGCCGCGGACTACCTACGCGCCCTGGGCACACCCCACGCGTCGGCCGCGCGGGCCGCGCTGGCCGCCCTCGGGCACACCTCCGGCGAGGGGCTCGCGCACGGCATCGACCTGGCCGTCGCGGCCCTGTCCGGGGAGGCCGCGGCATGACCTCGAGCACCAGCGACCACGTCGAGATCCGCACCGGCGTCTATGCCGACTCGGTCACCCTGCTCCAGGTGAGCCGCCGGATCCAGGAGCTGCCCGGGGTGAACGCCGCGCAGGTCGCGATGGCGACGCCGCTCAACGTCGAGGTCCTCGAGCGGATGAGGTTCGTGATTCCCGCCGACGCCACCGTCAACCACCTGGTCGTCGCGATCCGGCTGGACGGCGACGGTGACCTGGACGTCGTCCGCGCCGAGGTCGACCGTGCCCTGACCGAGCGTCGAGGTCAGGCTTCGGGACCCACCGAGGACGCGCCGCCTCGCACCACGACGGCGGCGCTTCGCCGCGAGCCGGGTTCGCTGGTGCTCGTCTCCGTGCCTGGCCCGAGCGCCGCCGTCGAGGCGATGGACGCCCTCGAGTCCGGCTCGGACGTGATGGTGTTCAGCGACAACGTCCCGGTCGAGCAGGAGGTCGCGCTCAAGCGGTACGCCGCCGGCCGCGACCTGCTCGTGATGGGGCCAGACTGCGGTACCGCCGTGGTCGGCGGGCTCGGGCTGGGGTTCGCCAACGTCGTCCCGCCCGGCCCGGTCGGGATCGTGGCGGCGTCCGGCACCGGCTGCCAGCAGGTGCTCGCCCTGCTCGACCATGGCGGTGTCGGCGTCACCACCGCGTACGGCGTGGGCGGGCGCGACCTGTCCGCCGAGGTCGGCGGGCTGGCGACCCGCACCGCCCTGGCCCGGCTCGACGCCGATCCGGGGGTGGAGCTGGCCGTGCTGATCTCCAAGCCCCCGGCCGACGAGGTCGCCGGCGAGCTCACGGCGTACACCGGATCGCTGGGGACGCCGGTCCTCCTGGCGCTCCTCGGCGCCGGTCGCCCCGACCTCACCGCCGCCACGGAAGACCTGCTGCGCGCGCTCGGCCGCGACGTACCGACCTGGCCGGTGCGCGGAGAGACCCGGACGGCCACCGGCACGCGGCTGCACGGGCTGTTCGTCGGCGGCACGATGAAGCAGGAGGCGGCGGTGCTGGTGACCGCGGCCGGTGTCCCCCCGGAGCGGGCCGAGCTCATCGACTTCGGCGACGACGAGTACACGATCGGCCGAGCCCATCCGATGATCGACCCGTCCCTGCGACTCGAGCGCCTGGCCGAGGTCGCCGCCGACGAGACGACCGGCGTGGTGCTGATGGACGTGGTGCTCGGGCATGGCGCCGAGGAGGACCCGGCGGCCTCCCTCGCACCGGCGATCGACGGCATCCGGCCGCCGGTGGTGATCACGGTCGTGGGCACCGCGCACGATCCGCAGGGGCTGGACCGCCAGGTCGACGCGCTCGTCGCGGCCGGGGCCGAGGTCCACCTGTCCAACGCCCACGCGACCCGGCGCGCGCTCGAGATCCTGGGAGGTTCCCGATGACCAGCCCCGCGAGCGAGCACGTCGCCGACCGCGTGGTCAGCGTCGGGGCCGACCTGCTCGCCCAGGCCGTCGAGGACCAGGCCGCACCGGTCTCGCGGGTCGACTGGCGGCCGCCGCTGCCCGGCACCGAGGACGACCTCGCAACCGTGGCGCTCGACCCGCTGCGACCCGACGCCAACGCGCAGGCGCTGGCGCGGATGCTCGCGGTCCAGGCAGTGCTTGTCGACGTGCTGCCCGCTCACGAGGCGATCGGGCTGGAGAGGGGTGAGTTCCTGCACGCGGGCCCGCCGATCACCTGGGAGGACGCGTCAGGACCGCTCCGGGGCGCGCTGATGGGCGGTGCCGTGCTCGAGGGCCTGGTCGACACGCCCGAGGAGGCTGTCGCGCTGCTCGAGGGCGGGCTGCACGTGCGGCTCGAGCCCTGTCACCATCGCCGCGCCGTCGGTCCGATGGCGGGTGTCGTGACGCCGAGCATGTGGATGTTCGTGCTCGAGGACCCCGCCACCGGCGCCCGTACCCATTGCACGCTGAACGAAGGCCTCGGCAAGGTGCTCCGGTACGGCGCGTACTCCCCCGAGGTGCTCACCCGCCTGCACTGGATGAACGACGTGCTCGGCCCACTCCTCCAGCGCGCGGTGCGGGCGAGCGAGCCGGTCGACGTGACCGCGATCCTCGGTCAGATGCTGCAGATGGGCGACGAGGCGCACAACCGCAACCGGGCCGGCACGCTGATGTTCCTGCGCGACCTCGGCCCAGCGCTGGTCGAGAGCGGCGGCGACATCTCCGACGTGGCCGAGGCACTCCGGTTCGTCGGCGGGAACGACCACTTCTTCCTCAACCTCGCGATGCCGGCCTGCAAGCTCGCCCTCGACGCGGCGCGCGACGTACCGGGCTCGACGATGGTGGTGGCGATGTCGCGCAACGGAACCGACTTCGGCATCCAGGTCTCCGGCGCCGGCGACGAGTGGTTCACCGGTCCCGCGCAGGTGGCCGACGGGCTCTACCTCGGCGACTTCGGGCCGGAGGACGCGAACCCCGACATCGGCGACTCGGCGATCACCGAGACCGCCGGTCTGGGCGGCTTCGCGATGGCGACGGCGCCGGCGATCGTGCGGTTCGTGGGCGGATCGGTGCCGGACGCCCTGGCGACCACGCGGCGGATGCAGGAGATCACGCTCGGGGAGAACCCCCGCTGGAGCGTGCCCGTGCTCGAGTTCGCCGGTGTGCCGTCGGGCATCGACGTGACGAAGGTCTGCCGCACCGGGATCCTCCCGCAGATCAACACCGGGATGGCCGGGCGCGTGGCCGGGGTCGGCCAGGTCGGTGCCGGGCTGGTGAACCCGCCTGAGGAGATCTTCCCCCAGGCACTGACCAGGCTGGCCGAGCTCACTCGGGCACGCGCGCGATAGTACGTATCAATCGGCCGGTCCGATACCGGTCGATTGATACGTACTATCGAGTCAGGGCCGGACGCCAGAACGCCCGCTTGATGTCGACGTTCCCGGTCGCTCGCAGCGGCGTGCCCTCCTCGAGGTAGTACGGACGGGCGTCGACGTCGTGGCTCGGCGGCAGCGAGCCGTCGGCGCGGACGACGCGCCACCACGGCACGGGGCCACCGTGCTGGGCCATCACCGAGCCGACGAGCCGTGGCCCGCCGCCGCCGGCGACCTGACCGACCACCTCCGCGATCGCGCCGTACGTCGTGACCCGGCCGCGCGGGACCCGTTCGACGCAGCCGAGGACGAGCTCGACGTACTGCTCGTGGTCGAGGGCCACCTCCTCACATCCGCCGGTCGCCCGACGACGGATAGAGCACCGTCGCCAGCACGGCCATCGCCAGCCCGATCGCCAGCCCGAGCACCCAGTACGACGCGGACGTGGCCCGGCCCGCCTCGGCGTCCACCACGATCCAGGTGACGGGCGCGACCGCCCACAGCAGTACGCCGCGGCGGGCCCACAGCAGGAGCGCCCCCGCGTCGGGGGCCAGCCGCGGCGGACCGTACGACGCGAGGGTGCCGGCGAGGTGGGCGGCCAGGAGAGCAGCCGCGGCCGCGATCGAGGTGAGTGGCAGGCCGTCCCCCACCTCGACCACCCACCAGCCCAACACGATGGCCAGCGCTCCGCTGCCGACGTAGTGCTCGGGCATCACCGCGAAGGCGAACGAGAAGATCGCGACGACCAACACGATCCACACGTGCGGCGTGTAGCCCTGCGGCGACCCGGCCAAGAGGGCGACGATCGGCCCGAGGAAGATCACCAGCCGCAGCGCCCATCCGCCACCGGGGAACCGCCGCCTCACCGGGCACCCGCCCGGGGCAGCTGGGCCCGGAGCGCCAGCCGCCGGACCACCTCCTCGAGGGTCCGCGGGCCGTGCCACGGGACGACCGGGCAGCCGGCCGCAGCGAGTCGCTCCAGGACGTGGCGCCGCTCGATCAACCGCATCCGCCAGGCGAACGACGCGATCTCCGGGTCGGTCTCGGTCGACACCGACGGCGCGGCGTCCTCGGGCAGGGTGTCGACGACGATCACCGGCAGGCCGCGCCGCAGAAGCCGGACGGCGAGCGTCGCCATCCCGTCGGACAGCATCGGGCTGAGGACCACCACCATGGTGCCGGCGACGGTCCGGAAGTCGATGTGCTCGACCTCCACGTCGTGCGGGAAGCCGGGCCGGGTGTGCGCCATCTGGCCGAGGATGCGGCGCAGATGGCGGGTGCCCGACCCGTACCCGACGTGCTCGCCACCGGTGCTCACCACGCGCAGGGACACCCGGTCGCCTTGCCGGATGTACTGCTCGGCGATGGCCGTGGTCGCCCGCATCGCGACGTCGAGGCTGGACTCGTCACCGTCGATCCCCTTCGAGACGCCGTAGTCGGCCAGCGCATCGACGATGAGGAGCAGGGCGGTGTCCTCCTCCGACCGGGTGGACACCACGTGCAGCGATCCGGTGCGCAGGGAGATGCGCCAGTTGATGCGTCGCATCCGATCGCCCGAGTGGTACGCCCGAACCGAGGAGAACTCCGTGCCGTCGCCCTCGCGTCCGGAGCGGTGTGCGCCGATCAGCCCGATCGGCTGCGGGGCCGCCGCCGTCGCGTCGTACGCCGCGGTCGTGGGCAGCACCGAGACCTCGCGTCCGACGAAGGCGACCGGGCCCCAGCGGTACCCGGCCCAACGGCTGAACAGGGCGACCTTCTCCTCGCCGATCCGGCGCTGGCCCCAGCGGCGGGGCGAGATGTACAACGGGCGCGGTCGGTCCACGAGGTGGCCGATGGCGCCGGTGACGGGTCGCAGCGCGACGTGCTCGGCCTGGGCGGCGACCCGGGTCACGAACTCGGTCTCGTCGGCCGGCTGGATCTCCAGTCGCGACGTCGTGCCCTGGCCCTCGTGCAGCACGGGGTACGTCGTGCCGGGCAGGACGAGTGGGCGTTCACGAGGCTTGTTCAGCAGCCCGGCCGCACCCAGCACCACGAGCGGGGCGACGAGCACGACCGCCACCGGACGGCCCAGGGCGAGCGCCAGCGCGAGGCCCACCCCGGACACCAGCAGGGCACGGGCGAGGGCTCCCGACGCGCGCCACTCGGTCATCGCTCGAAGCTCTCCAGAGTGCTCGGGCTGGGCACCGAGCCGAGCACGGCGTCGACGACGTGTGCGCCGCTGGCCTGGGTCATCCACAGCTCGGGCTTGACCGTGATCCGGTGGGACAGCACGGCACGGGCGACGGCCTTGACGTCCTCGGGGATCACGTAGTCACGGCCGCGGACGAGTGCGAACCCGCGCGCCGCCAGCGCCAGCCCCAAGGAGCCGCGCGGGGAGGACCCGGTCAGGACGTCCTTGTGGTCGCGGGTCGCGGTGGCGAGCGCGACGCAGTACCGGGAGACGGTGTCGTCCACGGTCACGGTCTCGACGGCGGCCTGCATCGCCCTCAGCCCGGCACCGTCGGTCAGCCGGCGCAGGTCGATCTCCTCCTGCCCCCGGGCCAGCCGGCGCTGCACCACGTCGTACTCCTCGTCGGAGGTCGGGTACCCGAAGCTGACCCGCATCAGGAAGCGGTCCAGCTGCGCCTCGGGCAGCGGGTAGGTGCCTTCGTACTCGATCGGGTTCGCGGTCGCCAGCACGTGGAAGGGCTCGGCCAGGGGGAACGTCTCTCCCTCGACGGTCACCTGGCGTTCCTGCATCGCCTCCAGCAGGGCCGACTGCGTCTTGGGCGGCGTGCGGTTGATCTCGTCGGCCAGCAGGATGCCGGTGAACAACGGGCCGCGGCGGAACTCGAAGGACCCCTCCTGCTGGTTGTAGAGGAACGAGCCGGTGATGTCGGCGGGCAGCAGGTCAGGGGTGAACTGCACGCGGCTGAACTCCAAGCCCAGCACCTGCGCCAGGCTGCGCGCCGCGAGGGTCTTGCCCAGGCCCGGGAAGTCCTCGAGCAGCACGTGGCCCTTGGCGAGCACCGCGGAGAGCACCATCGTCAGCGGGAGACGCTTGCCGACGATGGCCTGCTCCACCTCGTCGAGCACCGCCCTGGCGAGCTCCGAGGCCTCGGCCACGGTCATCGCCGGGCGGGCGGGCGGGGACACGGACGACTGGGTCACGGTGACAGCTCCTCGATCCGTCGGATGCACTCCTCGAGCGTGCCTCGACCGAGCTGACGAGGCCCCGAGTCGAGAACCTCGCACAGCGTAGGCCCCAGCCGCTCGTCGACACCCGGGTCACCTCGCTGGAGGCCGAGCTCGGAGAGGCGTCCCAGGGTGAGCACCGAGAGCCTGTGCTGGAGCACCGGCTCGACCATGCGGGACGTCAGGTGGTTCTCCAGCATCCGCACGTTCCGGTTGAGACCCGGGTCTTGGCCTGCCGGGTGCACCGAGCGGGCGGAGACGACCTCCCAGTCCGGCGCAGGCACCGTGGTCAGGTCGATCACGAGGCCGATCGCGAACACCCCGACCCCGATCAGCAGGACCATCCGCAGCACGTCGGGAGTGACGTGCTCGTAGCGGGAGACACCCACCGCGGCCAGCAGCAGGATCAGCGAGATCACCACCCGCGAGACCCACCAGCGCTTCCTGAGCGTGGTCATCGCGCCATCGTCCGACCCGAGCCGATCGTGTCGCGAATCTGCGCCAGGGCTTCGACCGCCTGCTGTCGGTCGGCCTCGGTGATCTCGTGCTCGGAGAAGCGCGCCTCGCGGTACAACGTGGCCAGCCGCGACACCGCCGAGGCCTCGGCCGAGACCACGTCGAGCAGCCGCAGGGTGAACTCCGAGGAGGTCTCCCAGGGCTTCCGCGCCAGGCCCACGCGCTCGGCCTGCTCCTCGAAGCGCTCCCAGCACGCCACGATCGCGTTGCGTGGCTCTCCCCCGAGGAGCAGCTCCAGCTGGAGGTCGGCGTCCCGCTGCATCTCCTCGACCAGTGGCTCGGGATCGTCGAGCACGTCGAAGTCCAGCTCGAGGGGCGCGGGCTCGCGGCTCCGGCGGGCCCGGATGTCCTCGGCCACCCAGCGCAGCCCACGCCACAGCAGCGACAGCAGCCACAACACCAGGGCGATCCGCAGGACGGTGCCGATCAGACCCGCGGCCGGCAGGCCGGAGCGCCCCGGGTGGAACGGGGCCGCCTGGTTCGGCCCCGGCGACTGCGTGGGGGAGGAGGACGACGGCTGTGCCGTCGGCGCGTGGAAGATCGAGTCGCGCGGCGTGCCGTGGACCAGGCCGGAGGGGCCGACCCCGGCGGCGACGCCGACGAGCAGCACCACGAGGACGACCCCGGCGAGGCTGAACCCGAGCGCCAGGGCGCCCGCACGGCGGGGTTGCATGTGCGCAACCTAGCCCGAACCCGGGCCGGCTCCACGCCCCCGGTTCGACAACGATTGGGTAACGCCCCTGGACGACGGCGAGCCCCCGCTCGGAGGCGGGGGCTCGCCGACCGGAGTCTGGTTCAGAGGATCGGGTTGAACGGCTCCGTGCCGTTGACCAGCCGCAACCCGGCGATCCCCGAGTGCGCCTGGGCGAACGCGAGCTCCTTGGCGAGGTCGCCGATGTTGTTCGACAGCGGCAGCGGGGCGAGACCTAGCGTCGACAGCACGCCGATCGCCTTGCCGCCCTGGGTCATGAAGCCCGACCCGGAGTCACCGGGGATCCCCGGGGACAGGGTGTAGAGCGGGTGGCTCCACCCGCCGTCGGCGGTCTGGTCGCCGAGGCTGATCCCGGTGTGGGGCGACAGCGGCGACAGTCCACCTCGGAGGCTGGAGTTGCCGTAGGTCCACACGCGGTCACCGGTCGCGGTGCCGTCGGTGTCGATGCCGGTCGGGCCGCCCCAGAACGGCACGCTCGGGTTGACCTTGGACACGTCGCCCGCGTCGAGCCTGACCAGGGCGAGATCGTTGTAGGCGCACGTGTTGGCGTCGGTCGTGCCCAGCCGGTGCTCGGTGACCCACGAGCTGTAGGCGAGCGTGCCGTGCCCGACGATCGTGCCCTCGCTGGCGACGTTGCCGTCGTTGGTCAGGTCCACCCTCGTGCCGAGGGGCACGGAGCCGGTCTGGCACCCGTTGGTGTCCGTCGACGAGCCCGTGCCGGCGCAGTGGGCCGCGTAGCCGAGGTAGGTGTTGCCGGCGGCGTCGCTGAACACGAAGTTGCCGGTGCACTGGGCACCGGCGGTGTACATCATCGTGCCGGGGTGGATCTGCGCGGTCGAGGCGGGTGCCCAGGCGACCGCAGCCGCTGACGGCGTGCTGGTCATCGCCGTCGCGAGCGCCGCTGCGGCGAGCACCGCGAACGCAGCCGACACCCGGCACGCGAACGAAGAGACGGATCGGGTCATGAGGATGGGGCCTCCTGAGGTGCGGCACCGGCGGGGCGCCGGCGCCTGTGGGTGACACGTGGTTCGGGAGGTCCAACGCCCCAGGGCTGCGCAGGTTACGGACCGGTAACCGCTGCGAGACATGATGGGCGCGTGCCCGGCTACTTCCCGTACGACGTGGAGGCACCGCCACCGGCGAGCGGCCTCGTCGCCGACCGGATCACGACCCCCCTGGGTCGGGTCCGGGTGCTGCGGCCGAGCACGGTCACCCCGACGACGATGTTCCTGCACGGCGTCTCGCTCGACAGTGGTTGCTGGACACCGCTGGTGCGGGCGTCCGGCCGCGACGACCTGCCGTGGCTGCTCGTCGACCTGCCGGGCTTCGGTGGCTCCGACCCGCTGCCCGGTCCGGTCTCCCTGGACGCGATCGGCGACGCGTTGCTCGCCGTCCTCGACGACGCCGGGGTCGGGGCAATGCACCTGGTCGGTCACTCGATGGGCGGCTTCCTGGGTCTGCACGTCGCCGCGCGGCACCCCGGCCGGGTCCGGTCACTGGCGACCCTGAACGGCACGTACGTGACGATCCTCGATCTGGTGAACGACCCGCTGCGGGCCGCGGCGCGCCACCCCCGCACCTGGGCGACGTACCAGGGCGTGCGGCTCGTCGCCGGCGGTGGGCACCTGGTGCAGGGCGCCATCGCCGCCGGCGCCCGCACCGGACTCCTCCGTTGGGGCACCGGCGGGCTGGCGGCGCGGCCGTCCGCGCTGCCCGACTCCCTGTTGCGCGCCCTGGCGGAAGGGGGTCGGCCGCAGTCCTTCCGGTACGCCGAGGCCACCGGCCGCGGCTACGACTGGCGGACGACGTGGCGCGACGTGCGGGCACCGGTGCTGGCGGGCTTCGGCGACCGCGACCGCCTGGTCACGGCGTACGACGCGCGCGCGCTGCGCGAGGTGCTCCCGGCCGCCCACCAGGTCGTGCTCGGCGGGACGTCCCACCTGTCCCCCATGGAGCGGCCCGACGACTGGATCATCGAGCTGGAGCGCCTCTGGGACGCGGGCTGACACATCACCGGATCATCCCGAGGGTCGAGGACAGCCGGCCCCGCGCGGCGCTACCGTCGTCGCACCCCACCTTCGGAAGTGGCCCATGTCCGACGTCACCGGCGCGGGGCCTGATGCCACCCGCCGACCGCACTGGGTCGAGCTGCGCATCCACGGCGTGAGCGGCACTCCGCCGGAGTCGATGCTCGAGAGCGCGCACGTCGTCCAGGTGGCCGGCAACGCCTGGGGCCGGTTCTTCCGGCCCGCCGACGCCCTCGGCAACGAGGTGCAGGACGATCCCGACCGCACGCTCGAGGGCTACCACTGGGGGAAGTACACGTCCGGAAGCTCGCTCAAGGGCCTGTGGCTGATCCTGGTCCCCTTCGGACTGGTCAACGCGGCGGCGTTCATGATCCCCGACCCGGGCCCTGACCGCCGCAACCGCCGACTCCACGCGGTGGCGCTCGGTCTGATCCGCGCGCTCGGCGTCGGTCTCACCTGCACGTTCGCGCTGTCCGCCGGGCTGATCCTGGTCGACCTGGTCGGCTACTCGTGGGCCTCGGGGGTGCCGTGGCTCCGAGCCCTCGGCGTGCACTGGACCCTGGCCGGCGGGCTGTTCCTCTCCGGGGTCGTGATCTTCGTGCTCCACCGGCTGGGCGACCAGAACCGGTTCGCGGAGTTCGACCCCGCTCCCCCGGGCTCGCTCGCCGCCGCCGCGGCGCCGAGGGGCATGCTGCGGCGCACCTTCTTCACCGAGACGCTGGCCGCGCCGGTGCTCGGGCGGCTCCACCTCGCCACCGGCTACAGCGTGGTGGCCCTGACCGGCGCCCTGACCTGGCAGACCATCGCCGACACCACGCCGGACACCCGGGGCGGCTGGCTGCAGACCATCGTGTGGGCGGGCTCTCTGGTCCTGCTCGCGTTCACCGCCACCCTGGTGATGTGGCTCGGAGACCCCGAGCAGGCGATCAGTGGGACGACGGACTACGCCTGGCACGTCGTACTGCCGCACCTCAGCCGCTGGCTGGTGATCGTGTCGGGCGGCGCCGTCCTGCTGTCGTGCGGGCTGCTGGCCTCGACCCGCCCGCGCGCCCTGGTCATGGACCTCGACCGGTACGCCCGGTTCCTGCCGCTCGGCAGCACGCTGACGATCCTGCCGCTGTTCGTCGTGTGCATCTGGCTGGGCCGGCGGACCGTCGGCTCACGGTCGTCGACCACGCCGCCGCCGTTCCGCGGATACGCGCGGGGGCTGGCCTCGTGGGCGGCCGCCTCGACCGGTCTGTTCATCGGCGTCGGCTTCTGCGCGGCGTTCGACCTCGGCGTCGCCAAGCTGGTCGGGCGGCCGGCCCAGACCGACCTGGTCTACCGCATCGCCTACGCCTGGGGCCTGACCGTGTGCCTGATCCTCGTGATCGCGCTGGTGGCCCTGCCGTGGTGGGGCCGGCAGCGCGGCGGCAACATCCCCGGAGTGGGTCTCGCCTACGAGCGGGTCGACACCTCGACCGGCCTGAGCGACCGGCTGCCGAGCGGGTGGGACCGCTCGGTGGCGGGTGCGATCGCCACCGCTCAAGGCAAGCTCCACGTCGCCGGGCCGGTGATCGTCTTCGCGGTAGCCGGCACCGTGATGTCGGCCATCACCTGGATGGAGATGTTCCACTGGCACACGCCCTGGCCGGTCGCCTGGATGAGTCACGGCATCGCCACCAACACCTCCGGTCTCGCGCCCCACCAGGCCCGCGCATTCGTGGTGCTCTACAACATCGGCACCTACGCGCTGATCGGGGCGGCCGGGATGCTGTTCTGGCTCGGCCGCCGGGCCCTCCGCACCGAGCAGACCCGGCGCGGCGCGAACGTCGTGTGGGACGTGATCTCCTTCTGGCCCCACTCCGTGCACCCGTTCGTGCCGCCGTCGTACGCACAGTTCGCCGTGCACGATCTGCGCCGCCGGATCCGGTTCCACCTCGGGCTCCCGCAGGTGCCCGACCGCCCCGACACGGCCCTGACGGAGGCGGTTCCGGACGACGCCCCCTCCATCGTGGTCTCCGCGCACAGCCAGGGCAGCCTGATCGCCTTCGCGACGATGCTCTGGCTCGGCGAGCACGAGCGACGCAGGATCGCGCTGGTCACCTACGGTTCCCAGCTCCAGGTCGGTTTCCCGCGCGGCTTCCCGGCGTACGTCGACGTCGCGCTGATCGAGACGGTCCGAGCCGCGATCGGCGATCGCTGGATCAACCTCTACCGCGAGACCGACCCGATCGCGGGGCCGGTCCTGTCCTGGGACCGGCAGTCGTTGCCGGCCGCGCCGGCCCTGCCGACCTCACGCCGGATCGGCTCCCCAGATGCCGCCGCGGACGTCCTGGTCGGCCGCACCGGCCGGCGTGAGAGCGGCGACGACTGGCGGGTCCTCGATCCGCCTCCGGTCGACGCGTCTCTGCAGACGACCACGCTCACCCACCTGAGCAAGCACTCCGGCTACCCGGGGAGCCGCGACTACCGCGACGCGGTCGGGCAGCTCCTCGACCGGCTCTGACCAGAGGGTCAGTACGCCGGCTGGCTCGGGTCGATCTGGTCGACCCACGCCGAGACGCCACCGCCGACGTGGACGGCGTCGGCGTACCCCGCGCCCTTGACGACCGCGAGCGCCTCTGCGGAACGGACGCCGGTCTTGCAGTACAGGACGACCTGCTTGCCGGAGTCGACACCCGGCAGCTGCCCGAGGGCGTGGCCGTTGAGGAACTCGCCCTTGGGGATCAGCACGGAGCCGGGGATCTTGTTGATGTCGTACTCGTTCGGCTCGCGCACGTCGATCAGCACGAAGTCCTTCTGGCCGTCCTCGCGCTCCTTGAGCAGGTGCGAGAGCTGGGTGACCGAGATCGTCGAGCCGGCGGCTGCCTCCGACGCCTCCTCGGAGACGGCACCGCAGAAGGTCTCGTAGTCGATCAGCCCGGTGACGGTCGGGTGGTCGCCGCACAGCGCGCAGTTCGGGTCCTTGCGGACCTTGAGCTTGCGGTAGTCCATCTCCAGGGCGTCGTAGATCACCAGCTTCCCGGCGATCGGGTCGCCGATGCCGGTCAGCAGCTTGATCGCCTCGTTCACCTGGATCGAGCCGATGCTGGCGCAGAGCACGCCGAGCACGCCGCCCTCGGCGCAGCTGGGCACCATGCCCGGCGGCGGGGGCTCGGGGTACAGGCAGCGGTAGCAGGGCAGGTCCTCACCGGCGACGTCGCTCAGGGTCGGCGCGAACACGCTGGCCTGGCCGTCGAACCGGTAGATCGAGCCCCAGACGTACGGGATCTTCAGGAAGTACGCCGCGTCGTTGACGAGGTAGCGGGTCGCGAAGTTGTCGGTGCCGTCGACGATCAGGTCGTAGCCCTCGAAGATCCGCATCACGTTGTCGTTGTCGAGCCGCTCCTCGTGGAGCACCACGTCGACGAGCGGGTTGATCTCGGCGACCGACTCGCGCGCGGACTGCGCCTTCGATCGGCCGATGTCGGACTGCCCGTGGATGACCTGCCGCTGCAGGTTGGACTCGTCGACCTCGTCGAACTCGACGATCCCGATCGTGCCGACACCCGCGGCCGCGAGGTAGAGCAGCGCCGGGCTGCCCAGGCCACCCGCGCCGATCACCAGCACCTTGGCGTTCTTCAGGCGCTTCTGACCGTCCATCCCCACGTCGGGGATGATGAGGTGCCGGCTGTAGCGGCGGACCTCGTCGATGGTCAGCTCGGCGGCCGGCTCGACCAGCGGCGGGAGGGACACGGCGTACTCCTGGGGTGGACTGCTCGGGGATCGTGCATCTTGCACAACAGGCGTCCCGCCCTCCATGTTCCCAGCAGGAGGGCCGCGGAGGAGCGCGTCCGTCATCCGGACGACCGCTACCGCTGGGTAGGCTGCCGTCGTGGGCACGACCGAGCACCCGATCGAGCAGAAGCCCCGTGGTGGCAGGCTTCCCCGACGGGAACGTCGCGTCCAGCTCCTCGACTCCGCGCTCGAGGTGTTCGTCGCCCAGGGCTACCACGCCGCCGCGATGGACGACATCGCCGAGCGGGCCGGGGTCTCCAAGCCCGTGCTCTACCAGCACTTCCCGGGCAAGCTGGACCTCTACCTCGCCCTGCTCGACTCCGCGTGCGACGCGGTGATCGACCACTGCCGGCAGGCGTTGGCCGCGACGCACGACAACAAGACCCGGGTGGCGGCCGCGATGGCCGCGTTCTACGCCTACGTCGCCGGCGAGCGCGGCGCCTTCCGGCTGGTCTTCGAGTCCGACCTCACCAGCGAGCCCGCCGTCCGGGAGCACGTCGAGCGGGTGACCAGTGAGTGCGCGGCGATGATCGCCGACGTGATCCACGACGACACCGGGCTCCCGCCTGAGCAGTCGCGGCTGCTCGCGGTGTCCCTCGTGGGAATGGCCCAGGTCAGTGCGAGGTTCTGGGTGTCGGAGTCCAGCGGCATCGCGCAGTCGCAGGCGGTCGAGCTGGTCAGCGGCCTGGCCTGGCGAGGCATCCGCGGCTACCCCCTCACCGACGACCACTGACCGGCGCCGACCCATAGTCACCCACGAAGGAGAACGATGGAAGTCAAGATCGGAGTCCAGCACGCGCCCCGCGAGCTGGTCGTCGAAAGTGCCGACTCGGCCGAGGAGATCCAGGCCGCGCTCGACAAGGCGCTCGCCGGCGACGGCACGCTCGCACTCAGCGACAGCCGCGGGCGCCAGATCCTGGTGCCGGCGCGCAACATCGCCTACGTCGAGATCGGTGGCGGCGTCAGCGGACAGGTCGGCTTCCGCGGCTGACCGGAGGCCGGTCTCTGGCCCCGGGACGTTTGGCACGTCATGATCGAGGTAACGGGACCACGTGCGTCCGTCACGCGGCGGGCACGACCAAGGAGGATCTCATGGGTTGGCTGTTCGTCCTCGTGATGGGCGTGATCATCGGAATTCTGGGCAAGTGGGTCGCACCCGGCGGCAAGGACAACACGCCCCTGTGGCTGACCGTGGTCTGCGGCATCGCCGGCGTGATCATCGGCTACGGCATCTTCGGGGGCACCAAGGGCATCGACTGGATCGCCTTCTTCATCTCCATCGTCCTGGCGGCGGTGTTCGTGGTCATCGCGACCAGCGTGACCGGACGACGTACCAGGGCCTGAGCCGCACCCCACCCCTGTTCGCCACACCTCGGAAGGACACCCGTGACACTGACGACGATCGCCCCGCTGCTGGTCAAGTGCGGGCACCACTGGAGCCTCGGCGGGATCCTCTTCCTGCTCATCGGCGGTGCCGTGATCGGCATCCTCGGCAAGATGGTGGCACCCGGGGACCGCGACCGGATCCCGTTCTGGCTGACCGTGCTCTGCGGCATCGTGGGCATCTTCGTCGGCAACTGGCTGTACGTCGACGTGCTCGGCGGCCGGTGCGCCACCAGCGGGATCGACTGGCTGCGCCACATCGTGCAGGTGGTCTCGGCCGCGGTGCTCGTGATGGTCGCGGCCGGGCTGACCGGACGGAGCCGCACCCGGGTGCCCTGAGGCCGGCGATTCGTCAGGAGGAGAGGCCGAGCTCGGCCATCCGCTCGTTGTGCCGCTCGGTGATCCGGGTGAACATCCGGCCGATCGCCGCCAGGTCGAGGCCCGGCCGGTCGATGCCGCCCGCGAGCAGCGCGGTCAGGGCGTCGCGCTCGGCGGCGACCCGCTGAGCCTGGGTCAGCGCCTCGCCCATCAGCCGGCGCCCCCACAGCGCCAGCCGGCCCGAGAGCTTCGGGTCGTCCTCGATCGCCTGCCGGATGTGACGCACCGCGAAGTCCGCCTGTCCCGTGTCCTCGAGCGAGGCGATGATCAGGTCGCGGGTGTCGGCGTCGAGGTACGCCGCGATCTCGCGGTAGAAGTCAGCGGCCATGCCGTCCCCGACGTACGCCTTGACCAGCCCCTCGTACCAGTCCGACGGGGCCGTGTGGGCGTGGAACAGGTCGATCGGCGCCTCGAACGGCGCCATCGCGTCGAACGGGTCGGTCCCCAGCTCGCGGATGCGATCGTGCAGCCGGGCCACGTGCCCGAACTCGAGGCTCGCCATGGCGCCCATCTCGACCTTGTCGCGCACGGTCGGCGCCAGCTTCGCGTCGTCGACGAGGCGCTCGAACGCCGAGAGCTCGCCGTACGCGACGGCTCCCAGGAGGTCGACCACGGCCAGGCGGTAGTCGGCGTCCTCGAAGACCAGTCCCAGCTCGGTCGGCTGCTCCGGCGGAAGCGGATCGGCCAGGGAATCGGACATGTGCACACGCTACCGATAGACTGGAGGTGTCCCCGCACGAGCGGTGAGGACGCGCGCCGGCACAGCTGCGGCGCTGGATGTGCGCGGCAGACGCCGGGTGTCGAGCAGTTTCGAGCCTTGGTCCGCCGCTGGACGATGGCTCGAACCTCCACCCCTGACCAGGGGCTCGAACGAAAGCGAACTGAACACCGTGACCACCTTCCGCGAGCTCGGCGTGCTGCCCGAGATCTGCGACGCGCTCGAGCGCGCCGACATCACCACCCCCTTCGCCATCCAGGAGATGACCCTGTCGGTCGCCCTGCTCGGCACCGACCTGATCGGCCAGGCCCGTACGGGCACCGGCAAGACGCTGGCCTTCGGCATCCCGGTGCTGCAGCGCAGCGTCGTACCGACCGACCCGGCCTATGCCGACATGCCGCAGGGCAAGCCCCAGGCCCTGATCGTCGCGCCGACCCGAGAGCTCGCGCTCCAAGTCAGCAGCGACCTCGCGCTGGCGAGCAAGGACCTCGGTCTCCGGGTCCTCACCGTGTACGGCGGGGTCCCCTACGAGCCGCAGCTTGACACGCTCGCCACGGGCGTCGACATCGTCGTCGGTACGCCGGGTCGCCTGATCGACCTGTGCAACCGCCGCTCCCTCGACATCTCCCACGTGCACGCGCTGGTCCTCGACGAGGCCGACGAGATGCTCGACCTCGGCTTCCTGCCCGACGTCGAGAAGCTGCTGTCGATGACGCCCGAGACCCGGCAGACCATGCTGTTCTCGGCCACCATGCCGGGTGCGATCGTCTCGCTGGCCCGCACCCACATGCACCACCCGATGAACATCCGGGCGGAGTCGTCGTACGACACCCAGCTGGTCCCGGCGACGGCGCAGTTCATCTTCCAGGCGCACGACCTCGACAAGCCCGAGATCATCGGCCGCATCCTGCAAGCCGACGACGCCGAGAAGGTCCTCGTCTTCACCCGCACCAAGCGTCAGGCACAGCGCATCGCCGATGACCTCGCCGAACGCGGCTTCAGCGCCTCGCCGCTGCACGGCGACATGGCGCAGGTGGCGCGCGAGAAGGCCCTGACCAAGTTCCGCGAGAACAAGATCCGCGTCCTGGTCGCCACCGACGTCGCCGCCCGAGGCATCGACGTCCAGGGCATCTCGCACGTCATCAACTACACCTGCCCCGAGGACGAGAAGACCTACATCCACCGGATCGGCCGCACCGGGCGCGCCGGTGCCTCGGGGATCGCAGTCACCTTCGTCGACTGGGCGGACCTGCACCGCTGGAAGATGATCAACAAGGCGCTCGACCTGCCCTTCGACGAGCCGCAGGAGACCTACTCCACCTCCGAGAACCTCTACCACGACCTCGGCATCCCGGCCGGCACCAAGGGCCGGATCGTGCCGCCGAGCCCGGAGCCGGCGAAGCGCGCGAGCAGCGAGTCCGACCGTCCGCGCCGCGAGCGTGCCCCGCGCGCCACGACGCGGCAGCGCACCCGCACCCGCAACGGGGAGCAGGTCGCCGCGGGCACCGCCGAGAAGCCGGGCGCACCGGCCGAGCAGCCCGCCGCCGGCGAGCGCCCCGCGAGTCAGTCCCGCACCCGCCGGCGTCGCCGCCGCTCCGGCTCGAGTTCCGGCTCCAGCTCGGGCTCCACGCCCAGAGCCTGACGGCCGAGTCGTCCTCTGCCGACCCGGCGACGGGGTCAGGCGACGACGACGACCTTCGTGCCGACCGGGGCGAAGTTCCACAGCGCGATCGCGTCCGGCATGTTCTGCCGGATGCAGCCGTGCGACTGGGCGGTCCCCAGCTGGGCGCGGGTCTGCAGGGGCACGCCGTTCTTGGCCGGGATCGAGTGGAAGCCGATCGCCGCTCCGGTCGGTCCACGGGTGAACCGCACGAAGTACTGCATGACCCC
Organism: Nocardioides sp.; assembly: GCF_036493135.1. GTDB lineage: Bacteria > Actinomycetota > Actinomycetes > Propionibacteriales > Nocardioidaceae > Nocardioides. The sequence continues at coordinate 9,510 of NZ_DASXQG010000047.1, read as the reverse complement.
GGAGTCCTCGACCCCGACCGCCCAACGGGCCGTGGAGTACACCGAGTAGGTGCCCGGCTGGAGGTTGTGGGTCACGCTGCCCGAGACCAGGTAGGTGCGCTGTACGTCGTCGGGCCGCTGCCCCAGCAGCCAGACCCGCTGGAGGCTCTGGCTGAAGACGATCCGCCGGCCCGAGCCGCTGTCGACGGGGACCGCGGTCTGCGACGCCGGGTCGGGGCGCGAGGTGTCCAACGCCGCCGAGCCACTGCTCGACGGGTCCGGCGGCAGCGGCTGACTCGCCGGCGTGCCCTGCGTGTACGACGCGGGCTTGGCCGCGCCACCCGCCGTCGCCGAGCCGCTGGCGAGCACACCGAGACCCGCCAACGCGGCCACCGCCGAGATGGTGAGCGAGGTCGCCAGCACCGCGATCCGTCCGTAGCGGGGCCGCACCCCGCGGCGATGGGTGCTCAACTCCCGGCCCTCGTCGGGCTGCGCTGCAGGAGGTTGGCAGCGACCTCACGGTAGGCCCGCGCACCCTTGCTGCTGCGGCTGGTGGCGAGGATCGAGCGACCGGCGGCCGGTGCCTCGGCGAACTTGATCGTCTTCGGGATCGGCGGCTCGATCACGTCGAGGTCGTAGGTGTCGGAGATGGTCTCGAGCACGGTCCGCGCGTGGTTGGTGCGCCCGTCGTACAACGTCGGCAGGACGCCCCACACCTCGAGGTCGCGGTTGGTGAACCGGCGTACGTCGTGGACGGTGTCGAGCAGCTGCCCCACTCCGCGGTGCGAGAGCGTCTCGCACTGCAGCGGGATCAGTACACCCTGGGCGGCGGTGAGCGCCGCGACCGTCATCACGCCGAGGGACGGCGGGCAGTCGAGCAGCACCCAGTCGTACCGGCGACCGTCCGGGTCCTCGGCCAGGTCGTCGAGCGCCCCCCGGAGCACGTGCTCGCGCCCCGTGCGGGTCAGCAGGTCGGCCTCGGCCCGCGCCAGCTCGATCGTGGCCGGGAGCAGGTCGACACCGTCGTCGGTCTCGATGATCACCTCGGAGGCGTGGAGCCCCTTGGTCAGTACGTGGTGCATCGAGAGCTCGAGGTCCTCGGGGTCGATGCCCAGGGAGAAGGTCAGGCACGCCTGCGGGTCCAGGTCGACCAGCAGCACCGACTGTCCGAGCTCGACCAGCGCCGCACCGATCGAGGCGACCGAGGTCGTCTTGGCGACGCCGCCCTTCTGGTTGGCGACCGCCACGATGATCGGCACAACGCGCGAGGGTGTGGGCGAGGGTGTGGTGGACATCGCCTCCCATCATGCCCGACCGACCTTGCCCGGAGGGCGCATACGCGGCTTGGCTGGTGGCATGTCTCCGACACCCGGCTACCCGACCGGCGTCCGCCCGCTCGCCCTCGTGACCGGCCCGACCTCGGGCCTCGGGCACGTGTTCGCCGAGCGGCTGGCCCGGCGCGGCTACGACATGGTGCTGGTCGCCCGGGACGAGGGACGGCTCAAGACCGTCGCCGACGAGCTCGCGACGACGTACGGCGTGACCTGCGAGGTGCTGGTCGCCGACCTGGTCGACCGTGACCAGCTGAAGCCGGTCGAGGACCGCGTGGCCGACCTCGAGCACCCGGTCGACCTGCTGGTCAACAACGCCGGGTTCGGGCTGAAGCGGAAATTCCTGCAGAACACCGTCGAGCAGGAGCAGGCCCACCTCGACGTCCTGGTGACCGCACCGATGCGGCTCACCCACGCCGCGCTGCGGCAGATGACCCAGCGGCACTCCGGCGGGATCATCAACGTCTCCAGCGTCGCCGGGACCCAGCCTCGCGGGTCGTACAGCGCGGCGAAGGCCTACCTCAACCGCTTCGGCGAGTGGGCCGCGCACGAGTACGCCCCGGACGGCGTCCACATCATGACGGTGCTCCCGGGCTTCACCCGCACCGAGTTCCACGCACGCATGGAGGTCGGCCGCAACGCCGTCCCGTCGCGTCTCTGGCTCGACGCCGACCGCGTGGTCGACGAGGCCCTGGCCGACTTCGATGCCGGCAAGCGGGTGTCGATCCCGAGCAAGCGCTACAAGGTGATCGCCACCGCCAGCAAGCACCTCCCCGTGCGGCTGCTCCAGCGCTTCCAGTCGCTCGGCCGCCGCTGAGAGATCACCACGCGGGAGAAGGCCCCCCGAAGGCCATCTCCACCAGCGGCGGGCCGATCCCCGACACGTCGCGCAGGATCCACTCGTCGCGCAGCAGCAGCATCGCCGACGCCGGCCGGAGCACCACCCACAGCCACCGTCCGCCGGCCTCACCGGCCACCACCGACCGGTCGAGCTCGCGGTCGGAGGAGGCGGTCGAGACCGCCCAGAGCGGCACCGACTGGCTGCCGATCCGTATCCGCACCATGGGTGGCCCGTGCCCGATCTCGGGTCCCGGATCGAGATGCGTCGTACCCGCGCACCGGGCACCGAGCCCGGTGCCCGACTCCTCGCTGACCACGAACACGTCGACCGGCCCGTCGAGAGCGCTCGTTCCCGAGCTGCACGTCATCGACGCCAGCGCGCTCTGCCCGCTCCGGGGCTCGCCCACGACCGCGAAGTCGCTCACGGTCCAGCCCGGGCTCATCGGCCACGGCAGGTACGTCGGGAAGTCGCCGGCCGCGGACAACGCCTCCACGAAGGACTCGTACGACGACACGTCGGGCCGCCGCAGCACGGCCGTCGGCCCGTGGTCCGGGCAGACCCCGCTCTCCCTCTGCGCGTCGAGGGTCGACGTCCCGATCGGGGCGGGGCAGCGCGGACACTCCGTCCGGAGCGGCATGGGTCCACGGTCCCGAGGCCACGGCCCGTGGTCAAGGGCCCTCGGGCCCCCACCCGGTCAGGAGTTCCAGCTCAGCACCACCGGCGTCTCGTGCTCCCACCCGAGCACGGACACGGTCGCGGTGTCGAGGCGGAGATGGCGGCCATCGGAGACCGGTAGGTCGAGCCAGCGGGCCGCCAGGGCTCGCAGGCTGTGGCCGTGGCCGAACAGCAGCACCCGCCCCCTCGCGGACCGGCAGCGCGCCACCACCCGGTCGAGCCTGGCCGAGATCTGCCCTGAGTCCTCGCCGCCGGGCACCGGACCCTGCCAGATGGTCCAGCCCGGATACGTCTCGCGGATCTGCTCTGAGGTGCGCCCCTCGAGGTCGCCGTAGTCCCACTCCGCCAGGTCGTCGTCCACCTCGGCGTCGCCGTGCCCTGCCAGGCGGGCCGTCTCGCGCGCCCGCTGTCGCGGCGACGTGAGCACGAGCGCGAAGGCGTCGTCGTCCAGTCGGTCGTGCAGGGACTCGGCCACCCGGCGTCCCTCGTCGGTCAGCGGCAGGTCGGTGGTCGAGGTGTGCCGGCCGTCGCGGCTCCACTCGGTCTCGCCGTGCCGGACCAGCCACACCTCGTCAGCCATGGGCGTCATCGTGCCAGCCGGTGTCTCCGGGGGTCGCCGTACCGAGGATCCGGGCGAGCAGCTGCTGCCGGTTCCGCGCACCGGTGCGCGCCAGCACCGCCTTCACGTGGTCGTTGACGGTGTGCTCGGACAGGTACAGCCGATGGGCGATCTCCGGCGACGTGAGTCCGGCCGCGAGCTCCCCGAGCACCTCGGTCTCGCGGTCGGAGAGGCCGGCGCTGCGGGCGACGAGGTCCGCTCGCTCGACAGCGGTGCTCGGCTCGATCGACACCGCGACGTCCTCCCCGAGCCGCGAGGCCCGGACCGTCACCCAGCGGCTCCCGCCCAGGTGCACGCGAGCCCAGGGCTCACCGACCGGGACACCGGCCTCCCGGGCCACCAGGGCGGCGCCGACGTTGTACGCCGATGCCGGGATCGGGGCCATCGGCTCGTCCGGGGGGTTGAGCCGGAGCAGCGCCTCGGCGGCCGCGTCGGTCTGCGAGCGGACGGCGAGCCCGGGATCGAGGACGACGACCGCCGGCCCCACGGGCGAGGTGTCCCCACCGGGATCTGTGAAGGTGCGCGACACGGCCGCCCGCAGACCGTCGGTCACCGCGGGGACGATCGAGGTCAGCAGGTCCAGGTCGTGGTCGGTGAACGGTGTCCTCAGCCGCCACAGCTCCAGGAGGCCCCAGACCCCGTGCCGGTCGGCGAACCCGACCGAGGCCGTGTCGAGCACCCCCAGGTCTCGTTGGACGTGCCGCCACACCAGCGACTCCTCCGGCGAGGTCGTCGCCCCGAGCAGTGACCGCGCCCCGGTGCCGAGCAGCGCGTCGACCCGGTTCACCGTCGTCAGGTAGCGCCAGCGCACGAGCTCGGGCAGCCGAGGCCACGGCAGGCCGGGCACGTCCGCGAGGGGCGAGGTGTACACGCGGGTGACCGGGTCGCAGAGGGCGAACACGTGGCCGTCGTAGTCGACGCGCTCGCGCAGCCGCGCCAGCACCTCCTCACGCAGACGCTTGGCGGGGACCGGCCGTCGGCACACGGCCTCCACCCGCGCCAGCCAGTCCCCGGTCGCCGCAGTCACCGCGTCAGGGTAGAACCCCCAGGATCGGGGGTGGGCACGCCGCAGCCGACGCCAGAGGCTCGTCGTACCCGGCCCGACGTACGGGCCCGAGACGGGAGGCCCGCGATGGCCACGCTCCAGATCCTCAACGAGGTCCGCGACTTCGACACCTGGAAGGCGGCGTTCGACAGCTACGAGCGCCTTCGGGCGGACAACGGCGTACGCCGGTACCGCATCCTGCGCTCGGTCGCAGAACCGGACCGCGTCGTCGTCCACCTCGACTTCGACTCCGACGAGGACGCCGCGGAGTTCCTGCCGCGACTGGCGCGCATCTGGGCCACCCCGCTTTCGCAGGCGCAGCTCGTCAGCCACGCGCCACCGGAGCTGCTGACGCTGGTCACCGACCGCGTGCCCGAGGGCTGAGCGGGAGGTCGCCCCCAGGCGCGCCGCCGGCGTGCCACGATGCCGCCCATGGCGACGACCCCCGAGCTCGCGGCATCGGTGCACGCGCGGGCCCGGCTCGCGGCCGCAGCCGCGTTCTTCACCCAGGGCTTCGTGTTCATCAGCCTCACGACGCGGCTGCCGAAGGTGCAGGACCACTGGCACTACAGCGACACCACCCTCTCGCTGCTCCTGCTGATGATGGTGCTGCTGGCCGGACTCGGCAGCGTGCTCGCCGAGACCGCGTGCAAGCGTGTCGACAGCGCGACGATCCTGCGGGCCGGGCTCCTCGGGATCGCGGTCGCGGTGCCGGTCTTCGCGGTCGCCCCGGACCAGGCCGTCTTCGTGGCCTCGATGGCGGTGTACGGCGTATCGCTCGGCGCCGTGGACGCCACCACGAACATGCAGGCGGTGGCGCTCGAGCACCTCTACGACCGCCCGATCCTCCCGTCGTTCCACGGTGCCTGGACCCTCGGCGGGTTCCTCGGCTCGGCGGTGGCGCTGGCCATGGGGCACCTGCCGATCTCCGCCACCGCGGTGGTCGCCGTGCTGCCGCTCGCGGTCGCCTTCGCGCCGTTCCTGCGCCGCGCCGAGCAGACGGTGACCGCCGCCCCGCAGGTGCACGTGCCGTGGCGGCCGATCGTGCTGGTCGGGCTCGCGATGGTGCTGTTCTACATGGTCGACACGGCGGCGTTCACCTGGGGTCCGCAGTACCTCGACAAGGTGTTCGACGCGCCCTCCGCGCTGGTCGCGCTGGCGGTCTTCCCCTACCTCCTGGCCAGCGGCATCGTGCGGCTCTCGGGCGACGCGCTCGTCGCGAGGTACGGCGCAGTCCCGGTGCTGCGCGTCGGCGCGGTCGTCGCCAGCGCGGGGCTTGCGGTCGTCGTGTTCGCCCCGGTCTGGCCGGTGGCGGTGCTCGGGTTCCTGGTCACCGGCGGCGGCGTGGCCGTCGTGGCACCGCTGAGCTTCTCGGCGGCGGCGCGGATCGCCGGTGAGGACGAGCCGGACCCGGTGCTGCGGCATCTGCGGGTCGACGCCGTGATCGGCCGGTTCAACCAGTTCAACTACGTCGGCTCGCTGCTCGGCGCGGTGATGATCGGGCTCGTCGGTGCGGGCAACCTGCGGATCGGGTTCGCGGTGCCGATGGTGCTGGTGCTCGGGATCCTGCCGCTGGCCCGGGCCTTCGCCCCGATCGGACCCACGGGCAGCTGATCGGGCTCGATCGAGGACGTCAAGGCTGTCCCGGACCCCGCGCGTGACGTCGTTCTTCTCGATCTCTGCCGGAGCCTCGCTCCGTCAGCGGCTCTCGGGCACCGGCCGACCGGGCTGCTCGCCGCCGCGGGCGTCGAGGTAGCTCTGCTTCGGCACCATCACCTTGCGACGGAAGATGCACACGACCTTCCCGTCCTGGTTGTAGCCGATGGTCTCCACATGCACGACGCCGCGGTCGTCCTTGGACGCCGACTCGCGCTTGTCGAGGATCGTGGACTCGGCGTACAGCGTGTCGCCGTGGAATGTCGGCGCGACGTGCCGCAGCGACTCCACCTCGAGGTTGGCGATCGCCTTGCCGGAGATGTCGGGCACGCTCATCCCGAGCACCAGGGAGTAGACGTAGTTGCCGACCACGACGTTCTTCCCGAACTCCGTCGTCTCCCCCGCGTAGTGCGCATCGAGGTGGAGCGGGTGGTGGTTCATCGTGAGCAGGCAGAACAGGTGGTCGTCGTACTCGGTCACCGTTTTACCGGGCCAGTGCCGGTACGTCGCCCCGACCTCGAACTCCTCGTAGCTGCGGCCGAACTGCATGGGCAGCATCCTGCCCCAGGCCGGCGTGACTGGGACGATGGGGTCATGGACGTGCTGTGCTCCGGGTACGGGCTGGTCGAGTCGCCGCGGTGGCACGACGGGCGGCTGTGGTTCAGCGACTGGACGGGCGGGCGGATCGTCGCAGTCGACGACGCCGGCACGACCGAGGTGGTGCTGGAGCACCGCTCGCTCCCGCTCTGCTTCGACTTCCTGCCCGACGGGCGACTCGTCCTCGTGTCCAACCAGGAGGGTGCTCTGCTCACGCTCCGGCCGGACGGCACGCTCGCGACGTACGCCGACCTGACCGCGGTGTCCGACCTGGGCTGCAACGACATCGTCGTCGACGGGCGCGGGTTCGCCTTCGTGAACAGCCCACACTTCGACTTCGCGACCGGCCCGCCGCCGGGCGAGGTCCAGCCCGGCCGGGTCGGTGTCGTCACCCCGGACGGCGTTGCGCGGATCGTGGCCGACGACATCGCGTTCCCGAACGGCATGGCGGTCACCGTCGACGGGCGGACCCTGGTCGTCGCCGACTCCTATCGCCACCAGCTCGTGGGCTTCGACATCGCCGACGACGGCGGGCTGTCCGGACGCCGCGTCTGGGCCGACCTCGCCGAGGACAATCCCGACGGGATCTGTCTCGACGCCGCCGGTGCCGCCTGGTACGCCGACGTCCCGCACCAGCGCTGCGTCCGCGTCGCCGAAGGCGGCGAGGTGCTGCAGACCGTCGACCTCGACCGCGGCGGGTTCGCCTGCATGCTCGGCGGCACGGGCGCGACGTACCTCTATGCCGTCACCGCCGTCTGGCCCGGTGCGGCCGGGCTGATGACGCACACCGACTGGGACGGCCAGGTCGTGCGGGTCCCCGTGGACGTCCCGGGCGCCGGCTGGCCCGGAGGCGACTGACCGGGACCGACGTGGAGCAACTCTTCAGAAACTTTCGAGCCGGCCTGGGGACAACCCCGTGTCGGGCAGATGACTGTCGGTGGCCGCTGATCTCATACCGGTATGGCCATCGCCGCAACATCGTCACCGACGGGAGTCGAGGATCTCGACCCCGCGGGGGTGCTGGCCTGTGCGGGTGAGGCCGAGACCGCCGAGCGCCGGGCCGGGCTGGGCAAGCTGGAGCTGGCGTTGCAGTGGTGTGGGCTGCACCCCGCCACCAGGGAGTCCGCGGCCGCGGTGTGGGGCGACGCCGGACTCCCCGGCCTCTCCGACTGTGAGGAGTCCCTGGGCGGCGACGGCTGCCCGACGGTGGCCGCCTACGCTCCGGAGCCGTTCGCCACTGCCCTCGGCGTGTCGACGTTCACCGGGATGCAGGTCCTGGCCGACGCCCTGGACCTTGCCCACCGGCTCCCCCTGACCTGGCGACGCGTGCAGGCGTTGGACGTGGCGCCGTGGAAGGCCCGCCGGCTCGCCCAGGCCACCCACCACCTGTCCCGCACCGCCGCCCGCTACGTCGACGCCCAGCTGGCGGACCGGATCGACTCCTGCGGAGTGGCCCTGATCGACCGCACCGTCGCGCACGCCGCCGCCACCTACGACCCGCAGGCCCAGGCCCAGGCCGAACAGGCGGGCAAGCAGTCCTGGGACGTCCGGCTGCTCCACCGCACCGACGGCGGCTGGGCCGGCACCTCCCACCTGGCCGCCACCGGCGACACCGTCGACCTGACGAAGTTCTACGACCTGGTCTGCGACCACGCCGCCCACCTCGCCCGGCTCGGAGACACCGACGACCTGGGCCTCCGCAAGGCCAAAGCCCTCGGCGCCATCGCCGACCACCAGTCCCAGCTCGACCTGCACGCGTCGGGCCCGGATCAGGAAGTCGCGGTGCGACGGCCGTCCCTGGCGAAGACCCGGGTCTACCTGCACCTGACACTCACCGACCTGCTCGACCTGCCCGACGGCCTGGTCGCGGCCGGTGAGGTCGAGGGGCTCGGCCCCGCCACCACCGCCAAGATCAACGAGTGGCTGGGCGCCACCCGCGTCACCATCGTTCCGGTGCTGGATCTGGAACGAGACGACGCCGTCAACGAGCACGACCCTCCCGAGTGGATGCGGGAGACCGTGATCCTGCGCGACCGGCACTGCGTGTTTCCCTGGTGCGGCGTCGGCGCCCGATCCTGCGACCTCGACCACATCGAGCCCTACGTACCGGTCGACGACGGCGGGCCACCCGGTCAGACCAGCCCCTCGAAGCTGGCCTGCCTGTGCCGGCGACATCACAACGCCAAGACCACCGGCCGATGGCGCTACCTGCGCAACTGCGACGGCAGCTACACCTGGCACGGCCCTCATCGGCTGGCCTACGCCGTCACACCGCTCAGCACCAGCAGGCTCCCGCGCGCCTGAGCGCGCCCGACGAGACCGCCCACATGTGTGCGGACTGGCATGCAGGCACTCCCTCGTCCACGCAACCTCCGCTGGGCCCTCTGACGCACGAGCACAACCCCATCCCTTCGCAGTGCTTGGTGATGGGCCGAACGGCCAGTTCCACCGCCTCTGTTGAACGCACTGACATGCGTGTCTGGTGACCTGTCAGCCGATGAGCGGACGTCTCACCGATCCTCCGGGTCGGTCTCTCCCTTGGCGATCACCCGCGTGCGAAACGCGAAGAAGTACGCGGTTGAGAGGTCGATGGCCGCTCTCTTGTCGGTACTTGTCTCCCGGGCGAGTGCGGCTTGAATCAAATCATGGTCTGACTCGCGCCAACGCCCGAGAGCCCATCTTCCTGCCTCTTCCCTGGTCACGACCGAACGGTCAACAAGGTATCGAAGCACTCGACAACCGTTAAGGACCATCCGATAGAGGGGGC
>NZ_DASXQG010000046.1:0-100493 GCF_036493135.1 Nocardioides sp. | reverse complement strand
GGTCCGGGCCGGGCCCGTCCACCTGCGGCTCGCGGAGCGTCCGCGCGTAGGCCTGGGCGCGACGCAGCCGCCGCCACCGGCTGGTGGCGAGGTTCCACGCGACCCGGCGCACCCACGCGCCCGGGTCGTCGTACGCCGCGAGCGTCGCCCAGCGTGGCCAGGCGCGCGTGTAAGCCTCCTGGGCCGCCTCCTCGGCAGCGCCGAGGTCCCCGGTCACGGCGTACGCGCAGGCGACGGTCCGCGACCACGTGGCGTCGTAGAACACCGTGAAGTTGTCCTCGGCTGTGGCCATCGTCTCCCCGTCCCGGACCGGGCCGGCCCGTTCCGGCCCATTGCAACAGACACGCACCGGCGTCGGGCTCGGTTGCACGGGTTGGGCGACGGGCGCGCCGCGCCGATGCCGGCACCGTTGGTCGACTCGGCTAACCTCCCTTCAGTGATTCGCTTCGAAAAGGTCACCAAGACCTACCCCGGTGGGACCCACCCGGCGCTCGACAACGTCTCGATCGACATCGAGAAGGGCGAGTTCGTCTTCCTGGTCGGGACCTCGGGATCCGGAAAGTCGACCGCGCTCCGGCTGGTGCTGCGCGAGACCCGGTCCACCAAGGGGCGGGTCTACGTCGCCGGCAAGGAGATCAACCGGCTGGCGGGGTGGAAGGTGCCGAGGCTGCGTCGCCAGATCGGCACCGTCTTCCAGGACTTCCGGCTGCTCCCCAACAAGACCGTGTCGGAGAACGTCGCCTTCGCCCTGCAGGTGATCGGCAAGTCGCGCGGGGACATCCGCCGTACGGTTCCCGAGACGCTGGAGATGGTCGGTCTCGACGGAAAGGGTGACCGGATGCCCGACGAGCTCTCCGGTGGCGAGCAGCAGCGCGTCGCGATCGCCCGCGCGTTCGTCAACCGGCCGATGATCCTGATCGCAGACGAGCCGACCGGAAACCTCGACCCGACCACGTCCGTCGGCATCATGAAGCTGCTCGACCGGATCAACCGCACCGGCACCACCGTGGTGATGGCGACGCACGACGCCGGCGTGGTCGACCAGATGCGCAAGCGCGTCATCGAGCTGTCCGAAGGAAGTGTGATCCGAGACCAGGCGCAGGGCGTGTACGGCTTCCAGCACTGACCCGCCGACGACCGAGTCGCCCACCCGACCCCCGATGAGTAGCACGACTCCGGAGAGAACCTTCCATGCAGCTGCGTTACGTCTTCACCGAGCTGGGCAACGGCCTACGTCGCAACCTCTCGATGCACATCGCGGTGATCCTCACCCTGTTCGTCTCGCTGACCCTTGTCGGTCTCGGCGTCCTGCTCAACCAGGAGGCCGCCAAGGTCGCTGACCGGTGGGGCAGCCAGCTGACCGTCACCGTCTTCCTGTGCAGCGCCCACGATGGCAACCCGGCGTGCACCGGCGAGGTCACCGGTGCGCAGAAGGCCGCCATCCAGCAGGTCGTCGACGCCAACAGCCAGGTCGACAGCTCCTACACCCAGTCCAAGGAGCAGGCGTTCGAGAAGCTCAAGGAGCAGTTCCCCGGCAAGTACGACGGGCCGAACTCGCCGATCACCGCGAACGACATGCCGGAGTCGATCTGGATCACCCTCAACGACCCCAACCAGTACCGCGACGTCGAGAGCGCCGTGGTGGGTCTCGACGGCGTCTCCCGGGTCCAGGACGTGCACAAGGTGCTGAAACCGATCTTCAGCACGATCTCCCGGCTGAAGTGGGGCTCGGCAGGCACCGCCTTGGTGCTGGTGATCGCCGCCCTGCTGCTGGTCGCCAACACCATCCGACTCGCGGCGTTCGCGCGACGGCGAGAGATCGGGATCATGCGACTCGTGGGCGCGTCGACGCTCTATATCGCGCTGCCGTTCCTGCTCGAGGGCGTGGTCACCGCGATCCTCGGTGTGGCGCTCGCGGCGGTGGCGTTGTGGGCCTTCATGGAGTTCGCGGTCAAGAAGCAGCTGGCCAACGACCTGAGCTTCATTCCCTGGGTCGGCACTCACGACTACCTGCTCGCGCTGATCGTGATCGCGATCATGGGTCCGCTGCTGACCCTGATCCCGACACTCGTACTGACACGCAAATACCTCAAAGTGTGAGTCGCGTCGGTTAGCGTCCTGGTGGCCGCTTCCCCGAAAAGCGAAGGCTCCACGGTGCGACTCTTCCCCGTCACCGCACGCCAGCGCCTGGTCGTCGCCGTCACGGCGGGCGCCCTGGCCGTCGGTGTGATGTCGACCCAGCTCGGCTCCTCCCACGCCTGGGCGGACATCAAGCATCTGCGCCACCAGCATTCGCAGGCGCAGCACTCCGTGAAGCACGCTCAGGCGGACCTCGACGAGTCCAGCAAGGAGACCCGGCATGCGTTCTCGGCGCTGACCCGGTCCAAGGCCGACCTCCGGGCGGCGCGCCACGATCTCCAGGTCGCGCGCGCACACGTGCAGGCGGCCCGTGACCGGCTGACCAAGATCCGGCACCAGCTCGACCTCGCCCGGGCCCGCCTCGAACGCGCGCGGATCAATCTCGAGCGCCAACGCCGCTCCGTGGCCCAGCAGCACGCCCGGTTGGTCAACACCGTCACCTCGTTCTACGAGGACGGCGATCCCCAGCTGACGGGCTTCATCTCGCTGCTCGGCTCGAGCACGCCGGACGACCTGACCTCCAAGCAGGCCAACAACAGCCTGGTCCTCGACTCGCAGGACCAGATCCTCGACAGCCTCAAGGCGTCGCAGGTGCTGCTGCAGGTGCAGACCGACGAGCGGGCCAGCGCGGCCGCCCAGGTCGCCCGGACGAAGGCGCAAGCTGCGGCCAACCTCGAGCTCAAGCGCCAATACAAGCAGCAGGCGCTCGACGCCAAGAAGCGCGTCGAGAAGAACGTGAGGGCCAAGAAGCACGCGTGGGCACTGGCCCGCAAGGCGCGGGCACACGACCGGGCCCTGCTGGCCCGTGCCAAGCGGCACGACGCCCGCATCCAACGCCTGATCCAAGCCGCGATCGCCCGCGAGCAGCGTCGCGGTGGCGGGTACCACGGCGACACCGGCGGCCTGCTGATGCGCCCGGTCAACGGCCCGATCACCTCGCCGTACGGCTGGCGCATCCACCCGATCTACCACTACTGGGGCCTTCACGACGGCGATGACTTCGGCGCCCCGTGCGGTGCCCCGCTGTTCGCCGTCGCCAACGGCACCGTGATGTCGGAGTACTACTCCTCCGTCTGGGGCAACCGCCTCTACATCAACCTCGGCCAGATCAACGGCAACAACGTCACGGTCATCTACAACCACCTGTCGGCCTACCGCAGCCACGTCGGGCAGCGCGTCACGCGGGGCCAGGTCGTCGGGCTGGTCGGTACGACGGGCTGGTCGACCGGGTGCCACACACACTTCACCGTCATGGTCAACGGCAGGCCGGTCAACCCGACCCCATGGTTCGGCTGACGCCGAGGTGGGCCCTCTCCGCCGCCGAAGTGGGGCCTCTCCGCCGCCGAGGTGGGAGTTTTACGGTTGACCCTTGCTGGGAGGATGGCGTCATGGCCAGGGAGCAGGGGCGCAAGCTGATCGCGCAGAACCGCAGGGCGCGACACGACTACCACGTGGAGGACACGTGGGAGGCCGGACTCGTGCTCATGGGCACCGAGGTGAAGTCGCTTCGGCAGGGCCGGGCCACGCTGGTCGACGGGTTCGCCGAGGTCGACGGCCACGAGGTGTGGCTGCACGGCGTCCACATCCCCGAGTACACCCAAGGCACCTGGACGAACCACTCAGCCCGCCGCCGCCGCAAGCTCCTGCTCAACCGCTCCGAGATCGACAAGATCGAGCGCAAGGTCGGCGACAAGGGCTACACGCTGGTGCCGCTCTCGCTGTACTTCAAGGACGGCCGCGCCAAGGTCGAGATCGGGCTGGCCAAGGGCAAGAAGTCCTACGACAAGCGCCATGCCCTCGCCGAGCGCCAGGCCGACCGCGAGAAGGAGCAGGCCGTCGGCCGTCGCCTCAAGGGCCTTCCCGACTGATGCCGCTCGACGTGGTACGGCGCCGCGACCCGGACGCCGTGCGGAAGATCCTGGCGTCCGTCCCGGAGTGGTTCGGGATACCCGAGGTCAACGAGACCTACGTCGAGGACGCCGGCCGCCTCGCGTCGTACCTGGCGGCTGACGGGGACGACGACGGCGCTGTCGTCGGGGTCGGCCTGCTCCACGAGCCAATGAACGAACTCCAGCGCATCGACTGGAACGGCCCGACCCTGATCCTCGTGAAGCCGGTGTGAGCCTCGAGCCGGCGGCGTTCGCGACGGATCTCGGGCTGCCGGGCCTGTTCGACGTGCACACGCACTTCCTGCCTCCGCGGGTCATGGCCAAGGTGCGTCAGCAGTTCGACACGGCCGGGCCGCTGATCGGCAGCACCTGGCCGCTCGAGTACCGAGGCCCCGACGAGGAGCTCGTCGCGACGCTGCGCGGCCTCGGCGTCCGCCGGTTCTCCTCGCTGCCATACGCCCACAAGCCGGGGATGGCCGAGTTCCTCAACCACTGGTCCGTCGGCTTCGCAGACCGGACGCCGGGCTGCCTGCGCAGCGCGACGTTCTACCCGGAGCCGGGCGCTGCGTCGTACGTCGCCCAGCGGCTCGAGGCGGGCGCCGAGATCTTCAAGGTGCACGTGCAGGTGGGCGGGTTCGACGTCCGCGACCCGCTGCTGAGCGAGGTTTGGGGAGTGCTCGAGGACGCCGGCGTCCCGGTCGTCATCCACGCCGGCTCCGGGCCGGTCGGCACGCCGTACACCGGTCCGGGTCCGGTCGCCGATCTGCTCCAGGCACACCCGCGTCTCGCGCTGGTGATCGCGCATCTCGGTGCCCCGGAGTACGCCGAGTTCCTGGCGCTGGCCGAGGTCTACGAACGGGTCCTCGTCGACACGACGATGGTGTTCACGCCCTTCTTCGACGGGCTCGGCGCAGCGTATCCAGCGGCACTCCTGCCCCGGCTGCGTGAGCTGCAACCGAAGGTCCTGCTCGGCTCGGACTACCCGAACATCCCCTATCCGTACGCCGAGCAGCTCGCCGGTCTGGTCCGGCTCGATCTGGGCGACGACTGGCTCCGCGACGTCTGTTGGCGGAACGCCGTACGCCTGTTCGGGGAATCAGAATCGTCGCCTGGCCGTTCCTCCCCGTAGACTGACATGTGACAACTCAACAGGGGGCTGATCGGTTTCGACTTGGGACGTTAGTTCCAGGGGAAGCGGGTCGAGAAGCCGACGTCATCTCGTAAACGTTCGTCGGGAACCTACAACTGCCAACAACACGCGCAGTAACTTCGCTCTCGCTGCCTGAGCAGTGACCGAAGGGTCTGACCGGGCATCTGCCTTCGTCCCGGATCCAGGCCTCATCTAGAAGGCTCGCTGGCCGCTCTCTGTCAGGAGGGGCGGTCGGGACTTCATCCTGACTGAGTCCGTCGGTGACGCGTCAGCGCGAGCACCGGGACTGAGAAGACGACATCGCTGACTCCACCCGGAGAAGACCTGGTTCGACGCTCGAGGACGCGGGTTCGATTCCCGCCAGCTCCACCAACCAACCAACCACACCACCACCGACTTCAGGAGCCGGCCAGGGCCTTGGCCTTGCCGGCCTGGAACTCGGCCTCGTCGATCACGCCCTTGTCCCTCAGGTCGGCGAGTCGGGCGATCTCGTCAGCCGCGCCGGTGCCCGATCCGGCCACGGACTGGATGTACTGGCGCTGGGCCGCGTCCCGGGCCTGCCCGTCCTCGATCGAGTGCTGGGTCATCTCCTTGCCTCGGGCGATGAGGTAGACGAGGACGCCGAGGTAGGGAAGGACGATCACGAAGATGATCCACAGTGCCTTGGCCATACCGGACATCTCGTGGCTGCGGAAGATGTCGGCGAATACTCGGATCAGCAAGAAGATCCAGATGAAGAAGCAGAAGAACCAGAGCATGGACCAGAAGACCTGGCCGGTGCCGAACTCGAGCACTGTGATCAACGGTGACATGGGATTCCTCCGACTATGACGCGCTGCCGGGCCTCGGCGGCCAGCTGCTGACGGGCCCGGGGCGGCCCGCCGGGGGACACTCTGCTGGTCTCCCGGTCGTGCCGCAAGGGCCAGAAGGGCCCCTAGCGGCTGCGATAGCGCCTTTGTGCGTGCATCGTGAGCGTTCCGGCCAGCACGAGCACGGCGACGTTGACGAGCAACACGGCGAGGGCACCAACGGCGCCCTCGCCGTCGTGTACTGCCGCGGCGGCTCCGAAGAACGCGGCGGCGGGGATCGTGGTGATGGAGATCGCGACGCCGACAGCCGAGCTGGAACGGGTCTCGAAGGCGAGGATCCCCGCTACCCCGGCAGCGAACGCGACGACGACGGTCGAGACGTTCACGGTGGGTAGCAGTCCCAAGCCCCCGTCACCCAGGCTGCCGTTGGCCGGCGGGTAGTCACCGAGGCGGAGGAGGACGGTGGTGAGGTAGGCGCTCAGGCACGCGACCGCCAGACCTACGACGAGCGCGGCAAGAGCGCGGACGGCCAGTCTCGGATGCCGGTCCACGATCCCTACACAGGTTGCGCACATCGGCAACAGGTCCGGGCTGATGGCCATGGCACCCACGACCAGGATCGGGTTCTTGGTGAGGACCCCGAAGACGGCGATGACCCCGGCGCAGGCCATGAAGACGAGGTACTGAGGGACGGCCCGGGCGTACTGCCGCGACGTGATGGTCAGCTCGGTCCAGGCGAGGCCGCCGCCGCTCCACGCGGGCAGGTCTCCTGCACGTCCGACACCCATCGGCCGGGTGCTGGTCGTGTGGACGATCTCGATCTCCTCACCCGAGACGCCGCACGCGGCCAGGGAGTGCAACAGGTGGTCCACGATGCCGGGGTCGACGTCCGCGGTCACGAGCGTGAGGTTGCTGGGCGCGGTGACGCCGACCTGGATCACATGCTCGATCCCTGGCTCGCGGGCGAGCAGGGACATCACCTCAGTGAGTGCGGGGGCGGGTGCATAGACCCGAAGAGCCAGCACGACCCTCCCTCGACTCTGCTGAAGACCACCTTCGCGCCTACTGACCTGACACGCGTGCGCGTGCCCCGAGGGTACGGGTCCCCAGGTCCGCGTTCACGAGGTGCGCGAGCCGCTTGAGGGCCAGCCTCTGCTGCAGGTGCGAGAGACCGAGCAGGTCCGGGGTGCGCAGCAACAGCGCCTGGGTGGACGCCCATGACGTGAGTGAGCGAAGGGTCGTGGCAGAGAAACGGCTCTGGGCCTTGCCCGACACGACGAGCTGAAAGGCACCAGACGTCGCGTGGCAGGCGTTGCACGCCGCATTGAGCGCGGCGGCGCGGTTGGCGGTGATGAGGGACCCGGGACGGCTCACCACCACAACCTGGAGGGACACCGCGGTCGCGTTGCACGATGCGCATCCCTGCGTCCAGGCGATCGCGACGTTGTCCAGCCTCATCGTGGGCGACCGGTCGAGGTAGAGCACCTGCACACTGATCGCCTCGGCGGAACAACCCCGGCAGATCGCCGAGGCGGTGGCCGTCGTCGCCGCATGAGTCGTCACTCCACGCACGGTGTTCACGCGATGGGCCGTGTCGGCGTACCGGTTCCCCGCGCCGATCGGGTGCGCCGATGCGGACAGGTCGACCCGGACCGGCCCGGCCGGCCTGGGCCCCCGAGCCTCCGCGCCCGAGGCCGACAGGATCACGAGGCCGGCGATCGTCGCGACCGCGATCTTGAAGCGGCTCGACATCATGAGTACGGCCCTTCCCGGAAGTTGTCGGCGACGGCTGCCGCTACCGCGACGAGCGAGTCGCGCGTGGCGCGTTGGAGGCCGTCGATCTCGGTCTGGGCCCCGGTCTCCAGAGCCCTGTCCCACGGCACGCGCAGGACGTGGCGACAGCGTTGCTCGAAGTGGTCCTGCATCGGTTCGATCGGCGCTCCCGTGCCGGGGCGTACGCCGTTGATCACGACCACCGCACGACTCACCAGGTCCTGATGATCGTGCTGGTCCAGCCAGTCCAGGGTGAGAGCGGCTGCCCGCCCTCCGTCGAGACCGGCCCGAAGCACGAGCACCAGCTGATCGGCCTCCGAGATGAGTCCCTGGTTGGCACTGTCCAGGATCCCGGTGCCGGTATCCAGCAGCAGCAGGTTGTAGAACCGGTCCAGCAGCTCGATGAGCCGGTGGTAGTCGTTGCGATGCAGCGCCATCCCGATCGAGGGGTCGTCATCGGAGGCGAGAACCTCGAGTCGAGAGCGTGGCGCCTGGATGGAGTACTGCCGCAGCTGGGCGTAGCTCGTGATGGTGTCCAGGTCCGCGAGTACGTCGGTGATCGTGCGGCCGTTGCACGGTGCCACTCGATGGGCCAGGTTGCCCGCGTCGGGATTGCCGTCCACGGCGATGACCCGGTCTCCGCGCAACGAGGCGAAGGTGCTCCCCAGCGCCAGGGTCATCGTCGTCTTCCCGACACCGCCCTTGCGACTCATGACCACGACGTGCCGGGATCCGTCGATCGGAGCACGTAGCCGGTCCTCGGTCTCCTGTCTGCGCAGCTGCGCCTGCCCCGGGCCGGGGTTGACCTTGCCGCCGGTACTCGTGTGGACCGCACGCCGCCAGCCGGAGTCCGGGACCAGCTTCCGGGCAGGCAGCATGATCGCGTCGGTGAACTCGCCGGCCGTCAGTGAGGGCCCACTGAGGACCCGGCCGAGCTGTGGTCGGGCGAATGCTTCGGCCTCGACGGTCGGAGTCGGTTCGATGGCCATGGAGTGCTCCTCTTCGGTTCGAAGGCGCCTGGCAGACCGCACCAACAGGGGTAGGAGCAGCGTGCACAGGCGCCACAGCAGGACGATGAGCCCGATCGCCGGCAGCACGAGCAGCACCATCGAGATCAGGGCGACCACGACAAGGGCGATGTCCCCCGCAGACCAGGCCTGCGTCGCGAGAGACCACTGCTGTTGCATGCCGAAGACGAGCTGGTCGATGAAGAACGGCAGCCGCCACAGCAGCCACGCGAAGCAGAACGTCAGCAGCGGGACGACGAGCACGACCCAGAGCACCACCGTTCGCCGGGCGTAGGGCCGCAGTTCGAGCACCCGGGGGTCGGGAGGACGCCCCGGCAGCAGGCTGCGCAGCACCGGACCGACCCGGCTGAACAGGTCCGGTATGCCGGCCAGGTCGGCCAGCACGTAGTACCCGTCGAAGCGCACCGCCGGGATCAGCTGCTGCACCATCTGGACCTGGAGCATGGCCACGGTCAGCAGGAGCAGTGGACTGCCGCTGATCACGAAGCCGACCCCCATCGCGAGCGCCGTCCAGGCGTTGAAGTAGAGCCCGCCCAGGTCGGTCCTCACCCGTCCGGCACGGTCGAGTCGGTACGAGTCGGTGACGTCGGTGAAGTACGCCGGATACACGATGTAGACGCCCACTCCGATCCGCCCAGGGGCAGCACCGCCGTAGCAGCAGGCCGCGGCATGACCGAGCTCGTGCACCACGGCGGCAGAGTTCAGCAACAGCAGGATGGCCAGGAACATCACGGGTGTCCCGACGAGCTGCGAGAAGGCATCCAGGAGATCACCCCGACGCACCAGAGTGACGTCCATGGCAACGAAGGTGACGGAAAGTGCGACGACGACCGGTGGCTGGTAGCACCAGGCCAGGCCCCGGGCCAACGCGCCCACCAGATCGGCGGGGATCAGCGTGCCCCTGAAGGTCAGCGAGAACAGCGGCTTCGCACGCGGGGCCGGCGTCGCTCGGGCGTCATCGTGAGTGACCAGTCCGAGAGGGATCAGCCTCGTGTCCATCAGGTGGCGGAGTCCGTCGGAGGAGAGTCGCCTGCCGAAGTCGAGGCTGACGTCGTCGGCGATGTCGGCTGCCGACGCTTCCGGGTCCAGGCGACACAGAACGACGTACAGCAGCTCGGACAGCTGGATGACCTGTCCGTCCTCGCGGCGTACCAGGTAGCTCCGCGCCTGGAGGCCGGAACCGTGGGCCAGCCCCATCGTGGTGACCCCGGCGGCGACCTGCCAGCCGACGGCCGGATCGCGCTCGTCGTCGATCTGGTCAGGTCTCGACGCCGCGAGGGGAACGTCGCCCGGCGCGTGCGCAGGATGCTTCGCTGTCGTGTCCATTGCTCTGGTGGTCTTGCTCTGGTGGTTCGTGCTCTGGTCGGTTCGCTCTGGTGGTGACCCCGGGATCGCGGCTCCGGAGAGATGACGGCGGGCGCGCCCAGAGCGTGCACACCCGCCGCCATGTCGGGTGGGCTACGAGATGCCCGACAGGTACTGGGCCGCCATGGCGTTGGCGCTGGCGTTGATGCTCGCCGCATTGACGGCGATGGCCAGGTTGACCCCTACGACGTTCGTGACGTTGACGCAGCCCACGTAACAGCTGAGAGTCTCGCGTTCCGGGAGCAGCTGGGCAGTTGCTGCGTCGAGGTCCTCCTGACGCATTTCGGGAAGTGTGCGCATGGCGTGTTCACCTCCTTCCCAGCTCGTGACGAGACGCTCGAACGGGCGGGCCCCCCACCACGCCCCTTGGCTCTCAGCCCTGGATGACCTGGATGTTCTGGGTTGCCGTGCTCACGGCACTGGCGTTCACGCTGGCGGCGTTCAGAGCCAGCGACGAGTTGGAGGCGTAGACCGCGGCCCAGTTCGTGTTGCCGAAGCTCAGGGTCTCCCGTGCCGGGACGAGTTCCATGAACTCGGCGTCGAGCTCGCTGATGGTGAGTTCCTTTCGCATGTTGATTCACCCCCTCTGCGCTCTGGAGAATGGATGGTCGACCCCAGCACAAGGCCTGGGGCGTGACCCGGGCGTGACCCCGGCGTGACTCGCGCGTGACCCGGACGTGATCGTGGCGTGACCCGAAGCGCGCGCCCGTCCTCGTCCCCGCAGGAACCTTGATCCGGGTGATAGAACTCGGGAACGATGAGAGAATCGTGATGGTTCCGGGGGAGCCCCCCACGCGAAGATGAGGGCGCAATGAGAGACGCACCAGCATCGTCCGACGCCGATGGCGTGCTCGTGGCGAGCGTGTGGCGAACGGGCGCCGGCGGCCTACCTCTGGTGCGCATCACGATGACTCGGCCAGGGGGCGGGGGCGACACCGTCTTCACCGTGTCGACCACTGCCGAGGCTCTCGCACGTGTCGAGGAGTGGCTAGCCGCACTGGACTCCTGACCCAGGTCCCAGGGCTTGCGCGTGCTCGACGAACTCGATGGTGATCGGCGCGGGCGTACCCCTTCACCCTTGACATAGCACGTCACGACCGTTAACCCTGATTTGATTCGAACGCGTGACGGGGGCCTCTCCTCCGGCACGCGAGTACTCCCCGGTTTGAGCGGGGGTGGGGGACATGCGGGGGACGGCGATCGCGCGTGCCCGGCCGAAGAACCTCCGCCTGATCGGCGCCTTCTCCCTTCGGGTCGACGGAGCCCGTGTTCATCTCGGCCGGCGCGAGGAGCGATTGCTCGCCTTCCTGGCCATGCGCGGTCCCTGTCATCGTCCGTACGTCGCCGGGTCACTGTGGCCGAACAGCGATGAGTCCCGCGCCCTCAACAGCTTGCGAGCCGCCCTGCTGCGCGTGCGTCGTGCGGAGCCGAACCTGCTCGACGTCGAAGGATCCACGCTGATGTTGCGACCGTCGGTGTCCGTCGATCTCCTGGATCTCGTCGACTGTGCGGAACGGGTCGTGCAGCACGACAACTGCGACACGGAACGCGCCGAGTATCTCCTCGGGACCGGAGAGCTGTTACCGGGTTGGTACGACGACTGGGTGATGTTCGAGCGCGAGCGACTTCACCACCTACGCATTCGTGCGTTGGAGGTCCTGGCCGTGCACGAGCTCGACGACGGGCACGCCGATCTCGCCCTCGCGGCCGCCCATGACGCAGTCTCACTGGAGCCTCTGCGCGAGAGTGCCCGTCGGCTGCTGATCCGCGCGCACATGGCCCTGGGCAACCGCGCGATGGCCGCGAGCGTCCTCACCGAGTACCGCCGTGACCTTGCGCGAGACCTGGGCGTCGAGCCGTCTCCCGAGATGGTGCAGGAGGTGCGGGTCGGACTGAGCGCGAAGGACTCCCGGGCGTTCAGGGCTCGCATGCATCGACGCGCGTGACGGGCCGACCCGGTGACCTGCGCCGTTGAGGCGTGCGGTTCGCGGACCGCGGCGTACGCTTCGGTCACCAACCTCAGAGAGGGAGCCCTCATGCTGATCATCGCGGGTGTCGTCGTGGTGGTGCTGCTCGTGATCGGCGCGGGAGTGTGGTTCCTCCTGCCGACCTTCCGGTCGTCGCGAGCCGAGTTCGAGCCGGTGGCGAAGGACGACGACAGTGTCTTCCAGGCCCAGCAGTCGTTCACGATCGGCGGAGGCGGTGCCGGCGCCGGTACGTGAGCGCCGAAGGGTGCGGCCTACGGTGAACCCGTGGCCGACGGATGTGTGTTCTGCTCGATCATCGCGGGTGACACGCCCGCAGATTTCGTCCTGGACGAGCCCGACCTGGTCGGCTTCCTCGATGCCCGCCCGGTGTTCAAGGGGCACGTGCTGCTCGCGCCGCGCGAGCACGTGGTGACGCTGCCCGACCTGCCGGCTCGTCTGCGAGACCCGTTCCTCGAGGCCGCGCAGCGCCTGGCCCGTGCCGTCGTCGACGGGCTCGGCGCCCAAGGCAGCTTCGTGGCGATGAACAACGTCGTCAGCCAGTCGGTGCCCCACCTGCACCTGCACGTCGTACCCCGTACCAAGGGTGACGGCCTGCGCGGGTTCTTCTGGCCACGCACGAAGTACGCCGAGCGCGAGGCGGGGGAGTACGCCGCCCGGCTCCGCGAGGCGCTCCTCGCGTGACTCCGACCCGGATCAGGACAACGTCGAGACGCCGCGCGACCTCCACCAGCGTTCCCACAGCCCGAGGGTGGCTGTGACCACCGCGATGCCTTCGGCGATCGCGGCAACGGTCTTCTCGCGGAACCACAGGGGTTCGTACATGTCCGGCATCGGGCCCAGCTCACCAGGGTCGTGGTAGCGGTAGAGCAGGACCGCCCCGACCGCCGAGGCCGCAACCAACAACGCGACAACCCACACGAACCACCGGCCGCTGATCAGGAGCGCCAGCGCGACCACGACGGAGGCGACGGCCTCGATCCGGAACAGGTCACCCTGGCTGACCGGACCGGTCCCCTGGTTCGCGTCGTAGCGGGAGGCCAGGTCGTTGTGCACGAAGGCGTCGACCGACAGTGCGGCGGCGGTGACGATGCGCAGGGTCCACGCCGCGAGCCGCGGTCGGGTTCGGGTGGGTGGCGGTGCGTGTTCGATGACGTCGTACATGGCGGCCTAGTAGGAGTAGCCGCCGTTGTCGGACGGCGTCGAGGGGGTCGACGACGACGGTGCCGATGGCGACGTCTCTGCCGCGGCCACGTTTCCGGACGGGGTGGCCACGTGCCACGTGAAGTCAGTGCCGTCGAAGCTGTCCTTCGTCCCATCCCCGTTGACCTGACCGGCTGAGTGGTCGAAGGAGAACGTGTACAGGGGGCGGCCGGCCATCGTGACCTGGGTGGTGCCGTCCGGGCGAGCCACGGTGCCGAGCTTGGGGGCGAGCGGCGGTGGGACGGTGAGGCTGTTCTGGTCCGGCACCGTCAACGGCGTCCAGATCGCGCCACAGGCGCCGCTGGTGCACAACACCTTGCCGCTCTTCTCCTGGTCGCTGACGTAGAGCGCCCGGCCGTCGGAGTCGACGAGCACGCTGCGTCCACTCGCGTCGCTGACGGTGACGACGGTGCCGGAGCCCCGCCCGGTGTCGCCCGCCCCGGACGACTGAGAGTCGCCGTTCGAGCCGCACCCGGCCAGGGCGAGCACGCCGATCGTGAGCGCGGGCAGGGTCGCCCGCTTCAGGTGGGTGGTGATCATGGTTCCTCTCCTCATGGGTGTTCCTGCGGTCAGGTGGCCTTGTCGTGAACGGGGATGCGCACCAGCACGCGTCCGGTGTCGGTGACGACATCGAGCTCACTGAGGCGGCTCGCGTGGATCGCGGTCATGCCGGAAACCGATGCGGTTCCGTCTGCGTCGGCCACCCACGTGGCGGCGGTGTCGCTGGTCCCGTCGCGCGACCGCGCAACCAGGGCGCACCAACCGCGCGGGTAGGCGCCGGCGAGTGACAGCTGGAGCCGAGTGCCGGAGTCGCCGGGGGCCATCGCCACCGAGGCCTTCACGTGAGTGGCCGGATCGACTGCCTGCACGACCGTCGCGGCTGGCGGCTGCTGGTGGTTCAGCATCCGCGCGCCCCCGAAGACGACACCGATGCCGAGTACGGCTGCCACGACGACCATCGCCACGCGCGGGCGGGTACGACGTCGCGTGCTGACGGGCGTACGCCGTATCTCGTCGAACTCGTCGAGATCCTGCGGCGTCAACAGCGCCAGCAACGAGGCGGTGAAGGCAAGGCTGCGCACCTCGTCGCGACACGTGTCGCAGTCGCCGAGGTGCTCTTGAACGGCGTCGGTCTCATCCGGCTCCAGGGCGTGGAGCACGTATGCGCCGAGCTCGATCTCCATGCTGCAGGTCATGGTCCGTCCACCCCCCGCTCCTGCAACGCCAGGCGTAGGGCCCGGAGTGCGTAGTGGATCCGGGACCGCACCGTGCCCGACGGAAGTCCGCGCGCGGCAGCGATCTGGGCCGCTGTCCAGCCCCGGTAGTAGCTGTCGAAGAGCACCGCACGGTGCTCGGAGCTCAGAGCGCGGAGCGCGTCGGTCAACAGGACGGCGTCCAAGGCCGCGTCGAGACCGTCGTCCTCGCCCGCGACGTCGATCAGCTCCGGAGACACCTCCACCGGTCGGGACTTCCGTGCCCGGTAGGCATCGATGACCAGGTGGCGCGCGGTGATGAACAGCCACGGGCGACGTGCCCGGACGGGCACCTGACCCGCGTGCCTCCAGGCCCGCAGCAGCGTCTCCTGCACGATGTCCTCGGCCAGCTGCCGATCGCCGTGCACGAGCCGTTGGACGTAGGCCAGAAGGGCGCTCGCATGCTCTTCGTAGAGCGCACGGGACAGCTCCTGGTCCCGCCCGAGTTGTGATCCGCTCATACCTAGGACGACGTACGGGAGCCCGAGAGTGCTCAATCGTGAGCCATCGCGTGGTTCACACCGGCGTCAGGAAAAGTTGACAAACGTTCGCCTGTCAGGTTTACTTGACGCAGTGAACGACGCCGCAGACCTCTCCGAGAGCGCCGCGAGCCACGACCCGGAACAAGGGCTGGCCGCCGTCCGTGCCCTCCGCGCGCTGGCCGACCGCCTCGAGGCGGTGCAGGTCCGCAACGCGCGCGAGCAGGGATGGAGCTGGCAGGCGATCGCCGACGTGCTGCAGATCAGCCGTCAGGCGGTTCACCAGAAGCACTCCCGCGACTGACGCGGAGGGCTTGACCCACAGACCAAGGAGCACACCCATGTCCCACCGATTCGACACCGAATCCAGGATCGCCGTCGCCCAGGCGGCCGACATCGCCCGCGAGATGGGCCACCGCCAGGTCGGCCCCGGCCACCTGCTGGCCGGCCTTCTCGCCAACCCGCGGGGTAAGGCGTACGCCGCCCTCCGCGACCACGGGCTCGACCTCGACACGACCCGCGACCTCGTCGCGACGAACCACGTCGACCCCGAGCCCGAGCCCGACCCCGACCAGCCTGAGCACGACGGGCCGACCGGTGGCTACGCCGAGGACCGTGAGGCCCTCCAGTCCATCGGCATCGACCTCGACCGGGTCCGTGAGGCCGTGCGCGCCAACCTGGGCGCCGACCTCGCCGACGGCTGGGCCGACCGGCCCGACCGCGAACGCGGCAGGGCGCGCGGCCGGCGCGGTCGCCGTACCGGCCGGCACGGGCACCATGATCACCACCACGAAGGCCGCGGGCGTGGCCGGCGCGGCCCCCGCAGCCGGCGCGACGGCCTGCCGTTCTCGCGCGAGCTCCGCTCGGTGCTGCGCGACGTACGACGCTCGGTGCTGCGCGAACGGCTCGAGACCGAGGGTCGCGACGAAGCACGTCGCGTGCCCGGCATGACCGGTGGCCGCCTGCTCGTCGCGCTCACTCGATCGGACGACCCGGCCGTACAGGCCGTGCTCGCCACGGCCGACAGTCTCGACGGGCTGAAGGCGCAGGCCCAGCAGGTGGTCGGCGAAGACGTCCACTGACCGAGGCGCAGCCAGGGGCTCGTCGGACGAATCTGGGCAACTCCCCACGGTTGTACGCCGCGCCGGTCGACGGCAGTGCCGGACACTGGGTCTCGGCGAAGCACGGCAAGAACAGCGCCGACCTCGGCGACCTCGACGCCCGCTGCCTCAACGGCACGGCGTACCTCGAGGCCGCCGGTCCGTGCGGCGTCGTGTTCCCGGCCCGCCAGCACGACAACGGCGCCGCCACGAAGATCCGCGTGCCCAGGGCCACCGAGAACGAGGAGTACGGGACGATCCTCGGCTTCGCCGAGCGTCGGGTGCCGTTCGTCTGAGCAGAGGAAGCCCGGCCCCGAGCCGTCCCCAGGCGGCCTCTACAGTGGTGATGGTCGAGCCGCGGGTCACGATCATCTGCCAGCGATCTGCCAGCGATCTGCCAGCGATCTGCCAGCCATCTGTCAGCAAGGCCGCGAGGAGTCAGCACATGGGTCGCTTCGACGGGCGCATCGCCGTGGTGACGGGAGCCGCACGCGGGATCGGGCTCGGGATCGCCACCCGGTTCGCCGAGGAGGGTGCCTCGGTCGCGGTCCTCGACCTCGACGAGGGCCAGGCCACCGAAGCGGCCGGCGGCCTGGCGACGGGTGAGGGACAACGTCACCTCGGCGTCGGCTGCGACGTCAGCGACAGCGACTCGGTCCAGGCCGCTGTCGACCGGGTCGTCGGCGAGCTGGGCGGGCTGCACATCCTGGTCAACAACGCCGGCGTGACCCGCGACAACCTGCTGTTCAAGATGAGCGACGACGACTGGGACGCCGTGATCGGAGTCCACCTCCGCGGCGCCTTCCTGATGACCCGCGCTGCCCAGAAGCACTTCGTGGAGCAGAAGTACGGAAGGCTCGTCTGCCTCTCCAGCGTCTCGGCGCTCGGCAACCGCGGCCAGGCCAACTACGCGGCCGCGAAGATGGGCATCCAGGGCTTCGTCCGCACCCTCGGCATCGAGCTCGGTCCCTTCGGCGTCACTGCCAATGCGATCGCTCCGGGGTTCATCGCCACCGACATGACCGACGCGACGGCGGCCCGCGTGGGGATGCCCGTCGAGGAGTTCCGGAAGGCCGCAGCGGAGCGCAACCCGGTCCGCCGCGTCGGCTATCCCGAGGACATCGCCGCCGCCGCGGCGTTCCTGTGCAGCGACGAGGCGTCGTACATCACCGGCCAGACGCTGTACGTCGACGGAGGCGCCAAGCTTGTCTCCTGACTACGTCCACCGCACCGGAGCCCCTCCGGGCTACAAGCCGGTGCACCTCGTCATCGCCGTGGTCGTCTTCATCTGCTGGTTCGGCGTGCTCGCCTTCGTGCTCAGCCACGGCCGCAACGAGGCGTCCTCCGTCGACGTCTACTCCGAGCTCCCACCCGGCTTCACCGGCGCCCTCGAGACCAAGGGTGTGACCTACGAAGGGCTCTCGCCGGTCGACGCCGCGACCCAGCAGCAGGCGCTGGCCCGCGTGCCGGCCGTGGGCAACGACAACGGTGGTCAGCCTCTGGTCTTCCGTACGTCGTTCACCGTGGCCAAAGGGTCGGGCCAGCCCGGCACGGCCACGCCCGCGCTGATGGTCGTCGTCCCGGATCCCCGAGGAACCGACGTCCACGTCGACTTCGTCGACCCCACCAGCTACCAGCCGCTGAAGACCGTGGAGTATGGCGGGACCGGCCCGTCGTCCACGCCGTGACGGTGACCCGAGTCACACCCCCGGCGTGCCCTTCACGATCCTCTCAACCGGATCCTTCACACTGGTCCGGATCGTTAAGTCAACACCCCCGATGGAGATTCACGTGCGACGCCTTGCCCTGACCCTGTCCGCCCTCACCGCGAGCGGCCTGATGCTGACCGCGTGCGGCGGGTCGTCCAGCTCGAGCCCCCAGTCCGAGAGCCCCCAGCAGGTCGAGGGCGGGCAGTCGATCCCGCAGTTCTGGCCGCTGACCGGCCTCAAGGTCGCCTCGACCAAGACCGCCGCGCTCGACCACCCGGTCCTGGTCGCGAAGATGGACAACACCGTCTCCAGCCAGCCGCAGGTGGGTCTGTCGAAGGCCGACATGGTGGTGGAGGAGCTCGTCGAGGGCGGGCTGACCCGCCTGGCGGCCTTCTACTACTCCGGCATCCCGGGCAATGTCGGGCCGATCCGCTCGATGCGGGCCAGTGATATCGACGTCGTCTCGCCCGTGCACGCCACCATGGTGACCAGCGGCGCGGCCGGCCGGACCATTGCCCGGATCAGGGGCGCACACATCCCGTTCTACGGCGAGGGCTCGCCCGGCATGTACCGCTCCTCCCAACGCGGCGCGCCGTACAACCTGCTCGTGCACCTGAACGAGATCGCGAAGGCCGCCAAGGCCAAGGCCGCGACGCCCCCCGCCTACCTACAGTGGGGCGACAAGGGCCTGCCCAAGGGGATCAAGGTCACCACGATCGGCGCCCAGTTCTCCGGCGGGCACACGACCCAGTGGAAGTTCGAGAACGGCAGCTACCACAACCTCAACAGCAACGCGCCCGCCGGCGACCAGTTCCCGGCCACCAACGTGCTCGTGCTGCGCGTCCGTGAGGGGAATGCGGGCTACCTCGACCCGGCCGGTAACCCCGTCCCGGAGACGCTGCTCAAGGGCAAGGGCAACGCGCTGCTGTTCCACGACGGCCGGATGATCGCCGCCAACTGGCACAAGGGGCACAAGCCCACCGCGCAGATCACGCTGACCACCAAGAAGGGTCAGAAGCTGGAGGTGCCGGCCGGTCACACCTGGATCGAGCTGGTGCCGGCCGACGGCGGGAACGTCGTCTTCAAGAAGTAGGGCCGTCGGGCAGCTCGGCGCCCTGCTCGGACAGGGCGCGCAGGCCGGACAGGATGAACCCGATCGCGACCTCGACCCGATCCGCCTCGGTGTCGGCGTCGTCCGCGGTCGAGACGGTCGACCCGGCCGATGACATCGCACCGAAGAAGATGCGGGCGAACGTGCGCTCCATCTCCGCGTCCACCGTCCAGTCGCCCGCACCGAGCACGGCGCGGACGATGTCCAGCACGTACGCGAACGTCGACCGCTCCTCCTGCTCGCGGAATCGCTCGTACCCCAGCACGGACGGGCCGTCCTGCACCACGATCCGGCTGTACGACGGCTGGCGCACCACCTCGAGGAACGCTCGAAGCCCGGCGATCGCCTTCTCCCACGGGTCGCGGTGGCCCTTGAGCGCTGCCTGGATCTGCTCGGCACCGGCCGCCTCGACCTTCTCGAAGACGGCCTCGAACAGCGCCTGCTTGCCGGAGTAGTGGTGGTAGAGCGCGCCCTTGGTGACGTCGGCCCCGGCGACGATCGCGTCGAGCGAGGTGGCGGCGTACCCGTGCTCGGTGAACAGGGTCTCGGCCACGTCGACCAGCGCGCGTCGGGTGGACGCGGAGTACTGCGCCCGGCGACTCGTACCCGGCACGTGCGCGACCGTGGGCAGCCGGACACGGGCGCTCTTGGTCACCGGCGCAGTCTAGGGTCCGCACGCGACGAACCCGCGCGGCAGGAGTGCGCATGCCTGGGAGTAATATCTAGGTAATACCTAGGATGTGCTAGAAACGACTCCGTGCTCCGACTGACCGTGCGCCGAGGCGTCTCGCTGGCGGCCCTCCTGACCGTCCTCCCGTTGACCGGCTGTGGAGGCGGGAACGACAACACGACCATCACCGTGCTCGCGGCGTCGTCGCTGACCGGCACCTTCACGGAGCTGGGCAAGGAGTTCGAGCGGGAGCACGACGGGGTGACCGTGAAGTTCGCGTTCGACTCCTCGGCGACGTTGGCCCAGCAGGCAACGCAGGGAGCCCCCGCGGACGTGCTGGCCACCGCCGACACCACGACGATGGACAGCGCCAAGTCGGCCCAGGCCTCCACGCCCACGATCTTCGCGACCAACGTCATGGTGCTGGCGACGCCGGCCGACAACCCCGCGAACGTCCAGTCGTTCTCCGACCTCGACAAGTCGTCGGTGAAGTACGTGATGTGCGTGCCGACCGCGCCGTGCGGCGCCGTCGGCCAGGCCCTGCTCGACCAGGACCACGTCACCGGCAAGCCGGTCAGCCAGGAGGTCGACGTGAAGTCGGTTCTCGCGAAGCTGACCGAGGGGGAGGCGGACGCCGGGCTGGTCTACACCACCGACGCGGTCGCGGCGGAGGATCAGGTGAAGGTGCTGCCCATCCCGGGCAGCGCCAAGCAGATCACGTCGTACCCGATCGTGACGCTTCAGCAGTCCGAGCACTCCGATGTTGCGCAGGACTTCGTCGACCTGGTCACCGGATCGACCGGCCAGCAGGTCCTCGCCAAGGCCGGGTTCGGCAAGCCCTGACCTGAACGTCGCCACTACGCTGACTCCGTGGTCGACTACCTGCGCATCGGCGAGGTGGCCCAGCGCGTGGGCGTCAGCGTCGACACCCTGCGCCGCTGGGAGGCCGAGGGACGGATCACCTTCGAGCGCCGTGGCAACCAACGCGTCCTGCCGGCCACGGATCTGGCCGGACTTCTCACCTCTTTGGCGGGCAGCGACCGTACGTCGAGCGCCCGCAACCGGCTGACCGGCGTCGTCGTCGCCGTCGAGCGCGACGGTGTGATGGCCAAGGTCGAGCTGGCCTGTGGCGACTACCGGATCGTCTCGCTGATGAGCCGCGAGGCGGCCGATGAGATGGAGCTGGCGCCGGGCGTCGCCGCCACGGCCGTCGTGAAGTCGACCAGTGTGATGGTCGAGCGAGCACGCTAGCTCCCCGACGAAGTCGGGAGCCGGCGACCGCAGCGAGCGCCGCAGCGAACTTGCTCGCCGGGCGGCTCGTGCTTCAGCCAGGCGAATCGCCCGTGGGCTGTTTGCATACCGCCGGTCACTCACATACTCTCAGTACGTACCAACAGTATGTGAAGAACACCCACGAGAGGAGATGGCCATGACCTGGACCACCTTCCACCGCCGCGGGGAGGTCCTCCGCACCGTGATCGACGCCGCCGACGCACGCCGCGACGGACTGCTGCCCATGGACCTGCCCGGCGTTCCCGAGACCTTCGGCGACGAGCTGACTCTGCTCGGCGCCCTCCAGCTGCGCTGGTACACCCGTCTGTCGGGTCAGCTCGAGCGCGCGCTGATGCATCAGCCCCTCGACACCGACGAGGCCGCCGTCGCCGCATGGCGGGCCACCGCCGACGAACTGCCGGGCCTCCGGATGGTGCTCGAGCACTACCGGGCCGAGCCCCTCGACGACCGGATGGCCGCGGCCTTGGCCACGTCCGAAGGCAAGGAGCGCGTCATGCTGGCCGCGATGGCCGGCCGCGCCGGCGCCACCACCGAGGCCACCGCGTCCGCCGGTCGAGTGCTGGAGGAGCGGGCCAAGGCACGCGTCGCCGCCTGACGTCGTCTGCCTACTGGCGGATCGCTGGAGTTGGCATGATGGAGCCATGGCGGAGATCCGGGCGGGGATGCTGCTGTTGGCGTCGCCCGAGCTGCTCGACCCGAACTTCGCCGACGCGGTGGTCCTCCTGCTCGACGCCGACGAGGGTGGCGCGATGGGCGTGGTGATCAACCGCCCTTCGCCGGTCCCGGTGATCGCGGTGCTCGCCGGCTGGGGCGACATCGTCGCCGAGCCCGAGGTGCTGTTCCGGGGCGGGCCGGTCTCGCCGGAGGGGGCGCTCGCCGTCGCGCTCGTGCGCGACGGCACCATCGCCCCGCCCGGCCTCCGGCCGGTGACCGACCGCCTCGCGATCGTCGACCTCGAAGGCGAGGCGGACGACATCGACGCGGCCGTGGACGGGGTCCGGATCTTCGCCGGGTACGCCGGTTGGGGCGCGGGTCAGCTCGAGGGCGAGATCGACGGCGGCGACTGGTACGTCGTACCGTCACTGCCGCCGGACGCGTTCCAGGCCGACCCGACCGACCTGTGGCGCGAGGTGATGCGGCGTCAGCCGGGCGAGCTGGCCTGGCACGTCAACCGGCCGGTCGACCCGGAGCTCAACTGACGTAGGCTGGTCCGGTGGTTCCCACCGGTTTCTCACCCCTGACCGACACCGCAGTCGACGAGCGGGTCGAGGAGCGCACGGTCCCCACCGACGAGGGTGACCACGAGCGCTTCAGCCACTACGTCGACAAGCACAAGCTCACCGAGGCGATGGTGATGGGGACGCCCGTCGTGGCGTTGTGCGGCAAGGTCTGGGTGCCGAGTCGCGCGCCGGAGAAGTTCCCCGTGTGTCCGGAGTGCAAGGAGCTCTGGGAGACGTTCAAGCCGGGCGGGGACGACGGAGACCCGGGGGAGTGACCTGGCGGCCCTCCACCGATAGCAAGGCCGTCCCACCCTCTTCCGCCCTCACCCCGGCCTGGCCGGAACGGGCGGCGTGGGGCACGGCCACGTCGCTGCGCGCATGGCAGACCGCCGCCCTCACCGACTACTTCTCGCGCTCCCCGCGCGACTATCTCGCGGTCGCGACGCCCGGCGCCGGCAAGACGACGTTCGCGCTCTCGGCCGCCGCGGAGCTGCTCGGTCGCCGGATCGTCGACCGGATCATCGTGGTCGCGCCGACCGAGCACCTGAAGCTGCAGTGGGCCGAGGCCGCCGCCCGGGCCGGCATCCCGATCGACCCGACGTACTCCGCGGGATCGGGGAAGACCTCGGCCGACTACGTCGGCGTGGCCGTGACCTACGCCGGCGTGGCGGTCAACCCGCTGGCGATGCGGATCCGCACCGAGCGCTTCAAGACGCTGGTGGTCCTCGACGAGATCCACCACGCCGGCGACGCGATGTCGTGGGGCGAGGGCGTGCGTGAGGCGTTCGAGCCGGCGACGCGGCGGTTGGCGCTGACCGGCACGCCGTTCCGCTCAGACGTGAACCCGATCCCGTTCGTGACGTACGCGCCGGGTGCCGACGGCGTCCCGCGCTCGGTCGCCGACTTCACCTACGGCTACGGCCACGCGCTTGCCGACCACGTCGTTCGCCCGGTGCTGTTCCTGGCATACTCCGGCGAGCTCGCCTGGCGGACCCGCGCCGGCGACGAGATCGCGGCCCGTCTCGGCGAGCCCCTGACCACGGATCTGGCCGCCCAGGCGCTGCGCACGGCGCTCGACCCCTCGGGGGAGTGGATCCCGTCGGTACTGGCCGCGGCGGATCGCCGGCTGACCGAGGTACGCCGCCACGTGCCCGACGCCGGCGGTCTCGTGATCGCGACCGACCGGGACGCCGCGCGTGCGTACGCCGCGTTGTTGAAGAAGATCGGTGGTGAGCCGCCCGTCGTGGTGCTGTCGGACGAGAAGGCGGCGTCGAGGCGCATCGCGGAGTTCGCCGAGTCCGAGAAGCGGTGGATGGTCGCGGTGCGCATGGTGTCGGAGGGCGTCGACATCCCCCGACTGGCGGTCGGCGTCTATGCCACCAGCACCTCGACACCGCTGTTCTTCGCCCAGGCCGTCGGCCGCTTCGTGCGCGCGCGGGCGCGGGGCGAGATGGCGTCGGTGTTCGTGCCGTCGGTGCCGACGCTGCTCGGGTACGCCGCGGAGATGGAGGTCGAGCGTGATCACGTCCTCGGCCGGACGATCACCGACGAGGACGACATCTCCGCCGCGGAGCAGGACCTGCTGGCGCGGGCGAATGCCGACGTCGGCGCCGCCGACGAGCCGCTCGGGTCCTATCAGGCGCTCGGCTCGCAGGCACGCTTCGACCAGGTCGTGTACGACGGAGACGCCTTCGGCCATGCGGGCGAGGTCCACGTCGGGTCGGAGGAGGAGATGGACTTCCTCGGCATCCCGGGCCTGCTCGAGCCCGATCAGGTGCGCGAGCTGCTCCACCACCGGCAGCGCTCGCGACGTACCGGTGCAGCCGCTGTCCACGGGGCGGCTCCCGAGCGCGAGGCCTCGACCCACGAGCGCCTTGCCCTGCTCCGACGCGAGCTGAACGGCCTCGTCGCCGCCTGGCACCGCCGCACCGGCCAGGCACACGGCGTCACGCATGCCACCTTGCGTAGGGAGCTCGGCGGCCCGGCTGCGGCGATCGCCAACGCCGAGCAGCTCCACGCGCGCATCACCCGCCTGCGCGAGTGGGCGGCAAAGCCGTCGTGAGTCTCGATAGTACGTATCAATCCGCCGGAAAATCTCACCGGAAATCTCGCGGTGTCACCGGCCGTTTGATACGTACTATCGACCGTGCGGGATTCTCTGACTAAAGTCAGGCAATGACCGAGACGGAGGTGCTGCGCCGGTTCAACCGGGCGTGGAGCCAGCGCGTGGGGCTGTTGGAGGAGTCGTACCTCGGACAGGGGCGCAGCCTCGGTGCCTCCCGCCTGCTGTTCGAGATGGGCCGCGAGGGCGCGAGCGTGCTCGACCTGCGCCGTCGGTTGGGGCTGGACTCGGGCTACGTGAGCCGGTTGCTGCGGGGGCTCGAGGAGGAGGGGCTGGTCACCGTCCGGTCCGATCCGGCCGACCAGCGACGGCGCGTCGCCGTACCGACCGCGAAGGGGCGACGGGCGATCGACCGGCTGGACGAGCGGTCGGAGGAGCGTGCGCTCGCGCTGGTCGAGCCGTTGGGTACGTCGCAGCGGCAGCGGTTGGAGGAGGCGCTGGCGACGGCCGACCGCCTGATCCGGTCCGCAACCTGCACCATCGAGGCCGTCGACGTCGCGTCGGACGAGGCGGTGGCCGCCGTCGCCCGGTACTTCGCCGAGCTGGACGTCAGGTTCCCCGGCGGTTTCGACCCCGGAGAGGCGACGAGCACCGACCTCGAGGGGATGAGGCAGCCCGGCGGCTCCTTCCTGGTCGCGCGGGTGGAGGGTGTGGTCATCGCGTGCGGTGGGTTGCAGGGCCACTCGCGCACCGTCGGCGAGGTGAAGCGGATGTGGGTCGACCCCTCGTGGCGCGGCTGCGGGCTCGGCGTACGACTGCTCGGGGCGCTGGAGGAGGAGGCCCACAGGCTCGGCTACCGCGAGGTCTGCCTCGACACCAACGGCTCGCTGACCGAGGCGATCGCGATGTACGGCGGCGCCGGGTACCGCCCGATCGAGCGCTACAACGACAACCCGTACGCCCAGGCCTGGTTCGCCAAGCGGCTCAGCCGGCGGCGCTGACCGCGAACGGGCGTGCGCCCGGACCGACCCGGGTCACGACGTCGCGCGGCCGATCGACTCGGTGACCCTTCGCGCACTCGAGGATGGAGTGGACGGGCGAGCCACAGTCGCGGTGCTCGAACTCGACGGGTGGCCCCCCGGGGTCGGCCAGATAGCGATCGCCCCAGTCGGCGATCGCGACCAGCACGGGGTAGAGGTCGAAGCCCTTCTCGGTCAGCCGGTACTCGTGCCGCGCCCGCTCGCCGGGATCCTGGTAGGGCTGCCTGCGGAGGATGTCCTGCTCGACCAGCAGTGCGAGCCGATTGCTGAGCACCTGGCGCGGGATGTTGCTGTGCCGGCGGATGTCGTCGAACCGGCGTACGCCGTTGAACACCTCGCGCAACACCACGAAGGTCCAACGCTCGCCGAGGATCGCCATCGTGCGGCCGACCGTGCAGTTCTCCGCGGACCAGGCCAGGGCCGGGGGACCGGTACTCATGTGACGAGCCTAAGTCTCGTTGACAGACTCAGCAAGGATCGGCGAGTCTGGGTCCGTGACCGAGACCCAGATCGACCTCTCGACGCTCGACGGGTTCGAGCAGCTCCAGGCGTTCTTCGACGGTCGGCTTCCCGGTGCCCCGATCGCGGACACGCTCGGGTTGGAGAACTTCGGCGGCGAGCCCGGTGCGATCCACGTCGAGCTGGTGCCCGAGCACCGCCACTACAACCCGATCGGCTCCGTCCACGGTGGGGTGATGGCCACACTGCTCGACACCGCGGCCGCCTGTTCGGTGCACTCGACGCTGGCGCCGGGAGAGCGGTACACCTCGCTCGATCTCACCGTGAAGTTCCTGCGGCCGGTCACGACCGACTCCGGCCGACTCCGCTGTGAGGGCTCGATCATCCAGCGGGGTCGTCGTACCGCGCTCGCCCAGGCCCAGCTGTACGACGTCCACGGCCGCCTGGTCGCCCACGCCACCTCCACCTGCATGATCTTCCCGGCGGAGCGATAGTCCCTGACGATTCCGTGCCTGCTCACGCGGGAGGTCTCGACGGAATCGTCAGGGAGTATCCATCGAGTGGGCCAGGGGGAGGACCCGGTAGGGGATCTGGGTGGCGAGGGCGATCACCGTGGAGGAGCGGACGATCGCGGGGTCCTTGAGCACCAGGTCGATGACCCGCTGGAGGTCGGAGTTGGAGCGGGCGACGACGCGGGCGAAGAGGTCGCCGGCGCCGGTGATCGTGTGCGCCTCGAGGACCTCGGGGATCGTCGCGAGGTGGCGCGCCACCCCGTCGTGGCCGCCGAGCTCGACGTTGTCCTGCCGGATCTCCAGGGTCAGGAACGCCGTCACCGGGAAGCCGAGCGCCTGCGGAGAGAGCTCGGGTCCCCATCCGGTGACCACGCCCGAGGAGGTCAGCTTGTCGAGCCGGGCCTGCACCGTGCCCCGGGCGACCCCGAGCTCGCGCGACGCCTGGAGCACGCCGATCCGCGGGTCATCTGCGAACAGGGCGAGCAATCTGCGGTCGAGATCGTCCATGACGGCTCCTGAGGTGAACAGTTTGCGCAGCGATTCGCCGTACTGTTGCGCAGGTTGTCGCCGCCCGGCAAGGTGAGCGCCATGACGACGACGCACGAGACCCCGTCCACCGGCGGTGCCCTCACCGCCGACGAGCTCAAGGCCGACCTCACTCTCGACCAGCTCAAGCAGCTCGTCGGCCTGGTCGAGTACGACCCGAGCAGTGACCCGTTCCCGGTCACGGCCCAGGACTACGTCGGCTTCGTGGTCGGCAACGCGACCCAGACCGCGCAGTTCTACCAGCTCGCCCTCGGCATGGACCTCGAGGCCTACTCCGGCCCCGAGACGGGCAACCGCGACGCCAAGTCCTATGTGCTGCGCTCCGGCAGCGCCCGCTTCGTCTTCACCGGTGGAGTCGCCCCTGACAGCCCGGTCCTCGACCACCACCGCAAGCACGGCGACGGCGTCGTCGACCTGGCCATGGAGGTGCCCGACGTCGACAAGTGCATCGCGCACGCGCGCTCGCAGGGGGCGACGATCCTGGACGAGCCGCACGACGTCTCCGACGAGCACGGCACCGTCCGGGTGGCTGCGATCGCGACGTACGGCGAGACCCGCCACACGCTGATCGACCGCTCGCGCTACGACGGCCCGTTCCTGCCCGGGTACGTCGCAGCCACGACCAGGGTGACCCGCCGCGAGGGTCATCCGAAGCGGCTGTTCCAGGCCATCGACCACTGCGTCGGCAACGTCGAGCTCGGCCGGATGGACGAGTGGGTCGAGTTCTACAACCGGGTGCTCGGCTTCACGAACATGGCCGAGTTCATCGGCGACGACATCGCCACGGACTACTCCGCGCTGATGTCCAAGGTCGTCGCGAGCGGCAACCACCGGGTCAAGTTCCCGCTCAACGAGCCCGCGATCGCCAAGAAGAAGTCGCAGATCGACGAGTACCTCGAGTTCTACGACGGCGCCGGCTGCCAGCACATCGCGCTCGCCACCGGCGACATCCTGCGCACCGTCGACCTGCTCCGCGACAACGGCGTGGAGTTCCTCGAGACCCCCGACGCCTACTACGACGACCCGGAGCTCCGCGCCCGGATCGGTGAGGTCCGGGTGCCGATCGAGGAGCTGAAGAGGCGCAAGATCCTGGTCGACCGCGACGAGGACGGCTACCTGCTCCAGATCTTCACCAAGCCGGTCGGCGACCGCCCGACCGTGTTCTTCGAGTTCATCGAGCGCCACGGCTCCCTGGGCTTCGGCAAGGGCAACTTCAAGGCCCTCTTCGAGTCCATCGAGCGCGAGCAGGAGCTCCGAGGGAATCTGTAGGACGAGCAGGTTCACAGCCAGGAGTTTCGAGAACGAGGACCGATCCGCTGTCGCCGAGCATCGGCCGTCGTCAGCTACTCGGGACGTCGTCGCGGACGACCTCGCCGCTCTTCATCACGAAGCGCACGTCCTCCAGCAGCCGGACGTCGTCCAGGGGATTGCCCGCGACCGCGACCAGGTCGGCGTACAGACCCGGCTCGAGGCGGCCGATCCGGCCCTCCCAGCCCATCAATGTGGCCGCGTGGAGAGTCGCGGACCGGATCGCCTCGAGCGGCGTCTGCCCGTGCCGCACGTGGTAGGCGAGCTGGCGGGCGTTGAGGCCGTGCGGGTAGATCCCGCTGTCGGTGCCATAGGCGATGCGGACGCCGGCGGCGACGCACTTCTCGAACGCCGCGCGCTGGGTCAGGGTGGTCTCGTCGTTCTTGCGCAGGACGGCGGCCTTCCAGCCGTCACGTCGCCCGATCTCGGCGATGTAGTCGCCTCCGTAGATGTCGGCGACCAGCCAGGTCCCGTGCTCGGCCATCAACGCGACACCCTCGTCGTCCATCAGGGAGCCGTGCTCGATGGACCGGACACCGCCGCGGACGGCACGCTTGATGCCCTCGGCGCCGTGTGCGTGGGCGGCGACGTGGGCGCCGTGCAAGGTCGCCTCCTCGACGGCGGCGCGGATCTGGTCCTCGGTCAGCTCGGGTACGCCGGGGTTGCCGTTGTCGGACATCACCGCGCCGGTGCCGATCAGCTTGATCAGGTCCGCACCGCCGTACAGGATCCGCCGGACCGCACGCCGTACGTCGTCGACGGTGTCCACGATGCCGACGCGGAACTCGGCGGGCACGTGCTCCTCGGCGTCGGGGGCGAGTCCGCTGATGTCACCGCCGCCGCCCCGGCACGAGACGTACGCGCCGGCGACCATCATCCGGGGGCCGGGCGTCCAGCCGGCGTCGATCGCATCGCGGAGGGCGACGTCGACGAAGGCGCGGTACGTCCCGACGTCGCGCACCGACGTGAAGCCGGCACGCAGGGTGGCGCGGGCGTTGCGGACGCCGGTCATCGCCTCCTGCGCACCGGTGCGGGTCAGCAGCTCGGTGTAGCCGTGCCCGTTGTCCTCCTCGCCGACCAGATGGGCGTGGCAGTCCACGAGCCCCGGGAGCACGGTGAGGCCGGGCAGATCGCGGACCGCGACGTCGCTGGGCACCTCGTGTGCGGCGACGAGTCCTGCGATGCGGTCGTCCTCGACGACCACTGCACGGTCCGTGAGCAGTGCACCGGTGGCGACGTCGAGCACCCGCCCCGGGCGAATCGCATGGCCACGCGTCACGGCGGGAGGTTACCCGTCTCCGGGACGCGGGTGGTCCCGCAGACGGCGAGTGGCGCGCCGTCGCAGCAGTTGGCCTTCATGTGGCAGTGGGGGCACAGCCACCGCGTCGCGATGGGGTCGAACTCGACACCGCAGTAGTCGCAGGGCACCAGCGCACGGTACGGCGCGCCCGCGACGCGAGCGCCGCCACACGCCGACGTGGCCCAGACACGTCATGCGCTCGCGGGTCCAGAGGTCTAGCGTCGATTGCTTCCACACGCACCGGAAGGAGCGCGGCATGAAGTACGTCATCACCTGGGAGAACCTCCCCAACCTCACCGAAGAGTCGGCCAAACGGTCG
Organism: Nocardioides sp.; assembly: GCF_036493135.1. Lineage (GTDB taxonomy): Bacteria > Actinomycetota > Actinomycetes > Propionibacteriales > Nocardioidaceae > Nocardioides. The sequence continues at coordinate 70,771 of NZ_DASXQG010000046.1, read as the reverse complement.
CTCCAGGTGTTCGGCAAGTGGTCCCCGTCGCACCCCGAGCACTTCCAGGCCTTCCTCGGCAGGATCGACGGCCACGGCGGCTTCGCCGTCGTCGAGACCGACGACGCCACCGAGATCGCCCGAGACACCGCGCCGTTCACGCCGTGGTTCGAGTTCCACGTCTACCCGTGCCTGGAGATCGCCGACTCGGCCGCGATCAACGGCGAGGCGCTGGCGTTCGCGGAGTCCGTGAGCTGATCGATCAGTCGAAGTCGCCGACCAGCACGGCCTCGGCCTCTTCGGCGCGCGACGCGTGGGTGCCCTCCAGCGCCCGGGTCAGTACCCCCGAGCCGGCGGCCATGATCACGACGCCGACCGCCACCATCACCGCGCCGAAGACGAACGGCGCGTGCACGTGCACGTCCGGCGGCAGACCGAACAGCTTGAGCGCGACGTAGGGGCCGATCGCGCCGCCGCAGAAGCGGACGAAGGAGTATGCCGCGGAGGCCACCGGGCGCTCGACCGGCGCCACACCCATCACCGCCTCGGTGATCAGGGTGTTGTTGGTGCCGATGAAGGCGCCTGACAGCACGATCCCCACGATCACGACCGCCTGGTGGTCGGCGAAGACCGCCATCATCAGCAGGTCGAGCATGAACAGGACCAGGGTGCCGATCACGGCCGGGATGGTGCCCACCCAGCGCTGGATGCGGGGCGCCACGAACACCGACGTGAGGGCGACGAGCACGCCCCAGCCGAAGTAGATCCAGCCGATCTGGATGATCCCCGAGTCCGGGAGTGCGAACGGCCCGGCGGCGAGGATCGTGAAGAAGCCGATGTTGTAGAAGACCGCCGTGAGGGCGGTCAGCAGCAGAGGCTTGTGGCTCAGGGCACGGAACGGGTCGGCGAGCGACGTACGCCGTCCGGTCGGGGGAGTGCTGGGCAGGAAGAACGCGGTGGCCACCAGTGCGATCACCATCAGCGTGGAGACGCCGTAGAACGGCGCGCGCCACGAGTGCTCGCCGAGCAGGCCGCCGACCAGCGGCCCCGATGCGATCCCGATCCCGAGCGCGGCCTCGAACAGGATGATCGCCTGGGCGGTGCCACCCGTCGCCGACATCACGATGGTGGCGAGCGCCGTGGCCACGAAGAGCGCGTTGCCGAGCCCCCAGCCCGCACGGAAGCCGACCACGGCGCCGACGCTGTTCGACGAGCCGGCCAGGGCGGCGAAGAGAATGATCAGGACCAGGCCCGACAGCAGCGTGCGCTTCGGCCCGATCCGGCTCGACACGACGCCGGTCACCAGCATCGCGACGCCCATGATCGCCATGTAGCTGGTGAACATCAGCGAGACCTGGCTCGGTGTCGCGTTCAGCTTGACCGCGATGTCCTTCAGGATCGGGTCGACCAGGCCGATGCCCATGAATGCGATGACGCAGGCGAAGGCGACCGCCCAGACCGCGCGTGGCTGGGAGAAGAACGAGCCGGACTCGACCGGCGCTTCATGGGACTCGTGGACGTGGCTGGACACGGACTTCCTCTCGGACGGCGGCACGATTCTACATAGGCAACCTATGGATTACCGGATTGATTCCGGTGACCCGTGTCACTCCGGGCGGCGGCCATCGGGTAGAACTGGCGTTCCCACGTCTCGGAAGGGTTCTCGGTCATGTCAACAGCCACCCCCTCGCGTCGCGGTGTCCTCACCGGCGCCGCCGCCCTCACCGCCGCCGGTTACGTCGCCGACCCCGCCGCCGCGGAGGGCGGTCATCACGATCGCCACCGGTCCGGTCACCTGCGGCTCACCGTGCTCGGCACCACCGACCTGCACGGCAATGTCTTCAACTGGGACTACTACAAGAACGCCGAGTACGACGACGCCGCACACAACGACATCGGGATCGCCAAGGTGCAGACCCTGATCAAGGCGATGCGGGCCGAGCGCAAGGGCGAACCGCTGCTGATGCTCGACGCCGGCGACATCATCCAGGGCACACCGCTGGCGTACTACTTCGCCAAGGTCAAGCCGATCACCGACGGCGGCAAGCATCCGATGGCCAACGCCATGAACCTGATCGGGTACGACGCGGCCACCCTGGGCAACCACGAGTTCAACTACGGCATCCCGCTGCTGCGGACGTTCGAGTCCCAGCTGGACTTCCCGCTGCTCGGCGCCAACGCCGTCGACCCGGCGACCGGGATGCCGGTGTTCCCGCCGTACATCATCAAGAAGTTCCGGGTGCCGCACGGCCCCCACCTCAAGGTCGGTGTCCTCGGGCTCACCAACCCCGGCATCGCGATCTGGGACAAGGCCAACGTGTCCGGGAGGATGGAGTTCCCCGGCCTCGTCGAGCAGGCCGAGAAGTGGGTGCCCCGGCTGAAGAAGAAGGGCTGCGACCTCGTGATCGTGTCGGCCCACTCCGGGGCCGACACCTCCTCGTCGTACGGCGACGCGCTGCCGTACCCGGAGAACGCCTCGTCGCTCGTCGCCGAGCGGGTCCCCCACATCGACGCGATCCTGGTCGGGCACGCGCACGTCGACATCCCGGAGAGGTTCGTGGCGAACCAGAAGACCGGGCAGGGTGTGCTGCTGTGCGAGCCCGACTACTGGGGCATGCGCCTGGCGGTGATGGATCTCCACCTCGAACGTCACCGCGGTGGCTGGCGGGTGCTGCGTGCACACTCGCAGACGCTGAACTCCAACACGGTCGACATGGATCACCAGGTCGAGAGGGCGGTGCGCAAGCAGCACCACGAGGTGATCGGCTACGTCAACTCGGTGATCGGGTCCTCGACCCAGGAGATGTTGGCCGCGCGGGCGCCGGTCGAGGACGTCCCGATCATCGACTTCATCAACTACGTGCAGGCCGACGCCGTCAAGCAGGGGCTCACCGGCCCCGACGCGTCGCTGCCCGTGCTGTCGATCGCGGCGCCGTTCAACCGGCAGGCGTCCTTCCCCTCGGGGCAGGTGACCGTGCGCGACGTGGCGGGTCTGTACATCTACGACAACACACTGCTCGGGGTGAAGGTCACCGGCCAGCAGGTCCAGGACTACCTGGAGTACTCCATGCAGTACTTCCAGCAGGTCAGCGGGACCGGGCCGTTCACCATGGACCAGGTCACCAACGCGGTGACCCCGAACGCCCCGAACGGCACCCCGGACTACAACTTCGACAGCATCGCCGGCCTCGACGCGCGGCTGACCTACGACGTCGACATCGCGCAGGCGGTGGGCTCACGGGTCAAGAACCTCGCGTACGACGGAGCGCCGGTCGCTCCGGACGCCCAGTTCGCCCTGGCGGTCAACAACTACCGCCAGTCGGGAGGTGGCGGGTTCCCCGCGGTGAGCACCGCGCCGGTCGTCTACAACCGGCAGATCGACATCCGGCAGCTGCTCATCGACTGGGTGACCGCCCACCAGACGATCGACCCGTCGCAGTTCGCCTCGGTCGACTGGAGGTTGGTGTCGAACGGGATGCCGATCACCGTCACCTAGCAGTCAGAGCTGTTCGTCCATCACGTCGCGGAGGACCGCCACGGCGTGCGCCACGTCGTCGACGGAGTGCCCGGTCCGGGCCAGCCGCTCGGCGACGGCGGCGCCGTTCTCGCGGCGCGCGTCGGCCAGCCGCTGGCTTCCCCGCGGGGTGAGCCGGACGACGGATCGCCGGGCGTCGCTGGAGTCCGAGTCCTTGGCCACCCACCCCTCGTCGACCAGCTGGCTCACGGCACCGGACACGGTCGGCTGTGACGAGCGGTCGGCCTCGGCCAGCGCGGTCACCCCGAGCGGTCCGAGCTCCTCGAGCAGGGCCAGGATCCGGATGCCCGCGGGGTGGCCGACCCGACGGCGTACGGCGCGCACGAGGCGGGCGGCCTGCACGACGAGCTCACTGCTCTGCACCTCGAGGTCGGTCGGCATTGGCGCAGGATACCCAGAGGCCGCGTTGCTCGGGCGCGTTCCTCGTGCGGCGCGGCTCGGGCAGGATGACGGGATGCCGACGTACATCGCGTTCCTGAGGGCGATCAACCTGGGCGCGACGCGCAAGTTCTCCAGGGCGGCCATCGTCCGGGCGTGCGAGTCGGCCGGTTTCACCGACGTCGAGACCTACATCAACAGCGGCAACGTCCGCGTGACCACGTCGATGCGGAGCCCCACGAAGGTGGAGGCGGCTCTCGAGAAGGCGTTCGTCGAGGAGGCCGGCTTCGAGGTGCCGACGATCGCCCTGACCCAGAAGGAGCTTCGCGACATCGCCGCCGACGCCGTCGAGCTGGGAGAGGGGCACGACGGGCGGTACTACGTCTCGCTGCTGAAGAAGGCGCCGAGCGCAGCGGCGGCGACGAGGCTCGACGAGGCCGGGAAGGCCGGGGAGCGGGCGGTCATCCGTGGTCGCGGTGCCCACCTGTTGCTCGGGCAGGAGTACCACACGGCCACGCTCGGCAACGCCGTCGTCGAGAAGCACCTGGGGGTCGCGACCAACCGCAACCTCAACGTGATCCGGACGCTGGCCGAGAAGTGGGGTGGCTGAGCGCTCGCCGGGGCTCAGGCGAGGGTGACGCCGGCCCGCTCCATCTCCACCAGCGCCTTCTCCGTCGACTCGGGAGCCACGCCCGCGCAGAGGAAGCCGAGGACGCGGGTCGCGAAGCCCTCGTGGCGCGCATCCAGCGCGGTGGAGCGCACGCAGTAGTCGGTGGCGATGCCGCAGACGTCGAGCTCGTCGACGTGCTTGGCCCGTAGCCAGTCCGCCAGCACGGCGCCGTCCACGGTCCTGCCCTCGAACGCGGAGTACGCCGCCTCGTGGGTGCCCTTGAGGAAGATCGCGTCGAACGGCTGCGGGTCGAGGTTGGGATGGAACGCCTCGCCGTCGGTACCGACCCTGCAGTGGACCGGCCAGGAGTCGACGAAGTCGGGGTCGGCGGACCAGTGGTGACCGGGGTCGATGTGGTGGTCCTTGCTCGCCACCACGACGTCGTACGCCGGAGCCTGGTCGTCGCCGCGGGCCCAGTGGTGCAGCAGCTCACCGATGTCGCTGGCAACCCGGGCCCCACCCTCGACCGCCAGCGAACCGCCCTCACAGAAGTCGTTCTGGACGTCCACCACGATCAGCGCCCGGGTCATGTGCTCAGGCTATCGAGGCACGTCAGTCACGCGGCAGCGGGAGCCAGGCGATCACGTCGGCGATCATGGCGTCCCAGAGGCCCCGCCTCGAGAACCTCGGAGAAGAAGTCACAGGTCAGGTGTGCCACGTGGCCCCTCGTGGATCGTCGGGATGACGGGCTCGCCGCGCGACATCTGCTGGGCGGCCCGCGGCAGCTCGGCACGCGATGCCTGGTGCCGGGTGCGAGCCTCGTCGAGCGCCTCCCGGCCCACGACCTCCCCGTTGCGCACCAGCGGCACCAGCAGAGCTCGGTCGTCCCCGTCGTCGGTCGGCGCCTCCCCGATGCCGATCACCTCGGCCTCGGCCACGCCCCCGGGCGACCGGCGGCGCAACGCGTACTTGCGGCCCCCGATCGAGATCTTGTCGGTGCTCTTCTTCGCCACCGACACCAGGTCGCCGTCGTCGGCCTCGCGCGCGACGAGCTTGTACACGAAGCCGCAGGTCGGATGCCCGGACCCGATGACCAGCTGGGTGCCGACGCCGTACGCGTCGACGGGCGCGTTCGCGAGCGCGGCGATCGCGAACTCGTCGAGGTCGCTGGTCACGACGATCCGGGTCCCGGTCGCGCCCAGCGAGTCGAGCTGGGCGCGCACCTCGCCGGCGAGCACGCCGAGGTCGCCGGAGTCGATGCGTACGGCGCCGAGCCCGGTGCCGGCGATCTCGACTCCCAACGCGACCGCTTCGCGGATGTCGTAGGTGTCGACCAGGAGAGTCGTCCCGGTGCCGAGGGAGGTCACCTGTGCCCGGAACGCGTCGGCCTCGGTGTCGTGCAGCAGCGTGAAGCTGTGCGCACTCGTGCCGGCCGACGGGACGCCGTACCGCTCGCGGGCGGCCAGGTTCGAGGTGGTCGCGAACCCCGCGACGTACGCCGCGCGGGCACTGGCGACCGCTGCTTCCTCGTGCGTACGTCGTGACCCCATCTCGATGCACGGCCGGTCACCGGCGACCTGGGTCATCCGCGAGGCGGCCGATGCGATCGCCGAGTCGTGGTTGTAGACCGACAGCAGCAGCGTCTCGAGGAGCACCGCCTCGGCGAAGCTGCCCTCGACGATCAGGAGGGGCGAGTAGGGGAAGTACGTCTCGCCCTCGGCGTACCCCCAGACGTCGCCTGTGAAGCGGTACGTCGAGAGCCAGCTGCGCGTGGGCTCGTCGACGACATTCTCGAGCACCGCGAGCACCTCGTCGTCGAACCGGAAGTCCTCGAGCGCGTCCAGTGCCCGGCCGACGCCGGCGACCACGCCGTACCGCCGCCCTTCCGGGAGGCGCCGCGGGAACAGCTCGAAGACCGAGCGTCGGTGCGCGGTGCCCGACCCCAGCGCGGCCTGCAGCATGGTGAGCTCGTAGTGGTCGGTCAGCAGGGCCGTCGACGCGCGCACGAGGCCAGCGTAGGACCCGGTCGGACCCCCGCGCTGTGCCACCATGGGCGAATGGCGACCACGAGCCCGGTCGAGGTCGAGCCGGACCTCACGCCGGACGAGATCACGCTCACCGCGAAGCCTTGGGTCACCATCGTGTGGAACGACCCGGTCAACCTGATGAGCTACGTGACCTACGTCTTCCGCACGTACTTCGGGTATGACCAGAAGAAGGCCGAGAAGCTGATGCTCGAGGTGCACCACGACGGGAAGTCCGCCGTCAGCAACGGCACGCGCGAGGAGATGGAGCGCGACGTCCAGGCGATGCACGAGTACGGGCTCTGGGCCACCTTGGAGAAGCAGTAGATGAGCGGCTTCACCCGACACCGGCGCAGCGGGCGGATCATCGCGACCTTCTCCGGGTTCGAGGCCGACCTGCTGCGCTCGCTGGCCTCGCAGCTGGTCGAGCTGCTGCGCAACGAGGCCGCCGTCCCGCGCGAGCATGCCGACCCCTTGGAGGCGATGCTGAGCTTCGACGGACCGACCACGGAGCCCGAGGACCCGGTGCTCGCCCGCCTCTTCCCCACGGCGTACGTCGAGAACGCGGAGGCGGCAGCGGAGTTCCGGCGCTTCACCGAGGGGAGCCTGCGCGACGGCAAGGCGGCCGGAGCGGCGACGATCATCGACACCTTGGAGGAGGCCGGCCTGCCACCGGAGCTCGGTGACCAGAAGGTCGTCATCGACGTCGAGCTCGACGAGCCGGCCGCGTTGCTCTGGCTGAAGTCCCTCACCGACCTGCGGCTCGCGCTGGCGACGCGCCTCGAGGTCGAGCAGGACGACGAGGCGTTCTGGCGGGCTCTCCCGGACGACGACCCGCGCTCCCAGGCGCACGACATCTACGAGTGGATCGGCGCGCTCCAGGAGACCCTGGTCGACGCCCTGCATTGAGCGGGTATTGAGCGGGCATTTGAGCGGCATTGACCCGGTCGACACTCTTGTCGAGGGCCACCCCTCCATGTTCCGATGACCTCCGACCATTCACACATCGGAGGACACACCCGTGAAGCTCTCCCTGCGTCATTCTCGGCCGGCGCGAACCGCCACCATCGCGATCGCGTCTGCCGCAGCCGGCATGGCCCTCGCCGTGCCGGGTCTCGCCATCGCCGACCACGGACACCATTCCGTGCCTGCGCCGCCGGCCAACCCGACCAGCGCGAACCAGATCCAGAACATCGACCAGGTCAAGACCGCGATCAAGGCCTACTACGGCGACACGCTCACGACCGTGAACGACCCGGTCCCCGACGGCCAGGATGCCGCCGTCCTGGGAGACAAGGCGACCACGCAGCTCCACCAGTTCAGCCCGGACAGCGCCTACGCGCACGAGGTCGAGCGGATCGCGAACCGCGCCGGCAAGGCCCTGGTCCACCACCACAAGAAGGACGCGCACAAGGCGATCCTGTTCGACATCGACGACACGACGCTGAACACCTACAGCTACGAGATCTACAGCAACTTCGTCTACAACCCCGGCACGAACGCCTACTTCGTCAACGCCGGCTTGGCCAGCATCTTCCCGGCGGTCCCGGGCATGGTGGCACTCGAGAAGAAGGCGATCGCGCACGGCTACTCGGTGTTCTTCCTGACCGGTCGTCCGATCTCGCAGGTCCAGGGCACGCTCGACAACCTGACCGACGCCGGCTACACGATCGACCCCACCCACGTGTACCTCAAGGACGCGACGGCCCAGACCGAGCCGTGGCTGAGCAGCTGCGTGGTGCCCGCCCCGACGCCTACCGACCCGAACGCGACCAAGTTCATTTGCACGACCATCCAGTACAAGTCGATGACCCGGCAGCACATCGAGTCGCTCGGCTACAACATCGTGGCCAACTTCGGCGACCAGTTCAGCGACCTGAAGGGTGGGTTCGCGGACACGACGTACAAGATCCCGAACCCGATGTACTTCCTGCCCTGATCCACTGCAACCTCACGACGCCCCGGGACCCACGGTCCCGGGGCGCCGTGCTTCTAGGGTTCGGTGCATGCCGATACCTGACTTCATCGTCGAGCTGCGCGAGATCGTCGGGCATCGACACCTGTGGCTGCCCGGCGTGACCGCGGTCGTGCGGCGCGGCGAGGAGATCCTGCTCGTGCAGCGTGCGGACAACGGTGCCTGGACGCCGGTCACAGGAATCCCCGATCCGGGCGAGGAGCCCGCGGCAGCGGCCGAGCGCGAGGTGCTCGAGGAGACCGGGGTGACGGCCCGGGTCGACCGGCTCGCCTCGTCCTGGGCCCATGGCCCGATCACGCACGCCAACGGCGACCTCGCGACGTACCTCGACCTCACCTTCGCCTGCACCTGGGTGGCTGGTGAGCCCTACGTCGCGGACGACGAGTCGAGCGCTGTCGCCTGGGTACGCCGCGACGACCTGGCCGCCCACGGGGTGGGCGCGGAGATGTGGCGCCGGATCGACGCAGCGCTCTCCGACGAGCTGGCCGCCCGGTTCCTCCGCTGAGAGAGGCTGGCCCGTCCGTGGCGGATGCCGTCAATACAGGTGTGCCGTCGGTCGAGGAGGTCGCTTCGTGGGTGCGGTCGACTCCGACGCGACCGACCCCACCGATGTGCCGCGATCGGGCCCCCGCCCATCCAGCGACACCGCTGCCCTCTATGGGGGTCCGTCGCTAGCGTGTGGGGATGCGCCGGCCACACGTGAACGTGGCGACCGTCCTGGTCGATCCGCGGATCCTGCGTGAGCTCGAGCTCGAGCTGGCCGGGCTCGACCTGTGGGTCTGGCCGATCGCCACCACGCCGAACTGCCCCGACGGGCCGCGGATGGCGTTCCAGATCCGTCGGCGCCTGGTCGAGGCCAGTCGGGGAGCGTGGGACTGTGCTGCGGACTGGGCAGCGGTGTGGATCTCCTTCGGCGACAGCTGGTACCGCGGTGCCGATCCGTTGCCGTGGGCCGCGCACAAGTCGTTGTGGGACACGCTCGCCGAGCACGCCGACCACACCTGCTACCGGCTCGGCCTCGGTGGCGTTCCCAAGGAGCTGGTCCGGCGCCGGGCGGAGCTCTAGCCGCCCGTACCCTGGCCACGTGCTCACCATCGACCGCGCGACGTACGACGGGATCGTCGCGCACGCCAAGCGCGACCACCCCGACGAGGCCTGCGGCATCGTCGCCGGCCCAGAGGGAAGCGAGCGCCCCGAGCGCCTCGTCGAGATGGTGAACGCGGCCGGCAGCCCCACGTTCTACGAGTTCGACTCGACCGCGCTGCTCGCGCTCTACAAGGACCTCTGGGCCCGCGACGAGGAGCCGGTCGTGGTCTACCACTCACACACCGCCACCGAGGCCTACCCCAGTCGCACCGACATCGGTCTGGCCAACGAGCCCGGTGCCCACTACGTGCTGGTCGGCACCCGCGAGCACGGGAATAACGAGGGTCCGGTGGAGTTCAGGTCGTATCGGATCGTCGACGGCGAGGTGAGCGAGGAAGAGGTCTCGGTCGTGGACGCACTGCCCCCAGCACCCACCAGTCAAGGAGTCCCCGATGGCCGTTGAGGTCCGGATCCCCACCATCCTGCGCACATACACCGGCGACCAGAAGGCGGTCGAGGCGAACGGCGCCAGCCTGAGCGCCCTCATCGACGACCTCGAGTCGAACCACCCCGGCATCAAGGATCGCCTGGTCGAGGCCAAGGACGGATCGGTGGACCTGCGCCGCTTCGTCAACGTCTACGTCAACGACGAGGACGTCCGGTTCATCGGCGGCCTCGACGCCCCGGTCACCGACGGCGACCAGGTCGTCGTACTCCCGGCCGTCGCCGGCGGCTGACCGCGCTCGTCATGCGGTACGACGACCTCCTCAGCACCGTCGGCGGGACCCCGCTGATCGGCCTGCCGACGTTGTCGCCGAGCCCCGACGTTCGTCTGTGGGCCAAGCTCGAGGACCGCAACCCGACGGGTTCGATCAAGGACCGGGCGGCTCTTGCGATGGTCGAGCACGCCGAGAAGGACGGTCGGCTCCGCCCCGGCTGCACGATCCTCGAGCCGACCAGCGGCAACACCGGGATCTCGCTGGCCATGGTCGCGAGGCTGCGCGGCTACCGGCTCGTCTGCGTGATGCCCGAGAACACCTCCGAGGAGCGCCGCCTGCTCCTGCGGATGTGGGGTGCCGAGGTCGTCTCCTCGCCGGCGGCCGGCGGCTCGAACGAGGCCGTCCGGGTTGCCAAGGGCATCGCCGCCGAGCACCCCGACTGGGTGATGCTCTATCAGTACGGCAACCCCGCCAACGCGCTCGCGCACTACGAGGCCACCGGCCCCGAGGTCCTCGCCGACCTGCCGACTGTCACCCACTTCGTCGGCGGCCTCGGCACGACCGGGACCCTGATGGGCGTCGGCCGGTTCTTCCGCGAGCACAAGCCGGAGGTCCGCATCATCGCGGCCGAGCCCCGGTACGGCGAGCTGGTCTACGGGCTGCGGAACCTCGACGAGGGCTTCGTGCCGGAGCTGTACGACGAGACCCTCATCGACGCGCGGTTCTCGGTCGGTCCGCGCGACGCCGTGCGCCGGGTGCGCGAGCTGCTCGACGGCGAGGGGATCTTCGCCGGCATCTCCACCGGGGCGATCCTGCACGCCGCCCTCGCCCAGGCCGCGAAGTCGGTCCGGGCCGGTGAGCGCGCCGACATCGCGTTCGTGGTGGCCGACGGTGGGTGGAAGTACCTGTCGACCGGTGCCTACGAGGGCACCATCGACGAGGCCGAGGCGCGGCTCGAGGGTCAGCTCTGGGCGTGAGCTCGAGAGTCCACCCTGTCCCTGGCCGCGTGTGCCGGGCTACGCTGGCCCCGACTGACCGGCCCAGCTCTGGAGTGCCCGTGCCCGACACCCCCGTCGTCGTCTTCAGTGGTTCCGCCCACCGCCCGCTGGCCCAGGCCATCTGCGACGACCTCGAGGTCCCGCTGTCCTCGGTCGAGATGACCCGCTTCAGCAACGACTGCCTCCAGGCCCAGCTCCAGGCGAACTGCCGGCAGCGCGACGTCTACATCGTCCAGCCGCTCGTGCCGCCGACGCAGGAGCACCTGATGGAGCTGCTGCTGATGATCGACGCGGCCCGAGGCGCCAGCGCGGCCTCGATCACCGCAGTGATCCCCTTCTACTCCTACGCCCGGTCGGACAAGAAGGACGCATCGCGCATCTCCATCGGTGGCCGGCTCGTCGCCGACATGCTGGCGACCGCCGGTGTCCACCGGGTCATGACGATGACGCTCCACGCCCCGCAGGTGCACGGCTTCTTCTCCGTCCCCGTCGACCAGCTGACCGCCATCGGCATCCTCGCCGAGCACTTCTTGGCCCAGGACCTCAGCGACGCGATCGTCGTGTCCCCGGACTTCGGCAATGCCAAGACCGCCACGCAGTTCTCGCGGCTCCTCGGCGTCGGTGTCGCGGCGGGCTCGAAGCAGCGCCTCGCCGACGACCGCGTCGTGATCGACTCCATCGTCGGCGACGTGGCGGGCAAGCGCGCGATCGTGCTCGACGACGAGATCGCCACCGGTGGCTCGATCGTCGAGCTCCTCGACCGGCTGGCCGAGGAGGGGTGCACCGGCGCCGCCGTCGCGTGCACGCACGGGTTGTTCGTCGGCAAGGCCGTCGACCGGCTCCGCCACCACCCGATGATCACCGAGGTCGTCGCGACCAACACCGTCCCGGCTCCCATCGACTGGCCGGAGCTCGAGGTCCGCAGCGTGGCCGGCCTGTTCGCCGAGGCGATCGCCCGGGTCCACGCGGGCGAGTCCGTGAGCAGCCTGTTCGACGGGGTCGACCCGCAGTTCGGCCCGCCGCAGGGCAAGCTCTTCGGCTGAGCCGCGTGACGTGAGTCGCGTCCTACTGCGCGCACGGGTGCTGACCACCTAACCTGTGCGACTGTGCCCCGCCCGCCGCTCGATGCGCCGATCGGCATCTTCGACTCCGGTTTCGGCGGGCTCACCGTGGCCCGGTCCGTGATCGACCAGCTGCCACACGAGTCCCTGGTCTACCTCGGCGACACCGCGCGCCAGCCGTACGGCCCCAAACCCATCGGCGAGGTGCGCGAGTACGCACTGGAGTGCCTCGACCACCTTGTCGCCGAGGGCGTGAAGGCGCTGGTGATCGCCTGCAACTCCGCGAGCGCGGCCATGCTCCGCGACGCGCGCGAGCGGTACGACGTACCCGTCGTCGAGGTGATCCTGCCGGCCACCCGCCGCGCGGTCGCCGCGACCCACAACGGCCGGATCGGCGTCATCTGCACCCGCGCGACCGCCGAGTCGCTGGCGTACGACGACGCGTTCGCCGCCGCCCCGCACGTCGAGCTCTCCACGCGGGCCTGCCCACGGTTCGTCGAGTTCGTCGAGGCCGGAGTGACCGGTGGCGAGGAGCTCCGCGCCGTGGCCCACGAGTACCTCGACCCGCTGGTCGAGGCCGACGTGGACACGTTGATCCTGGGCTGCACCCACTACCCGCTGCTGACCGGGATCATCTCCTTCGTGATGGGCGACGCGGTCACCCTCGTGAGCAGTGCCGAGGAGTGCGCGAAGGACGTCTACAAGCTCCTCGCGTCGAGCGACCTGATGCGGGCCGGCGGCGACGCGTCGTACCGCTTCCTCACGACGGGGACGCCCGACGAGTTCGAGCACATCGGGCGACGCTTCCTTGGCCCCGAGCTCGCGATGGCCGCCCAGTTCGCCGGGGGCCTGGCGTGACCGGGATGCGGCTCGTCGTGATCGGCTGCTCCGGCTCGTTCGCCGGCCCGGACTCAGCTGCCAGCTGCTACCTGCTGGAGGCCGAGGACGCCGACGGCGCGACCTGGCGGATCCTCCTGGACATGGGCAGCGGCTCGCTCGGCCCCCTGCAGAAGTACGCCGCAGCCGAGGACGTGCGCGGTGTGTTCTTCAGCCACCTGCACCCCGACCACTGCCTGGACCTGTGCGGCTACTACGTGCTGCGCAAGTACCACCCCGGCGGCGCCCTGTCGCGCATCCCGGTCTGGGGCCCGGTCGGCGTCGCCCAGCGGATGGCCGACGCCTACGACCTGCCCGATCCCGGCATGAGCAGGGAGTTCGACTTCCGTGAGTACGCCGGACCGGTCGAGCTCGGCCCGTTCCTGGTCGAGCCCTTACGCGTGGCCCACCCGGTGCCCGCCTACGCCTTGCGGGTGACCGCGCACGGTCGCACGCTGGCCTACTCCGGAGACACCGGGATGTGCGCTGCCCTGGACGAGCTCGCCACCGGGGCCGACCTGCTGCTGGTCGAGGCGTCGTTCCGGCACGGCGAGACCAACCCGGACGACCTGCACCTGACCGGGCGTGAGGCGGGTGAGATCGGCGCCCGCAACGGCGTACCCCGGTTGGTGCTGACACACGTGCCCCCGTGGTACCGGATCGCCGACATGGTCGCCGAGGCGGCCGCGGCGTACCACGGCGAGCTCCTCGCAGCCGAGCCCGGCGCGGTCTTCGACGTCTGAGGCGTCAGATCATCCCGGCGTCGTGGACCACGATCGCGATCTGCACCCGGTTGGTCACGTCGAGCTTCTCGAACAGCCGGGACACGTGCGCCTTCACGGTCGGGACCGACAGGTAGAGCTCGGCGGCGATCTCGGCGTTGCTGAGCCCGCGCCCGACCGCGAGGGCCACGTCGCGCTCTCGCTCGGTCAGGCACGACAGCCGCTCCTGCGCCCGGTTCGCGCGTGAGCTGTCCGGGGGCGCCACCTGCTTGATCAGGCTGCGGGTGACCGAGGGGGACAGCATCGGATCGCCGTCCGCGACCCGCCGGATGGCCTGCAGGATCTCCGTGGGCGGCGTGTCCTTGAGCAGGAAGCCGTCCGCGCCGGCGGCGAGCGCCCGAAGGACGTAGTCGTCGGCGTCGAACGTGGTCAGCACGATCACGTGCGGTGGGTCGGGGTGCGTGCGCAGCTCGATGGTCGCGGCCAGGCCGTCGAGCACCGGCATCCGGATGTCCATCAGGACAACGTCGGGACGCAGCTCCTGCGCGGCGTCGATGCCCGCTCGTCCGTCGGCCGCCTCACCGACCACGCGGACGTCGGGCTGCCCGCCGAGCATCAGCCCGAGCGCGGACCGCACCAACGGGTCGTCGTCTACGACGAGGACATCGATCATGAGCCGGTCACGCCGCCCACGGGATCCAGCCGCGCAGCACCCAGGCGCCGTCCTCGCGGCGCCCCTCGAGCCGTCCGCCTCTGAGCTCGGCCCGCTCGGTCAACCCGACCAGACCGAGGCCGGCCCCCGGCGTCGACCCGGCGCGGAGCCCCAGCGGGTTGCGGAGCTCGACGGTCACACCTTCGTCGGGCGACCCGCTGACGACGATCAGGAGGGACGTGCCCGGGGCATGCTTCGCGGCGTTCGTCATGCCCTCCTGGACGATCCGATAGACGGTACGGCCGATCACGTCCGGCAGCTCGGAAGCCGCGCCGCCGAGTCGGTCGTCGTAGCTGACCTTGAGTCCCGCCGACCGCACCGCCTCGATCAGTGGCTCGAGGTCGCGGTACGTCGGTTGGGGCGGCTCGAGCGGCTTGCCGGTCTCCGGGTCACGCAGTACGCCGAGCACGCTGCGCAGGTCCGCCAGAGCCTCGTGGGCGGTGTCCTGGATGATCGTCGCGCTCGCGCGCATCTCGTCGGCATCGAGGTCCGTGCGGAACGCCAGGGCGCTGGCGTGCATCGAGACCTGGGAGATCCGGTGGGCCAGTACGTCGTGCATCTCCCGAGCGATGCTCGCCCTCTCGTTCGCCCGCGCCTGCGACGTGCGGAGCTCCTGCTCCGCCTCGGCACGCTCGGCGCGGTTCTTCAGTGTCCAGAGCAGCTCCCGCCGCGAGCCGATGTAGGCGCCCCAGCCGAGGATCGCGACCGAGACCACGACGACCACCAGCAGGTTCACCCACCACGGGCCGTTGTCCGGCGTGGGCACAATCATGTTGTAGGTGTACGACGCGGCCATGTTGATCGCGGCGATCACGACCAGCTGCCACCAGACGCGTCTCGTCGCGAGTGAGACCGCGGCCAGCACGCCTGGCCCAGAGGCGGTCGAGCTGATGAACCCGAAGACCGTGATCACGGTCGCGACGGGCATCGGGTAGCGACGACGGAACCAGACCAGGACGAACCCGGTCAGCCCCAGCAGGAGGTCCGCGACCACCAGCCAGTGGTCCTTCCGCCAGGCGACCGGCAGCGGGCTGATGGAGGTGATGATCGAGACCAGGAGCATGACCGCCGTACGCCAGACATGACCCCACCGCGTCAGAGGCGGCTGGTAGAGGTCGGGCGAGGCGTGCTCCACGAGATGATCGTAGGAGCCGCGGTCGGTCCGGGCAGCGGCCGTCGGGAGGCGGCCGACCCCTACTTTGGTTTCCCGGAGCCAGCCTGCCGATGCATGTCACGGGTGGTGCGAGGTGGCAGGGTGGTGCCCATGATCAAGGTGGAAGGGCTCACTCGGGCCTACGGGAGTTTCATCGCCGTCGACGACATCAGCTTCGAGTGCAGGCCGGGTACGGTCACCGGCTTCCTCGGCCCGAACGGGGCGGGCAAGACCACGACCATGCGGGTCATGGTCGGGCTCACCCCTCCGACCCACGGTGACGTGACGATCGGAGGGCTTCATTACAAGAACATCCCCAACCCCGGCCGGCACGTCGGCGTCCTGCTCGACGCGTCCGCCCAGCACGCGGGTCGCACCGGCCGTGAGGTGCTCGAGATCGGTGCCCAGACCATGGGCCTGCCGGGCCAGCGGGTCGACGAGATGCTCGACCTGGTCTCGCTCGACGCCCGCGAAGCCAAGCGTCGCGTGCGCAACTACTCGCTCGGCATGCGACAGCGCCTCGGCATCGCGCACGCGCTGCTCGGCGACCCCAGCGTGCTGATCCTCGACGAGCCTGCGAACGGTCTCGACCCTGCCGGCATCCGCTGGATGCGCGGCCTGCTCAAGGGGTACGCCGACCAGGGCGGCACCGTGCTGCTGTCGAGCCACCTGCTCCACGAGGTCGAGCAGATCGCGGACGAGATGATCCTGATCGGCAACGGCCTGATCGTGGCCCGGGGCACCCGCGAGGAGCTGCTCCGCGACGCGACCGGCGGTGTGGCGACGACCCTGGTCACCGCCCTCGACAACCACCAGCTCACCGAGGCGCTGACCGAGAAGGGGCTGCCCGTCCACCCGGCCGGCGCCGGCCTCCGGGTCAACGCCGAGCCGGTCGACGTGGGCCGCGTCGCCGCCGAGCGACAGATCGTGCTCACCGACCTGCGCGCGGGCAACGAGGGAGGCCTCGAGGACCTGTTCCTCGAGCTCACCGCCGACACCCAGCGCGACACCCTGCCGGACGAGGCCACGAGCGAGGTGCCGGCATGAGCGTCGCGACCGCACCCACGACGCTCGACGTCTCGAACACACCGGCCGTCCCCTTCGGACGGCTCGTGCGGGTGGAGCTCCGCAAGCTGGCCGACACCCGCGCCGGCCGCTGGCTGCTCATCTCGATCGCCGCCCTGACCCTGCTGGTGCTGATCATCCAGCTCTCGGTGGTGCTCGGTCAGGGCCTGCACCCGAAGTTCCTCGACTTCCTCCAGGGCATGAACACCCCGATGGGCGTCCTGCTGCCCGTGCTCGGGGTGCTCTCGGTGACCAGCGAGTGGAGCCAGCGCACGGCGATGGTGACCTTCACCCTGGAGCCGTCCCGGGTCAGGGTCGTGGCCGCGAAGTTCGTCAGCATCCTGGTCATCTCCGTCCTCGCGCTCGTGATCGGGCTCATCCTGGGCTCGCTCGCCAACGTCGTGTACGGCGCCCTGTCCGGCGACACCGTGGTGTGGGGGAGCCCGGCCAAGTACGCCGCCTTCTACCTGCTGCTCTACGTGTTCGGGATGGCCACGGGCTTCGCGTTCGGCGCGCTCTTCCTGAACTCGCCGGCGGGCATCGTCGCCTACTTCGTCTACTCGTTCGTCTTCCCTGGGCTGTTTGAGATCGCCGCCAGCCTGATGGACTGGTTCGCCAAGCTCCAGCCCTGGATCGACTTCAACAACGACCAGAACGACCTCATCGACGCGACCATCCACGGGAGAGGCTGGGCCCACCTGATCGTCGCCGGCCTGATCTGGCTGGTGGTGCCGCTGGCCATCGGGATCTGGCGGATCCGGCGAGCGGAGGTCAAGTGAGTGCGGTCGCGCCGGTGACCCTCGACGTCTCCGGCACCGCAGGGATCCCGTTCACCCGGCTGTTCCGGGTCGAGCTGCGCAAGGCCGTCGACACCCGGGCCGGCCGCTGGCTGGTCGGCGTCACGGTGGGCTTCGCCCTGGTGGCCGAGACGATCTTCCTATGGGTCGTGGTCGCCCAGGACGAGGCAGCGTCGTACGGCGACTTCGTGGCCGCCTCGGCGTTCGTCTGCTCGATCCTGCTGCCGGTGCTCGGCATCATGCTGGTCACCAGCGAGTGGAGCCAACGCACCGCGATGACGACGTTCAGCCTCGAGCCGCGGCGGATGCGGATCGTGATGGCCAAGATGCTGGCCGGGATGGCGCTGACCGGGTTCGTGATCGTGTTCGCGCTCGTGGTCGGTCTGGTGTGCAACCTCCTCTACGGAGTCATGCAGGGACCGATCGACTGGACCTTCGGCTGGACCGGCTTCCTCGGCTTCCTGATCACCCAGACGTTCGCGATGCTGGGTGGCTTCGCCCTGGCCTGTCTGTTGCTCAACACACCGGCCGCGATCGTGGTGTTCTTCGTCTACAAGTGGGTCCTTCCGGGGCTGTTCGCCCTGGGAGCCGCGCTGATGTCGTGGTTCGACCACGTGGTCGACTGGCTCGACTTCCAGACCGCGCAGAACGAGCTATACGATATGCCGTTGACGGGCTCCCAGTGGGCCCACATCGTGGTGAGCGGCATCGTCTGGCTGGTCATCCCGCTGCTGATCGGGCTGTGGCGGATCCAGCGGGCCGAGGTCAAGTAGGTCCCCGGTCGGCGCACCTGGCTAGGGTCTCGCCCATGGATACCCCCGGATCCTCTGTTCCCGCGCGCAGCGACGGTCGCGCCGACGACGCCCTTCGCCCCATCACCATCACCCGCCACTGGCTCGACCACGCCGCCGGCTCCGTGCTCGTCGAGTTCGGCCGCACGCGCGTGCTCTGTGCGGCGTCCGCCACCCAAGGGGTGCCGCGCTGGCGCAAGGGCTCGGGCCTCGGCTGGGTGACCGCGGAGTACGCCATGCTCCCGGCCTCGACCAACACCCGCTCCGACCGCGAGTCCGTGCGCGGCAGGATCGGCGGCCGCACCCACGAGATCTCTCGCCTGATCGGCCGGTCCCTGCGTGCGGTCATCGACTACAAGGCGCTCGGGGAGAACACCATCGTCCTCG
This sequence comes from Nocardioides sp., assembly GCF_036493135.1. Lineage (GTDB taxonomy): Bacteria > Actinomycetota > Actinomycetes > Propionibacteriales > Nocardioidaceae > Nocardioides. The sequence continues at coordinate 51,903 of NZ_DASXQG010000046.1, read as the reverse complement.
ACTGCGACGTACTCCAGGCGGACGGCGGCACCCGCACGGCCGCCATCACCGGTGCCTACGTCGCGCTCGCCGACGCGGTCGGCCACCTGCGGTCCCAGGGGGCGCTGGCCGGTGAGCCGCTGACCGGGTCGGTCGCCGCGGTCAGCGTCGGCATCATCGACGGCACCCCGCGTCTCGACCTGCACTACGACGACGACGTGCGTGCCGAGACCGACATGAACGTCGTGATGACCGGCGACGGGAGGTTCGTCGAGGTGCAGGGCACGGCCGAGGGCGCGCCGTTCGACCGGACCGAGCTCGACACCCTCCTGGCCCTGGCCGCGGAGGGCTGTGCCGAGCTCACCCGGCTCCAGCAACAGGCCCTGGAGGGCTGAGCGTGGCCCGGATCTTCCTCGCGTCCCGCAACCTCAAGAAGCTCGAGGAGATGCGACGCATCCTGGCCGAGCACCTGCACGACGTCGAGGTGCTCGGCCTCGACGACGTGCCGGCGTACGACGAGCCGGTGGAGGACCAGCCGACCTTCGCGGGCAATGCCCTGCTCAAGGCGCGGGCCGGCCTGGCTGCGACCGGCCTCCCGTCGGTCGCGGACGACAGCGGGCTCTGTGTCGACGCACTGAACGGGATGCCGGGAGTGCTCTCCGCCCGCTGGTCGGGCCAGCCCAAGTCCGACGAGCGCAACAACTCCCTGCTGCTCCAGCAGCTCGCGGACGTGCCGGACGAACGACGTGGCGCGCACTTCGCCTGCGCGGTCGCGTTCTGCGTCCCTGACGGCGACGACCTGGTGGTCGAGGGCCGGATGGACGGCCGCGTGATCCGTGAGACGCGGGGGAGCGGCGGGTTCGGGTACGACGTGCTGTTCGAGGCCGAGGAGTTCCCCGGCCACACCACCGCCGAGCTGGACCCGCCCGACAAGGACGCCGTCTCCCACCGTGGCCGGGCCCTGCGCCTGGTCGCCCCACGGATCGCGGAGCTCCTGCGGCCCGACGCCGGATGAGCCGACCTAGGCGCGGTAGATGCGCGACCGACTCCGCATGGCGCCGTAGCCGTACCAGCCACCCTGGTGTCCCGGCGGGAGCGTCCCTGCCCCGCCACCGCCGGGGAGGTCCTCGGGGTCGTTGCCGACGCCCAGCAGGCTGCGCGTGACCTGTTGGCTGCTGTCCAGCAGGTCGTCGAGTGCCCGCGAGACGTGTGCGGCGGTGACGGTCTCCAGAGGCGTGTGCTCGACGAGGGACTCGAGGACGGACCGACGGAGCAGCTCCTTGAGGAAGGAGGCCGTGACCCCCTCGGTGCGCTCGACCACGTCGTCGAGCTCGGCATCCGAGAGGCTCGTCGGGACGTCGCGGGCGTACAGCGCGAACAACCTGCGGCGAGCCTCGGCGTCGGGCAGGTCGATCTCGACCGCGACGTCGACCCGGCCGGGTCGGGCCGCGAGCGCCGGCTCCAGCAGGTCCGCGCGGTTGGTGGTGAGGACGAACAGCAGGTCGGCATCGGGTGCGGCGCCGTCCATGGCGTCCAACAGCTCGAACAGCACCGGGCTCGATCCCGGACCGTGGCTGCGGTCCTCCGCCACCAGGTCGACGTCCTCGAGCACGATCACCGCCGGTTGCAGGTCGCGAGCGAGGTCGGCGGTGGCCCCGATCACGTGGAGTGCCCGGCCGGTGAGCATCATGCGGGTGTAGCCGTCCATCCGGCCGATCAGGTAGCGGGTGGTGTGCGTCTTGCCGGTGCCGGGTGGACCGAAGAGGAGCAGCCCGCGCTTCAGGTGCTGACCCGCCGCCATCAGCGCCTCGCGGTGGGTGGAGACCTCGAGGGCGTGGCGCTCTACCCGGCCCAGGACCACCTCCGGGAGGACGACGTGCTCCCGCTCCGTGGTCGGGACCTCGGCGAACGTGAGGACGACGTTCCCCATCGGGCCCAGCCCGATGTCGAGCACGTGTCCGCGGTACACGTTCAGCCGGTGGCGTAGCGCGTCGAGCTCCGCGTGGACCGCCTGTGCCGCGTCGACCGGGAGTCCGGCGATCTCGACCAGGAGCCCGTGCTCGTGCTCCACCGGCCCCACGACCATCACGACGTACTCGCCGCGCGGGTCGGTCACGAGCAGCGCGGCCAGGTTGATGCAGGCCAACGTCGAGCCCGGCCCGTTCGGCAGGTCGATCAGTGGGGGAGCCGACAGCCGCAGCGGCGGCACGCCCTCGCCGGCGACGAGCTGCTGCAGGGTCACCGTGCCGTGGTGCGGAGGGATGGAGATGCCGTGTACGGCGACGGACCGCCCCGGCTCGTGGGACCAGGCGTCGAGAGCGGTCTGCAGGTTCACGTGCTCGAAGGCCGCCAGGTTGCGGGAGACGACCGAGTGCGCCCCACCCTGTGCTCCGAGGAAGTCCTGGACCAGCGCCACGACCTCGTTGCGCTGACGGTCCTGGAGGTGCTCGGAATGAACCCACTCCAGGAACCCCTGGAACGATGCGGCGAACGCGCGTGCCTCTGTCTCAGAAAACCCCGGCATGGGCACACCCTGGCACAACCGGCCAACCCTGGTGGGTGCGCTCGGAGAGACTCGAACTCTCACTGGCCGCGACCTAAACGCGGTGCCTCTGCCGGTTGGGCTACGAGCGCGTGGGCGACAAGTCTAGGGAGGCCTCGCGGTCTCCCAGACGCGCGAGTACCAGGAGGCCCGCGACGACGTACCCGACACCCTGCAGGGCGAGGATCGGCATGATCCCGGTCGGGCCGCCCAGGAACCCGGCGAGCGTGGCGCCGATGACCACGCTCACCGCCTGCGCCAGCGAGATCAGGCTGAAGACCCGTCCGCGTCGTTCGTCGGTGGTGTTGCGCTGGTAGAGCGTCATCGTCCCGGCGATCACCACGGCACCCGGCAGGCCGACCACGATCATGCCGATGGCCGCCGGCCACGGCGTCACCCAGAGCAGCGGGTAGAGGAAGATCGCCAGGTCGATCAGCCCGAACAGGATCGAGCCGATCCACACCATCGTCACCGGCGACCAGCGCTCCGCGACGACGGCCACCAGGAAGCCGCCGACGACCCCGCCGATCGCCTGGACGCCGGTGATCACGCCGTACACCTGGCCGCTGCCGTGGAGGACGTGTCGGACGTACGGCGCGAACAGGGTCCCCATGATCCCCTCGCCGGTGCTGGTGATCAGCATGGCGATCATCAGGGTGCGGAGGACCCGATTCGACGTGACGGTCCGGAGGCCGGCCCGCCACTCGTCGGCCAGCGCGGCGACGCGGCCCCGCACGACGTCGGCCGCCTCCTTACCCGCGGCTTCCACCACGGCCCGCCCCGCGGTCCGGATACGGGCGACCAGGAGCGCCGCCACGAGGAACGTGATCGCGTCGGCGACGGCCACCGCCCGGATCCCACCGGTCGCCGCGACCACGCCGCCGACGCCGGACCCGACCAGGCGCGCGAGGTTGCGGATCTGGCTGTTGAGGCCGTTGGCCGCGACGAGATCGGCGTCGTCGACGACCCGGGGCAGGAACGCCTGCTCAGCGGGCGAGAAGAAGACCTCGATCCCGGACTGGACGGCCAAGATGACGTAGACCAGCCAGATCTGGTCGGTGCCGTGGACGATCAGGAGGGGGAGCAGGCCCACCGCGAGCAGCAGGTTGGTGACCACCATCGTGCGCTTGCGGTCCCAGCGGTCCACGAAGACGCCGGCGACGCTGCCGACCAGCACCTGAGGGATGAACGCCGCGAGGAGGGCCGCCGCCGACGCCAACGTTGACCCGGTCAACGCATAGACCGAGTAGGCCAGGCCCACCGAGAGCACGTAGTCGCCGGTCAGCGAGACCAGGCCGGCGCCGAACAGCAGCCTCAGGTCGGGAGTTCGGCGGAGCAGGCGGACGGGTGAGCCCAGGTCAATTGACGGCATGGCGACACCGTAGCGACATCATCGTGACGTCGCAATGGCATCGTCCTGCCGTCAGGGCGACAGCAGGCTCAGTCGATGCCGAGGTCGCGGCGCAGCTTGGCGACGTGACCGGTGGCCTTCACGTTGTACTGGGCGAGCGCGATCTTGCCGTCCTCGTCGACCACGAACGTCGAGCGGAGGACGCCCTCGACCGCCTTGCCGTACAGCTTCTTCTCTCCGAACGCGCCGTAGGCGTTCAGCACCGACCTGTCGGCGTCGGAGAGCAGGGTGATCGTGAGACCGTCGCGCTCGCGGAACTTCGCCAGCTTCGCGGGGGAGTCGGGCGAGATGCCGAGGACGTCGTACCCGTGCGCCTGGAGCGACGACAGGGAGTCGGTGAAGTCGCAGGCCTGCTTCGTGCATCCGGCGGTCATCGCGGCGGGGTAGAAGTAGACGATCGTCTTGCGTCCGCGGGAGTCGGCGAGCGACACGGTGGCGCCGTCATCGGTGGGCAGGGTGAAGTCGGGTGCCGGGTCACCGGCCGAGAGGCGAGTCATGGTCCGAACCTAGTCCAGCCTGCCGACGTCGCCATTGATAGCCTGCCCGCGTGACCAAGGAGACCGCAGCGCTCGAGGCCGAGATGGAGGCCACGCGCGAGCGCCTGGCCGACACCATCGACCTGCTGGTCTATCGCTCGAGTCCGAAGACCATCGCGCGCCGCGAGATCACCTCGATCAAGGGCTACTTCGTCGACCTGAAGACCGGGCAACCACGCACGAACAACATCCTGAAGGTCGCCGGCGGCGTCCTGGGGGTCGTGGTGCTGGTCGCCGCGGTCCGCAAGCTCGCCTCCGACTGAGCGCCTGGTCCGCCGTGTCCGAGAAGCTCCCGATCAAGATGCTCCACGACCGGCTCCTGGTCGAGGTCGACCGGGAGAACGGCGAGCGCCGGTCCGCCGGCGGCATCGTGATCCCCGCGACCGCGGCGATGGGTGCCCGGCGCCTGGTCTGGTCCCGGGTCGTCGCCGCCGGGCCGCACGCGCGCTCGGTGCAGGTCGACGACCGGGTGCTCTTCGATCCCGAGGACAAGGCCGAGGTCGAGGTGCAGGGCGACACGTACGTCGTGATGCGCGAGCGCGACATCCACGCGGTCGCCTCCGACCGGCTCGGGGACGAGACGGCGGGGCTCTACCTCTGACGCGGGCTCAGCCGGCCAGGTCGGATGACCAGCGCTCCTCGATGCGGCCGAACCGCCACACGGCCAGCGCGAGCAGCCAGGCGATCACGAACAGCCCGACGATGCCGTAGCCCGCGTAGTCGAGGGGGATGCCGGCGATGGCCGCGATCGGACCGGAGGTGATGTTCGCCTGGTCCGCCAGGACGCCGACCAGCTCCACGGTGCCGATGATCAGCGCGACCGCGACGGAGATGCTGGTGATCGTGATGTTGTAGAAGATCTTGCGCACCGGCTTGGCGAACGCCCAGCCGTAGGCCGCGTTCATGAACACACCGTCGATGGTGTCCATCAGGCACATGCCGGCCGCGAACAGGATCGGCAGCACCAGGATCGCGTAGAAGGGCAGGTTCAGCGCGGCGGCGCCGCCGGCCAGCACGAGCAGCCCGACCTCGGTCGCAGTGTCGAAGCCGAGCCCGAAGAGCACCCCGATCGGGTAGATGTGCCAGGGCTTGCGGACGCTCTTGGTCAGGCCGCCGAGGAAGCGGTTCATGAAGCCACGCTTGTTCAGCTGGTCCTCGAGCTGTGCCTCGTCGTACCGCCCCTCCCGCATCTCGCGGAAGACCCGCATGATCCCGAGCAGGACCACGAGGTTGAGGATGCCGAGGATCCAGAGGAACACCCCGGAGACCGATGCCCCGATCACGCCGGTCAGCGAGTGCAGGGTGGAGTTGTCGTCCTCGACCGGGTTGGCGAGCGCCTTCACACCTACTGACAGCAGGAACGCGAGGCCGAACACGATCGTCGAGTGGCCCAGCGAGAACCAGAAGCCGACGGACAGCGGCTTGCGGTCCTCGCCACGGTCGGCGTAGTCGGCCATCAGCTTCCGGGTCGTGTTGTCGACCGCGGCGATGTGGTCGGCGTCGAAGGCGTGTCGAAGACCGAACGTGTAGGCCAGGACGCCGACGCCGACGGTGAAGACCGGGTGGTCACCGCCGAGGGTGAAGTGCTCGGGCGTCACGAACCCCAGCAGTAGGCCGAAGCCGACCACGTGCAGCAGCACGATGACCGAGCCCATCGCCGTCAGTGAGCGCCAGTCGGAGCGGCTGAGACTACGACGGAACCGGGTCAGGTTCGACTCCTCGCCGGAAACCTCCGCGTGCACCGCCTGCGCCATACCGCCATTTAGTCGCATCTCGCTCCTTGTTGCAAGTCGCTTGCAACAAGGCGTACGTAGCGGGGCTCGGAACGGATGGGTCAGTCGGCCCGGACCGTCGCGATGTTCTTCCGGTAGTGCCGTCCCGGGACGGCATTGAGCAGCGCCGGGACCGGTGGCAGCTGCCGGACCGATGCGCGCCAGGAACCTCACGACGTACGCCGCGGTGGGAAGGCGCGACGCGATGGCAAGAACGGCGGGACCGCGGGTCGTGCACCCTGCGCGCCAAGCCGGAGCCCGGCAGCTCGTCAATCCCCCTGCGCGAAAGCGGTCCCACCGTCGTGGCACCATCGAACGCCGGGCACGCGCGGTGCGCCAGGGCCTTTGGTCCCGCCGGGATGCCGCGACCGGGGAGGTCTCGGCAGCGCACGCGCGTCGGACTAGTTTGGGCAGTGACCCGCGGTGGTCTGAGCGGGCCCCGACGACTTCTGCACGACGAAAGGACCGAGATGACGCAGTACGCAGTGACCGACCCCCACACCGGAGAGCGCATCAGCGACGTTCCCACCGACACCGACGAGCAGGTGCTCGCGGCGGTGGAGGCTGCCCAGGACGCGTTCACCAGCTGGGGTCGCACGAGTTCTGTCGCGGACCGGGCGAAGCTGGTACGCCGCGTGTCCGAGCTCCACACCGAGCGTCGCGAGGAGCTCGCGAGCGCGATGAACCGCGAGATGGGCAAGGCGATGGACGACGCGCTGGGCGAGGTCGACTTCAGCGCCGACATCTACGGCTACTACGCCGACCACGCAGAGGAGTTCCTGGCCGACGAGCCGATCGAGCTCCTGGACGGTGACGGCACCGCCGTCGTACGGAAGCGCCCGCTCGGCGTGATCCTCGGGATCATGCCCTGGAACTACCCGGCCTACCAGGTCGCGCGCTTCGCCGGGCCGAACCTCGCGGCGGGCAACTCGGTGGTGCTCAAGCACGCGCCGCAGTGCCCGGACTCCGCGCGGATCCTGCAGGAGATCTTCGACGCCGCCGGCTTCCCGAAGGGCGCCTACGTCAACGTGTACGCCTCGAACGAGCAGATCGAGGAGCTCATCGGCGATCCGCGGATCCAGGGCGTCTCGCTGACCGGCTCGGAGCGCGCCGGGTCGGCCGTCGCCGCCACCGCCGGCCGGCACCTGAAGAAGGTCGTGCTCGAGCTCGGCGGTTCCGACCCGTTCGTCGTGCTCGGGTCCGACGACCTGGACGCCACCGTCGACGCAGCCATCTCGGCCCGCATGGAGAACACCGGCCAGGCCTGCAACGCCGGCAAGCGATTCATCGTGGCAGACAGCCTGCATGACGACTTCGTCGCGAAGTTCACCGAGAAGATGCTCGGCCAGGAGACCGGCCCCCTCTCGTCGCAGCTCGCGGCCGACCGCCTCGAGGAGCAGGTGAAGGGCGCGGTCGCCGGTGGTGCGCACCTCGAGACGAACGGCGAGCGCAACGGCGCCTTCTACCCCAGCGGCGTGCTCACCGGGGTGGCCGAGGACAGCGCGGCCTTCCACCAGGAGCTCTTCGGGCCGGTGGCCATGGTGTTCCGGGCGAAGGACGAGGCGGACGCCGTCCGCCTCGCCAACGACACGCCGTACGGCCTGGGCTCCTACGTCTACACCAACGACCCCGAGCAGGCCGCCCGCGTCGCCGACCAGATCGATGCCGGCATGGTCTTCGTCAACGGGGTCGGCGCCGAGGGTGTCGAGCTGCCGTTCGGCGGCGTGAAGCGGTCCGGCTTCGGCCGGGAGCTGGGTCGCTTCGGCATCGAGGAGTTCGTTAACAAGAAGCTGATCCGCACCGTCACCTGATCGACGGCCGGACGTTGAGGTTGCCGGCGAACAGGTTGTCGGGGTCGAACCGCTGTTTGACCGCGGCGAGTCGCTGGTAGGTCTCCGCGGGGTAAACCGCGGCGACCTCCCTCTCGGTGGCGTCGGTGAGGAAGTTCGCGTAGGCGCCGGTGACGTGTGGCGCCAGCGTCTCCCAGATGTCGTCCAGCGCGGGTCGAGCGGCCTCGATCACGGGCCGGGGACCCACGGTGGTGGTCAGGAACATCAGGTGAGCTGCGCGATGCGCGTACGCCGTGGCGTCCTCGGGAACGCTCGACACGGCGCCACCGACGCTGCGAAGGGCGATGATCGGCGATCGCTCCGACGCTCCGACCTCGGCCAGGATCTGCAGGACCTTGGGGGCCGAGTCGGCATCGACGAAGGCGCTCCGGGCCAGGAACTGGATGCCGGGCGGCGGGATCATTCCCTCCTCGAGGATGTCGGCGTACGGCGTCAGCGCGACGTCGTCGTCGAGCACGGTGCCGAGGCTCCGGATCGGGTCGATGGCCTGCGCGGCGCGCTCCGGGTCGTCGCTGTCGAAGGCCACCAGCACCTCGACGGGCGCTTCGGGTCCGCCCAGGAACGGGTTGGCGAAGACGATGTTCGAGGTGAGCTCCTCGGGCGCCGTACGGAACTGGTCCGACCAGCCCTGGAGGACCGTGGCGGCCTCCGCGGCCGGGAACGAGATCTTGCCGAAGAAGACGTCCGTCGTCGGATGTGCGACGAAGTCGAAGGCGGTGACGATCCCGAAGTTGCCCCCGCCACCCCGCAGCGCCCAGAACAGCTCCGGGTTCTCCTCCGCGGTCGCGAGCACGACCTCGCCGTCGGCCGTGACCACCTCTGCGCGGACCACGTTGTCCAGCGCCAGGCCGTACTTGCGGACCTTCCATCCGATGCCGCCGGTCAACGTCAGCCCGCCGACGCCGACGCTCCTGGTGTCGCCCGACGAGATCGCCAGGCCTCGTGCGGCCAGGTCGTCGGCGACCTGACCCCAGGTGGCACCTCCCCCGACGCGCACGATGTGGCGCTCCTCGTCGACGACCTCCACGCTCGCCAGCCTGCCGAGGTCGATCACGACCCCTCCGTCGCTGGTCCCGAAGCCCGCGAAGCCGTGGCCGCCGCCGCGCACCGACAGCGTGGTTCCTGCCTCCCGCGCGACCGTGACCGCCGCCTGCACGTCTCCGACGCTGCTGGGCCTCAGGACCACGGCGGGACTCCCGGCGGCCAGCACGGTCCGGCTGGCCGCCTCGTAGTCCGCCTCGTTGGGTTCGATGATGTCGCCGCCGAAGTCGCGACGCAGCGCTGCCAGCGCTGAGCTCATGATGGTTCCCTCCTCGTGAATGTGTGGGTACGGGAGGTTGACGAGCCGGCGCGGTGGTTCCTGACAGCGTGCTGGACGCGCGCTCAGCCGTGCACCACCACCTGCCCGCCGCCGAGTGGGAGCGGCTCAGCGGGCGTGCCGACTCGGTGGTAGAGCGTCCCGTCGGACGTGTAGAAGCTCAACGCGAACGTGTCGGACCGCGGGACGTCGGTGACGTCGAGCCGGAATCTGTCGCCGGTCGACCTCGTCACCACGTGGCCCACGGGATCCAGCACGATCACCTCGCAGGTGCCGGCGATCGTCGCGCGGTTGCCACTGATGGCGAGCCCGCCTCCCTGCCAGCCCGTGGACCGGACGACGTACAGCTTGTCGTCGGCGCCGGCGAATGCGTACGCCACCACGCCGGAGGGTGAGCCGTCCTTCCGCGGCCTCGCCTCCAGCCCGAACGTGGCGCGGTCGTCGGACGCGGGATCGTGGACCCATCCCGCGCCGGTGACGAAAGTGCCGGCCCTCGGCGCGTAGACGGTGACCGGGACGACGTCGGAGGCCGGAGCCTCGAAGTCGCCCGCGGACGGATCTGTCCGCACGACGACGCTCCACGTTCCGAGTGCGCGCGACCCGATGTCCACGCTGGCGTCGCCGCCGGCGGTCGGTGAGGCGGCGTACGTCGCATCCGGGACGTCCGTGGAGTTGCCGGGCGCGTACACGTCGAACAGGACGGCGGCCCTGGTCAGATCGCCCGCTGAACCGTCTGGATCCTGGTGCACGTGCGCCCGCAGGACGACGTCCGCCGTCGACGCGGTGGCGGACCCGGTCGAGAACAGCAGGTCGCCGGTGTAGCCGACCTGCGCACTCTCGCGCCGCACGTCGATGTGCAGCGGAGTCTCGGTCACCAGCTCGCCGTCCGACACGCGCACGACGGCGTCGTACGCACCGGCCGGCGCCTGGTCGACACCCCCCACCTGCCAGCCGTTCGCAGTCTGCGACACGGCGAGCCCGGCCGGCAGGCCGTTCGCGTCCACGGTGACGTCGTCGCCGTCCGGGTCCGACGTCGTGACCTCGATCGGGGTCAGGGCGTCGCTGTAGACGACGGTGGCGGACGCGGCGGCGAGGCCGATCGTCGGAGCGCTGTCGCTGACCGCGACCGATGTCTCGGACGTCGTGGCGTCGAGACCGTCAGAGGCCGTCGCCCGGACCGTGATCAGGTCGCCCCGGTCGCCGTTGCCCGCGACCGAGAGGTCGAGTGTCGGCCCGGACTCGGCGAGCCGGGTCGACCCGTTGAACCACGCGTAGCTGAGTTGCAGATGGTCGGCGTCGGCGCGGCCGGGGTCGGTGACGTCGCGGTCCGGGTCACCGGTCATGGCGGAGGCCGTGAGGGTGTCGCCGGTCCTCGGATCCCCGGGAGTGACCGTGGGCTCGCCGATCGACGGCGGTCGGTTGACGTTGCCGGTGTAGTGGTTGAGGAGAAGGGTGTCGTCGCGCCGCTGCGTGAAGTCGAACATGTTCCGCAGCAAGCCCGCCTCGGCGTCGAAGGACGCGTTGCCGAGCCGCGGCAGGCCCCAGTTGTCCTCGATGAACCTCAGGATCGACGTCTGGTCGATCAGCGTGTGGTCGACGTGGTTCTCCTTCGCGTACGGCGACACCACCAGGAACGGCAGTCGCTCGCCGTACCCGCACCGCATCTCGAACACGTTGGGGTCGTCGACCGGCAGGTGCTGTCCTGGCGGCGCCATGCACATCAGCGTCGTCGGGTCGCCGCCGGCCGGGCTCACGCCGTACACCGTGTCGAGGGTGGCGTTGTGCGAGTGGTGGACGTTCGGCGGGAACTGGTGGTCGTACCACCCGTCGGAGTCGTCCCAGGCGAGCACCACGGCGGTCGAGGACCACTGCGGCAGTTGTTGGATCCGGTTGAGCGTCTCGACCAGGAAGTCCTGCTCGTCGAGCGGGTTGGAGTTCTTCGGCCCCGGGTGGCCGTCCTGGAACCCCGGCGCCTTCAGGAAGCTGACGGCCGGCAGATCACCCGCTTGCCCCGCGGTCCAGAAGTCCCCGAGGTCGTACTGGTGGTCGGCCTGGTCGTCGTGGCCGATCGCCGCTTCCGAGGACGGCGGCAGGTGGTGGGGGTTCGCGGTCGAGGCGAAGTACTGGAAGGGGTCGTGGTGTGCCTCGTAGTCCGCGTCGGCGATGCCGGCCAGGTTCGGGCTCATGCTGTCGCAGACGGCGGTGGGCTCGTCCACGGGATTGGCGCGCGCGAACCCACCCTGGAACCAGCCCCAGCTGACGCCGGCCCCGGTGAGCAGGTCGCCGACGTTGGTGCCGCTCAGTTCCACATGGGTGGGAGCGTCGGCGCAGTCGTCGTACTGCGGATCGGGATCGCCGTACACGACCCCCTCGGTCACGTTCTTGTCGTTGTCCGGGGAAGCCCCGGACGTGCGTCCGGCAACCAGGTTGAGGGCACCCGGCGTCGATGGCCCGTACGTCGTGCCGAAGGCGTTGTCGTTGAGCGCGAAGTGCTGCGCGTAGTTCCACAACGCGGTGACCGTGTTGCCGTCGAAGTAGCCCATCGTCTGCGGGGACGGCACGGCACGCGGCAGGTCCTTGCACGTGGAGTTGTCGGTCTGCTGGACGAAGCGATCCATCCGTCCTTGGTTCGCGGCCCGCTGCTCCGCCTTGTAGTCGTGGTTCTGGCTGCAGGTCACGAACTGCGTGCGGTCGAGCCGGAACGGCTTGCTCTGGTTGGGGTTGGTGGCGCGGAGGTCGCGGTTGCCGTTGAGGGAGGTGGGCAGCAGGTTGTTGACGGGCGGCGTGCCCAAGCGCGCATGGAATGGTGGGTCACCGTCTGGGTTGGCCGCCTCGGGGTAGGTGCCGAAGTAGTGGTCGAACGACGCGTTCTCCTGGTAGATCACGACAAGGTGCTGGATCGGTGTCGTCGTCGCGACGTCGGCGTCGGTCGTGACGGATGCGGCCGCGTCGGTCGTCGCGAGTGGGGCGGCCAGGGTGGCCGTGCAGACCGCGAGTGCGGCCGTGGTGGCGAAGGTGCGCATGAGAACCTCCCAGGTCCCGGGGACCTCGCTCCCGTAGGGGTCCCGCTACTGGGTCGGATGGCACAGACGGGGTCACGGTTCGCAAGATCGGCAAGCGATGCATGCCGGCGGACCGACGGTGTCGTCAGAACACCCGGGCCCAGTCGTTCTTGATGCTGACCACGGTCCAGCCGGCGTCGGCCGCGCGATCGAGCGCTCGTTCCGCGCCTGCGACGTAGTCGAACTCGCGCTCGGGGTCGTCGTGCAGCACCAGGAGCCGCAGGGACGGCTTGTCCTGGTGCTGGGTGAAGTCGAGCATCTCGATGTCGCCGTTGGAGTTGCCGGCAGCCAGCACCGGACGTCGTCCCGTACGGGTCCAGATGCGCACCGGCTTCTCGGGGCCGTCGTCCATGTAGTCGGCGGCCAGCTGACGGGTGATGGCCCCTCCCTGTTCGTCGGGGGTGTACGCGAGTGCAACGGCGCTTCCGATCACGCCCTCCCGGGGGATGCCGTAGACCTCCTGGCTGATCGGTCTCATGAAGTCGCGACCGCCGCCGGAGGCGATGTACGTCGCGAAGCCGTTCGCCCGCAGGTGGGCGAGGAGCTCGACCATGGGTGCGTATGCGCATGCCAGGTAGGGGCGGTCCAGCGTCGGGTGGCGATTGTTGTGCAGGAAGGCGTCGGAATCTGCCTCGAACTGGTCGACCGTCATGTTCGCGAACGCCGCCACGATGCCGGCTCCCAGCGTCTTCACGTTGGTGTCGTCTCCCGCGTAGTGCTCCTCCACGAGACGTGTCAGCCAGGCGAAGTCGCGCTCGTGGGCGGCCTTCCACGGTTGCCGGTCGCGCAGCGTCGGGTCACCCTCGGCCATCTCGGCGAGGCGACGCAGGACGAAGTCGAGCTGGATCGGCATCGGCTTCTCGCACCACAGCGTGCCGTCGTTGTCGAAGACCCCGACCCGTTCCTCGACCGGCACCCAGCCGGGGGAACCCTCGGCGCAGGTCTGCTCCACGTAACCGAGGATGGCGTCCTTGGCGGCACCCTCCTGCCAGGTCGACAACGGGTCGCTCATCGCTCGGTCCATTCCCTTCTAGGGCGTCACCCTCGGCTGATGCAGCGGAACCCGAGGTGGGACGTCGAGGTGTCGATGGGCTGTGCCATCCGGGCCGCGGGCCGGTACCGCCGGCAGTAGTTCGGCGCACACAGGTGCGAACCGCCCTTCATCACCTTGCGCGGGATCTCGATGCCCGAGACGGCCGGGTCGTGACTGCCGTCGCGCTTGCCCCCACGAGGGTTCTCGATGCTGCAGCAGGCGTGTGCGGCCGGTTCGTGAGCGCCGTACCAGTCGCTGGTCCACTCCCAGACGTTGCCCGTCATCTCGAACAGGCCGAAGCCGTTGGGTGGGTACGACCCGACGGGTGCGGTGCCCTTGTGGCCGTCCTCGCCGGTGTTGTGGAGCGGGAACTCGCCCTGCCAGGTGTTCGCCATCCATCGGCCTCCGGGCGTGAGCTCGTCGCCCCAGGCGTACGTCGCGCCGGCGAGGCCTCCGCGGGCGGCGTACTCCCACTCGGCCTCGGTCGGCAGCTCCTTGCCGGCCCACTCGGCGTAGGCCGCCACGTCCTCCCAGGCGACCTGGACCACGGGATGGTCCGGCAGCCGCTTCACCGAGCTCCCAGGTCCCTGCGGTTGGCGCCAGCTGGCTCCGGGCACGTAGGCCCACCAGTTGTAGGCATTGTCCAGCGAGACCGGACGTGTCGGCTGCTGGAAGACGACGGACGCGGCGACCAGCAGCTCCGGGGCAGCCCCCGGGTAGTCGGCCGGGTCCGGTGGCCGCTCGGCGGACGTCACGTACCGGGTCTTCTTCACGAACCGGGAGAACTGCGCATTGGTCACCGTGTGCTCGTCCATCCAGAAGCCGTCCACGCTCACCTGACGTGTGGGCGCCTCTTCCGGGTAGTGATCGTTCGAGCCCATCTGGAAGGTGCCGCCCGGGATCCAGATCATGTCCTGATGGGGCGCTGCGCCTTCGGTCGGCCGTTCGGTCCGCGCATCGAGCGCCGCCATGACCACCTCCTCCGACCGGCTTCGACGACAGCCACGTCGATGCTGGACCACCCGCCGAACGCGGGCATCACCCGCGACGGGTGAGCGCCACGGCGAAACCCAAAAAGTCGATGACGTTCTTACAAGGCATACTTGTGTAAAAGAACTTGGGCGGCTGGCCCGCGGACCGGAGGGAGACCATGAGCAACACGGTGCGGTGTGCACCACTCACAAGCGACCGGCTCATCCCTTCGGGCCGCGCTGAGCAGATGGAGGAACATCACGATGTCTGATACCGCCGAGGCCACAGTGCTGGCGGTGTTCGTCTTGGCCACCAGTATCTGGATCGGTGGCTATGTTGCGATAGCCGTGGTCGCCAGAGTCGCTTCTGCGGCTCTGGATCCGGGTCGCCGGGTCGAGTTCTTCCGTTCCCTCGGTCGCTCCTACTTCAGGCTCGGTTTTCCGGCCCTGGTGGTGGCCTTGGTTACGGGTGGTTTCCTGGCTCGCGACGTGCAATCGGAAGGGATGCTCGTCACGACGAGCGTGGTGGCGGCCTTGCTGCTGTTCACCTTCGCGGTTGCGGTGGTTCAGGCCCGGCGGATGACTGTGCTGCGACGTCGCCTGCTCGAGTCACCTGACGACGAGAAGTTGAGCGAGCACGTGCGGCGCGGCGGCCGAGTCGCCGGCAGTCTGCGTGCCCTTCTCGGCCTGCTCACTGTTGCGCTGGTGGTGCTCGGCGCCTTCCTCGCCACCTGACCATCACCCAATGGGGCATGGCCCGGCCACAGGAGTGCTCATCGTTTCCCACCCATCACTGAATCACGGAGAGGAGTGCCCTGATGTCGATCGTGAGCCTGTCAGCTGCACTGACACGTGAGCATCGCGAAATCGACAACGGCATCGAGGCGTTCGTCGCCAAGCTTGAGCAGCACAACAGCAAGGAAGAGCCGATCATCTACCCCCGTGCTGACAGCGCCCTCACCGAGGAGGCGTCTGTCGAACTGGCCGCGTTCTTGCGCTCGGGCAACCTCCCGGACGGCTGGGTCTGCGCAACGGCCCAGTAGCCGAGAGCAGCTCGGCCAAGGGACATGATCGGTGCGCGCGGGGGCGGCAGCAGGAAGTTCTGGCGGCGCGCAGCGTGACGGGGGACGTCGAGCTCAGATCGTGTGCAGCGCGCGGCGAAAGCCGTCGGACTTCGTCCGCGGCGATACCACGACGTAGTGGTGTACGAGCGCTTGTTGCTGGAGGTCGGCACTCCACCATGCGAAGGCTCGCCGGGAGCGACCCTGTCAAGAGATCAGCCCAGCCTGGCAGCATGGGGCCGAGGCCTTGAGCCTGCACCGGCCCGGACTGCATTCGTCGCAGAAGCGCGGTCGGGCCTTCGACCCAGCGAGCACACCAGTGGTCGAGGCAGCACCACGCCCTCGACGAGATCCGCTGTCGTCTCGGGAGAGATCGTCATGCCGTCATCTCCCGATGCGACGCTCGGAACCGCGCTGAGGAGACACCAGCGAAGAGACGGAGATGAAGCAGATGGCTGAGCAGATCTACCACCCGACGACCCCCGAGGAGCACGCGCGCCGCAAGGAGCTCGCCCCCAGGATCCACGACGCGTTCACAGCTTTCAGCAAAGCCGTCTTCGCCGACGCGGCGCTCGACGAAAGAACCAAGCAGCTGATCGCGGTGGCCGTCGCGCACACGACGCAGTGCCCCTACTGCATCGATGGCCACACGAAGCTCGCCCTCCGCAAGGGCGCGAAGCCCGAGGAGGTCATGGAGGCCATCTGGGTAGCCGCCGAGATGCGGGCGGGCGGCGCCTATGCCCACTCGACACTGGCGATGGCCGCCATTGCGCACGAGCGGAAGTGATGTAGCTCTTGTGCGCCACACCCCCCGGTGAAGCTAGGTCCACGCCCCGCCCGGACAGAGAATCCCGGTGTCACTGCTGGAGACATGCCGCCGAGTCGCGACGGTGCGTCCGCTCAGGCCGGTGCCCGGCCGCCCGCTCTGCCGTCATCACGACATCGGTCGCGAGGCTGAAGATCCGCTCGACGCGAGCTGGATTCGTCCAGCGATGACGTTCGACGAAAGCCATCCAGTGATCTGGGGGAATCAGGTTGGCTTTGGAGTATTCGAGCTCGTGCCAGGTAATCGCCAACTCCAAGAACTCCAGCAGCGCATCTTGGTCACTCTCCAATGTTCTCAGCCTGGCGTGGTGCCACTCCGTGGCGGCGTCGAAGGAACAGGTATCCCGACACCCAGGTTTGCGCACCTGGAGCTCTCGGGCGACGGGCTCGAGAATCGGGACCAAGGAAGCTGCCTTGACAGGCTTGACAACTGACACGTTCGCCCTCCCTCTGAGCGGCGTCGGCGAGCCCTTCGGCCGACTTGCCATGAGCGTAGGCAGACTCCACGAGAGGGGAAATGGCGTACGACGGCAGCCCTGCAGGGTGTCGCCTTGCCGGTCCTAGGCAAGCTGGTCACGCTGCTGCTGGAGCCGTGTGTGTCACAGATCCGACTCCGAGCCCACGCGGCTTGTGCGGGACAGGGCCCGGGTGCGCGCGGGGGGCACCGTCGAAGCGCGTCAGGTCAGCCGTAGAGGGCCGCGAAGTTGTCGCGCAGGACCATCCGGCCGAGCTCGCCGTCACCGGCGGCGGCTTGGAGGCGTGCGAGCTCGCCGGTGTGATCGCCCCAAGGCTCGTCGCTCGCGAAGAGCAGTCGGTCGTGGCCGACCCCACGCCGTTCGATCTCCTGGACCAGCCAACGGGGGGCAAAGCCGACCGCCCAACTGGTGTCGGTGTAGACCTGCTTGCCCGCCTCGATCCAGTCGAAGAGCCGGCTCCCGATGAGTTTGATGTGTGCGCTCACCCCACCTCCGAGGTGGACCAGGTGGATCTTGACGTCGCCTGCGTAGCGATCGACGAGCAAGCCGATCTGGTCGATGTCGGAAGCGCCTCCGGATGAGGTGTGCACGTGTACGACGAGTCCATGCGTGCGTGCGGTGTCGAAGATCTGGTCCAGCTGGGGGGTGCACGCCGGGTCATCGACCTGCCCGCCGAGCAGGAAACTGGTCTTGAGGACCTTCACGCCCTTCTCGCCGACGTGGGCGAGGGCACCTGCATTGAGCTCTGCATCCTGGGGCCTGGGGGACACCCACAAGCCACAGCTGACTCTGTCGTCGGTCGCGGCGGCCTCCAGCGCAAGCTCGTTGAAGGAGAACGACACGGAGGCGTCGGGGACTCCGTAGTTCGGCATCACCAGGGCTCGCTCAGTGCCTTCGGCATCGAGGTCGGCGAGGAAGTCCTTGACCGTGCCACGAGCCGAGCTGTCGGGGTGGACCGGCGGGCCACCGTAGAAGGGGAAGGCCGGGAGGAGGCCGATGTGACGGTGGGCGTCGTTGACATGTGTGGAGGCCATGTCCCCGACTATACTACAGGTTCATACTCTATAGTAAACGGCGAGTTTCCTCGGGCTGCTCAGGAGTCGCGTAGGGCGATCCAGACGGCGCGTGCCTTCGATTTGCCCTCGTTGACCCAGTGATGGGGCTGGTCCCCCATGAAGTGGAGCGCGTCCCCCTTCCTGACCTCGTGTCGTGTGCCGGCGATGTCGAAGACCAGCTTGCCCTCGAGTGCGAAGACCAGCTCCTCTCCTGCGTGGAGCAATGGCTTGTCTCCACTGTTCGCGCCCGGATCGACAGTGGCGAGTGCCACCGCGCTGCGGAAGGGGGCATAGGGCCCGGAGATGCCGGCGAGTGTCAGTCCCGCATGGGGGGTGAACAGGGCGGGGCGCTGCGACGCCGGGGTGAACGCGACCGGTTCGGGCCGGTCGCCCGCCCCCTCGACGAAGTAGGTCACCGGGCGATCGAGCGCCCTGGCGACCTTCAGCAAGGTGGTGATCGTCGGCACCATGTCGTTTCGCTCGATCTTGTGGATCGCCGCAGCCGACACCTCCGCCTTGACCGCGAGCTGCTGCAGCGAGAGCCGCTGCTCTTGGCGAAGCTCTTTCACCTTCGGGCCGATGGAGCTGACGATCTCCTCGATGTGCTCCTCCTTGGGGAGCGAGGTCGAAGGGGTGGCCTTGGTATTCGTCATGTCATGTCCTCTAACCCTTGACGCCTGGGGCATGCAATATGGTAAACGAAAGACAAGCATGGTGGGTGATTTTTGGGTGGCCGCGTATGAGCGGAGGGCGCGCAAGATCGTAGTCGTCGGTGGCGAAGCAGCCGGCATGGGCACGGCGGGTCGGGGCTGCCGATCGGCTTGATGTGCGCGCTGACCGGACGTCTGCGCGAGTTCCGGGCCGATGGCGTCGCCCTCACTCCGCGCGCATTTCGCTTCGGGAGGTCATGTCGATCATCTGCCGTGTCCGCGACACGGCTACGGGCGACGTCTATCGCCGCGTCAACATCTGATGCAAGGTTGCGGTCATGACCACGGCGCGGACGACGGACCTCGAGGGCAGGCAACCGCGACCAGCCAGCCATCGCGAGTTCGCGCGCACCCGTCGGTCGTCGTTGTATGTGCGGGTCGTGGTGGTGAATGCTGCGATTCTGCTGGTGGGCCTGTTGCTGCTGTTGTGGAGTCCAGTCACGGTTTCAGCCCCGGTCTCGGTGCGACAGGCCATCGTTCTCGTCGCCGCAGCAATGGTTCTGGGAGCCGCCGACGCCGCGTTGCTCAAGTTCAGCTTCACCGGGCTGGTGGCACTGGTGAATCGGATGGAGACGTTGGATCTGCTGCGGCCCCGGGACCGGTTGCCGGAGATGGGCGGCGCTGAGACGCGCGCGCTGATCGGCGGCTTCAACACCATGCTTGATCGACTCGAGGCCGAGCGGCGGGCGAGCACCCGCCGTAGCGTCGCGACGCTCGAGGGCGAGCGCGAGCGCATCAGCCGAGAGCTGCACGACGAGATCGGGCAGCGAATGACGGGCATACTGCTGCATCTGGGCCCCATCCACGACGAGGTGCCCGAGACGGCACGCCCCCGCATTGTCGCGGTCCAAGACGAGGCCCGTGCGGTGATAGACGAGATCGGGGCATTGGCATGGCGGATGCGCCCGGCGATCCTCGACCACCTCGGTCTGGTCAGCGCCTTGACGGCGCTCACCGAATCCCTCGGCGGCCACGGGCCGGCGCGAATCGAGACCATGCTGCCACCCCGATTGCCCCCTATGGGCCACGAGGCGGAACTGGCCATCTACCGCATCGCCCAGGAGGCTCTTACCAATGCGGTGCGCCACTCCGGTGCGACCACCATTACCGTCCGGATGCAATCCGACGAGACCGAGCTCGTGTTACAGATCGCCGATGATGGAGACGCGCTCCCCGACGCCGGCGCTGATGGCCCCGGGTTGCGCGGCATGCGTGAACGTGCGCTGCTGATCGGAGGCCTGCTGAACATAGAGGCGAATCCAGGCCGTGGACTGCGGGTCGCACTCACGGTCCCCACCGGCCACCTCGGCGGGTGAGCGTGCCGGCACCGTCACCGATCCGCATCCTCGTCGCCGACGACTTCGCCGTCGTGCGCGAAGGGGTCAAGGCGCTGCTGGAAAGACAAGCCGACCTGCACGTGACCGTCTTCGCAGTCGATGGCATGGACGCGGTAGAGAAGGCCACCACGGCCGACGTGGACCTCGTGATTCTGGACATCGCGATGCCCAAGCTCACAGGCCTGCAGGCAGTGCGCGAGATCGCGCGCCGCCGTCCGGACCTACCGATCCTGTTGTTGTCGATGCACGCCGACGAGCAGTACTTCTTCCAAGCCGTGGCCGCGGGCGCGTCCGGCTACGTGCTCAAGCAGCAGGCCGACCGCGACATCATCGCAGCCTGCCGTGCCGTGCTACGCGGCGAACCGTTCATCTACCCCCCGGCACTCGGCGCGCTGATGCGGCGCTACCTCGAGCAGCTCAAGCGGGGCGACCAGCCCGGGCGCGGTCCGCTGACCCAGCGCGAGAACGAGGTGGTCAAGCTGATCGCGGAAGGCCACAACACGCACGAGATCGCCGATCTGCTCACGATCAGCGCCAAGACCGTGGAGCGGCACCGCGCGAACATCCTCGGCAAGCTCGGCATGCGCGACCGGGTCGGGGTGACCCGCTACGCGATCCGCAGCGGGCTCATCGAGCCCTAGGAGACGCGGGTGCACACGGCACCCGCCCCGGCCTGCCGCCAAGGAAAATGGGGTCCAGCACGGATAGACCAACGCCCCCGCTGACCGGATGCTCGACCCATGTCACTCGGTCAATCACCCATTCTGGAATCTGCGGACACCGACCCCGGGGACATGACCCACCCTTCCCCCGAACCGCCGCCCTCGGTGCCCGACCTGATGGCAGAACTCACCAGGATCAGGGCCGCCATCCGCCGAAGCCGCAGGCCGGTCTCACCCGGAGGCGATGAGGTCACCGCAGACGCCCTTTTCAGGCTCTACGCGCGCGAGCGCGCAGTCGTCCGCCGCTTGCGCTGCCGGCACCGCCAGTGGCGAGCGGAGACCGGCATCTCGGACGCGACGCCGGCGATCGACAGGGCGGGCACTTCTGAGGCCGACGTGAGCGACCAAGACGCGAGGCCGGCGCGTCGCGTGCCTCGACCTGGGTGTGGCTACCCCAAGGCTTCGCCTTGACTGCCGGCGGGAGATCAGAGAGGACCTCCCCATCCGTGACCGTCCTTCCGGACGTCGCGGCGCAGGAGGCGGTCCAGTTGCTGGACCGGCACGTGGTCACGTCCCTTCCCGTCGTGAACACAGAGGGGCGACCGGTGGGGATCATCGGCGACGCCGATCTGATCGGACCGGTCGCCCGCGGGGAACACGGCGTGATCAAGAAGAGGCATTCGAGGAACGCCGCCGGCGCGGGGGTGCGGTCCGACCCGGCGGCTGCGGGGGAGGGGTGGTTGGTTCGGGTCGTGGAGCTTGCGAGTCGGGACGCCGGTGGTGTGTCGGGTGAGTACTTGGGGGAGTACCTGCCGATGCTCGCCGCGGCCGCCACCTGTGGGCAGTCCCCCTCGGGAGCTCAGATCAGGGCCGTGCGGAACCAAGGTCACCGCGCGGCACAACAGGGTGTGTCGGTCGGTCAGGGAGTCGACCTCTACCTCTCGGCGGCGCGACGGGTTTGGAGCGAACTCCCCGCAGTCATCCGCCGGCGGAACAACACCGCAGTGCGTGCTGCTGCGGCGGCGGTGTTGCGTGTCGTGGACGATGCGGTGGCGTCCTTCGCGGAGGGACACGCCGAGGCTGGTCGGGAGATGATCCGGCGTGAGGAGACACTGCGGCGGGATCTGATCGAGGACCTGCTGCGTGGCGATGCACATCTGAGCGAGCTCGTGGAACGAGCTGAGCCGTTCGGCCTTGACCTGACCCGTGCCCATCAGGTGGCGCTTGCCCAACCGGGACAGCGGATCCCGTCGATCGCGGCCGCGACCAGTGCCTTGGAGCGGGTGGTGCTGGATCGGTTCGGTGATCGAGACGTGCTGGTGGCGACCAAGGAGGGCTTGGTCGTGGTGCTGGCCCTGGCGGTTGCACCAGGCGCACCGACCAGCTCGCGGAGCTCAGGGACCGACGGAGATCTCGGAAAGATCCTCCACGGGGAGCTGAGTCGTCTGCGGCGAGGCTCACCGTGGCGGGTGGCGGTGGGACGGGCCCACCCCGGGGCCTACGGGATCGCCCGCTCATATGAGGAGGCCCGCGAGGCCCTGACCATGGCGAGCCGGATGAATCTGGACCGGCCGATCGTGGAGACCCGGGATCTCTTGACCTATCGCGTGCTGTCGCGAGACCAGCCGGCGCTGGTCGAGCTGGTGTACTCGGTCCTGAATCCTCTGGGCGAGGCTCGTGGGGGTGCCGCGCCGCTGGTGCAGACCCTGGCGACCTACTTCGAGTGCGGGTGCGTCGCGACGGCGGCGGCGAACACTCTCCACCTCTCGGTCCGGGCCGTGACGTACCGACTGGAACGGATCAAGTCTCTGACCGGGTTCGACCCACTGGACCCGGCGCACCGGTACACGCTCCAAACAGCCGTCCTCGGGGCCAGAGTGCTGGGGTGGCCCGAGCGGCCTTTGCCGGATCCGGCTGATTGGCCCTGACCGGCGCCTCCGGGCGGGTCGGTCACGACGAGGGCGGACAGGCAACTGGTGTTCGACGCCCCGGTCTGCTCCGACGCTCTCTGCGGTGGGGCTCCCGCAAAGAGCGTCGGAGGCAGGCGAAGGGATCGGTCACATGGTCCAGGTGTTCAGCACCAGGGCCCGTTCCTTCCATGCCGTGATGGCAGCGTCGAGGATGTCCTTCGGATTGATCGGCTTGACGCCTTCCATCATGTCGATCTCGCGCATGCCGTAGAGGGCGGCTGCAGAGAACCGGCACGCGTAGGCGTGCCCACCCTCGTCCATGTACCGCTGCAACAGGTTGTTGTAGTTCATGTTGCCGGGGAAGCCCTCGTCGCCCACCTTGGGGTAGCCGCGGCTCGCAGCTGCCGCCAGCGACCCCGGACCGAACATCACGAAGTGGGTCTCGAACCCCTTACGCAGAATCCGGGTCGCAGTCAGCAGGTTGACCAGCGAGGCCGAGCTCTCGAACGGCACGCAGTGGTAGAAGACGAACGCCTTCTGACCCGGCTCCGCCTGATGGTCCGGAAAGACCTTGTCCTCGTAGTCGACGATGGCGTCGCCTGCACTGACCCGTTCACCGACGATGTCGGCCATGTGGTGCTCCTCTCTGAGGTGTTACGCGGTTGGTTTGATGAGGTTGGTTCGCAGCGCCACGGCCGAGTGCTTCTCGCGGGGCATGGTCAGCTGGTGAGGGCACCGAAGGGTGCGGTGTACGTCTTGCTCGCGTGTCGGCGCCATGATATCCACTATACAACAGAAATGTATCGGATGATAGATGAGTGTGCAGGTCCCGACCACCTCCACCGAGGCGTCCTCAGCCGGACATCTGGGCGTACAGCCGCGCGTGCTCGTCGGCGGCGCGTGCCCAGCTGAAGGACGGGACGAGCTCACGACCGCCACGGATCAAGGTCTCGCGCAGTCCACGGTCGGCGGCCAGTTTGCGCATGCCGGCCGCCAACGACTCCGGATCCCCGGCCCGCGTCATCACCGCCGTCTGGTCGGGCGTGAGGTACTCCTGCAGTACGGCGATGTCGCTGGACACCACGGGAAGGTCGGCCGCCATCGCCTCCAGCACCGCCAGACCCCAGCCCTCCTTGAGGGAGGGGAACACCAGCGCGTCCGCGCTGCGGTACCACTCGTGGAGCTCGTCATCGCTGAGCGAACCGGCCAGGATGATGTCGCGTCCTAGCTCGAGTCCCAAGCCGGGCAGGGTCGCGAGCACGTCGTCGCGATAGCGCGTGTAGTCCTGGAACGAGTGACCGCCGACGATCACCAGGGCCGGGGGCGGATCGAGTTCGCGCACCAGTTTCGACATCGCCTCCATCAGGAACACGCTGCCCTTACGGGGCTCGATGCCGCCCACGGACAAGAACACGAAGCGCTCTGCCACCCCGGCCCGCTTCCGAAGGGCGGCGCACCTTGCGGCGCTGATCGGAGCGAAGCGGTCGGCGTCGACGCCGTTGTGGATCACGAGCGCGTCCACGCCGTTGTCCTGCCGCAGTCGGGTGCGCCAGTCCTCGCTCACCACCACGAGTCGGTCGGGCTCCTCGATCGCCTTGCGCTGACAGTCGATCAGTGCCTGGGTAGTGAAGTCGTCGACGTGGTGCACGGTTCGCACCACCTGGACGTGAGCGCCGGCATCCCGCACCCGCGCGGCAGCGCGCGCCGAGATGCAGTCCTGGGTATGGAAGATGTCCACCTCGTCGGCGACCTTCGACAACCCGGCCTCGAGATCGTCGATGGAGTTGAAGACCCTCTTCTCCAAGGTGTCCGCCGGCGGGGAGGCTGGCACCAGCGAGTACGGCGCGCGCACCGGCCGGAAGAAGTCCTGGTCAGGATTGCCCAGCGCGATGATGCGCACCGGCACCGCTCGATCAGCCATGGCGCCCGCGAGCGAAAGGGTGTGCACGACGCCGCCCCTGGCCTTGGTCGAATAGGTGACCAGAGCCACTCGGGGTTGGTCGGGTCGGCCGTCGGTGGCACTCACACGCTCCTCCTCATCAGGCTCGGTTCGCCGGTGGCTATCGCGGCCGCGACGAGCGAGGCTCGCGCCGCGGTCTCGGTCACGATGCACCCGGCTCGCATCAGGCGTTCGCGCTGTGACTGGTAGCCCTGGGGGTCCTGGTCGGTGCCCAAGACGTAGGCGACGACCTGGGGACCACCGTCGGCCATCGCGGACTCGCACGCCGGCGCGAGAGTCCTGGCCGGGTCGTCGTCCGAACCATGACCGAGGACTACATCGAGGATGATCGCCGCAACGCTGGGGTCCGCAGCATGTGCGGCCAGCACCTCGAGCCTCGCCTCGGGGTCGATCATCGGGTGCGGACGACCCCTCGTGAACTCCTCCTCGCCGAGGTCCAGGCACTGATGAGAGTCGGCCGGAGCCGGCAAGCCCCATGCCTTGTTGATCGGCGTGTTCGAGTGAACCTCGCCGATCACCCGGCCCAGGATGACCAGGGACTCGTAGCACAGCGTCCCTCCCGAGAACAGCCCCCGGATCAGGCGGCGACCAGGCGCCAGTCTCGACCGCACCTCTGCCAACGTCGGGCCGATCGTCGCGGTCGTGTCGGGCGCGGCGATACCCAACGCGCCCAGCGTCGCGGTCACCCCGGTCTCGAGGGTGTCGGCGAAGAGGACGCCGGCCGGAACCGGGAATTGCGGGTCCAGCCCGATCAGCGCAGCGACGAGCGGTTTCCCTCCGGCTGATGCGAGCACCCTGGTGACCACGTCGGGCGCGGGCGGTTTCGAGACCAAGAGGATGACCTCCGTCGCCGCGTCCTCGCGAAGCGCGGATACCGCCGCGCAGGCCATACGCCCGCCGACTCCGGCTGACAGGTCACGTCCGCCGACACCGATGACATGGCTGACCCCCACTCCCCAGCGGTCCAGCAGTGCCATGGCCTCCTGGGCGCCGGTCCCCGCGGCAGCGACCACGCCAACCGGTCCGGGCGTGACCACGTTGGCGAATCCGAGGCCCACGCCCCCGAGCACGGCCGTTCCGGCGCCCGGCCCCATCAACAGCCGGCCCCGGGAGAGCGCGTGGTCCTTGAGCGCCACCTCCTTGGCGACCGGGACGTTGTCGCTGAACAACAGGACGTGCAGGTCCGTGGAGAGGGCCTGGTAGGCGGCCAAGGCGGCGTAGTCCCCGGGCAGGGAGATCACCGCGACGTTGGACGCCGGCTGTGCTCGCACGGCGTCGCGCAACGAGTGTGGTACCTCCGTCTGGTCGAATGTGCCGCCAGGGGGATCCGAGGACGTGACCGCGGACTCACCGGTGGCCAACGCCTCCACGGCAGTCGCGTCCGTCGTGGCCCGAACGACCAGGAAGAAGTCGTTGGAGCTCGACCCCGCCACCTGTGTGGCTTCGACGCCTTCGGTCCGTAGGTCCTCGACGTTCGCCGGTGTGGCCATGGCGGCGCTCGCCCACTCGACGCCGTCCACCTCCCGCATCGCCCGCATCGCCCGAAGCTGCACCACGGAGTCGACGTACGTGTCGGGAAAAAGCTTGATGGCCACGCTCATGCGAACGCTCCTTGTCGGCTGTTCTCAGGGACGATCCGGGTTCCGACCGATTCGTTCGCGGGGTCGTGATTGTTCAGAGTGTCTGCGACCAGCGTCGGCGTCGTGATCACTGCCACCCGGCCGCCACCACGCTCGACGAACCGAACGGCTGCGCTCACCTTCGGTCCCATGCTCCCGGCCGGGAACTGCCCCGCCATGAGGTGCCTTTCCGCTTCCTCTGTGTCGATCCACGTCAGCCGGCGCTGGGTCTTCTTCCCGAAGTCGAGCTGGACCGCGTCGACGGCCGTGATGAGGACGAGCGCGTCGGCCCCGATCTGATGGGCGAGTTCGGCCGCGGCGTAGTCCTTGTCGATGACAGCGTCCACGCCGTCCCAGACTCCCTCGCGACGACCAACGGGGATCCCTCCACCGCCCCCGGTGACCACCACATGACCGGCGTCGAGGAGACAGCCGATCGCCTCGATCTCGACGAATCCCTTCGGGTCGGGTGACGGGACAACCCGACGGAACCCGCGTCCGGCGTCCTCGGTGATGTCCCAGCCGCGACTCTCGGCCAACGCTGTGGCTCGCCTCTCGGAGAAGAAGGGGCCGATCGGCTTCGTGGGCTGGGCGAACGCAGGATCGTCGAGATCGACGATCACATGGCTCAGCAGCGCCGCGATCCGGTGCCGAGGCCCGCACACGCCGTACAGCGCGATCGCGATCAATGACCCCAGCTGTCCTTCGGTCATCGCCCCGAGGCTGAACAACGGCATCGCCGGCACCTCCGTGCGTCCCAGCTCCTGCTGGATCGCAAGATTGCCGACCTGAGGCCCGTTGCCGTGCACGACTGCGACCCGCCAGCCGGCATCGAGCAGTGCGCAGATGGACACCGCCATCGCCCCGGCGTTGGCGCGCTGCTGCTCGTAGGTGCCGTTCTCACCTTGGGCGAGGAGGGCGTTGCCGCCGACGGCCACCACAGCGGTCCTGGCCATGACCCTCGCTTCCGTGGACAGTAGGTTCCATACATGCAGTATGCTGCGCAATCATAGACGATAGTGAACGCTAGCCGCCACGTGGCTGCCGGCCCGCTGCTGGAGGTGAGAGATGGAGCGTCCTGCCGAGAGGGTCCCCGTCGAGGCATTGGCGAGGTTCCACACCGCCGAGGGACGGCTTTACCCGATGGCACTCGCCGACCCTGCCGGGTTCGAGCTGGCCGCGTCGCTCGTCGGGCTGGTCGCCGAGGAGCTGCGCGGCACCACTGCCGACATCTCGTCGGTGTTGGAGCAACGCTCGGAACTGATCAGGCTCGTGCCGCAGCTCGCCGAGCGCGCGGGACTTGTCGGTGATGCCCTCCCTGCCGATGCGGTGGTCGATGCCGCCTCGGCCGTGCGGTGCCGCGAGCTGGGCGGCACCGGACACAGGGGGCGACCCGCCAACGCTTGACATCGTCGTCCGAGATGACGTTTACTAAAGAGTACGATAAATGTCGGAAAGTAGATATTAGGAGAGTGCAATGAGCGTGAGTAATGGGTCCTCCGGGGCGACGTCGCTCGGCTCGCACCCGGGCCGAGCCCCGAACCCGACCGCGGTAGCGGAGGAGCTGGCCGACCTGGTGGTGGATCTGCAGGCTCGCGGACTCAGGGTCGAGGTGCCGCTCGAGCGGCGCACCGGCGGCGCCGGCCCGTCGGACTCCGGTTTTCTCTGGGTGGGTGGGTTCCCGGTCACGGTCCCCACCGACAACGCTGCGGCGGCCGACTCGCCGTACGTGCTGAGGGCCGAGGACGACGGGTACGCCGTGTTCGAGGGCGATCGACGGCGCGCGGACGCGTCCACCCAGCAACGCCCGCGCTTCTACGACCTGACCACTGCCGACGGGGTGCCCTACTGGAAGATCGGCCTGATGCACCTGGACTCGTTTGCGAGCACCGTCGTGCAGACCTGCTCGTACTGGGGCAACGACGACCAGTGCGGGTTCTGTGGCATCGGGGTGTCGCTGGATTCCGGTCGCACGATCGTCAAGAAGAGCCCGGAGCAGCTCGCCGAGGTGGCGATGGCCGCCAAGGAGCTCGACGGCGCGGTCGACGCAACCCTCACCACCGGTAGCTCGAACGGCGTCGACCGCGGCGCTCGTTACGTCGCGCGCTGTGGCCATGCGGTCCGGGAGGCCACCGGCCTGCCGGTCGAGGTCCAGTTCGAGCCACCGATGAAGCTCGAGGTCATCGACGAGGTCGCCGACCTGGGCATCGACTCCGTGGGCATCCACGTCGAGTCGTTCGACCCCGACGTCCTCGCGCGGGTCGCCCCGGGGAAGGCCCGCACCGGTATCGACCAGTACTTCCGCACGTGGGAGTACGCCGTCGCACGCTTCGGAGAAGGCCAGGTCTCCACCTATGTGATCCTCGGCATGGGCGAGGACCCGGAGCTCACGGTGGAGGGCTGCCGACGGGCCATCGACATCGGCGTCTTCCCGTTCGTCGTCCCGATCCGGCCGGTGGCCGGCAGCCTCATGGAAGACGTGGTGCCACCCTCCCGGGAGTACACCGAGCGCATCTACCGCAAGGTCGCCAGCTACATGAGCGAGCGAGGAATGGCCGCCGATGTCGCGAAGGCCGGATGTGCCCGGTGCCAGGCGTGCTCGGGCCTTCAGAGTGTCCAGGCTCTCCTGCAGATCAGCCCTCGTCCGATCCCGGTCTCCCATGCGGTCTGAGGTGGGGCTCGGAGAACCTGCTGCCCGGGCTCGGAGTCGACACCCGGTGCCGCCGGCCGGCCACGGACTCGCATGCCGGCCCGCGCGTTCCGCGATCGAACGTACGGAGCATCTGACCATTCGTCACCAGGTCTTCGTCGACGAGCAAGCGGTGTTCGCCGGGTCCGACCTGGACTTCCGGGACGGCGAGGAGTCAACGATCGCCGTGCTGGGCTACAGCGACGGGATCGCCGTGGGCACTGTTCGGTTGTTCCCGCTCGACCTCGTCGACGGCAGATGGCAGGGCGACCGCCTCGCCGTACTGTCGGCGTACCGCACCCACGGGGTGGGGGGTCCGCTGGTCAGGTACGCCGTGGCTGCCGCGGGGGCTCACGGCGGGCGGACCATGGTCGCGCACATCCAGCCCGCCAACGTCGCGTTCTTCCGGCGACTGGGGTGGGTCAGAGCGGGCGAGTCGGAGGTCTACGCGGGGCTCCCGCACCAACCCATGTGCATCGACCTACCGCCCCGGAGCGAGGCGCTGGCGACGGTTCGACGACTCGAGGACGGGGTCACCGGGCCAGGCCAGTGACCCCGGTGACGGCGAGGTCGACCACGACGGCCCGACGTCCTCCCGACTGCAGTGCCACGAGCCCGGACTCGTCGACGATGCCGACCGCAGCGGCCTCGAGCCCGCGTTCGTGGAATGCCGAGATGCATTCGTTCTCGCGGCCCGGGGGAGCACAGAGCAAGAACGCGTACGCCGGGAAGCAGGTCAACCACGCGTGTATCGAAACGTCGACCGGGTGGGGGAGTCGCTCCAGGTCCACCGTCACCCCGAGCCGGCTCCACTCGAGCAGCATCGCCAGCGAACCGACGAGGCCGGCCATGCTGACGTCCTTGGCTGCGACGCAGGCACCCGTGGCCGCAATGGAGGCGAGGACGCGGACATCGTCGCCCATCTCGTCGGCGCGCTCCGCGAATGAACGGAAGAACGGAAAGTCGGTACGCATCGCCCCCATGGTGCACGCGGCGACCACCAGTGACTGGCCGGCGGCCACGTTCGTGGTGGACAGCACGGCCTCGGCGCGACCGACCCCGAACGCGGACACTGCAGGTGCGCCGTCATGCAAGGTCAGGTGTCCGCCGGCGAGTGCCACGTCGTACCACTCGCAGGCCTCCTTCATCCCGCGCAAGACCTCGCGTGCCAGCTCGGGACTGCCGACGATGGTGTCGACGATGGCCAGTGGGACGGCACCCATCGCGGCCAGGTCGTTGACGTTGGCCAAGACTGCTGCGACGCCCGCCCCGTAGGGATCCGAGGCCACGAAGGCCGGGAGCAGAGCCTCACCGCAGGCGATGACCTGGTCGGCGGCCCCTGCGACCATTCCCGAGCCGGGTCCGGCGGCCACGACGGCCCCGTCGTCACCCGGGCCATGGACCCAGCTCCCGGCGCCCAGGACTTCACTGACCAGCCTGATCTCGTTCTTCGCCCTCAGCGCTGGGTGGGAACGCAGGAACCCTGCCAGCTCCTCGAGTTCGGTCGGGTCGTCGATGCCGGTGGTCATGGCTGCCCCTCACGCGTCATCTGGTAGGTCGCCTGTGCGTCCCGCCTGTCGGAAAGTGAATGATACATGTAGCATAGGCAACGTGGCTGCACCGACGTTCCTCAACCTCCCAGCGCGGAGTTCCAAGCCCAGGGCGGTGGGTCTGACCCACGTGCTCGACAAGGGGCTGACCGTTGAGTCGACTCGATCAGCGCTCACGGCCGCCGCACCCCATATGGATGTGTGGAAGTTCGGCTGGGGCACGGCCTACCTCGACGTCGGGCTGGCCGAGAAGCTCCAGCTGTTGAGGACCCACGGGGTCCGCTCCTGCCTGGGTGGAACGCTCCTCGAAATCGCTTGGTCCCAGGGGCGGGCTGAGGCCTGTCTCGAGTGGGCGGCCGCGGTGGGATTCGACAGCGTCGAGGTCTCCCGAGGGGTCGCGCGCATGAGTCTGGATGACAAGCATGCCCTTCTGCGCCTGGCTGCACAGCGATTCGTCGTGCTGTCCGAGGTGGGGAGCAAGGATCCCGACGAGATCCTCACCGCCGAGCAGTGGACTCGGGAGGTGGCGTCGGATCTCGCCGCCGGCGCCCACTGGGTCATCACCGAAGGTCGAGAGAGCGGGACCGTGGGGATCTATCAGGAGGACGGAGCGATCCGTGAGGACGTCGTGACCGCCGCGGTCCGCGGCGGCGGCGTTGCCAAGGTCCTGTTCGAGGCGCCCCACAAGGACCAGCAGGCCTGGTTGATCCGCGCCTTCGGCCCCGACGTCAACCTCGCGAACATCCCGGCCCAGGAGGCGGTGGCCCTCGAGACGCTGCGCCTGGGGCTCCGCGCAGACACGTGCGACCTCACCTTGCAACGGCAGCCCGCGTGAACGAGTTGGCTGGAGCCCCGTCGCGCAACGTGGTTCCGGGCGCCTATCGCGGCGTGGCCGTGACCTCGGTCGAGTGCGACCTCGATGAGGAGTCGCTCGAGCGGCACTTCATCGGCCGTGAGGCCTATCGCCGAACCCGGTTCATCGTCATCCGCAACGGCTCGCAGACGGCCGTCGCCGCAGTGCACAAAGTGTCCGGAGACCCCTTGTTCTCACCCATCACCGGGCTGCAGCTCCTGGTTGGTCCCGCCGACTGCGTCTACCTCGAGGACCCAGAGGTGGACACGGCGATCCCGACCGCGCTCGCGCATGCGGCCGCGAGCGGCGCGCCGGACAAGCGCGGCGTGGTGGTGCAAGGCAGGTACGGCCACGTGAGCTTCATCATCGACCCGTCGCCGCTTCGGGTCACTGTTCGCGAGGTGACGCCGCCCTACCCGGCGAAGCTGCTCGACCAGGTACGCCGGGTGCTGGCCCTGGCCGAGCACCTGCCGCCGATCGAGCTGGTCCCAGACGTCGTCGAGCTCGACACTCTGGCGCGGTCCCGGCGGTCGGAGAGCTACCTCCTGCCGTGCCGCGGTGGGGGTGTGGCCGTCGAGGGCGCGACCACCGACTATCTGGACGAACATCCCGACCGGCGCGAGTGGACGCTGATCGGTTGTGAGAGGTCAGAGCAGATCCACGAGTGGTTCTACGGCGAGCGTGCCCCGCAGGTGGACATCTGTCCGTGGAAGAGGACGGGTGGCACCGGGGCGATCCTGGCCAAGTGTTGCCTGCTCGAGAGCCACATCGAGGTGGATGACCGTCGAGTGATCGTGCCGTGGGGGGCTTCGCTGGCCCAGATCTCGGAGGCGTTGACGACCCTGGTCGACGAATGGGAGCCGTCGTGGGCACCCGCCTGAGCGACTCCGAGCAGTACGCCCATCTCTGGGGCACTCCCGAGCTGGCGGAGGTCTTCGACGAGCGCGCGCGGTTGCAGAGCTGGCTGGACATCATCACCGCCCTGGCCGTTGCCCAGGCGCGACTCGGCATCATCCCCGACGGAGCGGCCGCCCAGATCGCCGCTCATGCACACGTCCAAGAGCTCGACCTGGACCTGCTGGCCGTCGAGACCCGGCGTACCTCACACTCGATGCTGGGATTGATCAACGCGCTCCATCAGGTCCTGCCCGTGTCGGCGAGGGGGCACGTGTACGTCGGCGCCACGGTCCAGGACGTGACTGACACGTGGTTCGCACTGATCATGCGTGACGTCGGATCGGTGGTGTGGAGAGACCTGCGCGCGATCGAGGAAAGGCTCCTCGCGCTGGCCGTCACCCATCGCGACACGGTGATGGCCGGTCGGACGCACGGTCAACCAGGGTCTCCGATCACGTTCGGGTTCAAGGCCGCCTCGTGGGCCGACGAGGTCCGGCGCCACCTTCAGCGGTGGTCCGAAGGACGTCCTCGCTGGCTGGTCGGACAGCTCGGCGGAGCCGTGGGCACCCTGGGGTTCTTCGCGCCGCGCGGTGCCGAGCTGCGGGCCGAGTTCTGTGCCGAGCTGGGGCTGGGCGACCCCGGCATCTCGTGGCTCACCTCGCGGGACCGGCTCGCGGAGTTCGGGGCACAGCTGGCGATGATCTGCGGCACCCTGGCTCGGATCGGCAACGAGGTCTACGAGCTGCAGCGGCCGGAAATAGGCGAGCTGCGCGAGCCGACGACCGGCGACACGGTCGGCAGCATCACCATGCCGCACAAGCGCAATCCCGAGGGCAGCGAGCACCTGGACACCCTGGGGCGCCTGGTCCGGGCCAACGTGGCGGTGCTCTTCGAGGGAATGGACGGTGGACACGAACGCGACGGGCGTGCCTGGAAGGCCGAGTGGGTCGCGCTCCCCGAGGTGTGTCTCCTGTCCGGAGTCGCGCTCGGGACGACCCTGCGCCTGCTGTCCGGTCTGGTCGTGGAGGCAGAGGCGATGCGGACCAACCTCGACAGTCTCGGCGACCAGGCGGCGTCCGAGCAGATGCTCGCCCGGCTGACCAGGAGACAGGGACGCTATGCCGCGCAGCGGCTCATGCACGACGTCCTCGCGCCGGGTAGTCGCGACGTCCACGAGGTGTTCGACGTGTTGGTCGCCGAGGGTGTGGTCACCGAGCAGGACCGCGAGCAGTGGACGTCCTGGGAGCCCGGCGATGCCGGCAGGATGGTCGACGACGTCATCGCCCGAGCTCGGCGCGCGCGGTCGGTGGAGCAGAGCACATGGACATGACCCTCCCTCGAGTCGAGCTCGCGCTGCTGCCGACTCCATTGGTGCGTGCCCGGCGTCTCGAGACCGCGCTCGGCGCCGGTCCGATCTTCCTCAAACGTGACGACCTGACCGGCTTCGGGATCTCCGGCAACAAGGCGCGGCCCCTGGAGTTCCTGCTCGGCGCGGCTCTCGCCGAAGAGGCCGACGTCTTCGTCGCGGCCGGCAGCCCGTCCTCGAACTTCTGTGCGGCTGCGGCGATGGCGGCGCGGGTGGTCGGCCTGGACTGTCACCTTCTGTTCCCGGGCGAGATGCCTTCGCCTCCGTCACCGAACGTCGAGCTGGCGCGCGTCGCGGGTGCCCACCTGGTCTTCGATGTGGTCGAGACGCGCGACCTGCTCGATGACGCTGTCGTGGAGCATGCGAGGAGCCTTCGCGCGGAGGGGCGGCGACCCTACGCGGTGCCACGCGGCGGGGCGACCACAACCGGGGTACTCGGCTACGCCAATGCAGCGCGAGAGCTGGCCGAGCAGTGTCGCGCCCACGAAGTCGCTCCGCGGACGGTCGTGGTGGCCACCGGCTCCGGCGGTACGCAGGCCGGGCTTGTTGCCGGGCAGGTCGGGTGCGGTCTCCGGTGGCGACTGGTCGGCGCCAGTGTCAGTCGGCCGGCCCAGGGCATGACAGACCGGATCCTCCGACTCTCTCGCGCCGGTGCCGCCGCTCTGGGTCTCGAGGAACCCACCGCCGACCATGTCGACGTCCGCGACTGCCGGGGTGCCGGCTTCGGCGTGGCTTCGGCCGAGGATCGGATCAGCGCGCGCCTGGCGCTGGCCCATGAGGGCCTGTTGCTGGATGACTACTACGGAGCCAAGGCGATGACCCTGCTCCGGACTCTGTTGACCGCGGGTGCCGAGACGCCGGCGGTGTTCTGGCACACCGGGGGAGTGGCCGCCGCACTCACAGCCCTGACGGGAGCAGCGTCGTGACGCCATCGATGAGGCGCAGCGGCCCGCCTCAGGCCGGCCCCGCCCAAGAGCTGATCGACAGCGGTTTCGCCCTGGAGAACGCCGACGCGCCCTTCCTCCACGACGGCCTCAACCTCGCCGATATCGCGCACGTGCTGGACCTGCTGCGACGCGAGATCGTTCCGGCGGCGGCGGCCCGCGACCTGTTGCGCCTGCTGCTCGAGGTGCAGCAGGTGGCCGTCGAGGACTTCCCCTATGACCCCGCGTTCGGTGAGCCCTACAACTCCCGGGAGCGCTTCTTCGTCCAGCGCCTCGGCAAGACGGCGGGGTGGCTGCATGCCGGCCGACCCCGGCGCGAGGCGGCCCGGATCGCGTTACGACTCTACGTTCGAGACCAGCTCCTCACGCTGGTCGACGAAGTGGTGAGGTTCGCCCGCGAGACCACGGCCCTGGCGGCCCGTCACGTGGACACCCTCATGCCCGACCAGACCTACCTGCAACAGGCCCAGCCGTCGACGTTCGGCCACTACGTGCTGTCGTTCGCCTACCCCGCCATGCGCGACGCGCACCGGCTGCTGGACGAGTTCGACGACATCAACCGGAGTCCCGCGGGTGCCGGCTGCGTCAACGGAACTCGACTGCTCGACGACCGGACCTTCGTTGCCGCTGCGTTGGGCTTCGCCGAGGTCATCGAGCACACCCGAGATGCGATGTGGCAGATCGACGGACTCATCCACGTGCTGGCCAGCGCGTCCAGCTTGCTGTCCACGCAGAGCAAGCTCGCCGAGGACCTCGAGATCTGGTCCAGCACCGAGTTCGACTTCGTCGACCTCGCGGACGCCTACACCCGGTCGAGCATATTGATGCCACAGAAGCGCAACCCGTACTCGTTATCGATCGTGCGCGGGGCCTCGGGGGTGCTGATCGGCCGCGTGACCGGCTTCCTCGCCGTCGCCAAGAGTCCGTCCGCGCGCAGCGACAACCTGATCTTTGCCTACGGCGAGGTGCCGCGGGCGCTGGACCTCGCCATCCGGGTCACCCGGCTGATGACCGGCGTCGTCCGCACCCTGGAGGTCAACGTCGGGCGGATGGCCCACGGGCTCGACGAGGGCTATACACAGGCGACCGACCTCAGTGAGTTCATCGTCCAACAGTGCGGCGTCGACTACCGAAGCTCCTACAACGTGGTGGGCCGGACCGTGCGCGAAGCAAGCCGGCACGGCGTACCCGGCCGGCACATCACCGGAGCCATGCTCGACGAGGCTGCGATCGCCGAGACGGGAGAGCCTTGGGGACTCGCGGCCATGGACCTGACGTCGACGCTCGATCCTCGCTCGATCATCGAGAGTCGGAAGGGCACCGGCGGGGCTGCCCCGACGGCGGTCGAGTCGATGATCGGCCGGTGTGAGCAGAAGGCCGACGATCTCGCTGCGGGTGTGCAGCGGCGACGGCAGGTGCTCGACGAGGCCGAGCACCGGTTGCTCGACCAGGCCAGGCTCACCGCCCGAGAAGTGGAGGCTACTGATGACTGAGTCAACCCGCGTCACCGTGCTGCCGGACGAGGTATCGGTGGTGAACATGGGCCTTTCGCTGTTCGCCGAGGCCGTCAGGGATCAGGCGACCTCGGTGCAACACGTGGACTGGCGTATCCCGGCCGACGGACAGCTCGACCTCGTCGACGACCTGGAACAGCTCTACGGGCGGCGGGCCGCCGCCATCGACAAGGCCAACGCCGAAGCGGTGCGTCGCCTCGACCAGAGCGTCCCACTCCTGGTGGACATCGCCTCGGCCGAGTCCCTCATCCCGGAGGTGTCCGGCCGGACGCTGCTGCACTGCGGACCAGAGATCGAATGGGCACAGGTCTGCGATCCGCTGCGACGCTCGATGCGGGCCGCAACCGTCGCCGAAGGCTGGGCGGAGACCATCGAGCAGGCGGACCGGATCCTCTCCGACGGCAAGGTGCGACTCCAGCCTGCGTACCGGTACGACACCGTGATGCCGATGGCAAGCGCGATCGGCCCGTCGGCACCGGTGTTCGCGGTCGACAACCGGGACGGCGGGACACGGGCCTTCGCGCCGATCAACCAGGGACCGGGGGAGACCGCGTGGTTCGGCCGTGAGACCCCGGCGGCCATCGCCAGGTTGCAGTTCCTGCACGACGTCGCAGGCCCGATGCTGCGCCAGGTCCTGGACTCGTCCGGCCCGATCGACATCTTCGCCCTGGCCGCCCAGGGCGTCCAGATCGGCGACGACGTGCACATGCGTACGCAGGGCACGACTACGTTGATGATCCGCAACCTGCTGCCACAGCTCGC
Source organism: Nocardioides sp. (assembly GCF_036493135.1). GTDB lineage: Bacteria > Actinomycetota > Actinomycetes > Propionibacteriales > Nocardioidaceae > Nocardioides. The sequence continues at coordinate 15,239 of NZ_DASXQG010000046.1, read as the reverse complement.
GGCCCTTCCGGACGCAGGACGGGTCCCGATGGCGCAGTACCTGTCCGGGAACCACCTGTTCTTCCTCAACCTGGCCATGGCAGCCGCGAAGTCGACGGCGCTGTGGGCCGAACAGGTCGATGGCTCGAGCATCGTCACGATGATGTGCCGCAACGGAACGTCGTACGGTATTCGGCTCGGCGGCTCGGACGAGGTCTTCATCGGCGCAGCACCGGCCGTCGAGGAGGCGATGTACTACCCCGACTACGGTCCTGAGACCAGTGCCCCCGACATCGGGGACAGCGCGATCCTCGAGCTGGTGGGCCTCGGAGGCGCGGCCGCTGCCGGCTCGCCGGCAGTCGCCGGCTTTCTCCCGGGCGGGATGGCTGACGCGGCCAAGATGACCGAACGGATGGCGTCGATCTGCGCCGCGGAGAGCACTCGGTTCAAGCTCCCCACCCGGAACTACCGGGGAACGCCCCTCGGGGTCGACGTACGGCGCGTGGTCGAGCTGGACACGACGCCCAAGGTCACGACCGGAATTCTGCACGCGAGCTCCGGCGTCGGCCAGATCGGCGCTGGCGTGGCCACGGCTCCCGTCGAGTGTTTTCGCGCAGCCCTCAGGGCCCTGGCATCCGACGTCTCCGGCTGATCAGGCGCGGGCCATGAACGATCGCACCGTGCGCACCCGTTGGAGCGGCGGGATGCGGGCTGTCACCGACATCGACGGGTTCGAGATCGTCGTCGACGAGCCCGAGACCCATGGTGGCACCGGCACCGGCCCTGCGCCGACCGACCTGCTGCTGGCATCGGTCGCCTCGTGCATCGCCCTTTCCGTGGCGTTCGTCGCCAGGAGGCGTGGCGTCGAACTACCAGACCTGGACGTGAGCGTCGTCGGCACCTACCACGGGCTCGAGTTCGAGCGCATCGCGGCCTCGATCAGCTCCAGCACCCCTCGTGCGGTACTCCAGGGACTCCTTTCCGAGGCCGAGCGAGTCTGCTATGTCTCGAACACGTTGCGGCACAGCCCCGAGCTCGTCATCAGCGTCGGCTGAGCCGGAGATCACAGTGCCGGGACCCCAGCTCCTCGCGACCAGCCCGACCACCGTGCGGGACCTGATCCGCGGCGAGGAGCGCTCTGCTGTGGTGCTGGGCGCGGGGCCCCTCGAAACCCTTGTGAGCGACCAACGCCTCCTGGCTCCAGCCGCCAAATGGACGACACCCTCGTCGATCTCACTCACGTCGGCCACACCTCGGGTACCGCACTGGCGGTCGGCGTCGTCGCCGCGGCTCGGGTCGCCGATCGGACCCGAACGCACCGACCCGACTAGGCTCTCTCCGCCAGGTCCTGGTGGACGCTCACGGCGAGGCGGTTCCACACATTGATGGTGGCGATGGCTACCAGCAGACGAACGACCTGCTTCTCGTCGTAGTGCCGGGCGACGTCCTCCCACAATCGGTCGGAGACTCCCTCCTCGGACATACGGGTGACCGCTTCGGTGAGCGCAAGCGCCGCCACCTCCCGCTCACTGAACAGATCCGGCACCTCCCGCCACGCCGAGAGGACGTCAAGGCGGCGCTGGCTCTCGCCCGCCGCGCGGGCGTCACGGTTGTGCATGTCGAGGCAATAGGCGCATCCATTGAGCTGCGAGGCTCTTATCCTGACCAGCTCCAGAAGTCCCGGCTCGAGGTCCCCGGCTCGGACGTACTGCTCCAGACCACGCACCGCCTCGTATGCCGACGGGTCGACCTTCTGGATGGAGAGTCTCTGGCTGCTGGACATGACGCAACTCCTCGCGTATCGCTATGGGTGGTGGTCCTTCGCGGGCAAGACCGCGTGCGTATCAATCTCGCCCCCGGGTCAGCTCGTCCCAGTTGATCGTGGCGTGCTCGACACCGGCTTTGCCCAGGTAGGGCATCAGGTCGTCCGAAACTCCAGAACCAGACGTGAGCCAGGCTGCGAACCCACTCGGGTTCCGTCGTTCGAACTCCTCCAGATAGGTCTGCCGCTCTTCGACGACGGCCACCTTCTGTGCCGGCGAGGTACGTCGACGCAAGGCCCTGGAGCTCGTCTGCCAGCCCCCGGACAGCTGTTCATCGGTCAGGGCCAACGTCTCCAGACGCGCTGCCGATGAACGGTGAACCGAGCGCCACCCACGCCGACAGGCACGTAGCGCAGCCGGGGAGCAGAGCGAGAAGAAGAGAACCAACGCGAGCACGCCGGCACCCAGAAGGTCCCAGAAGCCGACGAGGCTGACCGCTGTGGCGCCCCCGAGCACAGCGCTGGTCGCGACGATCCGCATGCGGCGACTGGCCGTGTGACTGCCGTGGCGACAGGCGAGGCAGAGGATCGCGACGGCACAGAGGCCGCCGGAGCCGAGGAACACAGCCAGCAACGCCGGCGGGGGCAAGCGCAGGCCGACACCCAGGCCGAGCAGGAGGATCCCGGCCACGGCGGCCCACCACATGGCCCGGTACACCTTCATCGGATCGCGCCACGGGGTGTGACCCTGCTCCCGAGTGCCGCACGTGCGGTCGTCGGCGGCTTGTCTCGGATGGTCATGGCATCGGCCTTTCGGTGCGAGGCGGCCAGCCGGCCCGGCACCTGCGGTGACAGCTGGGACCCATGTCACTCTCACGATGCAGCACGGTGCCTGCGGCGTCTCGGTGCCTGATCGGCCGAGTTGGACCCGCGGAGGTTGCTGCCGCTCGGCAAGACGCACGGGCGGTGCAGAGCGCGGAGTGGATCGGCCCCAACGCTCTCCTTCTACCTGGAGTTCCAAGGCGACGTCTCGGCCCGCTGCGAGTCGTCAGGGCCGTGTTTAATAGTGAACAAAAGTGTCGTATAGTACTTGGTAGCGCCAGGACACACACTGTGGAGAGGCGTGACCGGTCTGGCTTCGGTATCGGGCCCGGCCACCACGTTGATGCGGGGCCGATGTGCAAGGAAGGGACGGGCGATGACGAGCACGATCGTGGTCATCGGCGGAAGCGCTGCCGGAATGGGCGCCGCTGGCGCCGCGAAGCAGGTGGACCCGGACGCTCGTGTCGTGGTCTTCACCGAGCTGCAGGACGTCGCCTACAGCCCGTGCGGTATTCCGTACGTGCATGGAAAGGAGATCGACTCGTTCGACCGGCTGATCCTGCTGGGTAAAGACCACTACGAGGCGCAGGGGTTCGAGATCCACTACGAGACGGTAGTGAGCGCGATCAGTCTCGAAGACAGAACCGTGGAAGTGCCCGGCCAGCCCGCCGTCCGGTTCGACCGGCTTGTCCTCGGCACCGGCTTCGAGTACGAGCGACCAGACATCCCGGGTGCCGATCTCAATGGCCTGTACTACGTGAGAGACATACGCGCGGCGCAACGCTGGGACGAGGCCCTCGACAGCGTCGAACGCGCGGTGATAGCGGGAGCCCAGCCGATCGGTGTCGAGATGGCGACAGCGCTGGCGCATCGGGGCATTGAGACACATCTGGTCGACCCCCACCCGTGGGCCATGGCAGAGATCGCCGACCCCGACATCATGGCTCCGGTCGAGGACTCGTGGCGCGAGCTCGGCGTCCACATGCATCTGAACACGGAGGTCAAGGCCTTCCTGGGCACGGAGCGAGTTCACGCCGTCGTGACGTCCGACGGTGACATCCCTGTCGACATGGTCGTGATCGGCGCGAAGAAGCTCCCCAACAACCGTCTGGCCGCGCAGGCGGGGATCAAGCTCGGCTCGACCGGTGGGATCATCGTGGACGATCACATGCAGACCTCCGCACCCGGGGTGTTTGCCGCTGGTGACTGCGTCGAGGTTCCTCAGGGGACCACTGGGGTGCCGGTCCAAGGCCTGTCGGGTAGCCATGCCTACGCCCAAGGGAAGGTTGCCGGCAGCGGCGCGGCCGGAAAGTTGCGGCGCTACTCGCCGGTCTACGTGCCGTGGGGGCTGGTCGGTGGCAACTGGATGATCGGTGGCGTGTCCTTCGGCGAGGCGCTGGCTGGCGCGCTCGGGCTCCCATTCGTGTTGGGGGTCGCGGAAGGCATCTCCCGTGCCCGCTACTACCCGGACTTCAAGAAGATCCGTGTGAAGCTCCTTGCCGAACCGGGCTCGCTCAAGCTGATCGGCGCCCAGATCGTTGGCGGCGAGGGAGTGAAGGAACGGTGCGACTTCCTCGCGATGGCAGCTCGCAAGGGTCTGACATTGCATGACATCGCCTGGATGGAGAACGTCTACTCACCGGCCATGGGCGCGCTCAACGAGCCCATGGCGCTGGCGGCGCAGAACGGCCTCGTGGCTGCGGGACAGTCATGACCGGCTTCTTCTTGTGGCTCCGAACGAATTCCCAGAAGTATCTGCTCGAAGACGTCCAGGCGAATTTGGCCCGTCAGTATCTCGGCCGGCCGCCCACGGTCGGGCCTCGGACGCCACAGGTGCTCTTCTGGAAGCACTTCTTCGTGCCGATCTATCGGCGACTTCCCTGGAAGGCCAAGCACTTCATCATCCTGGCGATGCCAGGCAGCCACCGCCGTCACTGGAGCGGCTGACCAGTTGGACGCGCTATCCAAGGATGCAACCGCTAGCCCGTGCAGTACCGCGAAGTGGCAGCGCGACGGGCGTCCCGTTGACCTGGTGCGGGCCCAGACGACCTAAAGCCAAGCCCTGTTCTCGCCGACCAGGTCGCAGGTCTCAGCTATCGGGGCGGCCTCCGGCGTCAGACGGGAGGGGGCGAGTCGGGATCGCCAGATGATGGGTGGTGCGTTCCTGGTATGCCAGTCCGAGGCGCAGCAGCGTCCACTCCGCCGCGAAGTCTCCGACAAGCTGGACGCCGAGGGGTAACCCCTGGGGATCGAAGCCGGCGGGCAGAGAGAGCGCCGGCAGCATGGCGATGTCGATCGGGCAGGTGAACCAGACGGGTCCGCCACGATATACGTTCAGGGTCTCCGCCGTACCCACGGTGATCTCGTCGTCGTCGAACCGGGGGGCAGGGTAGGCCGTGGCCGGCAGAAGCAATGCGTCGACGTCGTGCAGGGCCGTCGCGAACGTTGCGCGGATCCGGGTTGCGTGCTCCCTGGCCTGACATCGGTCTCTTGGACCGAGTTGCTGCCCGTAACGATAGTGCCCGACGATCTGTTGACCGACCCGGTCGAGCTCCAGGTCGGGGTATGCGACCGCGAACTCCGGCCAGGCGATATTGCCCCAGGTGTGCAGCGCGCCCTCCATCTCCGGAAGGTCTGTGTCCACGAGTGTCGCTCCTGCGGAGGTGAGGACTTCGCCGACGTGGTCCAGAGCATCGCGAATCACAGGGTGGATGAGCGCGGAGAAGTAGCCATTCCGGACCCTGCCGATTCTTAGCCCGTGGACGGACGCCGCCGTCGGCGTCGCCAACTGATTCTGCTCGTTCGCGAGCGCGGCATAGCCCCATGCGACATCCTCGACCGACGCGGCCATCGGGCCGATGCACCCCAGGCTGGGGGACAGGGGCATCGATCCGGCCATCGGCAGTCGGCCGTGCGTGGGCTTGAGGCCCACCGTCCCGCAAAACGAGGAGGGGACCCTGATCGAGCCGGCGGTGTCGGTACCAAGCGCGAACGGGACGCTCCTCGTCGCCACTGCAGCAGCTGAGCCTCCGCTCGATCCTCCGGTCATCCGGTCCGGTGCCCACGGGTTACGGGTCGCGCCGCAGGCGGAGATGTGGTTCGTCCCGCTCGCCGCCAACTCGTGCATGTTGGCCTTGCCGACGATGATCGCGCCGGCCGCGCGCAGTTGCGTCACGATGTACGCGTCCTCTGATGCGACGTTGCCACGGAAGGCCTCGCTGCAACCGGTGGTCTCGTGCCCGGCCACATCGAAGAGTTCCTTGACCAGCACTGGTATGCCATGCAGTGGACCAGCGGGCCGGTCCGGAAGGGCGCGAGCGGCGCGCAATGCCTCCTCCGCGAAGAGCTGACTGGCAGCGTTGGTGATCGATTGCCAATCCTGGAGCGAGCGAATTGCCTCCGTCACCAGTTCGACCGAGCTGACTCGACGGTCGCGGATCGCGCGGCACATGTCCACGAGCGAGGCAGGCTGCGTCTGCTCAGCCGGCAGGGCTCTGGCGTCCCGTTCATGCATCAGGCCATCTCCCTGGTCGAAGGCTGCAGCCGACGAATCTCGGGACGGTCTCATCCACTGAAGTCCTCAGATGGCCGCGCGCGAGCGGCTGCGCCGGGTCCACGGCGAGTCGTAGCGTGCCGCGAGGGCGGCCAACGCGAGGGCGCCGATCAGCAGTCCGAAGTCGCGCAGTGCCACGTCGTAGAAGCCGGAGTAGGTCAGCAGGTTGATGATGATGCCGGCGAGCCAAGCCGCAACGACGAAACTGGCATAACGCGGCTTGATCGCGACCAGCACAGCCGCCAGGATCTCCACCGCTCCGACGACGTACATCGCGGTCTGCGCGGAGAACGGGAGCAGGTCTACGATCCACGGAGCCAGGTAGCCGGGCCAGTCGTCGGTGAGAACCTTGGCGTACTTGTCGATTCCCATCCACAACGGGAGCACGACATACCCGATGTACAGCAGCACGAATGCGCCGTAGGCGGAGTCGCTGCGGACTCGCTCCAGAACACTGGTCGCGACCGGCGTGTGTCGGATGGTTGGAGTGTTCATCGGCTCGGCCTTTCGTGCTGAATGGCCAGCCCGCCCGGTGGCGACTGGCTGGGACTCATACCTGGTTTCACGATGCAGCACTCTGCTTCCGGAGTCCGGGTGTGTGATCGGCTGACTTGAAGCCGCAGGGATTGCTGGGGGTCGGCAAGTCGCGCGTGAGGCGGTGGATGGCTGGATCGGCGCGTCGCCTCATCGGGTCATGTGGCCGGCGGTCGTGCCGCCCGCGCCGACGCCAGGAGGTAGCCGTCTGGCCGATGAGTACGCCATCAGGGACTCGAACCCCGAACCCGCTGATTAAGAGTCAGCTGCTCTGCCAATTGAGCTAATGGCGCGTGCCGTGGAAGCGCGGTCAAGGTTACCAGCGCGCGACGTACCCTCCCAATCGGCTTCGAGCTCCTCGCGAGGCCGGCGGGTGGGGGCGGTGCGGAATATTCAAGATTCAACTACCGTTGGTCCGGGCACAGCGCCAGACAGGTGCCAGAAGCATGGAGGTGGGCCCGATGCCCGCAGTGACCGTCGACGACCTGACCACCCTCAGCCGTCTGCCGGAGCCCGGTCTGGGCGACCAGCCGCGCCCGGTCTGGCAGGTGACGACCGCGCCGCAGGGCTTCGAGGGAGAGGGCTTCCCGGTACGCCGTGCGTTCGCGGGCATCGACCTCAGCCTGCTCGACCCCTTCGTGATGATGGACCAGATGGGTGAGGTGGAGTACGCGCCCGGTGAGCCCAAGGGCACGCCCTGGCACCCGCACCGCGGCTTCGAGACCGTTACCTACATGATCGACGGCGTCTTCGACCACCAGGACTCCCACGGCGGTGGCGGCTCGATCACCAACGGCGACACCCAGTGGATGACCGCCGGCTCCGGCATCCTCCACATCGAGACCCCGCCCGAGTGGTTGGTGCAGTCCGGTGGGCTGTTCCACGGCATCCAGCTCTGGGTGAACCTCCCGCGCGACGAGAAGATGGTCGCGCCGAAGTACCAGGACATCCGGTCCAACCAGGTCGCGCTGCTCACGTCGTACGACGCGGGGGCGCTGGTCCGCGTCATCGCCGGCACCGTGGGGTCGCAGGCCGGCCCCGGTTCGACGCACACCCCGATGGCACTCGTGCACGCGACGATCGAGCCCGGGGCGCGGTTCGACCTGCCGTGGAACCAGGACTTCAACGCCCTGGTCTACGTGCTCAACGGCCACGGCTCGGTCGGCACCGACGCGCGGCCGATCCACACCGGCCAGTCCGCGGTGCTCGGCGCCGGCGACTTCCTGACGATCGCCGCGGATGGCACCCAAGAGAGCCGCTCGCCCCAGCTGGACGTGATCGTCGTCGGCGGCAAGCCGATCGGTCAGTCGATCGCCTGGGCCGGCCCGTTCGTGATGAACACCAAGTCCGAGGTGCTCCAGGCCTACGAGGACTTCCAGAAGGGCAACTTCGGCCACATCCCCGGCTGACGCTCGTGTCTCGTCCTCCTCGGCTACGGTCGAGAGGAGGAGAGACCGATGGACTATCGCAACCTGATCAGGCGACTCCCGCTGCCCGACGACTTCGAGGCTCCCACCGAGCTGGCCCACGAGGGTGTCCGGGCGCATGCGATCACCCGGGCCGATCTGCGGGACGACGTAGCCGGGATCAACGCCGGCCTCGAGCTCATCCGGCGTACCCGAGGCGGTGGCTGGCCCACCGAACCCGTCACCGAGGACTTCAACTACGTCGACCTGGTCTGGCACGAGTGCGAGTTCCGCGACGGCAAGTCGTTCACGTTCGTCCTCACCGACGACGCCGGCCGCTACCTCGGGTGTTGCTATCTCTATCCGGTGGGTGCTCGAACGCCGCTGTCCGCGGAGCTGGCGGAGCACGACGTCGACGTCAGCTGGTGGGTCACCCCGGATGCGTACGCCGAGGGCTTCTACCCGCGGGTGTACGACGCGCTCGGTCGCTGGGTGACCAGCGACTTCCCCTTCACCAACCCGCACTACTCCAACGCCGAGATCCCCGGCGTCCAGACATGGGGTGAGTGACGGGACTTGAACCCGCGACCACCTGGACCACAACCAGGTGCTCTACCAGCTGAGCTACACCCACCATGGAGCCCCGGACGGCGTCGATGCTGTGCCGGGGCCAGTGAGGAATTGTAGGGCACCTACGGCGCCGATCCGGTATCGGGGCGGTCGGCCGCGAGACCGGTGAGAGAGCCGCCGTGCTCGTCGGCGAGCGCCTTCGCCTCGGCGCTCTCGGGGCCCGGTGCAGGCACGAAGATCGCGGCTCGGTAGTACCGCAGCTCCTCGATGCTCTCGAGGATGTCGGCCAGGGCGCGATGGTTCCCGCGCTTGGCCGGAGAGGCGAAGTACACCCGCGGGTACCACCGCCGCGACAGCTCCTTGATCGACGACACGTCGACGATCCGGTAGTGGAGGAACGCGTCGAGGTCCTTCATGTCGCGCGCGATGAACGCGCGGTCGGTGGCGACCGTGTTGCCGGCGAGGGGCGGCCGAGTGCCGTCGGCGCAGTGCTCGCGCACGTAGGCGAGGACCTGCTGCTCGGCCTCCTCCAACGTGATCCCGCTGTCGAGCTGGGTGAGCAGACCGGACTTCTCGTGCATGGAACGGACGAAGTCGTCCATCTGCTCGACGGCCTCGGCGGGTGGCTTGATGACCAGGTCGACGCCCTCGCCGAGGGGGTTCAGGTCGAAGTCGGTGACGACACACGCGATCTCGATCAGCGCGTCGGAGACATAGTCCAGCCCCGTCATCTCGCAGTCGATCCAGACAAGGCGGTCGTTCACAGCAGATGACCCTACCCAGAAGCGGCCGAATCGGCGGGTGAGTCGCTCAGCCTTCACTCAGGACCATTTCGTAGGCTGGACCATCGTGAGGCAATGGGTCGGCGTACTCGCGCGCCTGATCGTCGGCGTCGTCAACATCGTCGCCGCACTGTCGAAGTTCCCCGACCCCGCCGGGAACGTCCGTCAGGTCCGGGCGTTCCAGATCCTCCCCGAGTCGATCGTGCCCACCGTCGGCCACGCCCTTCCGACCGTGGAGCTGGTCATCGGTGCCGCGCTGCTCCTCGGGCTGCTCACCCGCGCGTTCGCGATCCTGGCCGCGCTGTTCTTCATCGCGTTCATCATCGGCATCTCCGCGGCCTGGGCGCGCGGCCTGGAGATCAACTGCGGCTGCTTCGGCAGCCACGGTGTTCCCGCGAACCCGCAACGTCAGTACGCCATCGACATCGCGCGCGACGTCGGGCTGCTGATCTGCTGCGCGTGGTTGATCGTGTGGCCACGGACCCGCCTTGCCCTGGACAACCTGCTTTTTCCGCACCACGAGAGGCTCGCCGATGGCGAACAAGACAAGTCAGCAGTCGAAGTCTGAGCGCGCCCAGGCGCTGATGCGGGAGCAGCAGCGCCGAGAGCGCCTGCGGAACCTGCTCGTCGTCGGGGCCGTTGTGGTCGCGATCGCGATCATCGCGGTCGTGATGGTCGTGGTGCAGAGCAACAAGGACAAGACCGGTGAGGCCATCGACCCCGGCGGCACCCCGAACAACCTGACCGGCACCTACAACGTGGTGATCGGGAAGAGCTCGGCGCCGACCACGATCAAGCTCTACGAGGACCTGCAGTGCCCGATCTGCAAGTCGTTCGAGCAGGTGGCCGGCTCGCAGGTCCAGGAAGCCATTGCCGACGGCAGGGCCAAGGTGGACTACCACATGGTCGCCTTCCTCGACCGCTCCTCGACGACGAACTACTCGAGCCGAGCCCTGAACGCGGCCATGGCCGTGCTCAGCACCGCCGGCCCGGACGCCTTCTTGAAGTTCCACACCCTCGCCTACGCCAACCAGCCGGCGGAGGGGAGCGCCGGAGTCCCGGACTCGACCCTGATCGACTGGGCGGTTCAGGCGGGCGCGAACAAGGCGCAGGTCACGCCGCTGATCAACGGGAACGTGTACCACCAGTGGGTGCTCAACGCGACCGACCAGATGTCGAGGGACCACGTCAACGGGACCCCGACGATCTACATCAACGGCAAGCTCCAGGGTGGGAGCCCGCCCAGCCCCGCGGTCGCCACCCAGGCCGTCCTCGCCGCTCTCAAGTGAACCCGGGGGCTCACGGTGCAGGTCGAGCGGGTCCAACGCTGGGTGGCGTCCGCGCTGGTGCTGACGGTCTGCACCCTGTTCGCCACCGGGATGGCGATCCTGTCCGGGACGGTGGACCGAGCGGGGGCACGACCTGGGCTGCTCGGCATCTCCTGCGTCGTCGGACTGATGGCGATGGCCGGCGTCCGGTTGATCAACCAGAAGTCGGTGCTGACGCCGTGGCTGCTGCTCGCGTTCCTGCCGGCGGCCGTGGTCGGTTCGATCTACTGGCTGAGCGGCTGACAGACTCGGGCCGTGGATCTGTCGTCGTTCATCGCTGGACTGCCCAAGGCCGAGCTCCACGTCCACCATGTCGGGTCGGCCTCACCCGCCATCGTCTCGGAGCTCGCGATGCGTCACCCCGGCGTCGTCCCGGTCGACACCGACGAGCTGCGCCGCTTCTTCGAGTTCCGGGACTTCGCGCACTTCGTCGACGTCTACCTTGCTGTCGTCTCGCTGATCCGCACCGACGACGACATCCGCTACCTGACCTACGAGGTGGCCCGGGAGCTGGCCGAGAGCCAGCAGGTCCGGTACGCCGAGCTGACCTGCACGCCGTACACCTCGGTGCTGCCCGACGACCCTGACCACGGGATACCGATCGAGGCGTACACCGAGGCGATCGAGGATGCCCGGATCGCGGCCGAGCGCGACTTCGGCATCGTCCTGCGCTGGATCTACGACATCCCCGGCGAGAGCGGGATGCCCGCAGCCGACGCGACCCTGTCGTTCGCGACCAACCACCGTGTCGACGCCCTCGTCGGCTTCGGGCTCGGTGGTCCGGAGATCGGGGTCGCCCGCGCACAGTTCAAGCCGCACTTCGACGCGGCTCGGCGAGTCGGCCTGCACAGCGTGCCGCACGCGGGCGAGACGACGGGCCCGGAGACCGTCTGGGACGCGCTGCGCCTGCTGGGCGCCGAACGGATCGGGCACGGCACCTCGGCCGCCCTGGATCCCCAGCTCCTCGACTACCTCGCCAGGAGCGGGGTGCCGCTGGAGGTCTGCCCCTCGTCCAACGTCGCGACGAAGGCGGTGGCGAACCTGGACGAGCACCCGATCCGGGCGTTCCGCGACGCCGGCGTGATGATCACGGTGAACTCCGACGACCCGTCGATGTTCGGCACCAGCCTCAACCAGGAGTACCAGATCGCGGCCCGCCTGCTCGACCTCGACGCGTCCGGCGTCGCCGACCTGGCGGCCACGGCCGTGCGCGCGTCGTTCGCAGATCCCGAGGTCAAGGTCGCACTGCTCACTGCGATCGAGATCTACTCACGGGCCTGAAGACGCATCAGGCCCGGCGATCTCATACGTCGCCGGGCCATGACCATTGGATCGTGGGCGGCGACGAGATCGTCGGACCTGATGCGGCGTGTCGGAATGGTGCCGAGCGGTCAGACCACGGTGGCGACGAGCAGGAGGTACTCCCAGCCGATCCCGCCGTCCGGCGTCCGGAACCGCTCGACGAGGTCGACCAGGGCCTGGTCGAGCTCCGCCGTGCGAGCGGGGTCGTCCGCCAGACCGCGGTACGCCGCGATCGTCGGGCCGTAGTTGGTCTTGAAGTACTCCCGGAACGCCACCGGGTCGGCCATGCTCTCGGCGTGCAGCAGCTGCTGGCTCGCCTGGAGGTCGGTCACCCGGTTGCCGAGCAGCTCGCGCACGTGCGCGAGGTCGCCCCACAGCGGCGGGGGCTGGGCTCCGGGCGGCGGCGGTGCCACGAACGGCTTCATGGTGGCGAACAGCTGCCCGATGAACCCGGCCGGGGTCCACGCGATCAGCGCGATCCGGCCGCCCGGCCGGCAGACCCGGACCAGCTCGTCGGCGGCCTGCTGGTGGTGCGGTGCGAACATCACGCCGACGCAGGAGGTGACGGCGTCGAAGCTGTTGTCCTCGAAGGGCAGGTGCTCGGCGTCGCCCACGTGCCACTCGAGGTTCACTCCGGCCGCCTCGGCGTCGGCGCGACCCTGGTCGAGCAGCTCGGGCGTGAGGTCGCTCGCGATCACGTGCGCCCCGGCGGCGGCGGCCGGGATCGCGACATTGCCGGAGCCGGCGGCGACGTCGAGCACGTGATCGCCCGGCCCCAGGTGTGCGGCCTCGACGAGCACCGGGCCCAGGTCCGGGATGATCTCCGTCGCGACGGCGTGGTAGTCGCCGAGCGCCCACATCGCCCGATGGCGCGCCTTCAGGGCGGTGTCGGCGTCGGCGGTGTCGGTGTTGTGCTGCGTGGTGGTCAAGGTTCCCCCTCGGTTGGTCTCGCTCTCGATCCGAGACGCTAGAAGGAGCGATGAGGGGGTCACATCGGTACATCCACCCATCTATCGCCTACGGCGCGCGGCGTACGACTGGGTAGTTCACCCGGCGGCGAGGAGGCGGCTGACGGCGCCGGCGCGAGCGGACTTGCCGCGGAGACCGAGCTTCTCGTAGGTGTTCTGGAGGTGCCGCTCGACCGTGCGGACACTGAGCGTGAGCTCGGCGGCGATGGCGGCGTTGTCGTACCCCTGGGCGGCGAGGGCGAGCACCTCGACCTCCCGCCCGGAGAGGACCTCGCGGAGGTCGCGCCCCCCGGGCAACGACGGGACTGCGGCCTCGTCCTCGGCCAGGAAGTCGGTGACCTCGCGCAGGAACACCGGCCAGGCGAGCTCGTCCTCGAGCACGATGTGGTTCTCGCTCTCCAGGGCGACCAGGCGGGCTCCGGGGATCTCGCTGGCCAGGTAGCGCGAGTAGATGAACGGGTTCATCCGGTCACCGAGCGAGGCCAGCACCAGCGTCGGTACGTCGAGCGCGCCGAGCAGGTGCGCGGCGTTCGCCCGGCCACGCTGCCGCCGTGCCTCGACGGCGACCTCGGCGCTGACGGCTCGCCGTTGCAGCTCGTCGAGCCACCCCATCTGCTCCTCGGTGGCGCCGGGGATCATCTGGTAGGTGAAGACCCGGCGGAACTCCGGGGTCGGCTGCTCCCACCCCACGCGGATCAGGTTGGTGAACGTCTCGTCGAGCAGGCGGTCCTGCTTGGAGGTCCGGACCGAGTCGACCCCGGCGTAGCTGCCGTAGAAGATCAGCCGGGCGACCCGCTCGGGGTGACGCGCGGCGTACTCGATGGTGACGGGACCGCCCTGTGCCATCGCGAGGAGCGCGAAGCGCTCGACCCCCACGTCGTCGACGACCGCCTCCAGGTCGGCGAGCCGCAGCTCCAGGGAGTGGTCGGTGACGTCGCGGTCGGACAGACCGTGGCCGCGCTCGTCGAACCGGATGACGGTGGCGATCTTCCCGAGCTCGGTGAGGTAGTGCCGCCAGACCGGGCTCTCCCAGTCGTACTGCAGGTGGCTGAGCCAGCAGGAGTCGATGACCAGCGGCGGCCCGGAGCCGTGGACGGCGTAGGCGATCGTGACGTCGTCGACAGAGCGGCAGAACCTGACGTCCTGCCGGGGCGTCACCCTCACCGACCCCGCCATGACCGGATCCTAGTCCGGAGTCCGAGGAGCTCGCCCGAACGCACTCGCGCGCCCCGCGGTCCGGGCACGTCGAAAGGACCGCGGGGCGCGCGCCCCCGGACGGGAACCCCAGGGACGGCCACACCGTAAGGACCACGTGACCCCGGTGTCGATGAGCCATCCCGGCCAGGGGACTGCCTGGGAATCAGCTGCCGATAACCGACGGCGCGCGGGAAACCTGGCAGGCAGACTGTCCGCGTGCTGCTCACCGTCTCGACCACCCACGTCCCCGCACGGGACCTCGGCTTCCTGCTCCACAAGCACCCCGACCGGGTCCAGCACTTCACCCAGTCCTTCGGCACCGCGACCGTGTTCTACCCCGAGGCCACCGACGAGCGGTGCACGGCGGTGGCAGTACCGGTCGGGGGCGCTCCAGGCGTACGGCTCACTGGCCGAGGGCTACATCGTCGCCCCGCCTCCGCCGACGCACGCGGTGCGCTTGGTCAAGCGCGCCGTGGCGGCGGACGGCATCACGACGGAAGTCATCGGTCGTCCGACCGGCTACGGCGGCTCCGAGAACGAGCGACGCTGGAAGGACGCGGTGCGCGTCGCGCTCTCTGGGCAGGTGGTTTCCGCGAACCCGCGCGTCTTCATAGAGCTCGACTTCCGGCTGGCGCCCGACCAACTCGGCCGCAACGAGCCAGACCTCGACAACCTGATCAAGTCGACCATCGACGCGCTCGAGGGCGTTCTCGGTGAAAGGCAGCGGACCGGTGTCCGCGTCGAGGCTGACGACGTACGCGTCGAGCGGATCCTGGCGAGCAAGCGACACACGGCGCCGGACGAGACCCCGGGCGCGCGCATCATCGTGCGACCGATCTGACGCTCTCGTGATCGTGACCTGTTCGTGACCGGATCCCTTGTGGAGAAGGGGTTGTGGGCGGTCGGTCTGTCGGTGGGTCATGCCAGAGTGACCACATGGATGTGGTGGAGGTTGACGAGCTGTCGGGCGGTGAGCTGCTCGACCATGCCGCCGACCTCGCGGACACCCAACACCGGTGCGAGATCGGGATCCTCC
>NZ_DASXQG010000045.1:0-65074 GCF_036493135.1 Nocardioides sp. | reverse complement strand
CGGCCACCTATCCCGCGCGCGGGATGGTGGTGATGGCGTGCAACCCGTGCCCCTGCGGCGAGTACACACCGGTCCGCGCGTCCAACCGCTGCTCCTGCACCCAGCAGCAGCGACATCACTACTCGCGCAAGGTCACCGGTCCGGTGCACGACCGGATCGACATCCTGCGCCACGTGCTGCCACCGACGAGCGAGGACACGCCACTGCCGGGCGCGGGCCGCGAGAGCTCTCTGGAGGTGCGCCAGCGGGTCGCTTCGGCTCGCGAGCGCCAGGAGGTCCGGTACGCCACGCGTGAGTGGCGGCTGAACTCCCAGGTGCCGAGCGCGATCCTCGCCCGCGAGTGGCCGCTGCCCGACGCGGGTGCGGCGCGCCTGGAGCGTGAGGTCCTCGACGGTCATCTCAGCCGACGCGGTGCGGTGCGGGTCCATCGGCTGGCCTGGACGGTGGCCGACCTGCGCGAGCGGGACCGCCCGACGGAGTCGGACGTCGACACCGCGTTCCGGCTCCGGCAGGGCGAGGCCCTCCTGCAGGACACGGTCGTCCGGAGGGCCTCGTGAGCGACGACGACCGACTGGCCCGGGTCGCGCTCTCCCGGCTGACGGAGCCGGGGGATCCAAAGATCGCGTCGCTGGTCGCCCAGCTCGGCGCGGTCAAGCTCCGCGAGGTGCTCAGCGACCCCACCCAGGAGTCCCCGGAGGCCCGCGACGTCTCGAGCCGGCTTCGGGGGGTCGACCCTGCGGCCGAGCTCGAGACGGGGGAGAGGGCCGGCCTGCGCTACGTCGTACCCGGCGACGACGAGTGGCCGACGCAGCTCGACGACCTGATGCGGGTCGAGCTCCTCGATCAGCGGGGCGGTCCGCCACTCGGGCTGTGGGTCAAGGGACCGACCCGGCTCGACCAGCTGGGTCGATCCGTGGCGGTGGTCGGCGCGCGCTCGGCCACGACGTACGGCACCGAGGTCGCCGCCGGCATCGCCGGCGCCCTGGTCCGGGCCGGCCATCCGGTGGTATCAGGAGCGGCGTTCGGCATCGACCAGGCTGCCCATCGGGGAGCCCTCAGCGTCGACGGCGCCAACGTCGCGATCCTCGCTTGCGGTGCCGACCGCGCCTACCCGACCGCGCACCACGACCTGCTCGACCATCTGGGCCGCACGTCCGCGGTCATCGCGGAGGTCCCGCCCGGATGCGCCCCGACCCGCGGTCGGTTCCTCAGCCGCAACCGGCTGATCGCCGCCCTGACCCGCGGCACCGTCGTGGTCGAGGCCGCCGTTCGTAGCGGCGCCCTCAACACCGCCAGCTGGGCCACCCGCCTCAACCGCTACCTGATGGGTGTTCCGGGGCCGGTGACCAGCGCTCAGTCCCAGGGGGTCCACCAGCTGATCCGCAGCGGTGCCGCCTCGCTGGTCTGCTACGGCGACGAGGTGCTGGAGATCGTCGGTGAGTCGGGCACTCACCTGGTGACCCCGCCGCGCGCTCCCTCGCGCCCGCGCGACAAGGTCCCGCCCCGCGACGCTCGCGTGCTCGACGCCGTCCCACTTGCCAGCCCGGCCCCCGTCGACTCCATCGCGACCACCGCCGGAATGGCCCTGCTCGACGTCCAGGCGGCACTGCGCCGGCTCGTCCGCGACGGCCTCGTCGAGCTGTCCGAGCGGGGGTGGCGACTGACCCCGGCAGCCAACGAGTGACCGGTCGCGGGGCCGCGGCGAGCCGGGTGGGTGGCCCCCCGCTGCCGCCCTACAGTGACGGCATGACCAGCACGACCCGGGACGTGCCAGTGGTCCTCGCGGAGTACGAGCGGCATCTGGTCTCCGAGCGTGACCTCGCTCCACACACCGTGCGGGCGTACCTGGCCGACGTCGCCGGCCTCATGGAGCACGCCGGCCGCATGGGCCGCGGCGACGTGTCGGACCTCGACCTCCGCACGCTGCGCAGCTGGCTCGCCCACCAGCAGGTCACCGGCCGATCCCGGACGACCATGGCCCGTCGGGCTACGGCGGTGCGGGTGTTCACTGCCTGGCTGGCGCGCACCGGCCGGATCCCCTCCGACGTGGGAGCGAGCCTGCGCTCGCCCAAGGCGCGACAGACGCTGCCTCCTGTGCTGCGCCAGGACGAGGCGCTGGAGCTGATCGCGGCCGCCGCCCGCCTCGCCGACGACGGCAGCCCGGTCGGGATCCGCGACACGGCGATGCTCGAGCTGCTGTACGCGACCGGCGTCCGGGTGGGTGAGCTGGTCGCGCTCGACATCGACGACCTGGACCGTCACCGCAACGTCGTGCGGGTGGTCGGGAAGGGCCGCAAGGAGCGCACAGTGCCGTTCGGGAGGCCCGCCGCGGAGGCGGTCGACGCCTGGTTGACCCGCGGCCGACCTCGGCTGGTCGCTCCCGGCGCCGGACCGGCGCTGTTCCTCGGCGCGCGCGGTGGCCGGATCGACCAGCGGGCGGTCCGCACCGTGGTGCACCGGCGGATCTCGGACGTGCCGGGTGCCCCGGACATCGGGCCGCACGGGCTCCGGCACACGGCGGCCACCCACCTGCTCGAAGGCGGCGCCGACCTCCGGTCGGTCCAGGAGCTGCTCGGCCATGCCTCCCTGGCGACCACGCAGCTCTACACGCACGTCAGCACCGACCGGCTGCGGCAGGCCTACCGACAGGCGCATCCCCGCGCCTGAGCCGGCGCCTGGTTCGAGCTGGTGGTGGCCGGAGAGCCGGTGAACCTCTGGCCCGAGGGTGGAACGGCGACGGTGAGAACGGCGACTGGGTGGTCGGCCCCCGAGAGTCGGAGGCGGGCTCTCGTTCCCGGATTCGCGCACGGTGATCGTGCACGTCCTGGTGGAGACGGCCACGCATGCGGGGCACCTCGAGGCGGTGCGCGAGCTCCTCGACTCGCGCCAGTACGTCGTGCTGTGAGCCCGGCTCCGGGCTCACAGCAGCAGGGGCCGCATCGCCAACGGCCGGTGCCACGCCGGATCGACCGGCGCCGCCACTCTGCCCATCGGCCGGGTATGCCGAGAAGAGGGCGGGGATCGGAGGAGCAGCCGCGACAGGATGTCGGCGTACGGCGGGGACGGGACCGTGGGTGGCGGGACCGGCGAACCCTGCCAGAGCGGTAGCAGCACGATCGGACCGCCGCCCACGAGGAGGAGCGGGTCGAGATAGGTGTCGCCACGCCTCCACCCCCAGTGCAGGCACGCCCGCGGGAAGCAGTGGGATCCCGCGAGCTCGAGGCTGCCGATCGGCTGCCCGCGGGCGAGGATGTCACCGACCTTCACCGACGCGACGACCGGCTCGTACGTCGTACGCGTGGACCCGTGGTCGACCACGACGACGCCGCGACCGGCCAGGCGGGCCGCGAACGTGACCCGGCCCGACAACGCGGTGCGCACGACCTGGCCGACCGCGCCGGCCAGATCGACCCCACGATGCCCGGAGCCCCACGTCGAGTCCGGCGGGTCGAACGCCCGCACCACCTGCGGTGTCGGCTGCAGCGGCCACACCCCGACCGGGGCCGGGTCCACGGGCGCACCGACCGCGCCGACCGGCCGCGCCAGGGAGAGGAGCGCGACCAGCACCACGGCAACGACGACCAGCGGCGGGCGACCGTGGGCCCGGACCCGGTGGGGGAGTGAGGTGTTCATGGGTCCAGGGTCGGCGTGCTCGGGACTGCCGGCGGCGACCGGGCGACCGGCTGTGGAAGACGCGTGCGCGTGGCGGGGTTGTGGAGGGTGAAGGGGCCGGAGCCGTCGTGCGACCTCGGAATTGGTGGCCATGAGCGCGCTCGACTACCCTTGATCCAGCAGCTCCTGACGGAGCTGACTTCGCACGTCCGCAGACCGCGACACCCGCCTTCTCCGGCAGGTGATCACCCGTGGGCGACGATCCTCGGTCCCAGCACGCTGGGTCGGGTCGCGCGCAGACGTCAGGGCCGCCGGCACCCGCCGGTGGCGACAACTGAGAACAACGGACGCCCGCGTCCCACACAGGAGAACCTCCATGGCAGTCGTCACCATGCGCCAGCTGCTCGAGAGCGGCGTGCACTTCGGACACCAGACCCGTCGGTGGAACCCGAAGATGAAGCGCTTCATCATGACCGAGCGCAACGGCATCTACATCATCGACCTGCAGCAGTCGCTGGCCTACATCGACCGTTCCTATGCCTTCATCAAGGAGACAGTCGCCAAGGGCGGCACGATCATGTTCGTCGGCACGAAGAAGCAGGCGCAGGAGGCCATCGCCGAGCAGGCCACCCGCGTCGGCATGCCTTACGTCAACCAACGTTGGTTGGGTGGCATGCTCACCAACTTCCAGACCGTGCACCAGCGGATCAACCGCCTCAAGGAGCTCGACGAGATCGACTTCGAGGACGTCGCCGGAAGCAGCCGCACCAAGAAGGAGCTGCTGCAGATGCGCCGCGAGCGCGACAAGCTCAACAAGTCGCTCGGCGGCATCCGGGAGATGAGCCGTACTCCGGCCGCGGTCTGGATCGTCGACACCAACAAGGAGCACCTCGCCGTCGAGGAGGCCCGCAAGCTGCACATTCCGATCATCGGGATCCTCGACTCCAACTGCGACCCCGACGAGGTCGACTTCCCGATCCCGGGCAACGACGACGCGATCCGCGCCGTCGGGCTGCTCACCCGCGTGGTCGCCGACGCCGTCGCCGAGGGTCTGATCGCCCGCAGCGGCGCCAAGACCGAGGGCGCCGAGGCCGGCGCCGAGGAGCCGCTGGCCGAGTGGGAGCGCGAGCTGCTGGGCGGAGACGCCGAGCAGGCTGCTGCCACCGCGACCGGTGACGCCGCGGCCGGTGACGCCCCCGCCGAGACCCCCGTCGCGGAGGCGACCGGTGCCGCCACCGAGGCCACCGAGGCCACCGAGGCCGGCGAGACTCCGGCCGCCGAGACTCCCGCCACCGAGGTCGCCGACGAGGCGTCCGACGCCGGCGTCGTCGAGACCACGCCGCTCTCCGAGCCGATCGGCGAGCAGGTGGCCGGTGAGTTCGGCCCCGACTCCGCCGCCCCGCTCGAGGACGGCTCGGCACCGGAGGGCTTCGAGGTCAAGGGCAACAAGAACTCCATGAAGTTCCACGCCCCGAGCAGCCCTTGGTACTCCCGCACCAACGCCGAGGTCTGGTTCCGCACCGCCGAGGCCGCCGAGGCCGCCGGCTTCGCGAACGCCGAGACCGGCGACGCGAGCGAGTCGGACGCCGGCGCCGAGACCGCCGAGGCCTGAGCCGCCTTCGACCCACCACGCCCGGTGCGCTCCGTCCGTACGACGAGCGCACTGCGGCACACCCCACGACTCACCTGAGAGGCAGGTAGCACGATGGCGAACTTCTCCGCCACCGACGTCAAGAAGCTCCGGGACATGACCGGCGCCGGGATGATGGACGCCAAGAAGGCCCTCGATGAGGCCGACGGCGACTTCGACGCGGCGATCGACGTCCTGCGCACCAAAGGTGCGGCCAAGGCGGCCAAGCGCGGTGCCGAGCGCGAGGCCACGGCCGGCCTGGTCGCCCTGTCGGGGGGCGCGCTCGTCCAGATCAACTGCGAGACCGACTTCGTCGCCAAGAACGACGACTTCATCGCGGTGTCCCAGCGGATCGCCGACGCGGCGAACGACGCCAAGGCCGGCGACGCCGAGACCCTCACGGGTGTCGCGCTCGACGGTACGACCGTCGGCGAGGTCGTCGAGGGCCTGGCCATCACCATCGGCGAGAAGA
Source organism: Nocardioides sp. (assembly GCF_036493135.1). GTDB lineage: Bacteria > Actinomycetota > Actinomycetes > Propionibacteriales > Nocardioidaceae > Nocardioides. Next base: position 59,360 of record NZ_DASXQG010000045.1, on the reverse strand, counting down.
TCGAGCTCGGTGGCGTCGCCTACTTCGAGGCTCCGGTGACGTCGTACCTGCACAAGCGCGCCGCCGACCTGCCGCCGGCGATCGGTGTCCTCGTCCAGTACGACGGCGACGAGGAGGGCGCGAAGGGCGTCGCGAGGCAGATCGCCGCGATGCGCCCGCAGTACCTCACCCGCGAAGACGTTCCCGCCGACGTGGTCGCCAAGGAGCGTGAGATCGCCGAGGCCACCTCGCGCGAGGAGGGCAAGCCCGAGCAGGCGATCGCCAAGATCACCGAGGGCCGGCTGAACGGTTTCTTCAAGGACGTCGTCCTGCTCGAGCAGCCGTCGGTCACCGAGACCAAGAAGTCCGTACAGGCGGTGCTCGACGAGGCCGGCACCACGGTGAAGGGCTTCGTCCGTTTCGAGGTCGGCAGCTGATCCGGTAGGTTTCATCCGGACTTCGGGGAGGCCGGTTGCGTATGACTCACACGAGCGTGCGCAGCCGGCCTTCTCGCATGTACGACGTACTCGCGCACCCGACCCCGCACGAAGGAGCCGCCCTGTGACCGCCTACCGCCGTGTCCTGCTGAAGCTGTCCGGCGAGGAGTTCGGTGGGGGCAAGCTCGGCGTCGACCCCGATGTGGTGTCCCGGATAGCCGGTGAGATCGCGGCCGTGTCGGCGGCCGACGTCCAGATCGCCGTGGTCATCGGCGGTGGCAACTTCTTCCGCGGCAAGGAGCTGCGGCAGCGCGGCATGGACGGCGTCCGCGCCGACTACATGGGCATGCTCGGCATCGTGATGAACTGCCTGGCCCTCCAGGAGTTCCTCGAGCAACGCCACGTCGTCACCCGGGTCCAGACCGCGATCGCGATGGGCCAGATCGCGGAGCCCTACATCCCGCTCCGCGCGATCCGCCACCTCGAGAAGGGTCGGGTCGTGATCTTCGGGGCCGGGATGGGGCTGCCCTTCTTCACCACCGACACCGTGGCGGTCCAGCGTGCTCTGGAGACGCACTGCGACGCGGTGCTCTTCACCAAGAACGGCGTCGACGGTGTCTACTCCGCCGACCCGAAGCTCGATCCGACCGCCACGAGGTTCGACCGCCTGACCTACGAGGACGCCATCTCGGGAAACCTCCGAGTGATCGACCAGACCGCGTTCACCCTGGCCCAGGAGAACAAGATGGACCTGATCATCTTCGGGCTCCACCCCGAGGGCAACGTGCTGCGCGTCGTACAGGGTGAGAAGATTGGCACGCTCGTCACGTCCGACTGAGGCCTGACCGCCGAGACCCAGCAGTGGAGGGCTTTCGACGCGCTCCATCACGAAGGGACCGACCAGTGATCAACGACATCCTCAACGAGGCCGACGGCAAGATGGACAAGTCCGTCGAGACGACCCGCGAGGAGTTCGGCGCGATCCGCGCCGGGCGCGCAAACCCGGCGATGTTCAGCAAGATCATGGTCGACTACTACGGCACGCCCACCCCGCTGCAGAGCCTCGCGTCGTTCACCTCGCAGGAGGCCCGCATCATCCTCGTCTCGCCGTACGACGTGAGCGCGCTGGGCAACGTCGAGCGCGCTATCCGCGACTCCGACCTCGGCGTCAACCCCGCCAACGACGGCAAGATCATCCGTTGCGTCTTCCCGGAGCTGACCGAGGAGCGTCGCAAGGAGTACATCAAGGTCGCCCGGCACAAGGCCGAGGAGGGCCGCGTCGCCGTGCGCAACCTGCGCCGCCACGCCAAGCAGCAGCTCGAGAAGATGGAGAAGGACGGCGAGGTCGGTCAGGACGACGTCACGGGTGCGGAGAAGCGGCTCGACTCGTTCACGAGGAAGCACACCGACGCCATCGACGACCTGCTCAAGCACAAGGAGTCCGAGCTGCTCGAGGTCTGAGGACTCGATCCCAGACACGCAGCCCGGCCACCTCCATGACGACGGACCCGCCCGCGCAGGACCACGGGCGCGCCGGCCGCGACGTACCGGTCTCGATCGGCAGCGCCGTCGTCCTGATCGCGCTGATCCTGGCCACGCTGCTGATCTGGAAGACCCTGTTCATGGTGGTCGTCGCGGCCGCCGTGCTGGTCGCGATCTGGGAGCTCCACCGCGGCTTCGCGGTCAAGGACATCGACCTCCCCGAGCAGCCGCTGATGGCCGGCGGTGTCGTGATGGTGGTCGTCGCCTACTTCTGGGGGGCCCCGGCCCTGGTCACCGCGACCGCGGTCAGCGCGTTGGTGACCATGCTGTGGCTGCTGCGGCGCGGCGTACCGGGCTACGTGCAGAACGCGACGGCATCGGTCTTCACGCTGGTCTACGTACCGTTCCTCGGCTCCTTCGTCGCCCTGTTGCTGAGCGAGGGCGGGGCAACCGACTTCGACCGGTACGACGCGGGCGTCAAGGGCATCCTCACCTTCATCGCGGTGACCGCCGCCTCCGACATCGGCGGCTTCGTGGCCGGTGTGCTGTTCGGCCGTCACCCGATGGCGCCGATCATCTCCCCGAAGAAGTCGTGGGAGGGCTTCGCCGGCTCGGCCGTGTTCTGCGTCGCCGTCGGTGTCGCGATGATCGTCTGGGTGCTCGACGCCGACTGGTGGATCGGGGTCTGCCTCGGGCTGATCGCGGTGGTGATGGCCACGCTCGGTGATCTCTGCGAGTCGGTGATCAAGCGCGACCTGGGGATCAAGGACATGAGCCACGTGATCCCCGGGCACGGCGGCCTCATGGACCGCCTCGACTCCCTGCTCGCCACGATCGCCCCGATCTGGCTGCTCCTGCACTACCTGGTGTTCTAGCGGGATACGACGCGGCCGGACCGGGCCCGGGTGCGATCGTGCACCAGCCCTCTTTGAGTCGGGGCCTACGCTTCGTGGCTGTGGCGAAGCAATCGAGCAAGCAGCGGGCCTCCGAGCGGCGGGCGGTGGTCGAGAGGATGAAGCGCGAGCAGAAGGCTCGCGAGCGTCGTCGCAACCTGATCGGCGGTGCGGTGGTCGTGGTGATCGTGCTCGCGATCGCCGGTGGCGTGTTCTTCTCGCTCACCAAGGACGGCAAGTCCGCCGGCACGCTGGACGCCGGCCAGCAGGTGCTCCCCTCGACCCCCTCGGGCGCGACGACCACCCAGGTCAAGCCGTCCACGGTCGCGAACCCGACCGACATCAAGGGCGTCGTCGCCTACAACACCGGCGACTACCCCGGCCCGGGAAAGCCCGGCGCGGACGCCTTGGCGCACGACCACGTGGACGGCCCGGTGGCCTACGCCGTCACGCCGCCGGTCGGCGGGCCGCACAACCCGGTCTGGATGAACGCCGGCGTCTACACCAAGCCGATTCCCTCGGAGCGCGCCGTGCACAACCTCGAGCACGGTGCCGTCTGGATCACCTACCGGCCGAGCCTCTCCAGCAGTGCCGTCGGCCAGCTGGTCGACCTGTTCAAGAAGCAGACGATGATCGCCGAGCCGCAGGACGGCGGCCGCTCCAACCGGTTCATGGACGTCTCGCCGTGGGCGGACAACACCCTGCCGGCCCCGATCGTGATCAGCTCCTGGGGCTACCAGCTCGAGGTGCCGTCACCGGACGACCTGCGGCTGCAGCAGTTCATCGACACCTTCCGGCACAACCCGAAGTACTCCCCCGAGTACGGCGCGGCCGTCGACGGCATCCCGGTCCAGACGGGCGGCTCGCCGGCCCTGAACGGATCCAGCCAGCCCAACCTGTGAGTGTGCTGTACCTCGTGCGGCACGGCCGCCCGTTGATCGACCGAACCAGGCCGGCGCACGAGTGGCCGCTCGACCCGGCGTACGCCGACGATGTCCGCGCCCTCCGCCCGAGCCTGCCGAAGCACGCCGCGTGGCGCTCCTCGCCGGAGCCGAAGGCGCTCGCCACCGCTCGGCTGCTCACCGAGGAGTCCGTCGAGATCGTCCCGGACCTCCGTGAGCACGAGCGGCACACCAGCGACTGGCTCGACGACTTCGAGCCCGTCGTACGTCGCGCGTTCGACCACCCCGACGTCTCGGCGTACGACGGATGGGAGCCGCTGGCCGACACCCGACGCCGTGTCATGGCCGCCGTGGCCGGCATCCTCGACCGGCGCGCCGACCACGACGTCGTCCTCGTCGGACACGGCACCGCGTGGACCGTGCTGCGCTCCGCGCTCTCGGGTGAGCCGCCCGACCTGGAGTGGTGGGCCCGCCTCGCGATGCCCGACCTGGCTCAATGCAACGTGGGCGATCCCCCGGGTGACATGCTGGCTCCATGACCGAGAGCGGGACGCCGACCGTCGACGAGGAGCCCGCTCCCGACCCCAGCTGGTGGCATCGGTCGCACCCCACTTTCGCGAGCCTGGTCGGCTTCTTCAGCGGTGTCGCCTACGTGATCATCGTGCCGGGCCTGTACGCCGCGCTGCTCGGCCTGCTGCTCAGCGACGAGGCCGCCAAGCGCCTCTTCCCGCTCGTGATCGTCGCGCTGGTCGTGCCGCTGGTGATGCTCATCCCGCGCAAGACACGGCGCTTCGCCCAGTTCATGCTGCTGGGCGTGGTCCTCACGGCGGTGGTGATCGGAGCCACGGCGACCTTGGTCATCTGGGCGATGGTCGCGCTCGACGGCTGAGCGGTTTCCTCAGGACGTTCACAGGTGTCACATCGAACGCGCCGGTGGCCTTTCGTCGTACCTCCTTGTGAAGTCATCAGGAGGAACCATGAAGATCCCCACCGTGGTCGCCATCGCGGCGACCGCCCTGCTGACCCTGAGCGCATGCGGCTCGGGCAGCTCCAGCACCGGTGCCGGCAGCACTGCGACCCAGAACAGCGGAGGCGGCACGTCCGGCGTCAGCGTCGCGCAGACGTCCCTCGGGAAGGTGCTCGTCGATGGTCAGGGCATGACCTTGTACGTCCTTTCCGCGGACGGCCACGATCACTCGACGTGCTCGACGCAGTGCTTGCAGTTCTGGCCGGCCGCGTCGCCCGGCAGCGCCGGCAAGGCCTCGATCGCCACCGGTCGCACCGCGACCCCTGACGGCACGGCCATCGCGACCGTCGCCGGACATCCGGTCTACACCTTCTCTCTCGACCACCAGCCCGGCGACGTGAACGGCGAGGGCGTGAACGAGTTCGGCGGTACCTGGTACGCCGCCTCGCCGACGGGGAACCCCGTCACCGGCGCGGCGAGCGCTCCCTCGTCACCGGCGTCCTCGTCCGGCGGGAGATACGGCTACTGATCGACCGCCGGCGGTAGGACCAGCATCGTCTCCAGCCGGGTGATCGCGTCGTCGAGGCGGTGTGTGATCCCCTCGACGTCGGGGGAGGCCGGCGGCTCCGCGCCCTCGGGCTCGGCGATGGTCAGGAGGGCGCCGATGGCGGCGGCCGCGAACATCCGGACGTCCGGGTCGCCCCGGCCGCGGCCCAGGCGCTGCTCGAGCGCCTCGGCCAGCAGGCCGATCGGCCGGGTCATCTCCGCGATCATGCCGCGGCGCAGCGCGGGGATGGTCCGGATCAGCTGGTTGCGCAGGGTCTCGAGCTCGAGGTCCTCCGCCGGCAGCGTGGTCATGCCCCCCACCACCGCGTGTCGCAGTGCGGCCAGCGGCTCGAGGTCGGCCGGTGCGTCGATCAGCAGCTGCATGGTCCGCGCGTCCATGAAGTCCGCGAGCACGACGTCGTCCTTGGTCGGGTAGTACCGGAAGAACGTGCTCGGCGAGACCTCCGCCGCCGCGGCGATCTGCTCGACGGAGGTCTCGGCGTACCCCTGCTCGTTGAACAACCGGAGCGCCTGCCGCTGGATCTCCGCCTTGGTGCGCGCCTTCTTCCGCTCACGCAGACCGAGGGCGGGCACGTCAGACCCGGGTGGGGGAGTCGGTCGCGGCGACGGCATGGTCCGATTCTGCGGCATCCTCGGCCGGCGTCCGGGATGCGGTGACCGGTACGTCGCCGGGGAGTCGCCACCACATCGCGAGCGCACCGAGCACCGCCACGGCCGCGGACACCCACAGCGTGCCGTCCATGCCGTGCACGAACGCGGCCTGCACCCCGTGGGTGAGGCCGGGGTCACCGAGCCGTTCCGCCATCGTGATCCCGCCCTGGGGCGAGTCCGCGACGGCAGCGCGCGCGCCGTCCGGCACGGAGAGCTCACCCACGCGCGAGCGGTAGGCGGCGTTGAGGATCGCACCCAGGACCGCGATGCCCAGCACGCTGCCGCCCTGCCGCATCGCCTGCATGAGAGCGGATCCGGAGGCGGCGCGCTGCCGCGGCAACGTCATCAGGGCCTGGTTCTGCGCGGAGAAGAGGGCCGCACCGAAGCCGAGCCCGACCAACGCCGTCCACACCGCGCAGCGGGCGAGGCTGCTGCCGACGCCGGTCGTGGCGCCGAGGGCGAGACCGACCGTGGTCAGCGCGAAGCCTGCGCTGGCGAGGGTCCGCGGCCGGACGCGCCTCAGCAGCAGCATCGAGCCGCGCATGCTGACCAGCAGGCCCGCCACCATCGGGAGGGTCCGCAGTCCGGTGCCGAGCGCGTCGCTGCCCAGCACCGCGCGGAAGTACTGCGGGGTGACGAACATCAGGCCGAACATCGTCAGGCTGGCCACGGTGGCGCCTACGGCTCCCCAGCGGAAGGTCGGGTCGGCCCACACCGCGTAGTCGAAGACGGGTACGGCGTGCCGCTGGCGACGCTCCCAGACCAGGAACGCGACCAGCACGGCCGCGCCACCCACGAGCGGGGCCAGGGTCAGGGGGTCGGCCCATCCGCGCTCGGGTCCCTCGATGACGCCGTACGTGACCCCGAGCAGGCCGAGCCCGGAGGCCACGACGCCGACCCAGTCGATCGGACGGTCGCGCTCGCCCCGGGTCTCGGGCATGCAGAGCGCCACCGCCGCCAGCGCGAAGGCGACGACCGGGACGTTGACCAGGAACACCGAGCCCCACCAGAAGTGCTCCAGCATGACGCCGGCCATGATCGGGCCGATGGGGAGGCCGACCATGGTCGAGAGGCCGAGGACCATCACCGCCCGCGGCCGCTCCTCGGGCTCGAACAGCACGACGGCCGCCGACATGGCGAGCGGGATCAGCACCGCAGAGCCCAGCCCGAGCACGGCGCGGGCGGCGATCAGGCCGGCCGCAGACCCGGCGTACGCGCACCAGAGCGAGCCGGCGCCGAACACGACGAGGGACGCCAGCGCGAGCCGCTTGCGGCCGTAGCGGTCGCCGAGCATCCCGGCCGGCAGCAGCATCGCCGACATCACCAGCGTGTAGGCGTCGACGAACCACTGGAGCTGCGAGCTCGAGGCCTGCAGGTCGACCGCGATCGTCGGCAGGGCGACGTTGAGGACCGTCATGTCGAGCCCGACCACGAGCACGGTGAGGGCGGTCGCGCCCATCGCCCACCAGCGCGCGTGCGGGGAGCGGGTCGTCGTCCGGCCCCTTCCCAGAGTCAGACTTAAAAGAATGTTACTATGAAAGAATAGCAACTGTCACATTGAGCAGGACACAAGGTGCCGTGGTTTTCAGAGGGACCCGCGCGGGCTGAGATGATCGGCCGATGACCTCGCCCGACTCCGCACCGCCTGCACTGCCGCTGGTGATGGCCGAGCCCCGTGGCCGCGCCAAGCCGCCGCGGCACCTCGCCGACCTCTCGCTCGACGAGCGCACGGCGTACGCCGCGGAGCTGGGCCTGTCGGGCTTCCGGGCCAAGCAGCTCTCGACGCACTACTTCGACCGGCTCGTCGACGATCCGGCGGAGATGACCGACCTGCCGTCCGTGCAGCGCGACGAGATCGTGTCGGCGTTCCTGCCGCCGCTGATGACGCCGATCCGCACGCTCGAGGCCGACCGCGGCACGACCCGGAAGACCCTGTGGCGGTTGTTCGACAACGCCCTCGTCGAGTCGGTGCTGATGCGTTACCCCGACCGGGTGACGATGTGCGTCTCGTCGCAGGCCGGCTGCGGCATGGCCTGCCCGTTCTGCGCCACCGGGCAGGGAGGTCTCCAGCGCAACATGTCCACCGCCGAGATCGTCGAGCAGGTCGTCGCCGGGGCGCGGTCGCTGGCGCGCGGCGAGGTGCCGGGTGGTCCCGCGCGCGTCTCGAACGTCGTGTTCATGGGCATGGGCGAGCCGTTGGCCAACTACAAGGCCGTGGTCGGCGCGGTACGCCGTCTCACCGAGCCCGCGCCCTCCGGGCTCGGGATGAGCGCCCGCGGTGTGACCGTGTCGACGGTCGGGCTGGTGCCGCGCGTCAACCAGCTGGCCGAGCTCGGCATCCCGGTCACCCTGGCCCTGTCCCTGCACGCCCCGGACGACGAGCTGCGCAACGAGCTGGTCCCGATCAACACCCGCTACTCGGTCGACGAGACGGTCGACGCGGCGTGGAACTATGCGCGCGTGACCAAGCGCCGCGTCTCGATCGAGTACGCCATGATGCGCGGCATCAACGACCAGGCCTGGCGGGCCGACCTGCTGGCCGACGTCCTGCTCGCCCGTGGCGACTGGGGCTGGGTGCACGTCAACCTCATCCCCCTGAACCCCACCCCCGGCTCCAAGTGGACCGCCTCCGACCCCGCCGACGAGCGGGAGTTCGTCCGCCGCCTGGAGGCCCGCGGCATCCCGACCACCGTCCGCGACACCCGGGGTCGCGAGATCGATGGCGCCTGCGGCCAGCTGGCCGCCACCGAGGCCTGAGATCGGGCTGTCATAACCGCGCGATCGCGCTGTTAGGACAGCCGGTGGGCCGATTTCACTGTCACAACCGCGCGATCGCGCTGTTTGTGCACCACCAGCGGACGGCGCGTGGTGGTCAGGCGCTGAACAGGTCGGCCGCGTCGTCGACGGTGTCGACCAGGTGTACGTGACCTTCCATCGCCCGGCCGCGGGAGAGCGAGAGCAGCAGCGGCCAGGCGGGCAGCGTCTCGGTCCAGTACCTCGTACCGATCAGGATCATCGGCGCCACCGACTCCGGGGTGGCGTAGTAGTTCTCGCAGGCGTCCTGGAAGATCTCCTGCACCGTGCCGCCGGCCCCGGGCAGGAAGACGATCCCCGCGCCGCAGACCTGGAGGAGGATCGCCTCGCGGGTGGCGTTGCGGAAGTACTTCGCGATCGCCGTGGCGAAGACGTTCGGCGGCTCGTGGCCGTAGAACCAGGTCGGGATCCCCAGGGACTCCCCGCCCCGCATGCCGTCGACGACGGTGAGCGCCTTGGCCGCCCACTGGTCGATCGATGGGTGGAACGACGGCACCGCGCCCAGAGTCGCGACCGTGGACGCCAGGTCGTCGCGCGAGAAGTGGGCGAGGAACCCGCCGAGGTTCGCGGCCTCCATCGCACCCGGTCCGCCTCCGGTGGCGACGACGTGGTGCTGGCCGAGCATCCAGCCCAGGCGCGCGGCGTCGGCATACCCGGCCGACGACCGGTCCAGGTCATGCCCACCCATCACGCCGACCAGGTGTCGGCCGGTGACCCACGTGGTCAGCGCCTCGTCGATCGCGTGGTCGTGCAGGGCCTGCGCGAGAGTCGCCTGCGGGGTCGGGGTCTCCCGCGACCAGGCGTAGGTGCGGGCATCGAGGGAGTCGGCGTACGGCCGCACGTCGTACAGCTCGGCCGGGGTGTAGAGCGAGTGCCGGTAGGGATCGACGGGGGCATCGCCGTAGTCGAGCGGCGGAGCCTCGGCGATCGGGCGGACCCGGATGGACCGACCGCGGAGCTTGCGCACGCCCCGACTCTAGGGCGGCCCCTAGAACGCGTGCGCCATCAGCTCGCCGAACAGCTCCTGCTCGTCGACCGCGAGCCCCTTGCCGCGGAACCAGCCGCAGATGTTGGCGCAGTCGCGGAGCAGATAGTCCATCCCGTTGGCGTTCCCGATCAGGTCGACGACCTGGGGAAGGTCGATGATCACCAGCCGCGGCCCGGCCGCCAGGATGTTGTACGCCGAGAGGTCACCGTGCACCAGGCCGGCCTGTACCAACGTCGCCAGCGCCTCGCGCAGCTGGTCGAAGTACGACGCCAGCAGCTCCGGGGCGGGCCGGGTCTGCGCCAGCCGCGGGGCGGTCTCCCCGTCGTAGGTGATCCACTCCATCAGGATCTCGGTGCCGTCGATCTGCACGGGGTAGGGGACCGGGAGGCCGAGCTGCCAGAGCCGGACCAGGGCCCCCCACTCGGACACCGCCCACTCGCCGGCCGCGACCTCGCGGCCGAACGTGCTCTTCCGCTTGAGGGCGCGCTCGTCGCGGGAGCGCTTCATCGAGCGCCCCTCGGTGTACGACGCGGACCGGTGGAAGGTGCGGTGCTCGGGTGCGCGGTACCGCTTCGCGGCCATCACGACGCCGTTCTCGGACTCGAGTGGGTCGGCCCGCTCGACCAGGAAGACGTCGGCCTCCTTGCCGGTCTTGAGGATGCCGAGCTCGGTGTCGATCGCACCCTGCGAGGTGACGACCCAGTCCGGGCGAGGCTCGGGACCGCGCTGCAGCGGCTCGACGGACATCCAGGTGGACCAGCGCTGGTCGTCGTCCAGGTCGTCGTACTCGGTGAAGTCGAACACGAACGACTGATCGATCCCGCTCAGCGGGTCGACCTGGGTGTAGCTGTCGGTGAAGAAGTCGTCGAACGCGTCAACGCGTTCGGTGTAGTGCTCCGATGACATCGGTGGTGGTGCTCCAGACGTGAGAGTGAACGGCGGTGGACATGCCGAAGAATTCGGTCGTCATGACGCCTCCTCCCACTCGGGACCGGCCGGATGCCGGGCGCGACGAGTGTGGCAGGGACCGGGATCTCTCGCAACGCGATTTACCGATCCGGTATCGGTTCGACCGACGGCCGGTCGGTCCCGGTCCGCTGCGGCTAGGTTGCAGCCGTGCTCACCCGCCTCGCCACCGTGCTGGTCGCCCTGGGCCTCGTCGCAGGCGGATCGGCGGTGCGCCAGTCGACCTCGAACGACGCGGTCGCGGCGGGCTCGTCGACGCTGGCTGGCGCCATGGGCATCGGCGACCCGTACTTCCCCGAGGACGGCAACGGCGGTATCGACGTACGTTCCTACGCCATCCACGACCGCTACCGGTTCTCCGGGTGGCTGTCCGGATGGACGCGCCTGACCCTGCGTACGACCGAGCGGCTGGGCTCGTTCGACCTCGACTTCCTGTTGCCGGTCTCGGCGGTGCACCTGTCGACCGGGCCGGCGACGTTCAGCGGAACCGACCACCACGAGCTCCGGATCCAGCCCCGGCGTCCGCTCGCGACCGGTACGACGGTCCGGGTCACGGTGCAATATGCGGGCCACCCCTCCCGCCACAGCTACCTGGGGGAGAGCAACTGGTCGGCGGCCGAGGGCGAGGTCGAGGCGGTCAACGAGCCGCACATGGCGCCGTGGTGGTTCCCGGCGAACGACCACCCGCTCGACAAGGCCAGGATGGATGTCCACATCACGGTGCCGTCGTCGAAGCAGGTCGTGTCCAACGGCCGCCTCATCGACGTACGGCGACACGGCCGGCGCGCGACGTACCACTGGGGCGGCGGCGGGCCGATGGCGACGTACCTCGCGTTCTTCGTGGCCGGGCGCTTCGCGATCCATCAGGGAACCGCACACCACCTGCCGTACTGCCTCGCGGTGTCGCGGCTCCTCCGGCCGGGCCTGCGCCATGCGGCGATGCGTGACCTGCAGCAGACCCCCGAGATCGTGGCCTGGCTCCGGCACCAGGTCGGTCCATACCCGTTCTCGCGGACCGGGGGTGTCGTGACCTCGCTCGATCCCGGCTTCTCGTTGGAGAACCAGACGCGTCCGGTCTACCCCGTCGCGGTCTCGCGGCTGCTGATGGTCCACGAGCTCGCCCACCAGTGGTTCGGCGACTCGGTGTCGGTGCATCACTGGGCCGACGTCTGGCTGAACGAGGGCTTCGCGACGTACATGGAGCATCGCTGGACCGAGGGCCACGGTGGCCCGACGACGTCGCGCTGGCTGCACGAGGCCTACAACGCGACGCCTGCCGGCTCGTTCTGGGACCTGGTCGTGGCCGACCCGGGTCCCCGCGACCTCTTCGACTGGCCGGTCTACCAGCGAGGTGCGATGACCCTGGCCGCCCTACGCAACCGGATCGGCAACCACACGTTCGGCCACCTGCTCCGCAGTTGGACCGCCCTGCATCGGCACGGTCACGGCACCACCGACGCCCTCGAGGCCCTGGCGGAGAAGCAGAGCGGACAGGACCTCACCGCGTTCTTCGACGCCTGGGTGCGACAGCCCAGTCGGCCAGCCGAGACCGCGGCCAACGGGCTCTGAAGGCTGGATAGTACGTATCAATCGGCCGGTGACGGGCCGGCCTTTTACCGGCCGTTTGATACGTACTATCCAGCGGAGTTCAGTGGATGAACGGCGAGACCACCCTCGCGATCACGCTCTGGCGGCCGGTCCGGTTCTCCTCCTGATCGGCCAACGTCATCCCCCGCAGCCCCGCGTTGATGCCCAGCCACCGCAGGGGCTCGGGCTCCCAGGAGCGCGACCGGTGCCCGACCCAGGGGAGTCGCGTCAGCTCGGTGTCCTGGCCGAGCACGAGGTCGGCGAGGGTCCGGCCCGCGAGGTTCGTGGTGGTGACGCCGTCGCCGACGTACCCGCCGGCCCAACCCAGACCGGTCGTGCGGTCGAGCCCGACCGACGCCGTCCAGTCGCGGGAGATGCCGAGCGCCCCGCCCCACCGATGGGTGATCGCCGCGTCCTTCACCACCGGGAACAGGTCGACCAGGGTCGTGTGCAGGGCGTCGAACACCCGCGGCACCCGGTCGTAGGAGTCCCGGATCCGCGAGCCGAAGTGGTACGGCGCGCCGCGGCCGCCGAAGACCAGCCGGTCGTCGGCCGTGCGCTGGCCGTAGATCACGAGATGCCGGTGGTCGCTGAACGTCTCACGCCGGCGCAGCCCGATCTGCTCCCACACGTCCGCGGACAGCGGCTCGGTGGCGATGATCAGCGAGTACACCGGGATCAGCCGTCGACGCTCGCCGTCCAACGACCGCGTGTAGCCCTCGGTCGCACGGATCACGTGCTCGGCCCGCACGGTCCCGTGTCGGGTGGTCACGCGCCCGGGGGCGATCGCGAGGGCGGGAGTCTGCTCGTAGACCGAGACACCGCGGCGTACGACGGCGTCGGCGAGGCCGCGCACCAGCCGGGCCGGATGGATCGCAGCGCAGTCCGGGGTGTACGTCGCACCCCGCACGCGGGTGGCGGCCAGCACGTCGGTCGCCTCGGCGGAGTCGAGCAGACGCACGTCGTCCTCACCGAGCCCCCAGGCACGCGTGTCGTCAACCTCGGCCCTGGCCCGGGCCCACTGCGACGGGCTCCGCGCCAGCACGATCGTCCCGCCCTTCGCGGCGTGCGCGTCGATGCCCTCCTCCTGAGCGGCCCGCAGCACCTCGTCCACGCTGCCGCGCATCGCGGCGTGTTGGGCGAGGGCCCCGGCCCGGCTGGAGCGCTTCGCCACGGACGCGTGGGATGAGGGGAAGAGCGCCGATGCCCAGCCGCCGTTGCGGCCGCTCGCGCCGAATCCGGCCGTCTCGGCCTCCACGACGGCGATCCGCAGGGACGGCTCAGCGCGGGCGAGGTACAGGGCCGTCCACAGGCCGGTGAAGCCGGCCCCGACGATCGCCACATCGGCCTCGCGGTCGCCGGGCAGCGAGGGCCGAGGGGTCCAGTCGTCCGGTGCGGTCTCGTGCCAGAAGCTCAGGTGACGGTAGTCGCGGTGGGCACTGCTGATCTGGGAGCTCAGCGCACACCCCACGAGTAGGTCTGCTTGCGCAGCTTGAGGTACATGAACGTCTCGGTGCCGACGACCCCGGAGATCCGCCGGATCTTGCCCGAGATCACCTCGAGCAGGTGCTCGTCGCTCTCGCAGACGACCTCGACCAGGAGGTCGTACACACCGGCGGTGATCACGACGTAGTCGACCTCGTCGAGATCGGCCAGCGCGTCGGCGACCGGCTCCATCGGGCCGTTCACGCGTACGCCGACCATGGCCTGGCGGGCGAAGCCGAGCTCGAGCGGGTCGGTGACGGCGACGACCTGCATGATGCCCCCGTCGATCAGCCGTTGGACTCGTTGCCGGACGGCCGCCTCGGACAGCCCGACCACCTTGCCGATCGCGGCGTAGGATCGGCGGCCGTCGGCCTGGAGCTGTTCGATGATCGCCTTCGACACTTCGTCCAGCGTTGCCCGAGGCTGCTTCTTGGTCACGAGCCCTATGCTGACAGGCACAGCACCACCGGTCCAGCACCGCGAGACCGCCGGATTTCGTAGTCCCAGGGTATTTGATGCACGGATTCCCTTGTCGCGACCCGGTCCGCGTGACACGATCCGAACCGGTCGGCAGCGAGGAGGGGCAGATGTCAGGACCCGGTGGGGCGGGCCTCAGTCGTCGAACGGTGCTCCGAGGAGCGGGGGGCGTGGCTTTCGCCGGGGCGAGCCTGGCCGCGCTCAAGCTGCCGTTCTTCTCGGTGTCGGGCGCGCAGCAGGACCCCGCCACCTGCAGAGCCACCGACGTCTCGGCCACCGACAAGAAGCTGATCATCAGCAACTGGCCGGCGTACATCGACCCGATCCACAAGCCTGACTCCACCGTCTCGGTCTTCTCGAACCAGACCGGGATCTCGGTCGACTACACCGACGACATCAACGACAACTCCGAGTTCTACGCGAAGGTGAAGAACCAGCTCGCGGCCTGCGAGTCGATCAAGCGCGACATGATCATCATGACCGACTGGATGGCCTCGCGAATGATCGGCCTCGGCTGGATCCAGCCACTGGACGCCAGCAAGATTCCGAACGTTCACAAGAACCTGATCCCGGCACTGCGGAACAAGCCTTGGGACAAGGACCTGAAGTACCACGCTCCCTGGCAGAGCGGTCTGACCGGGATCGCCTACAACGCCGACGAGACGGACGCGGTCGGCAGCTTCACCGAGCTGCTCACCCGCCCCGACCTCAAGGGCAAGATCACGCTGCTCACCGAGATGCGCGACACGATGGGGTTCATGCTCCGGACCGTGGGGGCGAACCCGGAGGAGTTCACCGAGACGCAGTGGCAGAACGCCATCGACTCCCTGCACAAGGCGGTCTCCGACGGGCAGGTGCGGTCGTTCAACGGCAACGACTACCTCAATGACCTGGCGTCGGGGAACACGCTGGCCTGCGAGGCGTGGTCGGGCGACGTGATCATCGCTCAGCAGGACAACCCGAACCTCAAGTTCGTCGCTCCAGAGGAGGGCCTGTCGCTCTGGGCGGACAACATGATCGTGCCCAACCTCGCGACGCACCAGGCGAACGCCGAGGAGTGGATGAACTACTACTACCAGCCCGAGGTCGCGGCGAAGCTCGCCGACTGGAACTGGTACATCTGCCCGGTCGAGGGTGCGCAGGAGGAGATGCTCAAGCTCGACAAGTTCGCTGCCACGAGCCCCCTGATCTTCCCCGACGAGAAGATGCTCTCCAACACGTGGGGCTTCATGGCACTGAACGACCAGCAGGAGATCGCCTACGAAAGGGACTGGTCCGATGTCACAACTGGCTGAGCAGACCGAGCCGCAGTCATCGGGGGCAGACCAGGCGGCAGGGGGTCTTGAGCTGCGCGGCCTGACCAAGCAGTTCGCCGCGTTCACCGCGGTCGACGACCTCGACCTCGATGTCCCGACCGGGTCGTTCTTCGCACTCCTCGGCCCGTCCGGGTGCGGCAAGACCACGACCCTGCGGATGGTGGCCGGGCTCGAGACGCCCACGTCGGGCACGATCCGGCTGGGCAAGCGCGACATCACTTTCGACAGGCCCTACCGGCGCCCGGTGAACACCGTGTTCCAGAACTACGCGCTCTTCCCGCACCTCGACATCTTCGAGAACGTCGCGTTCGGGCTCCGTCGTCAAAAGAAGAAGAACGTCGACGAGCTGGTGCAGTCGATGCTCGAGCTGGTCGAGCTGACCAGCCAGACCCGGAAGCGGCCGGCGCAGCTCTCCGGTGGTCAGCAGCAGCGCGTCGCGTTGGCCCGGGCGCTGATCAACAAGCCCGAGGTCCTGCTGCTCGACGAGCCGCTCGGCGCCCTCGACCTGAAGCTGCGCCGTGGGATGCAGATCGAGCTCAAGCGGATCCAGGACGAGGTCGGCATCACGTTCATCCACGTCACCCACGACCAGGAGGAGGCCATGACCATGGCCGACACCATCGCGGTGATGAACGCCGGTGTGATCGAGCAGATGGGTGCCCCCGACGATCTCTACGAGAACCCGCGCACCACGTTCGTGGCCAACTTCCTCGGACAGTCCAACCTCATCGACGGCCAGATCAAGAGCCGCAGCGGTGACCTCGTGACCGTGGGCATGCACGGCATCGACGTCTCGGTTACCGCTGCGCGATCGCACGCGGACGGCGACCGAGGCTGGATCGGCATCCGTCCTGAGAAGGTCCTGATCGGCGACGAGGGCGAGGCGCTCGACGCCCCCGGGAACACCGTCCCGGGCGGCGTCGTCACCGACGTGAGCTTCGTCGGCGTGAGCACGCAGTACCTCGTGAGGATGCCGTGGGGCCAGGAGCTCCAGGTGTTCGAGCAGAACACCGGTCGCCGCCGTATCTTCCGGGTCGGCGACAAGGTCGAGCTGTCCTGGCGGCCTGAGTACGCGTTCCTGCTCGATCATGAGCAGGATGCCTCGGCCGGCGCCCAGCTCGACGACGAGTGAGCCCCGCAGATGAGTGAGACCGTCCGCAAGAAGGGCGCCACCGGCTACATCCTGCTGGTGCCGGCGATCCTGTGGCTGGGGTTGTTCTTCCTGGTCCCGTTCTACTCGCTCGTCGCGACCAGCCTGTTCAACAAGGACGGGTCGGACTTCCGCGGGTACACGATGGTGTTCGAGTGGAGCAACTACTCCGACGCACTCAGGGACTACTGGCCGCAGCTGGTGCGCTCCTTGGTGTACGGCGGGATCGCGACCCTGATCTGCCTGATCATCGGTTACGTGCTCGCCTACGCCATCGCGTTCAAGGCGGGCCGCTGGAAGAACCTGATGCTGGTGCTGGTGATCGCGCCGTTCTTCACCAGCTTCCTGGTGCGCACGCTGTCGTGGAAGCTGATCCTCGCGGACGACGGCGTCGTGGTGAACACCTTGCAGTTCGTGCACATCCTCGGACCTGACGGGCACCTGCTCTACACGCCGTTCGCGGTGATCATGGGGCTCACCTACAACTTCTTGCCGTTCATGGTGCTGCCGCTGTTCGCCAGCATCGACAAGATCGACTACCGGCTGATCGAGGCCTCCAACGACCTGTACGCCAACTCGATCGTCGGGTTCTGGAAGGTCACCTGGCCGCTGTCACTCCCGGGCGTGATCTCAGGGACGCTGCTGACGTTCATCCCGGCCGTCGGCGACTACATCAACGACCAGCTGCTCGGCAGCACCAAGACCCGGATGATCGGCAACACGATCCAGAGCCTGTTCACCCAGGCCAACGACTATCCGGCCGCCGCGGCGTTGTCGGTGATGCTGATGGTCCTGATCGTGGCGATGGTCCTGGTGTACGTGAAGCGCGCAGGAACGGAGGACCTGCTGTGATCATGCGGTGGTTGCGCAGCCGGATCGTGCTGATCCTCGGGATCCTCGTCCTGGTCTACACGTTCGTCCCGATCTTCGTCGTGATCCTGATGAGCTTCAACAAGCTCCCGAGCGAGCAGTCGAAGATCTACAAGTTCAACTCCTTCACCCTCGACAACTGGCTGCATCCGTGCGCCGACCCGAGCATGTGCGACGCCCTGAAGCGCAGCATCGAGATCGGGCTCCTCGCGACCCTCGGTGCCACGGTCCTCGGCACGCTCGCAGGATTCGCGCTGGTGCGACATGACTTCGTAGGCCGATCGAGCACGAATGTCCTGATCTTCTTGCCGATGGCGGCACCGGAGATCGTGATGGGCTCGTCGCTGTTGGCGCTGTTCGTCTCCGCGGGTCTCGCCGGCCAGCTCGGCTTCTGGACGATCCTGATCGCCCACATCATGTTCTGCCTGTCCTTCGTGGTCGTGACCGTCCGGTCCCGACTGGCCGGGCTCAGCGACACCCTGGAACAAGCGGCATCCGATCTCTACGCGACGCCGAACCAGACGTTCTGGAAGGTCACCTTCCCGCTGGTCCTGCCTGGCATCGCGGCCGCGGCGATGCTGAGCTTCTCGCTGTCGTTCGACGACTTCATCATCACCAACCTGAACGCCGGCAACACCACGACGTTCCCGATGTACGTCTGGGGCGTCTCGCGCAAGACCATCCCGATGCAGATCAACGTCGTCGGCACCGTGATGCTGTTGGTGTCGGTGCTGGTCGTGGTCGGCGGCGAGGTCAACGCCCGACGTCGCCGGCGGGCGTTCAGGCGCGAGACTCCCGCAGACCAGCGGTCGAGGCGGCAGCCGAAGACCGAGGCCGAGTCGCTGGTGATCGTCGGGCCGCGTTCGTAGGTGTCGAGCGAGCCCGGGGTGTCACAACCGCGCGATCGCGCCGTTATGACACGCCGGGGGCAGCGCGCGGAGTGTCGTAACCGCGCGATCGCGCCGGTACGACATCGACCCTCTGAGCAAGCCCAAGGCTTCGCGAGCTCAGCCCTCGGGGGCCCGACGTACGTGCGCGTGACCCGTGCCGGCGTCGATCTGGTCGATGAGGTCCCCGGCCTTGGTCAGCACCTCGCGGAGGATCTGCTCCATCTCGTCGAAGTGCTCCTGGTCGCAGATCAGCGGGGGAGCGAGCTGGATGACCGGGTCGCCGCGGTCGTCGGCACGGCAGTACAGGCCCGCGTCGTACAGCGCCTTGGAGAGGAACCCGCGCAGGAGCTTCTCCGACTCTTCGTCGTTGAAGGTCTCCTTGGTGCTCTTGTCCTTGACCAGCTCGATGCCGAAGAAGAAACCGTCGCCGCGTACGTCGCCCACGATCGGCAGGTCCTTGAGCTTCTCGAGCGTCTCGCGGAAGCCGCCCTCCGTCTCCCGCACGTGCTCGTTGATGCGCTCCTTCTCGAAGATGTCGAGGTTGGCCATCGCGACCGCGGTGGAGACCGGGTGGCCGCCGAAGGTGTACCCGTGGAGGAACGTCTCGGTGCCGTGCAGGAACGGCTCCATCAGCCGGTCGGTGGCGATCATCGCGCCGAGCGGGGCGTAGCCGGAGGTGATGCCCTTCGCGCAGGTGATCATGTCGGGCTGGTAGCCGTAGCGGTCGGCGCCGAACATGTGGCCGAGCCGGCCGAACGCGCAGATCACCTCGTCGCTGACCAGCAGTACGTCGTACTCGTCGCAGATCTCGCGGACGCGATCGAAGTATCCGGGCGGGGGCGGGAAGCAGCCGCCGGAGTTCTGCACCGGCTCCAGGAAGACCGCGGCGACCGTCTCGGGGCCTTCGTTCTCGATCGCGACCGCGATCTCGTTGGCCGCCCAGAGCCCGAACTTCTTCTCGTCGTCCTCGAAGTACGGTGCGCGGTAGTAGTTGGTGTTGGGCACCCGGAACGTCGAGGGCACCAGCGGCTCGAACGGCGCCTTCATTCCCGGCAGCCCGGTGATCGACAGCGCACCCTGGGGCGTGCCGTGGTAGGCGATCGCGCGGCTGATCACCTTGTGCTTGTACGGCTTGCCGGTGATCTTGAAGTAGTTCTTGGCCAGCTTCCACGCGGTCTCGACGGCCTCGCCGCCACCCGTGGTGAAGAAGACCCGGTTGAGGTCACCCGGCGCATAGCCGGCGACCCGCTCGGCGAGCTCGATCGCGTTCGGGTGGGCGTAGGACCACAGCGGCATGAACGCCAGCCGCTCGGTCTGCCTCGCGGCCGCCTCGGCCAGCTCCTTGCGGCCGTGGCCCAGCTGGCTCACGAACAGTCCCGCCAGACCGTCGAGGTACCGCTTGCCGTTCACGTCGTAGATGTAGGGACCCTCGCCGCGGACGATGACGGGAACATCGGCCGAGTCGTAGGTCGAGTGGCGCGTGAAGTGCATCCACAGGTGGTCGCGGGCAGCCTGCTGCAGGCGTGCGTTGTCGTAGGCGATCTCGCCGGGCATGGATATCGGTTCCTTGCATGTCGTGGTGTGCCCCCATCATGAGGGTGGGATTGGGTGTCTGCAAGCGGATCCGTAGGTCTCGTCGGTGATTCGTTACGGAATCCGAAGGTGGGCGCCGGATAGGCCCGACTGATAGGAAGTCTCTATGACCCGGTACGGCGCCCAGTTCGGTCCCGAGATCACCTTCCTGGGCGTCCCCGCCGTGGACGTCGAGGACGCCGCGGCCCTGGCGGCGGCCGACGTCGTGGTCGTGGGCGCGCCGTTCGACGGCGGTACGTCGCACCGGCCCGGGACGCGCTTCGGGCCGATGGCCATCCGACAGACCGACTACCTGCCCCAGGACGGCTCCCGGCCCCACCTCGCGCTCCGGGTCGACGCGCTCCAGGACGTCGCCGTGGTCGACATGGGGGACGTCGAGATGCCACCGGGCGAGATCGAGCGGGCGCTGCACGACCTCGAGGACGCCGTGTACGCCGTCGCGTCCGCCGGGTCGGTGCCGCTCGTGCTCGGCGGCGACCACTCGATCGCCCTCCCGGACGCGACCGGCGTCGCGCGGCACCTGGGGTTCGGGCGGGTGTCGATGATCCACTTCGACGCCCACGCCGACACCGGGAACATCGAGTTCGGCTCGCTGTACGGGCACGGTCAGCCGATGCGGCGGCTGATCGAGTCCGGCGCCCTGCGCGGCGACCGGTTCCTCCAGATCGGGCTGCGTGGCTACTGGCCCGGCCCCGAGACCATGAAGTGGATGGCCGACCAGGACATGCGGTCCTACGAGATGACCGAGATCGGCAGGCGCGGGCTCGACACGTGCCTCGACGAGGCGTTCGAGATCGCGATGGACGACTGCGACGCGGTGTTCCTGTCGGTCGACATCGACGTCTGCGACCCCGGTCATGCACCGGGCACCGGTACCCCGGAGCCGGGCGGGCTGTCGTCGCGTCAGCTCCTCGACGCCGTACGCCGGATCTGCCGCGAGCTACCCGTCGCCGGTATCGACGTCGTCGAGGTATCGCCGCCCTACGACCACGCCGAGATCACCGCGTACCTCGCCAACCGGGTCTGCCTCGAGGCCTTGTCGGGCCTGGCCACCCGCAAGGTCGGGATCACCCACGACCCCGCCGGCCCACTGTTGGAAGGACGCTGAATGCCGACCCTGTTCACCGGCGGCTCGGTCTTCGACGGCCACCGCCACCTGCCCGACCACGGCCTGCTCGTCGACGACGGGAAGGTCGTCGCGGTGCTGAGGCCACCTTCTCTCGAGGCCCTCGACCAGCCGGCCGATGTCGTCGACCTGGCCGGCGGGCTGGTCTCGCCGGGCTTCACCGACGCGCACTGCCACCCGATCCAGGGTGGGCTGGAGCGGATGCAGTGCGACCTGACCGACGGCAGCACGCGCGAGGAGTACATCGCGATGGTCCGTGCGTACGCCGCCGGGTTCGGCGGGCCGTGGATCACCGGTGGCGGCTGGGCGCTGGCGGCGTTCCCGGGAGGCACGCCCTCGGCGGCCGACCTCGACGCAGTGGTCGCGGACCGGCCGGTCCTGCTCCACAACCGTGACCACCACGGCGCCTGGGCCAACTCGCGGTCACTCGAGCTCGCGGGGATCACCGCCGAGACGCCAGACCCGCCGGACGGGCGGATCGAGCGGCTCCCGGACGGCAGTCCGCAGGGCACGTTGCACGAGGGTGCCGTGGACCGCGTGGCGGCGCTCCTCCCCGAGCTGTCGCCGGCCGAGTACGCCGCCGGCCTGCTCGAGGGTCAGGGATATCTGTTCTCGCTGGGCGTCACGGCCTGGCAGGACGCGATCGTGGGCGCCTACGCGGGGATGGCCGACACCGGGTCGACGTACCTCGACGCGGTCGCGAGTGGCGACCTGGTGGCCGACGTGGTCGGCGCGCTCTGGTGGGACCGGGAGCTCGGCCTCGACCAGGTCCCCGACCTCGTGGAGCGTCGCCGGACGCAGACGGGCGGTCGGTATCGCGCGACGAGCATCAAGATCATGCAGGACGGCGTCTGCGAGAACTTCACGGCGGCGATGTTGTCGCCGTACCTCGACGGGCACGGGCACTCCACATCCAACGCGGGCCACTCGTTCGTTGCGGCCGACGAGCTCAAGGAGGTCGTCGTCGCGCTGGCGGCCGAGGGCTTCCAGGTGCACGTCCACGCCATCGGAGACCGGGGCACACGGGAGACGCTCGACGCCTTCGCGGCCGCCAGGGACGCCGGCCACTCCGCCGACCTGCGGCACCACATCGCGCACATCCAGGTGGTCCACCCCGACGACGTGCCGCGGTTCGCCGAGCTGGGCGTGGCCGCCAACGCCCAGGCGCTCTGGGCCTGCCACGAGCCGCAGATGGACGACCTGACGATCCCCTTCCTCGGGGACGAGCGGGCGACCTGGCAGTACCCCTTCGGCGGGCTCCACCGCGCGGGTGCCCGGTTGGTGATGGGCAGCGACTGGCCGGTCACCTCGCCCGACCCGATCGCGGCGATCCACACCGCGGTCACGCGCACGTCGTACGACGACCCGCGGGCGCCGTTACTGCCGGAGCAGGCGGTCGACCTGACGACCGCGTTCGCGGCGTACACCGCGGGATCGGCGTGGCTCAACGGCCGCGACCGGATCGATGGCGCCGGCGTGCTCGCACCGGGGAACGCCGCCGACCTCGCCGTCCTCGACCGCGACCCGTTCGCCGGTCCTGTCGACGAGATCGGCGCCGCCCGGGTCGCCTCGACCTGGGTCGGCGGGCGCGCCGTCTTCGACCGCGGCTGATCGCTCGTAGGGACCAGATGGACATCAAGAGCGCGACCTGATCACGAAATCCGTCGGATGGGTCGGCTGGCACTGTCGAATCCGCAGCCGCCTGGTTAGGCTCCCGCCATGGCGGACCAGACCTTCAAGAACGTGATCAACGGGAAGCTCGTCGACAGTGTCTCGGGCGAGACCTACGACATCGTCGACCCCACCACCGGCGGGGTCTACGCGCAGGCCCCTATGTCCGGCGCCGAGGACGTCGATCGGGCGTACGCCGCGGCGGCCGCGGCGTTCGAGTCGTGGGGCCAGACGACGCCCCAGGACCGCGGCAATGCGCTCCTCAAGATCGCACAGGCGATCGAGGACCGGATCGAGGAGATCAACGCGGTCGAGTGCAAGGACACCGGCAAGCCGCTCGGTCTCACCATGTCCGAGGAGATGCCGTACGCGTCCGACCACTTCAAGTTCTTCGCAGGCGCGGCCCGCCTCCTCGAGGGCCGCTCGGCCGGCGAGTACATGGCCGACCACACGTCATGGGTCCGGCGCGAGCCGGTCGGCGTCGTCGGCCAGGTGACGCCCTGGAACTACCCGCTGATGATGATGATCTGGAAGATCGCCCCGGCGCTCGCCGGGGGCAACACGATCGTCCTCAAACCGAGCGACACCACCCCCGCGAGCTCGACCCTGCTCGCCGAGCTGTGCCAGGAGTTCCTGCCGCCCGGGGTCCTCAACGTCGTCTGCGGCGACCGCGACACCGGCCGTCGGCTGGTGGAGCACAAGACCCCGCAGATGGTGGCGATCACCGGCTCGGTGCGCGCGGGCATGGAGGTGGCGGGCTCCGCGGCCAAGGACCTCAAGCGGGTGCACCTCGAGCTCGGCGGCAAGGCGCCGGTGATCGTCTTCGACGACGCCGACATCGAGAGGGCGGCCGGGGGCATCGCCGTCGCCGGCTACTTCAACGCCGGCCAGGACTGCACCGCCGCCACGCGCGTGCTCGCCGGCCCGGGCGTGCACGACGACTTCGTCGCCGCCCTCTCCGAGCAGGCCAAGAACACCAAGACCGGACTTCCCGACGACGAGGACGTGCTCTACGGCGCCCTCAACAACGAGAGCCAGCTGGCCCGGGTCACCGGCATGGTCGACCGGCTCCCCGACCACGCGAACGTCGCGGCCGGCGGTCACCGGCAGGGCAGTGTCGGCTACTTCTACGAGCCGACCGTGCTCGCCGGTCTCCAGCAGGACGACGAGCAGATCCAGGCCGAGATCTTCGGACCCGTCATCACGGTGCAGAAGTTCAGCGACGAGACCGAGGCCCTGCGCTGGGCCAACGGCGTGGAGTACGGGCTGGCGTCGAGCGTGTGGACCAAGGACCACGGCCGGGCGATGCGGATGTCGAAGCACCTCGACTTCGGTGTGGTGTGGATCAACACCCACATCCCGTTCATCTCCGAGATGCCGCACGGCGGCTTCAAGCACTCGGGCTACGGCAAGGACCTGTCGATGTACGGCCTCGAGGACTACACGCGCATCAAGCACGTGATGAGCTACATCGGCGAGTAGCGATGGCCACCGTCGACGTCCTCGTCACCGGGCACGTCGAGCAGACGGAGTCCGGGGACTCGTCCGTGCACCCGACGGTGAGCCTGGTCCGCGACGGCGACCTGGTGATCGTGGTCGACCCCGGGATCCTGTCCGACCCCGGCCTGCTGACCGACGCGCTGGCGGCCCGTGGGCTCACTGCGCGCGACGTCACCCACGTCTTCGTCACCCACCACCACCTCGACCACACGCGGAACGTCGGGATGTTCCCGACCGCGCGCGTGGTCGACGTCGACTCGGTGTACGACGGGTCGCTCTGGCTGTCGCACGACGGCGACGGCCACCACCTGAGCGACGACATCGCGGTGATCGAGACGCCCGGACACGCGCAGGAGTGCGCAGCCCTCGTCGTGGGGACCGACGACGGTACGGTCGTGCTGACCCACGCCTGGTGGTTCGCCGACATGACGCCTGTGCAGGACCCGCTGGCGTGGGACCAGGCGGCGTTGGAGAACAGCCGCGAGCGCATCCTCGGGCTCGCGGACGTCGTCGTACCGGGACACGGGCCGGCCTTCCGGCCACCGAAGACGGACACCGAGCCTCGAGGAGGCGGCAGCACATGAGGATCCTGCTGGTCGGCGCCGGTGGCGTGGGGGCGGCGTTCACGGCGATCGCGGCCCGCCGCGACTTCTTCGAGGCGATCGTGGTCGCCGACTACGACCCCGCGCGTGCCGAGAGGGCCGCCGCCGCCGACGATCGGTACGTCGCGGCGCAGGTCGACGCCTCGGACGCGTCGTCGGTGACGGCCCTGTGCCGCGATCACGCGATCACCCACGTGATGAACGCGGTGGATCCGGTGTTCAACATGCCGATCTTCGAGGGGGCGTTCGAAGCGGGCGCGGACTACCTCGACATGGCGATGTCGCTGTCCAAGCCGCACCCCGAGGCGCCGTACGAGAAGACCGGTGTGAAGCTCGGCGACGAGCAGTTCGCCGTCGCAGACCGGTGGGAGTCCGCGGGCCGTCTCGCGCTGGTGGGCATCGGCGTCGAGCCCGGCCTCTCCGACGTGTTCGCGCGCTACGCCGCCGACCACGACTTCTCCGAGATCGACGAGCTCGGCACCCGGGACGGCGCCAACCTCGTGGTGACCGACGACGCCGGCCGCGAGATCTTCGCGCCGTCCTTCTCGATGTGGACCACGATCGAGGAGTGCCTCAACCCCCCGGTGATCTGGCAGGACGGCGAGTGGCACACCACCGCGCCGTTCAGCGAGCCCGAGGTCTTCGACTTCCCCGAGGGCATCGGCCCGGTCGAGTGCGTGAACGTCGAGCACGAGGAGGTGCTCCTCATGCCGCGGTGGGTCGACTGCAAGCGCGCGACGTTCAAGTACGGCCTCGGCGACGAGTTCATCAACATCCTCAAGGTACTGAACACGCTCGGCCTGGACCGCACCGAGAAGGTCCGCGTCAAGGGCGTCGAGGTCACCCCCCGCGACGTCGTCGCCGCGGTGCTGCCCGACCCGGCCACGGTCGGTCCGCGGATGACGGGCAAGACCTGCGCCGGGCTCTGGGTGACCGGGAAGGGCAAGGACGGGCAGGCGCGGTCGACGTACTACTACCACGTGGTCGACAACGCGTGGACGATGCAGGAGTACGGCCATCAGTGCGTGGTCTGGCAGACCGCGATCAACCCCGTGGTCGCACTCGAGCTGCTCGCGCGCGGCACCTGGTCCGGCGCCGGCGTGCTCGGCCCCGAGGCGTTCGATGCCGTGCCGTTCCTCGACCTGCTCACCGAGTACGGCGCGCCCTGGGGCCGCCGCGAGATGAGCGCCTGACGTGGCCGCGGTCACCGCCGTCGGGCTGAGCAAGCACTTCGGCGAGGTGCGCGCCGTCGACGACCTGAACATCGAGATCGCCGACGGTGAGTTCTTCTCCATGCTCGGTCCCTCGGGCTCCGGCAAGACGACCGTGCTCCGGATGGTCGCCGGGTTCGAGCGCCCGACGAACGGGTCGGTGCTGCTCGGCGACCAGGACGTGACCGCGCTGCCGGCGCACCGGCGAGACGTGAACACCGTCTTCCAGGACTACGCGATCTTCCCCCACATGGACGTGCTCGCGAACGTCGAGTACGGCCTCCGGGTCAAGAAGGTCGATCGCAAGGAGCGTCGTCGCCGGGCCGAGGAGGCCCTCGCCGCGGTGCGGCTCGAGGGGTTCGGCAGACGCCGACCCACCCAGCTCTCCGGCGGCCAGCGGCAGCGCGTGGCGCTCGCCCGCGCTCTGGTGAACCGGCCCAAGGTGCTCCTGCTCGACGAGCCGCTCGGGGCCCTCGACCTCAAGCTGCGCCGAGAGATGCAACTGGAGCTCAAGCAGATCCAGCGCGACGTCGGCATCACGTTCGTGTTCGTGACGCACGACCAGGAGGAGGCGCTGTCGATGAGCGACCGGGTCGCGGTGTTCCGGGACGGTCGGGTCGAGCAGGTCGCGTCCCCGGTCGAGCTCTACGAGAGCCCGGCCAGCTCGTTCGTCGCCGGCTTCGTCGGCACCTCCAACCGGATCGGTGGCGACGCGGCGCGTCGTCTGCTCGGGATGCCGGGAGAGTACGCCGTACGTCCCGAGCGGCTGCGTGTCGTGGCTGCCGGGGAGTCGGTCGAGTCCGGTGAGGTGGCCCTCCCGGGCAGGGTGCGTGAGGTCGTCTACCTGGGTCCGATCACCCACGCCATCGTCGAGCTCGACGACGGCCCGAGCCTGACCGTGTCGCGTCCCAACACCGGGCACGCCTCCGAGCCACCGCTCGCGGCCTCCGACCGACCGGTCGCCGTCGTGCTCCACCGCGACTCACTGATCGCACTCTCGGAAGTGACCGAGGAAACCGAGGAGACAGCATGACCATCACCCGCAGGAAGCTCAGACCGCTCGGTGCTCTGCTCGGCGTCGCCGCTCTGGCGCTCGTGGCCGCATGTGGCACGTCGGCCGGATCGAGCGGCACCGCCACGCCGGGCGCCCAAGGGTTCACGCCACCGGACATCCCGATGCAGAAGTCGCTCGGCAAGATGGAGGGCAAGGTCAACATCCTGGCCTGGCCGGGCTACGCCGAGGACGGCTCCAACGACCCCAAGGTCGACTGGGTGACGCCCTTCGAGAAGCAGACGGGCTGCCAGGCGAACGTGAAGTACTTCGGCACGTCCGACGAGGCCGTGAACCTGATCAAGACCGGCGACTACGACGTGGTCTCGGCGTCCGGCGACGCCACGCTGCGGCTGATCGCCGCGGGCGACGTCGCCCCGGTCAACACCTCTCTGATCAAGGACTACTCCGAGATCGAGCCGTTCCTGAAGAAGCGTGCCTGGAACAGCGTCAACGGCCAGATGTACGGCGTGCCCCACGGCTGGGGCGCCAACCTGCTGATGTACCGGACCGACGACGTGAAGCCGGCCCCGACCAGCTGGGGCGCGGTGTTCACCGACGCGTCGAAGTACCACGGCAAGGTCACGGCGTACGACTCGCCGATCTACATCGCAGACGCAGCGTTGTACCTGATGAAGACCCAGCCCGACCTCGGCATCAAGAATCCCTACGCCCTCGACCAGGAGCAGCTCGACGCGGCCGTCTCGCTGCTGAAGGACCAGCGGCAGAACATCTCGGAGTACTGGTCGGACTACCTCAAGGAGGTGCAGGCGTTCAAGACCGGTGACTCCGTGATCGGCACGACCTGGGAGGTCATCGCGCAGGTTGCGGCCGGCGAGAAGGCGCCGGTGAAGGCGATCCTGCCCAAGGAGGGAGCGACCGGCTGGTCGGACACCTGGATGATCAGCGCGCACGCGGCGCACCCGAACTGCGCCTACGCCTGGATGTCCTACATCACCGAGCCGAAGCCGCAGTCGGAGGTCGCGGAGTACTTCGGGGAGGCCCCGGCCAACGGGCAGGCCTGCAAGATCACGGGCGCGGCGTTCTGCAAGGCCTATCACGTCACCGACCAGGCCTTCTCGGACAAGATCTGGTACTGGACCACGCCGATCTCGCAGTGCCTGGACGGCCGCACCAACGCCACATGCACCAACTACGGCGACTGGACGCAGGCCTGGACCGAGGTCAAGGGGTAGCTCTTGTCCGCACCCACGGCGCCGGCTCCCGCCCGGGCTCCCGAGCCCGGGCGGGCCTCGCTGCTCGGGCGATCTGAGGGGCTGCGCACCGGGCTGCTGCTCCTGCCGCCGATGCTGTGGCTGGGGGTGGCGTACCTCGCTGCTCTCGGGGCGCTGTTCGTCACCTCGCTCTGGGCGCAGAACGACTTCACCGGTGACATCGAGCGGGTCTGGACGCTCGACAACTACCGGCAGCTGTGGGAGGTCCCGGTGTACCGCACCATCGCGTTCCGGACGATCGGGATCGCCGCGCTGGTGACGGTCATCGACGCCGTGCTGGCCTTCCCCATCGCGCTCTACATGGCCAAGGTCGCGTCTCCCCGGGGGCGGCGGCTGCTGGTGATCGCGGTGCTGATGCCGCTGTGGGCGTCGTACCTGGTGAAGGCCTACGCCTGGCGGGGGATGTTCTCCGAGGGCGGCCTGATCGACGCCGTGGGCAAGCCGTTCGGCATCCAGTCCCCGGGCTACGGACTGACCGCCACCACGATCACGCTGGCGTACCTGTGGCTGCCGTACATGATCCTGCCGATCTACGCCGGGCTCGAGCGGGTGCCCGACTCGCTGTTCGAGGCCAGCGGCGACCTCGGCGCGGGGTCGTTCACGACCCTTCGGCGGGTGGTGCTGCCGATGGCCTTTCCCGCCGTGGTGGCCGGCTCGATCTTCACCTTCTCCCTGTCCCTGGGCGACTACATCGCGGTCACGATCGTGGGCGGCGCCGGCCAGCTGATCGGCACGGTCGTCTACGCGAACGTCGGCTCCGCCAACAACCTGCCCTTCGCGGCGGCGTTCGCGACCGTTCCGGTCGTGGTGATGCTCCTGTACCTCGCGGCCGTACGTCGCACCGGCGCTCTGGAGAATCTGTGATCGACCGACGGTCCAGGGCCGCGCTCCGCCTGCTCACCGCAGTGGTGCTCGTGGTGGTCTACGTGCCGCTGGCCTTGGTGGTGATCAACTCGTTCAACGTCGACCGCACGTTCACCTGGCCGCCCAGCGGGCTGACCCTCCACTGGTGGAAGGTCGCGGCGCACAGCAGTGGGGCCCGGCATGCGCTGCTGTTGAGCGTCGAGGTCGCGCTCCTGGCGACCGCGGTCGCGCTCCTGCTCGGGATCCTCGCCGGCCTGGCGCTGCGGCGTACCCGCTTCTTCGGCCGCAATGTCGTGTCGCTCCTGATCATCCTGCCGATCGCCCTTCCCGGCATCGTCACCGGTATCGCGCTCAACAACGCCTTCCGGACGATGCTCGGAGTCGAGCTCGGCTTCCTCACGATCGTGATCGCGCACGCGACGTTCTGCATCGTCACGGTGTTCAACAACGTGCAGGCTCGGCTCCAACGCATCGGGCCGTCCCTGGAGCAGGCCTCGGCCGACCTCGGTGCCGGGTCGTTCACGACGTTCCGGCTGGTGACGTTCCCGATGCTCCGCTCGGCGCTGCTGGCCGGCGCGCTGCTCGCGTTCGGGCTCTCGTTCGACGAGATCGTGGTGACGACGTTCACCGCCGGGCCCCAGGAGCAGACGCTGCCGATCTGGATCTTCCAGAACCTCTTCCGCCCCAACCAGGCGCCGGTGGTGAACGTCGTGGCGGCCGTGCTGGTGCTCGTGTCGGCGATCCCGATCTACCTCGCCCAGCGACTCTCGGGGGACGTGGTCTCCGGAGCGGCCGCGGCGCATTGAGTCAGAGCGCGTCGGCGAGCAGTCGGAGCGTCTCTTCGCGGTGTGGGGCGCGGTCCAGCGGAGAGCCCTCGTGCGCGCCGGCGACCGGGTTCAGCATCACCTCGTCGACGCCGTACGTCGCGGCCAGGTCGACCA
The DNA here is from genome assembly GCF_036493135.1 of Nocardioides sp. Classification (GTDB taxonomy): domain Bacteria; phylum Actinomycetota; class Actinomycetes; order Propionibacteriales; family Nocardioidaceae; genus Nocardioides. Next base: position 29,145 of record NZ_DASXQG010000045.1, on the reverse strand, counting down.
CCTGCTTCGCCGCCTGCTCCGGCGTCGCGACCACCCAGCGTTCGCTCATCTGCTCGGCCAGGGCGCGGTGCTCCTCGGGCAGCCCACGAGCCTCGGCCTCCTCGATCGTCGGCTGAGGGGTGAGCGGCTGGCCGGTCCGGAGCGCGACCATCGTCAGCAGGTTGGGCAAGGCACGTCGGTCTGCCTCGTCCTGCGTCTCGGCCACGACCGCGTTCACCGTCAGGAAGGTGTGTGGCTTGCGATGGCGCTCCGACGGCTGGTACTCCGAGCGGTAGAGCTCGAGCGCCTCCGCGGTCCCACGGCCGGAGAAGTGGTGGGCGAAGACGTAGGGCAGTCCGCGCGCCGCGGCGAGCCGGGCCGAGAAGTCCGAGGACCCGAGCAGCCAGAGGTCGGCCGCTGACTCCGCCCGCGGGGTGGCCCGCAGCGCCTGGACGCGACCCATCACCTGCATCGCCACCCCGTCGGCGGACATCATCGCGACGATGTCGTCGACGTACTGCGGGAAGTGGTTGACGGCGTCGTCACTCACTCCGCCGGCGCCGTGCCGGAGCGCGACGCTCGTGAGCGGGTCGGTGCCGGGCGCGCGGCCGATGCCGAGATCGATCCGACCGGGGTACGCCGCCTCCAGCAGCGCGAACTGCTCGGCCACCACGAGTGGCGCGTGGTTGGGCAGCATCACGCCGCCCGAGCCGACCCGGATCCGCTCGGTCTCGGCCGCCACCAGGGCGACCAGCACCGGTGGGTTGGTCGCCGCGACGGCCGGCATGTTGTGGTGCTCGGCCAGCCAGTACCGGCGGTAGCCGAGCTCGTCGGCGACCCGAGCCAGCGAGCGGGTGGCCGCCAGGGCCTGGCCGGTGGTCTGGCCGCTGCGCACCGGGACCAGGTCGAGGACGGAGAGAGCGGGGGAGGTCACTCGGGGGCAACGCCGGCGGACGGGTCGGCCATTCCGGAAGCCCGAAGGGGGTGCTGGACACGCCACTGCGCCGGCGGGGCGCCACTATGGCGCTTGAACGCGCGGCTGAACGCCTCCTCCGCGTCGTACCCGACCCGGCGGGCGATGGCCGCCACCCCGAGGTCGGTGGAGGTCAGCAGGTCCTCGGCCAGGTGCATCCGCCACTCGGTGAGGTAGCGAATCGGGGAGCGTCCGAGCACCTGCCGGAACCGTTCGTCCAGCCCGGACCGCGACACCACCGCGACGCGGGCCAGGTCGGAGACCGTCCACTTGCGCTCCGGCGCGGTGTGGATCGCGGACAGCGCCGGGTTGAGGATCGGGTCGTGCAGGGCCGCCAGCCAGCCGTGGTCGGCAGCCGGTGCGGTGGCGAGGTGCTGTCGCAGCACCTCGACGAGCAGCATCTCGGGCAGCCGGGTGTTGATCGCATCGGGTCCGAGGGGGGAGGCGTCCGCCTGGGCCAGCGCGAAGTCGATGTTGGCACGCACCCACCCTGCTCCGGTGGTGCCCTCGGGGCGGACGACGAAGGCGGGCGGGAACACCCGGAGCGCCGGGTCGAAGAGCACGTCGTCGCTGTGCAGGTAGCCGCACACGACGTCGGTCTGAGCGCCGTCGCGACCGTGCCGGAGGAGCGGCATCGTGTTCCACGGCGGGGGCTCGAGGAAGGTCAGCAGCGGGACGACCTCGCTCGCGCCGACCCCGCCCATGGTGTGCTGGTCGCCGTACGGCAGCACGATCACGTCTCCGGCTGCCGCCCAGTGCTTCTCCTGCTCACCGACCTGCACCCAGCACGTGCCGCTGGAGACGAGGTGGAAGAGGACGACCCGCTCCGTGCCGGGTCGCAGGATCGCGGCGGTCGCCGGCCCGGACAGCGACTCGTAGGCCCACGGCTCGCGGTACTCCGCGCGCAGGAAGATCGCGCCCTCGAGGCGCAGTCGCCGCAGGGCGGAGTCGAAGGGGTCCGGGAGGGACGGGTTCCACGGGGTCTTGGCTGCCCGATCAGTCGCCTCGGTCACCTGGTCATGGCCGGCAGACGGGCGCTGCACGAGGCTCATGGTGGCACAGCGAGAGTCGCCGTGCCTTCGAGAAAAGGAGCATCACATGGCGCTGTTCATGGATGTGCACACGATGGGTGGTCCGGTCGGCCTGACCGATGTCGAGCAGGCGCACGCGGCGGACCTGAGGACGCAGCAGCGGTACGGCGTGAGCTACCTGCGGTACTGGGTCGACCAGGAGCAGGGGAAGATCTTCTGCCTCGTGGAAGCACCCGACGCCGACGCCGCGGTGAGCGTCCACCAGGAGGCGCACGGCCTCGTGGCGGATGCCATCTTCGCCGTCGCGGAAGGGTCCTGAGGTCATCGACCGATGGACCCGATGCTGGAGGACCTGGCGCGAGCCACGGTGGCGGACCGCCTGGCGGCGGCCGAGGGCGTACGACGCGGCCGTCGCGTTGCCGCTGCCGGTCACAAGGCACGCCGGGCCCGGGACGCCGCACGCCGTGCGTCCCTGGCGCTCGCGCGGGCGGAGTGACAGGGCCGGGTACGACGACGCACGTCGTACCCGGCCCTGGTTCGTCCGGATCAGGCCTGGGGGCCCTTGGTCCGGACGTCGGCGACCTGGCTCATCGCCCCGCGCAGCTCGGTGAGCCAGTCGTCCTCGTGCTGGGCGACCAGGCGGACGCACCACGCGAGCGCGTCGGCCCGCGACCGCGCGACGCCGGCGTCCACCAGGGTGTCGAGCACCTGGCGCTGGGGCTGACGCAGCCGAGTCATGGTCGGGGCGGCCAGGTGTGTGAAGAGCTCCTCGTGGCCGCCGACCGTCACCCCCCAGCTGACCGTGCGCTCGTACCGGCGCTGCGCTTCCCGGGCGATCGCCATCCGCTGCTCGCGAGTCTCCTCGCGGAACGCGCTGGCCCGCCCGGCTCGGGCCTCCTCGGTCTCCGCGTCGCTCTCGCCCGCCTCGACGTCGGGGATCTGGAGGGTCACCACGATCTCGTCGCGGTCGATGCTGATCTCGGCAGGGGCGTCCTGCCAGTCCGCGGGCAGCCGGCCGGAGAACCAGCCGCGCACCCGCTCCCGTGCCTCATCTGTAATCATGTAATCGAGATTACAGCGCGCGTCAAGGTCGTCAGGCGGTGGCGGCGAACGCCTCGGCGACGACGTCGAACGCCTCGTCCAGCAGCTCGTCGCTGATCGACAGCGGTGGGAGGAAGCGGAAGACGTTGCCCCAGGTACCGCAGGTGAGGACCACGACGCCGTTCTTGTGGCAGTACGCCGCAACCGCACCCGCGCGGGCGGCGTCCGGCTCCAGGGTGCCGGGCTTGACCAGCTCGATCGCCATCATCGCGCCGCGGCCGCGGATGTCGCCGATCGCCGGGTGATCCGCGGCGATCGACTCCAGCCGGCGGCGGATGAGCGACTCGATCGAGCGAGCACGCGTGGGGAGGTCGTGCGTCTTCATCTCGTGGATGGCGCCCAGCGCCGCGGCGCAGGCGACCGGGTTGCCGCCGTACGTGCCGCCGAGACCTCCGGCGTGCACGGCGTCCATCACCTCGGAGCGCCCGGTGACCGCGGCCAGCGGAAGTCCGCCGGCGATGCCCTTGGCCGTGGTGATCAGGTCGGGGACGACGCCCTCGTGGTCGCAGGCGAACCAGTCGCCGGTGCGGCAGAAGCCGGACTGGATCTCGTCGGCGACGAACAGCACGTCGTTCTCCCGGCACCAGGCCGAGAGGGCCGGCAGGAACCCGTCCGCGGGGACCACGAACCCACCCTCACCGAGGATCGGCTCAATGACGATGCAGGCGAGGTTCTCCGCACCGACCTGCTTCTCGATCTGGTCGATCGCGCGAGCGGCCGCGTCCTGGCCCTTGATCCCTTCGGTCTCGCGGAACGGGTAGGACATCGGGACGCGGTAGACCTCGCCGGCGAACGGGCCGAAGCCGTTCTTGTACGGCATGTTCTTCGACGTCATCGCCATCGTCAGGTTCGTGCGGCCGTGGTAGGCGTGGTCGAACACCACGACCGCGTCCTTGCCGGTCGCCACGCGGGCGATCTTCACGGCGTTCTCGACGGCCTCGGCGCCGGAGTTGAACAGCGCCGACTTCTTCGCGTGATCGCCCGGCGTGAGCTCGGCGAGTGCGACCGCGACGTCCACGTAGCCGTCGTACGGCGTGATCATGAAGCAGGTATGGGTGAAGGCCGCGACCTGCTCCTGCACTCGAGTGACGACCTCGGGAGCGGCGTTACCGACCGTGGTGACGGCGATGCCGGAGCCGAGGTCGATCAGCGTGTTGCCGTCGACATCGCGGATCACGCCACCACCCGCGGCCTCCACGAAGACGGGCAGGGTGGTGCCGACCCCGTCCGCGACGAACTCCTTCTTGCGGGCGAGCTTCTCCTGCGACCGCGGCCCGGGGATCTCGGTGACCAGGTTCCGCTGCTGGGTGAGGGTCGTGCTGCCGGCGAGTGTGGTGCTCATGCCAGCAGCCTACGGCCGTCCGGATTGCGGATTCCACCGGCCGAGTGGCCACGATCCACCGATTCCGTCGCGGCTCCCGGTGCGGCGAGCTGTTGGATAGTACGTATCAAACGGCCGCGAGAGTACGGCCGCGCCACCGACCGTTTGATACGTACTATCCGTTCGTGGGTCTGGCAACGTACAAGGACCTCTGCATCGACGTGGCCGATGCGCGCACGTCCGGCGAGTACTGGTCGACCATGCTGGGTTGGCGCGTCGAGATGCACGACGACGGCGACGCCCATCTCCGTGACGACTCCGGACGCATCCAGGTCTGGCTGAACGTCGTGCCGGAACCGAAGTCCGTGAAGAACCGCGTCCACCTCGACGTGAACGCCGAGTCGGTGCAACGCGCGCTCGACGCCGGGGCAACGGTCGTCGAGGAGTACCCGCGCTGGACGACCTTGCTCGACCCGGACGGCCAGGAGCACTGCGTCTTCCCTCGCGCCGAGCCGGTCGAGAAGCGGCCGTACGAGCTGGTCTGGGACTGCCACGAGGGCGCGCAGCCGAGCCACGACCTCGCCGCGTGGTGGTGCGGGGTCGTGGGCGGGTCGGTCGTCGACGACGACGACGACGACGACGAGGGTGGCTTCTCCTTCATCCGCGACATGCCCGACTGTCCCTGGGACTTCTTCGTCTTCGGCGGCGTGCCCGAGCCGAAGACGGTCAAGAACCGTGTGCACATCGACGTCCGCACCGACGACCTCGAGGCGCTGACCGCCCACGGCGCGACCGTGGTGCGAGCCAAGGGGGACGGCGGCCTGGGATGGACCGTGATGGCGGACCCGGCCGGCAACGAGTTCTGCGCCTTCACCGACTGACCCTCACGCGGGACTCCTCGCCACCGAGGCCGTGCGGAGCCCGAGGAGACGCAGACGGCCGCCGCGCGACGCGGCGGGTCAGGGGGTATGGCGCAACCGCACCGACAGACACGTCACGCAGCCCTCGAGCTTGATGAACTCGCTGATGTCGACCGCGACGACGTCCAACCCTCGCTCCTCGAACAGCCTCTTGCTGTCGGGGGCGTCCGAGCTCATCAGCACCGTTTCGCCGCCCAGCAGGACGACGTGTGAGCCCGACTCCTCGGGCACGGCCAGGAACGACTCCCAGATCGCAGGATCGTCCACCAGCGGCTCATAGCCGACCACGGTCCCATCGGGCAGTGCGGTCACCGCAGACTTCAGGTGCAGCACCTTCGAGACCAGCACCGGTACGACGTGCGCGCCGTACGGTTCCAGGTACGACGTCAGCTGGTCGAGGCCGGACCGGTTCGTGCGGCCACCCATCCCGACCCACACCGTGCCGCCGTGCTTCAGCACGTCACCACCGTCGAGCGTGCCGGGTGCCTGGATCGACACCACGTCGTACCCGAGCACACCGAGGAGGTCGGCGACCGCAGCCGTCTCCGGCTTCCGCTCGTCGGCGCCGGGACGCGTGACCACGGCCCGGTCGCCGTACATCACGACGGTGTCCTCGACGAACGCGCTGTCTGGGCAGCCGTCTGCGGGGGACACCTCGAGGGTCTCCCACCCGGCGTCCCGGAGGGCCGCGACGTACCCATCCCACTGGCGCATCGCCAGATCGACGTCCACCGGCTTTCGGTCGATGTGCGTGAGGAGTCCCTCGGCCAGGCGGGTCGAAGGACGGCGTACCAGGGCCCGGCGCTCGTGCATGGCCGGAGTCTAGGACGAGGCGTGTGCTCGCTCCCCGGTCTTCGTCGCCGTCTGACCTTGCCGAGTGTGCGCCGGACGCGGGACCGTTCTCCTAGGTCCGCTGGCGAGGAGGGGCCGGCCATGACACAGGCCATCGCGGGCAGGACCGCAGAGATCGGCGTCCTCGATCGCCTGCTCGCCGACCGGCTCGCCGAGCCGAGAGCCGTGCTGATCGACGGGGCACCCGGCATCGGCAAGACGACGTTGCTGCGAGTTCTGCTCGCGTCGGCGCGCGAGCAGCAGTACGCCGTGGCGACCTGCCAGCCGACGCGCTCGGAGATGGAGCTGTCCTACGCGGGCCTGGTCGGGCTGCTCGGCGACCTCGGCATCGACGCCGTGAGAGAGCTGCCCGCTCCTCAGGCCCGCGTGCTGCGCACCGTCATGCGACTGGAGGAGACCGTGGAGCCGGTCGACCGACTCTCGCTCGACCTGGCGACCCTGGCGGTCCTGCGGGCGGTGGCCGCGGACCGCCCGCTCCTGGTGGCCGTCGACGACGCTCAGTGGCTCGACCAGCCCACGGCCCGGGTCCTCGCGTTCGTGGTGCGCCGCCTGGCCGGGACCAGCACGCGCATCGCCGTCGTGCGCAGCCTCGGCGCTGTTCCGCTGCTTCGCCTCGGAGATCGATCCGCTGCGCACGATGACCCCGTCGACTGGCCCGCCGAGCTGGGCCGGGCGATGGCCGAGGGGCGCTTCGACACCCTCGAGGTGGGCCCGGTCGGGCCGAGCGACCTCTCGCGGATCCTGCGCCGGGTGCTCGGCTGGGCGCCGGCGTGGCCGCGCCTGGTCCGGATCGCGGAGCTGTCGCAGGGCAACCCGTTGCACGCGCTCGAGCTCACGCGCGCCTTCGGCGCGGTCGGCTCGGGGGACGGTCTAGAGGGACCGCTGTCCGACAGTGTCCTGGACCTCGCGCGGTCCAGGATCGCCGGACTCCCGGACCGGGTACGCGAGGCTCTGGAGCTGGCCTCGGTCCCTCGCGACCCACTACTGAACCTGCTCGGACATCTCGATCCCACGGCCCTCGACCTCCGGGAGGCGCTCGAGGCGGCCGGCCGCCAGGGCATCGTGACCGTGGTGGACGACCGGGTTCGTTTCACCCACCCGATCCTGGCCGCGGCGACGTACGGTTCCATCCCCGCTGCCCGCCGCCGGGACCTGCACCGGGCCCTGGCGATGCTCTCCGACAACCTCGAGGAACGCGCCCGGCACCTGGCCACCGCCGCGGAGGGGCCGGACGCAGAGGTGGCGGTGGCGCTCGAAGGTGCCGCCGAGCAGGCGTGGCTTCGAGGAGCACCCGATGCCGCTGCCGACCTCCTGCACCTGGCGTGCCGGCTGACGCCGCCGGCCGACGCGGAAGCGCTCGCGCTGCGTCGTACCGCCTACGGCCGGCTCATGCACAGCGCCGGCGACGCCCCCGGTGCCGTCGCCGAGCTCGAGTCGTTGGTGGGCAGCCTGCCCGAGGGGATGCTTCGGGCCGGGGCGCTCTTCCACCTGATGTACGTCGCTCGCCTCTCGGGCGCTCTCGAACGCGCCGTGGAGCACGGGGTCGAGGCCGCGGCCGAGTCGGCCGGGGACCCGCTCTTCCAGGCCGAGGTGCTCGAGCTCCTCTCCCGGATCTCCGACAACGACATCGACCGCAAGCTGGACGCGGCCCGCCGAGCGCTCGAGGCCGTCGAGCGGGTCCCGAGACCGGATCCGGAGGTGGTCTTCCAGGTCCGCGCGGCCCTGGTCGAGGCAGAGTTCTACGCCGGCCTCGGCATCCACCTGGAGCGCCTCCGAGGTCTGGACCCGGCACCGAGGCCGCGGTTCCCCCCGGTCCGCACCGCCTCACACGGCGACGACCTGGTCGGCCGGCTGCTCGCGTACGACGGCCGGGTCGACGAGGGTCTCGAGCTCCTACGTGCCATGTACGACCGAGCCAGCATCGAGAACAGGTCGATCCTGCCGGCGATCCTGGGTTGGATGGCCGAAGCACAGCTGATGGCCGGGCGTTTCCTGGCGGCCCTCGACCTCACTCGCGAGGCCGTCGACCGGGCCCAGGAGACGGGAGGCAAGGGCGGTCTCCCGTGGGAGGTGGGCTTCCATGCCGTCACGCTGGCCAGGCTGGGCCGGGTGGACGAGGCCGAGTCGGCGGCCGGGCAGGTCCTGGAGGCCGGTGACACGGTCGGCCTGGACAGAGCGCCCGCCCTGCTGGCCCTCGGCGTCGTTGCTGTATCACGTGGTGACCTGGAGGCAGCGGTCGCACACCTGAGGACTCTCGACCAGCTGAAGCGGCAGGCCGGGATCCGCGAGCCGCGGATGTGCGCGCACGTGGGTGACTTCGTCGAGGCGCTGGTCGCGGCCGGAGCGCTGGACGAGGCCTCCCAGGTCCTCGCCCGTCTCGACGACGAGGCCGCGACCTCGCGGGGACGATGGTCCCAAGCCGTCGCTGCCCGGTCCCGGGCGATGGTCCTGGCCGCCCACGGCGATCTCGAGGACGCCATGGGCACGGCGGACCGATCGCTCCAGCTGTTCGAGGGGCTGCCAGCGCCGTTCGAGCGCGCCCGGGCGCTCCTGCTGGTGGGCCAGCTCCGCCGACGCAGGAGGGAGAAGCGCCTCGCCCGAGAGGCGTTGCAGGAGGCCCTGGCGAGCTTCGAGGACCTGCACACACCCGAGTGGGCCGAGCGGGCTCGCAACGAGCTCGCGCGGATCCCGGACCACCAGTCCGACGGCCTGACCCCGACGGAGGACCGGGTCGCCCGCCTGGCTGCCGACGGCCTGACCAACGGGCAGATCGCGGAGCGGTTGTTCCTCAGCCCGAAGACCGTCGAGGTCAACCTGACCCGGATCTACCGCAAGCTCGGGGTACGCCGAGCGGCTCTGGCGACCCGGTTGGCCGAGATCGGGGACGTGGGTCGGACATAGGGGAAACCCTGATTCGTGCCGGTCCCGCGATCCGTACGTTCGGCGTCATGACGAGGACCAACCACTGGGTCGCCGAGTGCTTCTGGCCCGGTGCCAGCGACGAGGAGCTCGGCGACCTCGACAGCCGGTTGGTGCGTGCCGCGTCAGAGCTTGCGGGGACCGGGGGACCCGCGAGCTACCTCGGCTGCCTGCGCATCACCGACGACGACGTCGTGCTCTTCCTCTTCGAGGGCTCGATCGCCTCGGTGCAGCAGGTGGCCGAGGGCACCGGTATCCGCGCCGAGCGGATTCTGCACTGCGTCCCGCGTCTCCGGACCTGACCTGAGATCGACAAAGGAGCCATCGATGAAACTCGCGCCCACTCTGGCGGCGACGGTCGTGCTGGCCTTCGCTCTCACCGCCTGCGGCAGCAAGGACCAGCCGTCCGCGGACCCGACGCCCACCGCGTCCCACAACGCCCGCGCCGGCTCCGGCCCGGGACCCGGTTCCTCCTCGCCGACTCAGTCCTACACGCCGTCGTCCAGCCCCAAGGCCGCCGAGGTGACCATCGACCCCTGCCAGCTGGTCACCCAGCAAGAGGCCTCGGACATGGCGCACGCCAGCTTCGGGCCCGGCAAGGAGGAGGGCACGAAGGTCCGTCACACGTGTGTGTACGGCGCGCAGACCCCGAACGTGCTGATGGTGTTCGTCCTCCAGGGCGCCACGACGGGCGACGCCCAGGCCGAGTGGAACCAGCTGCTGGCCGAGGCGAAGTCGGCCGCCGGGCAGGCAGCGAACCTCGTCCAGCTGACTCCTGACTCGAGCATCGGCGACCGGGCCGAGTGGGTCGAGCTCAACCTCTCGCAGATCGGTGTCTCCGGGCGGGGTCTGGCGTTCCTGCAGGGTCCCGTCGGCGTCTACATGATCGACGAGGTGCGGGGAGGGTCGGCGCCCAGCCGGGACGCGATGAGCACCCAGGCGCAGACCGTGCTGAGCCGCCTGCCCTGAGGCGCGGGGTCGCGGGGCTGGGTCATGGCCGGGGGAGAATGTCGCCATGACCCGGCCCCGCGATGTCGTCGTTCTCGGCTCCACCGGGTCTATCGGCACGCAGGCCCTTGAGATCGTCCGCGCCAACCCCGGGCGGTTCCGGATCGTCGGGCTCACCGCCGGTGGCAGCAACCGGGAGCTCTTCGACGCGCAGGTGGCGGAGTTCTCGCCGGCCTTCAACGGGCTGGGTGCCGATGCCTCCGCCGAGGCCGCCGGCCGGCCGTGCGACGTCGTGCTCAACGGCATCAACGGTGCGGTCGGGCTGGGCGCGACCCTGGCCACGCTGGATGCCGGCAACACGCTCGCCCTGGCCAACAAGGAGTCGCTGATCATGGGCGGCCCGCTCGTCCTCGAGCGCGCCAAGCCGGGTCAGATCGTGCCGGTCGACTCCGAGCACTCCGCGCTGGCGCAGTGCCTGCGCGGGGGCGCGGCCGACGAGGTACGTCGCCTCGTGCTGACCGCGTCCGGCGGCCCCTTCCGCGGCCGCATCCGTGACGAGCTGCTCGAGGTGACCGTCGACCAGGCGCTGGCCCACCCGACCTGGGACATGGGTCCCGTCGTCACCATCAACTCCGCCAACCTGGTCAACAAGGGTCTGGAGGTGATCGAGGCGCACCTGCTCTTCGGCATCCCCTACGACCGGATCGAGGTCGTGGTCCATCCGACGAGCGTGGTCCACTCGATGGTCGAGTTCGTGGACGGCTCCACCCTGGCGCAGGCGAGCCCGCCGACGATGCTCATCCCGATCGCACTCGGCCTCGCCTGGCCGGACCGGGTGCCATACACCGCCCCGCCGGTGGACTGGACGCAGGTCAACACCTGGGAGTTCTTCCCACTCGACGACGAGGCGTTCCCGGCGGTCCGACTGGCGCGAGAGGCCGGCACGACCGGGGGCACGGCGCCGGCCGTCTACAACGCGGCGAACGAGGTGGCGGTCGAGGCGTTCCGACGAGGACGGCTGGGGTTCGTGGAGATCATCGACACGGTTGCCCACGTGCTCGGGTCGCACGACGTACCCTCGAATGCAGTACCGACCCTCGACGACGTCCTGGCGGCCGATGCCTGGGCCCGCGACGAGGCCGCCCGCCTGATCGAAAGAGCCAGATGACCGTCCTGCTGTACCTCCTCGGTGTCGTGGCCTTCGTCGTCGCGATCCTGGCCTCGATCGGTCTGCACGAGCTCGGCCACATGATCCCGGCGAAGGCGTTCGGCGGGAAGGTGACGCAGTACTTCATCGGCTTCGGCCCCACGGTGTGGAGTCGGAGGAAGGGCGAGACCGAGTACGGCGTCAAGGCGATCCCGCTCGGCGGCTACGTGAAGATCGTGGGCATGCTCCCGCCCGACAAGGAGCACGCCGGCAAGGTGGAGTACGACGAGGACGGCAACCGCGTCGTCACGGTGCGGAAGTCGAACACCGGTCTGTTCGCCCAGCTGATCTCCGACGCGCGCGCGGCCGAGTGGGAGACCATCACGGCCGCCGATGAGGATCGGCTCTTCTACCGGATGGCCTGGTGGAAGAAGGTCGTGGTGATGGCCGGCGGGCCGACGGTCAACCTGATGATCGCGTTCCTGATCTTCGGCGGGCTGTTCGCGACGTACGGCAACCCGGCCGACGAGGTCCTCCACACGGCGGTGAGCAAGGTCGAGGCCTGCGTCGTCCCCGCCGCCGAGGACGGACGCGTGTGCACCGCCAAGGACCCGGTCAGCCCCGCCGCGCAGGCCGGGCTGCAGGCCGGGGACCGGTTCGTGTCCTTCAACGGCACGCCCGTGCGCAGCTGGACCGTCATGCAGGACCTCATCCGCAGCAACAAGAACGGCGCCGCCACGATCGTCGTCGAGCGAGACGGCCGGCAGGTCACGCTGCACACCAACACCATGGTCACGCCGCGGCCCACCGACGAGAACGACCCGACCAAGCTCACCCCGGTGGGCTTCCTCGGTGTGTCGCCCGAGGTCACCTTCACGACCGGCGGCGCGATCTACACGATCGAGCAGATGGGCGGACTCGCCAAGCAGTCGGCGCAGGCGCTGGCCACGCTCCCGGTCAAGGTCTGGGGAGTGGCCGAGGCGATCGCCGGCGTGAAGCCACGCGCCGCCGACAGCCCGGTCAGCGTCGTGGGCGGCGGCCGCCTGGCGGGCGAGACCGCGTCCGCCCAGGACTTCCCGCTCAAGGAGAAGCTGGTCAGCCTGCTGGCCCTGGTCGCCGGCTTCAACTTCTTCATCGGCCTGTTCAACTTCGTGCCGCTGCTGCCGCTGGACGGCGGACACATCGCGGGCGCCCTCTGGGAGGCGATCCGGCGTGGCATCGCCCGGTTGCGTCGCCGGCCCGACCCGGGATACGTCGACGTCGCCAGGCTCCTCCCCGTCGCGTACGTCGTCGCCAGCTTCCTGCTGGTCATGGGCGTGGTGCTGATCGTCGGCGACCTGGTCGTCCCCGTGCAGGTGACCTGAGCGGTCCTGGCAGGGCCGACGTCACGATGTGACGCCGTTCCTCACGCCTTCCGGGTGTCATCCCACACCGAGGAGGAGCTCATGACCGCACTGCACCACGAACCCGTCGCCGTCGCCGACCGCAGCGACCTGGCTGCCCTGTTCATCCGGTGGCTGGAGACCCACGAGATCCCGGCCGGACTCTTCACCGCGGACGTCTTCTGCGATCTCTCCCTGCCCCAGTGGCGGCTCCAGGGCGTCGGCCCCGAGACGGTCCACCAGCTGAGGGTGGGCGGCCACCCGATCACGGGCTCGGTGGTCCGACACCGGATCGACCCGACGCCGTCCGGCTTCGTCCTCGAGTTCGAGGAGGAGTGGGACGACCGCGGGCACTGGTACTGCCGCGAGCTCATGCGAGCCGACGTGCGTGACGGAGCCATCAGCGCCCTCTCCGTCTACTGCACCGGCGACTGGGACGAGCAGCGGGTCGCCGATCATGCCGCGGCCGTGACGCTCCTTCGCCCCTGACCGGTCCTACGCTGTCGCCGTGCCGACCGTCGACCGGGAGCAGGCTCGGGCGAGGTTGTCCCGCGCCGTCGAGGAGGCGCGGTCGGCCGGCGACACCGACGCGCTCGGCGCCGCTGCCCTCGCACTGGCCGCGACGCATCGCTTCGGCACCCATCCGGGCCGGCTGCCGGCCCACCTCTACGAGGCGTACGCCGCCGCCGATGGCCCGCGTCGGATCGGCCTGGCGGCGGCCCTGGCCCGGATCTGGGCGTACGGCGGGGAGGCCGACCGAGGGTTGCCGTTCGCGACCGAGGCGGTCGCGGCCGCCGACGAGGTCGACGACCCGGTGCTGCTGGCGGACGCCCTCGACGCGCTGCTGACGGTGCGGTGGGGTCCCGACGATCTCGACGTCCGCGTGTCCACGACCGCGCGGCTCGAGGACACGGTCGCCCTCGTGCCCGACCCGCAGGCCCGGCTGACGGCGTACCTCTGGCGCCTCACCACCACCCTCGAGACCCTCGACCTCGTCGCGACCCGTCGGATGCTGCGGGCGCTGGAGGACCTCGCCGTCGAGACCGGTTCCGCCCGGGTCCGGCTGTTCGCGGAGTCGCGGCTCGGGATGGCGGCGGCGCTCCGTGGCGACGCCGAAGAGGTCGAGGCCCGGCTCCGTGCGACGCGCACCGCGGCCGAGGAGTCCGGGGAGGTCGACGGGTATGCCCTCGAGCGGGTGCTGTCGTCAGCGCTCGCGCGGCTCCGGGGCGACATCGCGACCCTGGCGCTCGAGGCGGCGATCTACGACGAGTTCGGTACCACGGAAGCGGTCCCGTCGATCCTGGCCGAGGGCGCGCTGCTCTGGCTCGAGGTGGGCGAGTCCGCCCGGGCTCGGTCGGCCATGACCAGGCTCGGGCCGCTCTCCTCGGTGCCGCGTGACCTCGACTGGCTGCTCACCGTCTCCTCGATGACGATGGCCTCCGCCCGGATGGGAGTCCGAGACCTGACCGAGGAGGGCCTCGACCTGCTGACCCCGTACGCGGGACGCGGCATCGTCAACGCGGGCGCCGTCGCGTTCGCCGGCACCGTCGACGAGGTCCTCCACCTCGCGACCCGTTCGCTGGGCAGGCCCGAGGCAGACACCTGGCGCGCCTCGGCCGGGGCCGGCTACGCGCGGCTCGGGGCCACGTGGTGGGAGCAGCGGCTGGGTGGCCCGTCGGTGCCCGCCGAGTCCGCCCCTCGCGCCACCGTCTACCTCCACCCGGCACCGGACGGACTCTGGACTGTCGGTGTCGAGGGCCGCACCACCCGGCTGCGGGACCAGCGCGGGCTGCACCACGTGCGGGCGCTGCTACGTCGTCCGGGCGTCGACGTCGCGGCCGTTGCCCTGGTCGGGGCCCACGATGCCCCGCACGAGGATCGCGACGACCTCGTGGACGCCCAGGCGCTGCGTGCCTATCGGGACCGACTCGACGCCCTGGACGCCGAGCTCGACGAGGCCCGGAGCTGGGACGACGCCGGTCGGGTCACGGTGCTGACAGAGGAGCGCGACGCCCTGCTCGACCACGTGCGGACGGTGACCGGCCTCGGCGGCGCCTCTCGTCGTACGACGTCGACCGGCGAGCGGGCGCGGGTCAGCGTGCGCAAGGCGATCGTCGCCACGCTCGACCGTGTGGAGACCGCAGACCCCTGGCTCGGACGCCTCCTGCGCGACCGGATCTCGACCGGAGGCACCTGCGTCTACGAGCCCGACCCGGACCGTCCGGTGACCTGGGTCCTCGACGGTGGAGAACCATCCCCGAGCGCCTAGTCTGGGAGCATGCGCACCTCACCACACTCGCCGTGTCCCTCGTTGCGCTCCTCCGACGGACAACGCAAGGACAGCGCATGACCGCCGTCAGCCTGGGGATGCCCGAGGCACCCCCGCCCGTGCTCGCCCCCCGTCGTCAGACCCGACAGATCAAGGTCGGCAAGGTCGGGGTGGGCAGCGACCACCCGATCTCGGTGCAGTCGATGACCACGACCCTGACCGCGGACGTCAACACCACGCTCCAGCAGATCGCCGAGCTGACCGCATCCGGCTGCGACATCGTCCGGGTCGCCTGCCCGAGCCAGGACGACGCCGAGGCGCTGCCCGACATCGCGCAGCACTCCCAGATCCCGGTGATCGCCGACATCCACTTCCAGCCGAAGTACGTCTTCGCCGCGATCGAGGCGGGCTGCGCCGCCGTCCGGGTGAATCCGGGCAACATCCGGAAGTTCGACGACCAGATCAAGGAGATCGCCCGGGCCGCCAAGGACCACGGCACCTCGATCCGCATCGGCGTCAACGCCGGCAGCCTCGACAAGCGGCTGCTCGAGAAGTACGGCAAGGCCACGCCCGAGGCGCTCGTCGAGAGCGCCGTCTGGGAGGCGAGCCTGTTCGAGGAGCACGACTTCCACGACTTCAAGATCTCGGTCAAGCACAACGACCCCGTGGTGATGGTCCGGGCCTACGAGCTGCTCGCCGAGGCGGGCGACTGGCCGCTGCACCTCGGTGTGACCGAGGCCGGGCCCGCGTTCCAGGGCACGATCAAGTCGGCAACGGCGTTCGGCTCGCTGCTCAGTCGCGGCATCGGCGACACCATCCGCGTCTCGCTCTCCGCCCCTCCGGTGGAGGAGGTCAAGGTCGGCATCCAGATCCTGGAGTCGCTGAACCTCAAGCCCCGCCGGCTCGAGATCGTCTCGTGCCCCTCGTGCGGCCGGGCCCAGGTCGACGTGTACAAGCTCGCCGACGAGGTCACCGCCGGCCTCGACGGCCTCGAGGTGCCGCTCCGGGTCGCGGTGATGGGCTGCGTCGTGAACGGGCCGGGCGAGGCGCGCGAGGCCGACCTCGGCGTCGCCTCCGGCAACGGCAAGGGACAGATCTTCGTCAAGGGCGAGGTCATCAAGACCGTGCCGGAGTCGCAGATCGTCGAGACCCTGATCGAGGAGGCGATGCGGATCGCCGAGGGCATGGAGCCGGTCGACGGGGCCGGGGCGAGTGTCTCGGTCCGCTGAGTCGGCCGGCCCGCGAGCCACGCTGGTGGCGATCGGCGGTACGACGCTGCTCGTGCTCGCCATCGTGCTCACCCTGGCCCACCGGCACACGTTCTCGAGCTCGCCGAACGACGCGCTCCGAGGTCCGTCCGCGCGTGCCACCACGCCCCACGTCCGCCACGTGTTCGTCATCAACATCGAGAACAAGGGCTTCCGCACCACCTGGGGCCCACGCTCGGGCGCGCCGTACCTGGCCAAGACGCTGCGGAAGAAGGGGGTGCTGCTCTCGCAGTACTACGGCACCGCCCACCACAGCCTCGGCAACTACCTCGCCCAGATCTCGGGGCAGGGTCCTGATCTCGCCACCCAGCACGACTGTCCGATGTACACCCGCTTCAAGGAGAGCCGACCGGTCGCCCCGCCGGGGCAGGTGGTCGGCAACGGGTGCGTCTACCCGAAGAAGGTGGGCACCCTGCCCGAGCAGCTGGTGGGCGCCGGGCTCAGCTGGCGCGGCTACATGCAGGACATGGCCAGGCCCTGCCAGCACTCGCGACTGGGCACGCACGAGCGGTGGACGTCGGCGACGAAGCGACAGCAGTACGCCACGCGCCACAACCCGTTCATGTACTTCCGCTCGATCACCTCGCGCCCGTCGTACTGCAAGGCGCACGTGCGGCCGCTCGCCGCGCTGAGGGGCGATCTCCGCACGAAGGCGCACACCCGCACGCTGACCTACATCACGCCCGACCTCTGCCACGACGCGCACGACGCGCGTTGCGCGGACGGCGGCCCGGGCGGCCTGCGCGCGGCGAACAACTGGTTCAAGACCTGGGTGCCGCGGATCCTGCGCTCGCCCGCGTTCAGGGCCAACGGGATGCTGGTGATCACCGCCGACGAGTCCGAGGGCGCGAAGGAGGACTCACGCGCCTGCTGCGGCGAGGGGCCCGGCCCGAACGCCGGCCGGCCCGGCATCGAGGGACCGGGCGGCGGCCGCATCGGCGCCCTCGTGATCTCGCCGTACGTCGCGCCCGGGACGACCAGCGACCACGCGTACAACCACTACTCGTTGCTCGGCAGCATCGAGGACCTGTTCGGGCTGCCTCGTCTCGGCTACGCCCGGACGGTCTCCGACGTGTTCGGCGGCGACGTCTACAACGCCTCCTGACCCTTCGCGGGGCCGACCACGGAGGCTCCTATCCGCGTAGGCTCACCGGCGTGACCCTGTCCAGGTTCCGCGCGCGTCACGGAGTGAATGTGCTCGGGCCCGCCGACCTCACGGACTTCCTCGAGCTCACCGGACGCAGCCCGGTGATCAACGCGTTCGCGGAGTACCGCGCGCGCAGCACCAACCTCGAGCCGCGGCTGCTCGCCGGCGAGGTCTGGGGTCGGTACGACGGGGGTCGGCTCGTCGCCGCCTGCCACGTCGGCGCCAACCTGGTGCCGATCGAGTGCACACCCGACGACGCGCGCGCGTTCGCCGAACGCGCGCTGACGCGACCGCGCTCGGTGGTCACCATCGTCGGGCCGCAGGACCAGGTGTGGCCGCTGTGGGACTGCCTCTCCGACGCATGGGGTCCGCCGCGCGAGACCCGGTGGGACCAGCCGCACCTCGAGCTGGCCGGGTCCCCGCTCGTGGAGCCCGACCCCGCAGTACGCCGTACGACGCCGGACGACTTCGCCATGCTCTACCCGGCCTGCGTGGCGATGTACACCGAGGAGGTGGGCGTCGACCCCGAAGCCGACGGGGGAGCACCCATCTACCGCTCGCGCGTTCGCCAGCTGATCGGCCTCGGCTGGTCGTTCGCGCGGGTCGAGGACGGCCGCGTCGTGTTCAAGGCCGAGGTCGCCCATGCGACACCCGCCGCCGCGCAGATCCAGGGTGTCTGGGTGGCGCCCGACCGTCGAGGTCAGGGGCTCGCCGCCCGCGGCGTGGCCACCGTGGTCGAGGCATGTCGTCGCGACGTCGCGCCGGTGGTGTCGCTGTACGCCAACGTCTGGAACGAGCCCGCCCGCCGCGCCTACGAACGCGTCGGGTTCCACCAGTCGGGCACCTTCGCGACCGTGATGTTCTGATCCGGCGCCGGGGGCGATCGAAACCACTTCGTCGCCGGCCGGGGGCCGACCGTAGGCTTCC
Source organism: Nocardioides sp. (assembly GCF_036493135.1). GTDB lineage: Bacteria > Actinomycetota > Actinomycetes > Propionibacteriales > Nocardioidaceae > Nocardioides. Next base: position 10,961 of record NZ_DASXQG010000045.1, on the reverse strand, counting down.
GCCATGAGCACCGTCCTGCGCATGTCCAGCCTCTTCGTCCGCACGTTGCGCGACGACCCGGCGGACGCCGAGGTGCCCTCCCACAGGTTGCTGCTCCGGGCGGGCTACATCCGCCGCAACGCCCCGGGCATCTACACCTGGCTGCCCCTCGGCCTGCGGGTTCTTCGCCGTATCGACGCGATCATCCGCGACGAGATGGACGGGATCGGGGCGCAGGAGCTCCTCTTCCCGGTGCTCCTGCCCCGCGAGCCCTACGAGGCCACCGGTCGATGGAGCGAGTACGGCGACAGCATCTTCCGGCTCAAGGACCGCAAGGGCGGCGACTACCTGCTCGGTCCCACCCATGAGGAGATGTTCACCCTCGTGGTGAAAGACCTGTACTCGTCGTACAAGGACCTGCCCCTGTCGATCTACCAGATCCAGAACAAGTACCGCGACGAGGCGCGTCCGCGGGCCGGGCTGCTGCGTGGCCGCGAGTTCACGATGAAGGACTCCTACTCGTTCGACATCGACGATGCCGGCCTCGATGCGTCGTACCAGCGACACCGCGACGCCTACATCCGGATCTTCGACAAGCTCGGCTTCGAGTACGTCATCGTCAAGGCGACGTCGGGTGCGATGGGTGGCTCGAAGTCCGAGGAGTTCCTGGCCAAGGCGGCGGTCGGCGAGGACACCTACGTCCGGTGCACCAACTGCGACTATGCCGCGAACGTCGAGGCGGTCCAGGTGCATCCGCCGGCGCCGGTCGCGTACGACGACGCGCCCCAGGCGCACGCGGAGGAGACGCCGGACACGCCGACCATCCAGACGCTCGTCGACCACCTCAACGAGAAGTACCCCCGCGACGACCGTCCCTGGACGGCGAGCGACACGCTCAAGAACGTCCTCGTCGTGCTCAAGCACCCCGACGGCTCCCGCGAGCCGATCGCGATCGGCGTACCCGGTGACCGAGAGGTCGACCAGAAGCGCCTCGGCGGGCAGCTCGAGCCGATCGAGGTCGAGCCGATGGACGAGGCCGAGATGGCGAAGCACCCCACGCTGGTCAAGGGCTACATCGGCCCCGCGACCCTGGGGGAGAAGCAGCCTTCCGGCATCCGCTATCTCGTCGACCCGCGGGTCGTCGAGGGCACGCGCTGGGTGACCGGCGCCGACGTCACGGGCAGCCACGTGCTGGACCTGGTCGTGGGCCGCGACTTCACGCCCGACGGCACCATCGAGGCCGCCGAGGTCTGGGACGGCGACCCCTGCCCGAACTGCGAGGTCGGCACTCTCGAGACGGCGCGCGGCATCGAGATGGGGCACATCTTCCAGCTCGGACGCAAGTACGCCGACGCACTCGGCCTCCAGGTGCTCGACGAGAACGGCAAGCTCGTCACCGTCACCATGGGCTCCTACGGCATCGGTCCCTCGCGGGCCGTCGCCGCCATCGCCGAGGGCACCCTCGACGAGCTCGGCCTGTGCTGGCCCCGCAACGTCGCCCCGGCCGACGTCCACCTGGTCGCCACCGGCAAGGACGAGGCCATCTTCGCGGCCGCCTCCAGGATCGCCAGGGAGCTGGCCGCGGACGGCGTCACCGTCCTGTACGACGACCGCGAGAAGGTCAGCCCCGGTGTGAAGTTCAAGGACGCCGAGCTCATCGGCGTCCCCACGATCGTCGTGATCGGCCGCAACCTCGCCGACGGCACGATCGAGGTCCGCGACCGCCGCTCCGGCGAGCGCGAGGAGATCCCCTTGGACCACGTCGTCAACCACCTGGTGCGCATGGTCCGCTCCTAGCCCGAGTCGGCGCAGAGCGACGTCGATTTCGCGCCGAGTCGGCACGTGACGACTCGGCGGTGGTCAGCGTTCCAGACGGGCGACGATGCCGGCGAGGCCGCTCTCGACGTACGACGGCTGGTCGGTGTCGAGACCGTGGAGCACCTCGTGCCAGGGGCCGAGGAGGTGCCAGTCACGGGCCCGGGCGAGCAGGTCCTCGTCGGGTCGGTACGCCACCACCACGGCCTCGGCGAACGCCGCGCTCGACCCCAGCGCCGTCCATGCGAGATCCACCGCCGGGTCGGTGAGACACGTGTCGCCCCAGTCGATGACTCCGCCGATCTGCTCGCCCACGACCCGGATGTGCTCGGAACCCAGGTCGCCGTGCACCAGACGGCTCGCGGTCTGCCTGGTGGTCATCCGGTCCAGGAGGGCCCGACCACTCGAGCCGGCACGGTCGGGCAGCAGCGGGAGCACGAGGCGCTCCATCCGGGCCAGCGTGCCCTGCAGCTCGCCGCGGGCCGCGTCCGAGTCGCGGGCACCCTGGTGCACGGCCTCGTCAGGATCCACGGAGTGCAAGGCCCGGAGGAAGCTGCCGATGGCAGCGCCGTGCGCGGGCGACGTGCCGGGACATGCATCGCCCGGCAGGTACTCGTGGCGCACCGTGAACGGGTCCTCCGAGACGATCTCGGGGACGGGGATCGGCAACGGCAGAAGGGGAGCCAGCCAGGGCAGCAACCCCACCTCACGGCGTAGCTGGGGCTCGCGGTCCGGGTACCGCGGAGCCCGGTCGACCCAGCGTCCGTCCACGAGGGTGACGCGGTTGTCCCAGCCGCCGTCGAAGTCGTCCGCCACGGTCGGACCCCACCAGTCCCGGGCGGCGGACCGCAACACGATTTCGAGCCGCAGCACACGTCGTCCTAGGGTCGGGGCCGTGGAGCTCGATGCGGTGATCTTCGACTGGGGCGGCACCTTGACCCGCTGGCACGACATCGACTTCCACGCCGAGTCGCTCGCCCTGGCCGCGGCCGTCACGACCTCCGGGCACGATCCCGAGCAGTCGCGCGCCGCGCTGCACCAGGCCGGCGACGTGGTCTGGGGCAGGTCACGCGACCGCCAGCAGAGCGCGACCATCGCGGACCTGTTCGAGGTGGCCGGGCTCGACCACGATCCGGCGCTGCTCACGGCGTACCGCGAGTTCTGGGAGCCGCACACCCATACCGACCCCGCGGTGCGGCCGCTGTTCGAGCGGCTGCGGGCAGACGGGCTTCGGATCGGCGTGCTCTCGAACACGATCTGGCCGCGCGAGTGGCACGTCGCGTTCTTCGAGCGCGACGGGGTCCACGACCTGATCGACGGCGACGTGTACACCAGCGAGATTCCCTGGACCAAGCCCTCACCGCGCGCCTTCCGCGCGGCGATGGAAGCCGTCGGCGTCGGCGACCCGGCCCGCTGCGTGTACGTCGGCGATCGGCTCTTCGACGACGTCTGGGGAGCCCAGCAGGCGGGGATGCACACGGTGCACATCCCGCTCAGCACCATCCCGTCGGGCCAGGTGGGACACACCGAAGGAAGGCCCGACGCGGTGGTCCATGCGCTGTCGGAGTTGCCCGCAGCCCTGGCCGCTCTCTGAACTTCATCTTTTGGCATTGCACAAACATGAGGCACGAACCGTTGCCCTTGTGTGGCGCCCGCGTTGCATGATTGTGCATGACGGGTCATGGATCACCCCCCCATGGATCCTGACCCGGGCCGATTCCCCCCAAATTGGCCAGGCGCCTGGTGCTTCGGGGAATGTCTCGGGAATTCCTCGGAGCACCAGGCGTCCGCCCCTGGCCCGTCTGGGCCGGGGGCCTCTTCCGTTGCCCGGCCCGACTCTTCCGGCCGTCTTGTCCGGCCGTCTTGTCCGGCCGTCTTGTCCGGCCGTCGTCCGTCAGGCGTCGAGCCCCGGCAGCGGCTCGGGTCGCCCGCCGAACGCTCTCTCGCCGACGGCGGTGGCTGCCAGTGCCACGACCGCCCAGAGCCGGTCCGGCCCCGCGCTCGCCGCGACCAGTGCGGCGTACGTCGTGACGCAGGCGCGTTCGATGCGGAGTGCCTCGGCCTTGATCTGGTCGGCGTTGGTCAACGGTCGCGGCAGCCGGTACGCCGGCTCGGCGGCGACCGGGTGACCTCCCGCGGTCGTCACCATCGTCCGCAGCTGGTTGCGGCGCTCCAGGTGCACGTCGTACGCCGCAGACAGCGCGGAGCGCAGGGGAGCATCCGACAGCTCCGAGGCCCGGCCACCCAGGGCGCCGAACACGAAGATCGCGGCGTGCTCGGCCGCCAGCGTCCGCTGGAGCGCGTCGACCGATGACGTCGTGCTCACGACGCGTCCCCGAGGACGGGCTGCATCCGGATGCCCGCGGCGATGGAGGCGAGGACGCGCGCGAGGTCGCCGTTCTGGCAGGTGACCGCCCAGTGCGTGAACCGCTCGGCCGCCCGATGCTCGCGGGCCACCGTCTGGGCCGGCGTCAGCGGCCGGCCGCGCCGTGTGGTCGACGCCGGATCGCCGTCGAGCGCGGCCAGCTGCACGCGGTGGCAGGCAACCAGGGAACCGGCGCCGGCGGTCGCCGAGAGCCGGAGCACCAGGCCGGACAGCTCCGCACGGGCGGCCTGCACGATGTGCTGGTCCGGGTCGCTTGGCGGCACCGCGGTGGGCGTCGAGGACGACCCGGGGTCGAGGTCACAGCCGCCGAGGAGGCCGGCTCCCAGGACTCCCACGGCACCGCCGAGACGCAGCAGCGCACGGCGCGACAGAAGGGAGCCCGACACGCCCGCGACCCTATCGCCGGGCGCCTCGCGGACCGGCTTCCGCACGCCTCGCTCGTCCCCCGTTCGGCGAGATGGTGAGGCATCCGGCACCCGCTATCGTGGGCCACGACAACAGCACAGGAGGTGGCGTCGTGAGCCCGCTCAGTCCGGACAGCTCCCGCATCTCCGGTGCGCTCCGAGATCCGCTGTCCGTGCTCGGCCTCGATCTCGAGGCCGTGGAGCTCACGCCCGCCGGCAAGAAGCGCGTGCTGCGGGTCGCGGTCGACAAGGACGGCGGCGTCACCCTCGACGACATCGCCGAGGCGACCCGCGCGGTCTCCCGAGAGCTCGACGGCGAGGACCTGATGGGCGAGCGGGCCTACACGCTCGAGGTGACCTCGCGGGGCGTCGACCGGCCGCTCACCGCGCCGCGTCACTGGCGCCGCAACCACGACCGGCTGGTCCGGGCCGCTCTGCGCGACGGCACCCAACTGACCGGGCGGGTCGGTGAGAGTGACGAGTCCGGAGTGACCCTCGACGTCTCGGGCACACCGCGCCGACTGGAGTTCGACGCCATCGCGAAGGCGCTGGTCCAGATCGAGTTCAACCGGAAGGACCGCTAGGCCATGGACATCGACCTGACGATCCTGCGCACCCTCGAGCGCGAGAAGGAGATCTCCTTCGATGTCCTCGTCGAGGCCATCGAGCAGGCGCTGCTGACGGCGTACCACAAGACCCCGGGCGCGGTGGAGCAGGCGCGGGTTCAGCTCGACCGGAAGAGCGGCCACGTCACCGTGTTCGCCGCCGAGCTCGACGACGAGGGCAACCAGATCGCGGAGTACGACGACACCCCCGAGGGCTTCGGGCGGATCGCGGCCACGACCGCGAAGCAGATCATGCTGCAGCGGCTGCGCGATGCCGAGGACGACGTCCGGTACGGCGAGTTCTCCGGCAAGGAGGGCGACCTCATCTCCGGTGTCATCCAGCAGGGCCGCAACCCCGACGACGTGATGGTCGACCTCGGCAAGCTCGAGGCGCTGCTGCCACTCGGCGAGCGGGTCCCGGGGGAGCGCTACCAGCACGGTGAGCGGATCAAGTGCCTGGTCGTGTCGGTGCGCAAAGGGATGCGCGGACCACAGATCACGCTCTCGCGCTCACACCCCAACCTGGTGAAGAAGCTCTTCGCGCTCGAGGTGCCCGAGATCGCCGACGGCACCGTCGAGATCTCCGCGATCGCCCGCGAGGCCGGCCACCGCACCAAGATCGCGGTCCGGTCGTCGACGGCGGGCGTCAACGCCAAGGGCTCGTGCATCGGGCCGATGGGACAGCGCGTGCGCAACGTGATGTCGGAGCTGCACGGCGAGAAGATCGACATCGTCGACTTCTCCGAGGAGCCCGCGGAGTTCGTCGCCAACGCCCTGTCGCCCGCGCGCGTGAGCAGCGTCGAGGTGGTCGACGCCGAGGCGAAGTCCGCGCGGGTGGTCGTGCCCGACTTCCAGCTGTCGCTCGCGATCGGCAAGGAGGGGCAGAACGCCCGCCTCGCCGCCCGGTTGACCGGGTGGCGCATCGACATCCGCTCCGATGAAGAGTGATGAGACGAGAGCGCCCCGGCTCCTCGGCGTCCTGGGCGGGATGAGCTGGACGAGCACCGAGATCTACTACCGGCTCCTCAACGTCGGCGTGGCCGAGCGACTCGGCGGGCTGCACTCCGCCCGCCTCCTGGTGCACAGCGTCGACTTCGAGCCGATCGCCGCCCGGCAGCACGCGGGAGACTGGGCGGGCACCGCCGAGATCCTGGCCGAGGCGGCGCGGGGCTTCGCCGCTGCGGGTGCCGAGGGCGTCCTGCTCGCCACGAACACGATGCACAAGGTGGCCGACCAGGTCGAGCGTGCGGCCGGTCTTCCACTGCTGCACATCGCCGACGCGACGGCGGCGGCGGTCACGGCCGCCGGTCTGGAGCGGGTCGGGTTCCTGGGGACGGCGTACACCATGGAGGAGTCGTTCCTCCTCGACCGGCTCGCCGGTCGCGGGGTCGAGGCCGTGGTGCCGCCCGCTCCGGCGCGGGCGGAGGTGCACCGGATCATCTACGACGAGCTGGTCCGTGACGTCGTACGCGAGACGTCACGCGCGACGTACCGCGAGATCATGGCCGACCTGGTGACCGACGGAGCCGAGGGCATGATCCTGGGCTGCACCGAGATCGGGCTGCTGGTGGGCGCCGACGACACGACGGTCCCGGTCTTCGACTCCACCAGGCTCCACGCCGAGGCCGCGGTGGACTGGATGCTCAGTCCGAGCCGCTGATCCGGTCGAGGGCGTCGACGGCTACCTGGCGTCAGGTCAGGAAGTCCTCGATGGCGGGCCAGTACGCCGGGTCCTCGTGCAGCGTCCCGTGCGCCGCGTCGGGCAGGTCCAGCACGGCGGTGTCCTCGGGCAGGAGCGCGAGCAGGCGGTCGGTGCGGGCGGGCCGGACCACATCGTCACGCCCTGCCCGGACCACGAGCACCCGGGCGGTCAACCGGTGGGCGACCGCCGCGGAGTCCCACCGGTCTCGGAGCAGGTGGCGTACCGGCAGCCACGGGAACAGGTCGGCCCCCGTGGCGACCAGGCTGTCGAACGGCGTGATCAGGACCAGCCGCTGGACCGCACGGCGCACCGCGACCTGCATCGCCACCCCGCTACCGAGGCTCCGGCCGGCCACGTCGACCGGACCCGCGTGGCGAGCGGCGGCGAAGTCGTGGACGACCATGGCGTCCTGGGTGAGGACCCGTTCGCCGGGCGTCCCCTCGCTCGCGCCGTACCCGCGATAGGCGACCAGGTACGACGTGTGGTCGGGGAACCGGCGCCCGAGCTCCGGCACGAGCCACTCCACGCCCTCCCCGTTCCCGCCGAAGTAGACCAACGCGTGCTCGCGGCCCGGGTTGACCTCCCAGCCGCGCAGGGTGACCCCGTCGACGCGCAGCTGGAGGTCCGTCCGCTCCGCCGGTAACCGGGTCGCGGCGCCCGGATACACCAGTCGGCGCGCCACCGGGGCCAGCAGGGTGGCGAGCGGACGCAGCGGAGGCACGGGCGCACGATAGCCGCGCCCGCCACGGCCGGTTCGGGGAATACGGCCGCCGCGGGGTAGGGTTGGGGACAGTGGTTCGCGCATCGGTTTCTCCTGCCTCCACGCCGGTCCTAGGACCGGTACGGACGTGCATCGGGTGTCGAGAGCGGGCCGCGAAGAGCGAGTTGTTGCGGGTGACCGCCGGCTCGGATGCCGACGGCCGACCGGCCGTGGTGCCCGATCCGGCAGCCACCCGGCCCGGGCGAGGGGCGCACCTGCATCCCACCTCCGCGTGCTACGACCTCGCGGTACGCCGTCGAGCGTTCGGCAGGGCCCTTCGGGTCACCACCGGGCTGGACAGCGCACCGCTGGCGTCGTACCTCGCCTCACTCGTGACACAGCAGTGACCGAAGACCGACAGATCAGGACTGGAGCAGCAGCTCATGAGCGCTCGATGAGTACCTCCCGATGAGTTTGCAACACCCACCAACGGTCTGAGATCCACCCCTCGCGAGAGGGAAGCGGGTCTTGGGCCAGAAGGAGAGAAGTGGCCAAGACCCGAGTACACGAGCTCGCCAAGACCTACGGCATCGAGAGCAAAGAGGTTCTCGACAAGCTGAAGGAGATGGGCGAGTTCGTCAAGTCTGCTTCCTCGACGATCGAGCTTCCCGTCGAGATGAAGTTCAAGAAGACCTACGGCGACAACCTCCTTGCCGCCCGGGCCAAGGCAGAGCCGGCCGATGCGCCCGCCGAGAAGCCGGCGGCGAAGAAGGCCGCGCCGAAGAAGGCGGCCGCGGCTGTCGAGGACACCGCGCCCGCGGTCGTCGACGAGACCGTGCTGGGCGAGCCGGAGACCTCGGCTCCCAAGCCCGGCCCGCGTCCGGCGGCCGAGGCCACCGACGAGCCCGACGCACCGGCCGAGCCGGAGACGCCCGAGGCACCCGCGGCCCAGGCAGCCACGCCGGCCCCGCCGGCACCACGCCCGGCCGCACGCCCCGGTACGCCGCGTCCGGGCAACAACCCGTTCGCGTCCAGCCAGGGCATGGGTCGCCGTCCGGCACCCGTGCCACGCGAGACCGAGGACGACGACAGCCGTCCGCCGCGTCCCGCGAACGGCGGCCGACCCGGCATGCCGCGCCCCAACCCGGCGATGATCGCTCGCAACCCGAGCACCTTCGGTGCCAACCGCGGCCCCGGTGGCGCGGGTGGCCCGGCGGGTGGTCCCGGTCGCGGCGGTGCGCCCGGTCGTGGCGGCGCACCCAGTCGCGGCGGTGCCGGCGCTCCCGGTCGCGGCGGCGTCGGCGCGCCCAGCCGTGGCGGCGGTCCCGGTGGCGGTGCCCCGGGCCGTGGCGGTCCCGCGTTCGGCGGTGGCCCCGGTGGCCGTGGCCGTCCCGGTGGCCGTGGTCAGACGCAGGGCGCGTTCGGCCGTCCCGGCGGTCCCTCGCGTCGTGGTCGCAAGTCGAAGCGGGCGCGTCGCCAGGAGTTCGAGCAGATGGAGGCGCCGACGATCGGTGGCGTGCGTGTCCGCAAGGGCAACGGCGAGACCGTCCGTCTCGCGCGCGGCTCCTCGCTGACCGACTTCGCCGAGAAGATCAACGTCGACGCGGCGTCGCTGGTACAGATGCTGTTCTCGCTCGGCGAGATGGTGACCGCCACCGAGTCGGTGAACGACGCGACCCTCGAGCTGCTCGGTGAGGAGCTCAACTACGTCGTCCAGGTCGTCTCGCCCGAGGACGAGGACCGAGAGCTGCTCGAGTCGTTCGACCTCGAGTTCGGCGAGGACGAGGGCGATGAGGCCGACCTCGTCGTCCGTCCGCCGGTCGTCACCGTGATGGGTCACGTCGACCACGGCAAGACCAAGCTCCTCGACGCCCTCCGCTCGGCCAACGTGGTCGACAAGGAGGCCGGCGGCATCACCCAGCACATCGGCGCCTACCAGGTGGGCACCGAGGTCGACGGTGCGGAGCGGGCGATCACCTTCCTGGACACCCCGGGTCACGAGGCGTTCACGGCCATGCGTGCCCGCGGGTCGCAGTCGTCGGACATCGCGGTCCTCGTGGTCGCTGCCGACGACGGCGTGATGCCCCAGACCGTGGAGGCGCTCAACCACGCCAAGGCGGCCGAGGTGCCGATCGTGGTCGCGGTGAACAAGATCGACAAGCCGGATGCCGACCCGACCAAGGTCCGCGGCCAGCTGACCGAGTACGGCCTCGTCCCCGAGGAGTACGGCGGCGACACCATGTTCGTCGACGTCTCGGCCAAGTCCGAGCTCAACCTCGACAAGCTGCTCGAGGCGATCGTGCTGACCGCCGACGCGTCGCTCGACCTGCGCGCCAACCCCGAGCAGGACGCCCAGGGTCTCGTCGTCGAGGCTCACCTCGACCGAGGCCGCGGTCCGGTCGCGACGGTGCTGGTCCAGCGCGGCACGCTCCGCGTGGGCGACTCGATCGTCGCCGGTCCGGCGCACGGCCGCGTCCGTGCTCTCCTCGACGAGCACGGCGAGCCGATGGACGAGGCCTTCCCGGCGCAGCCGGCGATGGTGCTCGGCCTGTCGGCCGTGCCCGGTGCGGGTCAGAACCTCCTGGTCGTCGAGGACGACCGGATGGCCCGCCAGATCGCCGAGAAGCGGGAGTCCCGCGAGCGGGCGGCCATGCAGGCGCAGCGCCGGGTACGCCGTACCCTCGAGGACTTCATGGCATCCATGGAGAAGGGCGAGAGCCAGGAGCTCAACCTGATCCTCAAGGGCGACGTGTCCGGTTCGGTCGAGGCCCTCGAGGACTCGCTGGCCAAGATCGACGTCGGCGACGAGGTGTCGCTGCGCGTCATCGACCGCGGAGTCGGTGCGATCACCGAGACCAACGTCATGCTGGCTGCGGCCTCCGACGCGATCATCATCGGCTTCAACGTGCGCCCGCAGGGCAAGGCGACCGAGCTGGCGGACAAGGAAGGCGTCGAGATCCGCTACTACTCGGTCATCTACAACGCGATCGAGGAGATCGAGGCGGCGCTCAAGGGCATGCTCAAGCCGGAGTACGAGGAGTCGACACTCGGCCAGGCGGAGATCCGCGCGATCTTCCGCTCGTCGAAGATCGGCAACATCGCCGGCTGCATGGTCACCAGCGGCGTCATCCGGCGCAACGCCAAGGTCCGCGTGATCCGCGATGGTGCGGTCGTGGCAGACAACCTCGACCTGGCCTCGCTGAAGCGGGAGAAGGACGACGCCTCCGAGGTCCGCGAGGGCTTCGAGTGTGGTCTCGTGCTGCGGAACTACCAGGACATCAAGGAGGGCGACATCGTCGAGGCCTTCGAGATGCGGGAGATCCCGCGCGCCTGACCCAGCACGTTCCAGGGTGTCGGTTTCACCGCTGAT
>NZ_DASXQG010000044.1:0-2150 GCF_036493135.1 Nocardioides sp. | reverse complement strand
TAGGGACCGGCGGGCGCCGGGGACTGGCCGTGACCGCGCAGGTCGTAACGGACCACTCGGTTGCGCCCGACCAACGCCGGGGTCTGCGGATCCCACATAGAGCGGTCGGTCCCTAGCGAGCAGCTCAAGATCACCGGCGGGCCGTCCACCGGGCCGAGGAGCTCGTGGGCGACCTCGACGCTCATTGGTCAACCTTCCCGGTGCGGCCGTTGTGATTAGGTCGCGCAGCCGGCCCCCGTCGGGAGAAGGCCCTCGACGCTTGCCACTGAGATGGCCCGCATGAGACGTGCCTCTCCCGACGGTGGGGGCTGCCTGAAGCGGCAACAGGACGTAGCCCGTGTGAGGGCCCGTCAATGAGCACCCGCAACGGTAGCCCGTGGTCGGCGATCAGTCGAGTCGATCGCGTGGAGGAGATCTGATGAACGAAGCTGTGTGTGCGGGTGTGGACTGGGCCAAGGACGCGCACGAGGTGCTCGTCGCCGACCCGGATGGGGAGCGGTTGTGGGGCGAGACCGTCGCGCACGACGAAGCGGGAATCGTCAGGCTGTGCCGGACGCTGGTCACGCTCGGCGTGGCACGAGTCGCGGTCGAACGCCCCGACGGACTGCTGATCGAGCGGCTGCTTGACGCCGGGCTGACTGTGCTGGCGATCCATCCGAACATGGTCGCCGCGGCCCGCGACCGGTTCCGAGCGGCCGGGGGGAAGTCCGACCGGTTCGACGCGTTTGTGCTGTGCGAGCTCGCTCGCACCGACAGCCATCGCTTCCGGGCCCTCTCGCCCGACAGTGACCAGACCAAGGCGCTGCGGGCGCTGACCCGCGGACGCGAGGTGCTCGTCGAGCAGCGCGTCGCGCTGTGCAACCAGCTCCGTGCAGAGCTCGAACGGTTCTGGCCTGCCGCCACTCAGCTCTTCCGGGACCTGGACAGCCCGATCTCGCTCGCGTTCCTGGCGCGCTATCCCTCGCCGGTCGACGCGCGAGGCCTGGGCGAGAAGCGGTTCGCGCAGTTCCTCGCCCGCCACCACTACAGCGGACGCAAGACCGCCGACGAGCTGCTCACCAGACTCCGCGCCGCGCCCGTGGGGCGCGCTGCCGAGCTGGAGGCCGAAGCCCGCCGCGGGCTCGTGCTCGCGCTCGTCGCCGCGCTCAAGCCGATCGTCGAGCAGATCCGCCTGCTCACCGCCGAGATCGGCCACGCGCTCCACACCCACCCAGACGGAAAGATCTTCGCCTCGTTCTTCAAGAGCCCCGACAGCGTGATCTGCGCCGCGACCCTGCTCGCCGAGATCGGCGACGACCGCGCTCGCTACCCCACCGCCGAACACCTCGCCGCCGACGCCGGCATGTCGCCGGTCGCGGTCGAGTCCGGCCGCAAGAAGGTCGCGTGCTTCCGCCGCGGCTGCGACCACCGACTCAGAGACGCCACCTCGACCCTCGCCGACGCAACCCGCAAATGGCACCCCTGGGCCGCCGACCACTACACCCGCGCCCGCAGCCGCGGGCAGGACCACCCACGCGCGATCCGAACCGTCGGACGCGCCTGGACCCGCGTCCTCTGGCGCTGCTGGCAAGACGGCCTCACCTACGACCCCGCCCGCCACCACGGGCTTCAAAAACACGCCGAAATCCTCATCCCGACCCTCAGGGGTTGACACAGGACGTCTCATGCGACCACCCCGGCCGCGGTCATGCCGCGACCTTGTCGGTGATCCACCCGTAACCCTTGGCCTCGAGCTCGTCGACGAGATCCGGGCCACCCTCCTTGACGATCCGGCCCTGGTAGATGACGTGCACGTGGCTGGGCTGCACCAGGTGCAGGATCCGCTGGTAGTGGGTGATGATCAGCACGCCCATGTCGGGCCCGGCGACCGAGTTGACGCCGTTGGCGACGACGCGCAGCGCGTCGATGTCCAGGCCGGAGTCGGTCTCGTCGAGGATCGCGAGCTCGGGGTGCTGGAGCGCGAGCTGCAGGATCTCCATGCGCTTCTTCTCGCCGCCGGAGAAGCCCTCGTTGAGGTAGCGGCTCGAGAACTCCTTGGGCACGTTGGTCAGCTTCATCGCCGCCTCCACCGTCTGACGGAACTCGCGCAGTGGAACCGGCTCCTCGCCGTTTGCCTCGCGGTGGGCGTTCATCACCGTGCGCAGGTACTA
>NZ_DASXQG010000043.1:0-54485 GCF_036493135.1 Nocardioides sp. | reverse complement strand
ACGACCCGGGTGAGGAAGGGAACCGAACCTCCGCAAGCATCCCACCTCGGGGCGAGTCGCCCAGGACGATGTCCCCGCCCCTTCGCCGCGCGAGCTGACGCGCGATCGCGAGGCCGAGCCCGGTGCCGCCGCTGTCGCGATCGCGGGCCTCGTCCAGCCGAGCGAAACGGTCGAAGACCCGTTCCCGGTCGCCCACGGGGATGCCGGAGCCGTCGTCGGACACCGAGACCACTCCCCCCTCCGACGTACGGCGGAAGGTCAGATCGACGCGGGACGAAGCGTGCCGGCGGGCGTTCTCGACCAGATTGCCGACGATCTGCTCGAGCTCGAGCGGGGCCAGCGGCAGGTCACCGGCGTCGACCGCCCCGACGTCCACCACCACCTCCCCCGACTGGTCGGCGAACCTCGGCAGCACCTCCGACGGCGTGACCGGCGGGTCCGGCGGGGACGGGTGCTCGTCCACGTCGAGCCTGGCCAGCACGAGCAGGTCCTCGACCAGCGAGGACAGCCGCTGGACGTCCCGACCGAGGTCGTCGAGCTCGGCCCGGCTCGCGCCGTGGCGTCGCGCGACGTCCACCTGCGTGCGCAGCGAGGCCAGGGGGCTGCGCAGCTCGTGGGCGACGTCCGCGCCGAAGCTGCGCTCCCGATCACGGGCCGCGCCGAGCCGGGCCAGCATGGAGTTGAGCGTGACGGCGAGCGCGTGGATCTCGTCGCTCGACGCGGGCTCGGGCAGTCGCTCGTCCTGACCCGCCCCCGAGACCCGCTCGGCGGCGGCACGCAGCGACTCCACCGGACGAAGCGCCAGCCCGATCACGCGGTAGGCGATCAGGCCGAGCACCAGCAGCAGCAACGGATAGGTGACGAGCAGGACGACCACGAGCAGGTGCTGGCTGCGGGCGAGGTCGGCGACCGGCTCCGCCACGATCACGAGCGGCGCGCCGTCCCCAGCGGACGCCCGGGTCGCATACACCCGCAGGCTCGAGCTCATGCCGAGTCGCGAGCCCGGGACGGTGACCGGGGACGAGAGGGCCCGGGCGCGTTCGCTCGGCGTGAGCAACGGGGTGAGGCGGTCGCCGTTCGCCGAGGCGCTGAGCACCCGGTTGTGTACGTCGACGACCTGCACCGACTCCGAGCCGGTGACCGGGATCGGGTTCGGCAGGCGTCCGGAGGTGACCAGGTCGGCGACCTGCTGCGCCGTCGCCTGGGCGCGGCCGTCGAGGTCGTGGCGGCCGGCCACCGAGAGCGCCGCGTAGAGCGCGACGCTGCCGACGGCCTGAGCGACGGCCAGGCCGAGCAGTCCGATGACCATCAGCCGGGCACGCAACGACCGGCGCGCCCACCAGCCGGTCATGGCGCCAGCCGGTACCCGGCGCCGCGCACCGTCTCGATCAGGCCGGGACCGAGCTTGCGGCGGAGATACCCGACGTACACCTCGACGACGTTGGGCTCGTAGCCCACGCCGCGGGCGTCCCAGACCCGGTCGAGCAGCTCGGTCTTGGTGATCACGCGACCGGGGTGGCGCAGCAGGAACTCCAGGAGCTCGTACTCGCGCCGACTCAGGGATACGTCGTTGCCGGCGATGGTGACCTCTCGGGTGGCGGGGTCGAGTCGTACGTCGCCGTGCGCGAGCACCGGAGGGCGCGGGTCGCTCTGCCGGCGGAGCAGGGCACGCAGCCGGGCGACGAGTACCACGTAGTCGAACGGCTTGACGAGGTAGTCGTCGGCGCCGTAGTCGAGACCGTCGGCCTGGTCGTAGGGACCGTCCTTGGCGGACACCATCATCACCGGCGTCCACACGTGAGCCGCGCGCAGCTGCTTGATCACCTCGTAGCCCGACAGCCCGGGCAGCATCACGTCCAGCAGGACCGCGTCGTACTGCCCGTCGCGTGCCCGCTCGAGCCCGGTGACGCCGTCGAGGGCCACGTCGACGGTGAACCCGTCTGCGGTCAGCCCACGCTGCAAGGCGCGCGCCAGCCTCGTCTCGTCCTCGACGACCAGCAGGCGCATGGGCTCACCCTGACATGGCGGGCGGGCCCACCGTCACGGCGCCGGCTGAGCGCCGGTTGAGTGCCGGCACAGGTTCTCAGCAGACTCACAGCGCCTGCGAGTCATGATGGCGGACATGACCTCCCTGCAGATCCTGCGTTCCCGCAAGGCCCGCTGGGCCGTCCCCGCCGTGGCCGCGGTCGCCGTGATCGGAGCCGGACCCCTGGTCGACGCCGTCACGGCCAGCGCCCACGGCTCTCTGCCGCCCCGGACGGCGGCGCAACTGCTTGCAGACGTCAGCAACGCCCGGGTCACGGCGCTGTCCGGCACCGTGGTCGAGACCACCGACCTGGGGCTGCCGGCCCTGCCCTCGATCGCCGGCCAGGGAGGCCCGGGCGGCGGCGCCGCGAGCTTCTCCTCCCTCGTCTCCGGCTCCCACACGATGCGGGTCTGGTACGACGGTCCCGACCGCGTTCGGCTGGCCCTCCTCGGCCAGCTCGGTGAGTCCGACCTCGTGCGCAACGGCACGGACCTCTGGTCCTGGTCCAGCCACGACAACACCGCTACCCACTGGACCGTCCCGGCCGGTGAGCACGGCACGCCGATGGAGCCCGGATCGGCCATCGGCACTGCGACCACCCCGCAACAGGCGGCACAGGCGGCGCTGAAGGCGATCGATCCGACCACCCAGGTGAGCACCGACCCGACCGCCACGGTCGCCGGGCGCCCGGCGTACGAGCTGTCGCTCGTCCCTCGTGACTCGCGCTCGCTGATCGGCTCGGTCCGGATCGCGATCGACGGCGTCACGCACATCCCGACCCGCGTCCAGGTCTTCGCGCGTGGCTCGTCGAGCCCGGCGTTCCAGGTGGGCTTCACGTCGTTCTCGACCGCGACGCCGGAGGCGTCCGTGTTCGGGTTCCAGCCGCCGCCCGGCGCGACCGTCAAGCAGGGTGAGGTCCCGCGCAGCAGCTCGCACGCGCATCCCCGGAGCGGCGCCACCAGGGCCGCACCCGACGTCGTCGGAAAGGGCTGGACCACGGTGCTCGTCGCGCAGCTGCCCGCGAGCTCCGAGGCGGGCCAGTCCGGCCTCGAGGGGATGCTCGGCAAGCTCCCCGCCGTGTCCGGGTCGTGGGGCTCGGGCCACCTGTTGCGCAGCGCACTGGTCTCGGCCGTGCTCACCGACGACGGGCGCGTGGCGATCGGCGCGGTGCCGCCGCAGATGCTGTACGCCGCGCTCTCCCACCGGTGACCGAGCTCGCGGTCCGCACCCGGGGCCTGAGCAAACGCTTCGGGTCGCAGACGGTCGTGGACCGGATCGACCTCGAGGTCCCGGTCGGCTCGGTCTACGGCTTCCTCGGCCCGAACGGCTCGGGCAAGACCACCACGATCCGGATGCTGCTCGCGCTCGTCGCGGCCACCCAGGGTGAGATCGAGGTGTTCGGCGAGCGGATGCCACACGCGGCCGCCCGCGTCCTGCCGGCGATCGGCGCCCTCATCGAGGGGCCGGCCTTCCACCCCTACCTC
The DNA here is from genome assembly GCF_036493135.1 of Nocardioides sp. Lineage (GTDB taxonomy): Bacteria > Actinomycetota > Actinomycetes > Propionibacteriales > Nocardioidaceae > Nocardioides. The sequence goes on along the minus strand of NZ_DASXQG010000043.1, from coordinate 50,975 downwards.
TCGGGCCGGCGCAACCTGCTCCGCCTCGACGCCGCCGACCTGACCGCCGACTCGTCGACCGCGGTACGCCGGGTCGACGCCGCGCTCGATCGCGTCGGCCTGCTGGCCGCCGCCGGCAAGCGCTACCGGGCCTACTCGCTCGGGATGCGGCAGCGGCTCGCGATCGCCGCCGCCATGCTGACGCCCAAGGACCTCCTCGTGCTCGACGAGCCGACCAACGGGCTCGACCCGCAGGGCACCCGCGAGGTGCGCCAGCTGGTGGGGTCGCTGGCCGGCGACGGGACCACGGTGCTGGTCTCGAGCCATCTGCTCTCCGAGGTCGAGCAGATGTGCACCCACCTCGGGGTGATGCACGTCGGGCGGCTGGTCGCCCAGGGCTCCAGTGCGCAGCTGCGGTCCGACGGCGACACCGAGGCGACCGTCGAGACCGATGCGCCGGGTGACGCGGCCCGGGTCATGCGCGAGCTCGGTCTCAGCGAGATCCGCACCGGCGGGACCAGTGTCACCGGCCACCTCGGGGACGTTGCCCCCGAGAAGGTCGTGGCCGCGTGCGTCCACGCGGGCGTCGCCGTGACCGGCTTCCGGGTCGGGCGGCCGACGCTGGAGGACGTGTTCGTCTCGTTGACCGGGGAGGGCTTCGATGTCAGTGGCTGACGTACCGAGCCGGACGCTCACGCGGACGCCGCGCGCGGCGTTGTCGACCCGGTTCTTCCGCTCCGAGGTCCGGCTGATGATGGGACGCCGGCGCAACCAGGCAGGCCTGCTGGTCCTGGCGCTGGTCCCGGTCCTGATCTCGATCTCGGTGAAGAGCACGCTCTCGCAACCCGGCCAGGACGCGCCGGACTTCTTCCGCTCGATCACCGGGAACGGGCTCTTCGTCGCGCTGGCCGCGCTCACCGTGGAGATCGGACTGTTCCTGCCGCTCGCGGTGTCGGTGGTCGCGGGTGACAGCGTCGCGGGCGAGGCCAACATCGGCACGCTGCGCTACCTGCTCGTCGTTCCGGTGACGCGGTGGCGCCTACTGGTGGTGAAGTACGCCGCCGTCGTCGTCGGCGCGTTCGTGGCCACCTTCGTGGTCGCGGTCGTCGGCATGGTGATGGGCGTCGCCCTGTTCGGCGGTGGGTCGATGACCCTGCTGTCGGGGACCCAGGTCTCCTTCGGCGCGGGACTCCTCCGCGTCGTGCTCGCTGCGGCGTACCTCGCGTGCGGGCTCGCCGCGCTGGGCGCCTTCGGGCTGTTCGCCTCGACCCTGACCGAGCAGCCGATCGCGGCGACCATCGCCACCGTGATGTTCAGCTCGGCGTCGTACCTGCTGGACTCGATCCCCCAAGTGGGATGGCTGCACCCCTACCTGCTGACCCACCACTGGCTGGACTTCGGCGACCTGTTCCGCGACCCGATCGCCTGGAACAACATCGTCGCCGGGCTCTGGCTCGCCGCGTCGTACGTCGTGGTGTTCCTCGCCGCAGCGTGGGCGCGGCTGTCCACCAAGGACGTCACCAGCTGACCGGCCCTGACGGTGGTCCGCCGCCGGTCCCGCCGATCGCTGTCGGGCCGCCTTCGAACTGAGTCGGATCGTCGAAACCGGATCTGGCGACCGGGCAGGAGATGCCCGTGCCGCGGTCCGGCTCTGCGGCAGCAGCGCCCGCGGCGTACTCGTACCCGTCGCGGTCCGGCACGCCATGCCGGAACGAGGACACGTGCCCGATCCTCGGGCGGACTACGTGCGGCTCGAGCGCGGGGGTGTCGCGCCGGCGCGAGCCAGCTGACGGCGCGCATCGAGGTCGGTGTCTTCCAGGTCGACCACGGCGCGAGCGAGCAAGAACTGATCGTCGAGAATCGAGGCGAGCAGCGTGCGCGCCTCGGCGTCGTTGCCGGCGTACTCGGCCACGATCGTGGTCGCCTCGCGCAGAAATGTCCGCCACTGCTCGGCGTCGCCCTCGAGGATCAACGTCTCGATGCGATTGCGTAGGTCGCGCTCGACGTCATCCGCCGAGCCGCCACCGGTGGCTGCGAGGCGAGCGAGGAGGGGCGGCACCAGCGCCTCGACCTCCGGAGGCAGGAAGAGCCAGGCGTCAGGATGAGGCAACGCTGCGCTCCCCCGTGGCCGTCGCCTCGAGCTCGGCGATCCGCGGAAGCAGCTCGCGCAGCCGCTGCTGGAAGCGGATCACCGAGAACTCCTGCTCGTCGTTGAGGATGCCCGAGTGGTACGACGGCGCCCGGACGCCGCGCTGCACCCGGGTGGTGATGTCGACGTCCTGGCCCATGATGTCGACGTTGAGCTCGCGCATCAGCTCACGCGCCCGCCGATCCTGCTGGCCCTCGTCCGGGTGCACCAGCGTCATCGTCGTCGCCCGCGTCCGCTGCACCCCTGCGGGCTCCAGCTGCCACATGTCGATGTGGTGCGGATAGATCTCGAAGAAGGTCGTCGGCCAGATGCAGACGTGGCCCATCGCGTTCTCGAACTCCTCGGGCATTCCCGGCATCCGGCGGATCAGGCTCTGGTACTCACGCTCGCGGGGATCGCGCGACGGCCGCGTGCGGTACGGCACCCGCGACCACTCGCACCAGTCGTTGTTGTCGCCGATGGTCTCCTTGACATCGATCAGCCGGACCAGGGTCGGGTGGGCCACCGGGACGTGGTAGTCCTCGTAGTAGTTGTCGGCGAGGATCTTCCAGTTCTCCTCGAAGTCCTCGGTCCACCGAGCTCCCCCGGGGCCGCGGTGCACCTGCAGGCCGGAGACGTTCAGCCATTCGAGATACGGCCCGACCGGGCCGAGCATCTCCTCCAGCGACATCTGCTCGGGATCGGTGCAGCAGAACACCAGGCCACCGACGACACCGAGCCGGAACTGCGGCAGCGCCACCTGATCGCGGTCGAGGCACGCGAACCCCTGGCCGGACGGCGCCGCCGCCAGCTGACCGTCGAGCTCGTAGGTCCACGCGTGATAGGGACAGCGCATCACCGACCGGGTCTGACCGGTGCCCTCGAGGATCGTCGACGCCCGATGCCGGCAGACGTTCGACATGGCGCGCAGCTCGCCGTCGTGGCCGCGGACGACGACGACCGGTTCGCGGCCGACGTTCGCGGTGACGTAGTGGCCGGGCTCGGACAGCTCGGAGATATGGCCGGCGAGGATCCAGGCTCGCTCGAAGACCTCGGTGACCTCGTGCTCGTACAGCACGGGATCGGTGTAGGCGATGCCGGGCAGGCTGCGCGTGGCGGTGGACGGCTTGTCGCTGGCTCTCGACTCCGGCGTGTTCGTCGGCGAAGCGATGTCGGTCGCCAGGTGGGTGGGATCCATCGCAGGGCTCCTGACTGATTGTTCGGTCAGCCTAGCCGACCCGATCAGCGGGACGCGATGTGGAACGTTTCGGTGTTGCCGTCCACCGCGATCACCTGGCCATTGACCATCGAGGCCCGCGATGAGGCCAGGAATGCACACATGTCGGCGATCTCCGAGGGCTTGACGAAGCGCGGGATCGACTGGCTCTGGACGTACTCCCGCTGCACGACGTCGGCCGCGACCCCGCGCTGGGCGGCCTCGGCTTCGATGACCCGGCCCATGCGTGGACCCTCGACGGCACCGGGAGCCACGACGTTCGCGCGGATCCCGAAAGGGCCGAGCTCGATCGCAAGCGACTTCGTGAAACCGATCACCGCCCACTTGGCTGCGGCGTACGGCGTGCGCATGCCGTAGCCGTAGAGCCCGGCCGTGGACGAGATGGTCACGATCGCGCCCGATCGCTGCGTCTTCATGTGTGGGACGACGAGTCGGGCCAGCAGGAAGTGACTGTCGATGTTGACCGCAAGGCAGTCGCGCCACGCTCGGGGGTCGATGTCCTCCACCAGAGCCGTTGGGCCGGCGATGCCCGCGTTGTTGACGAGGACGTCGACACCTCCCCACAGGTCGACCACCCCCTCGACCCAGCGCGCCGCGTCACCGGCGTCGGCGACATCGCCGACCACGCCGTGCAGGCCCGGGTCGATCTGGGTCGCGATCCGAACGGCGGCCTGATCACGGTCGCAGATGCTCACCTCGGCGCCGTCGGCCCGGAAACGCTCGGCGATCGAGGCTCCGATTCCGGAGGCTCCGGCGCTCACGAGCACCCGCAACGGCTGGTCCATGGACACTCCCGAAATGACGGTCGGGCGCGTCAACCTACCGGCCGGCGGATCCGCTGTCAGCAGGCGACGCCTGCAAGGACGCCAACCGTGGTGAGCGCCTCGACTCCCGCATAAAGCCGATCCGGGCCCGCCGGGCCGGTGTCAGGCCGCCTTGCGAGCAAGCTCGCTGCGGCCTCGCGCCGGCCGTTTCGCCGCGACTTCGTCGCGGCTGAACGTCCTCACTCGACCCAGTGCCCGCGGTCGCCGAACCAGTCGCCGTAGTGGTCACCCAGCCCGGCCGGGCCACGGGAGCCGAGGTACGAACCCAGCACGGCCGCGCCCAGGTCGTCGAGCTCGGGGGCGACGACGCGCCCATCGACCCGCCGCGCCATGGAGTCGACGAACCTGGCGAGCCCGGGGTCCGAGCCGAGCCGGAAGAACGTCGTCTGGGCGCCGAGTCGGCCGGAGTTGTCGAGCTCGCGGACCGAGTAGGCAACGGTCAACGGGTGGGGCGGGTACTCGAAGTAGACCTCGCCGTTCGGCTCGAGGTGTGAGGTCGGCTCGCCGTCGGTGACGATCAGCAGCACCGGCTGCGCACTCGGATGCTTGCGGAAGAACCGGTTGGCCAGCAGCAATGCGTGGTGGAGGTTGGTGCCCTTGTCCCACATCGCGTCGAGGCCGGTGAGCTCCTCGATGTCCATCACCTGCGCATGCCGGCCGAAGCCGATCAGCTGGAGGGCGTCGCCGCGGAACCGCGAGCGGATCAACGTGTGCAGCGCGAGAGCGGTGCGCTTCATCGGCACCCAGCGGCCGTCCATGGCCATCGAGAACGACGTGTCCACGAGCAGCGCGACCGCGGCCTGCGTGCGCGCCTCGGTCTCGGAGACCTCGACGTCGTCCACCCGCAGACGCAGGCCTTCACGGACCGAACCGCCCTCGCCCACCGTCCTTCGCACGGCGTTGGTGATCGTGCGTGTGACGTCCCACGGCTCGGTGTCGCCGAACTGCCACTCCCGCGTCGCGCCGGACAGCTCGCCCGCCGCGCCGGCCTGACGCAGGTCGCGCTGGCCCTGGCGGCCGCTCATCCGGGTGGCGACGTCCTTGAGCAGCGCCTTGCCGAGCTGGCGCATCGCCTTCGGGCTGAGCTTGAGCTGGCCGTCACTGCTGCGCTTGAGGTAGCCGGAGTCACGCAGCGCCTGCTCGAGCCGCTGGAGCGTCCGCGCGTCGACCGCCGCGTCGTTGCCCAGCTGCTGGGCGAGCTTGTCGAGATCGATGTCGTCGAGCCGGGCGCCGTCGTAGGACTGCGCGAGCTGCTCGCCGAGGTCGTCGAGATCGGCGATGTCCTGGAGCACACCGGTGCCGTCGCCGAGGCCGAGGCCCTGCTCGCCGTCGAAGCGCTCCGAGCCGTTCCAGTCCTCCCCCGGCCGGAGCGCCTGGAGACTCGCGTCGAGCTGGGCGAGCTGCTGCATGAGCGCGGGCGAGCCGAACGCCTGCGCGGCGAGCGCCATCAGCTCCGCCCGCTGCGCGGCGGTCATGGAGTTCATCATCCGCTGGGCGGCCGCAGCACGCTGGGCCATCGCGTCGATCAGCTCCTCGACGTTCTGCGGGTTCTCCGGGAAGAACTCGCCGTGCTTGTCCATGAAGTCGGCGAAGGCTCTGTCGACAGCGGCGGTGTCCTCACTGGTTCTTGCCTGCTGGTGCTTGGACAGCAGGTCGTTGAGGTCGGTGAGCATCTCGTTGATCGCCGCGCGGTCCTCGTCCGTGGCGTTCTCGAGGGCCTGCTTCATGCCGGCGAACCGCTGGTCGAGCATCTCCCGACCGAGGAGGTCCTTGATCTTCTCGTAGTCCTCGCGCGCCTCGCGGCTCTGCCAGTCGTACGTCGACAGCTCGCTCACCGCGGCCGCGGTCGAGGGCGGCAGGTTGTCCAGGGTGAGCTCGCGCAGCGCCCGGTCTCCGTCGTCCATCGAGATGTCGCGTGCCAGCTGTCCGCGCTCGCTGAGGACGGCATGGTCGAGCAGCTCGCGAACCTCCTGGAGCGTGCCGTCGAGGTTGTGCCGCTGGGTCAGCTCGCGCCGCTTCTCCGCGATCCGGCGGGCCAGGTCGTCCAGGCCGCGCTGGCTCTGGCCGCCACGTCGCAGGAACTCCCGCATCGCCCGCTCGGGCGAGTAGCCGGCCATCACGTCCTCGCCGATCGAGTCGAGCGCCTCGGCGATGTCGACCGGAGGAGCCAGCGGGTCGGGACCTCCGTCGTACGGCGTGTAGCGCGAGCGCGCCTCGTGTCGCCTAGGCACGGGCCCGCTCCACGGTCATCCCGGCCCGCAGCGCACGCGGGACCTCGGCCACCCGGTCGACGTGCTCCAGCAGTTCCGCGACGTCGTCGGCCGACGCCGGCGAGTCCACCTCCACCTCGTAGGCGATCCCGGTCGACTGCCAGGTCTCCTCGTCGAACTCGCCTCGGGCCGAGACCTTGACCCCCGCCACCGGCACCTCGCGCTCGATCGCCTCGCGGAAGGTGTCGTTGAGCACGCACAGGGCGACCGCCACGTGCAGCACGCCCGCGCCGTTCGGCACGGTCTGGATCACCACTCCGGTGTCCGTCCACGCGTGCGGCAGCAGGCATCCCGCCGACGGATCCGCGCGCAGCGAACCGGCCGTCAGAACCACTGGGAAGTCGTCAGCCATAGACGGTCTCCCCGCCGCCGGACTCCTTGCTGATCTTGCGGGCCAGGTAGAGACCCTCGAGGGCCAGCTCGATGGCGCCGGCGCGTTCGCCGTCGTTGCCGGCGTCGAGCCGCTCGCAGACCTGGTCGTAGAGGTCGGACTCACCCAGCACGGGAAGGCCGATCAGGAAGTCGCGGGCCGTCACCTGCTCACCGGTCGTCACCATCTGTCCGGCCTCGATCCGGTCGACCAGCAGAGCGAAGTCGATGCCGCGGAAGTGGCTGCGGACGGCCTCGGCGGTCGCCGTCCGAAGCAAGTGGATGAGGATCTCGCTCTCGCGACCCTCCTCGCCGGTCTCGAACTCGATCTTGCCGCCGAGCACATCGACCGCGGGCTCGAGGTCGACGATGCGCGCGACCGGGTGCTCCTCGCCCTGGCGGGTGGCGCGGTGCAGTGCGGACGCCGCCACCGTCTCCGCCCCGGCGATCGCGAAACGGGCACTGACGCCCGACCGTTGGTCGACGGAGTTCGACTCGCGCAGGTTGCGCGTGAAGCGGGCCAGGATCTCGATCAGGTGATCCGGCACCTCCGCGACCAGCTCCGCCTCCTGCCGGACGACCGCGATCTCGTCCTCGAGCTCCGTCGGGTAGTGGGTGCGGATCTCCGCCCCGAACCGGTCCTTGAGCGGCGTGATGATCCGCCCCCGGTTGGTGTAGTCCTCGGGGTTGGCGCTGGCGACGACGAGCGTGTCGAGGGGCAGCCGCAGCACGTACCCGCGGATCTGGATGTCGCGCTCCTCCATCACGTTGAGCATCGCGACCTGGATCCGCTCGGCGAGGTCGGGCAGCTCGTTGATCGCGACGATGCCGCGGTGGCTGCGCGGGATCAGCCCGAAGTGGATGGTCTCGGGGTCACCGAGGCGGCGGCCCTCGGCGACCTTCATCGGGTCGACGTCGCCGATCAGGTCGGCGACCGACGTGTCCGGGGTGGCCAGCTTCTCGGCGTACCGCTCGTCGCGGTGGCGCCACTCCACGGGCAGCTCGTCACCGAGCTCCTCGGCGCGGCGTCGGGACTCCGGCGTGATCGGGGCACAGGGGTGCTCGCCGAGCTCGGCTCCGGCGATCACCGGCGTCCACTCGTCGAGGAGGCCGACCAGCGAGCGCAGCAGCCGGGTCTTGCCCTGGCCGCGCTCACCGAGGAGTACGACGTCGTGTCCGGCGAGGAGGGCCCGCTCGAGCTGGGGGATCACCGTCTCGTCGAAGCCGTGCAGGCCCGGCCACGGGTCGTCGCCGGCGGCGAGCTTGGCCAACAGGTTGTCACGCAGCTCGGTACGCAGGGACTTCTGGACGTGACCGGACTCGCGGAGCTGTCCGAGGGTGCGAAGGGTGGGTGCGTCTGTCATGCGGTGTCCCCGCGGCGTCGTTCGGCGGAGAAGCGAAGCGGGGGAGGCGAAGAAGGTCGTGGGGTGCTCACGTCGCCCACGCTAGTCCGGCAGGCAATCCGCGATCCGGGAACGTCGGGGGGTCAGTCCCCTGCCGAGCCGGTTCGCGACCTCCAGGTGCCGGTCGTGCTCGCGGCGCAGATGATCCAGCACCGGGTGCCGGCATGAGCGTCACCAGGTCGGTGCGACGGCAAGCGGTGAGCCAGACTTGGCCCCATGCGTCGACGGATCATCGGCATCGCCGGAGCGCCCGGTGCCGGCAAGACGACGTACGCGGAACGGCTGGTCGCCGAGTCCGAGCGGGGCGGGGTGCGGACGGCGTACGTGCCGATGGACGGCTTCCACCTGGCCGACGTCGCGCTGATCTCGCTCGGCCTCCTCGATCGCAAGGGTGCACCGGAGACGTTCGACGCGTGGGGGTACGCCGCGTTCCTCCACCGAGTGCGCGAGAGCCGCCACGTCGTCTGGGCACCGGGCTTCGAGCGCGGCCTCGAGCAGCCGCTCGCCGCGACGATCGCCGTTGCGCCGGAGGCCGAGCTGGTCGTGACGGAGGGCAACTACCTCCTGCTGGACGGCCCGGAGTGGCGTGCGGTGCGCGCGGCGCTGGACGAGGTGTGGTTCCTGGACTGTGCCGACGAGGTACGCCGAGCGCGGCTGGTCGCACGCCACGTGGAGTTCGGCAAGTCACCAGCGCAGGCGGATGCATGGGTGGCTCGCGTGGACGATGCGAACGCCGCACTCGTGGCGCAGACCCGGGGCCGGGCCGACCGGGTCCTCGATGCCACCGCGCGCGAAAGGTAAAGACCCGGGGCCGGCCTTCCCCGTCTGGCCGGGACCCCGGGTCTCCGGGGGGATGGGCGGCCCATGGGGGGTGGTCACCGTCCGGATCAAGACTCCGTTAAGGTTATATCATGCATCAGGGTGCATGGTCATGCTTTCGCGGGTCGAACGTCCCATCCAGGGAGGACGTTCAGGAGGGGTCTCGGCCGGGTGCCGCGGGCGTCAGCCCCGGTCCACGGTGCCCAGGAGCTTGGAGGCGAGCACGGCCGCCTGGGTACGGCGCTCCAGTCCGAGCTTGGACAGGATGCTGGAGACGTAGTTCTTCACCGTCTTCTCGGCCAGGAACATCCGCTCGCCGATCTGGCGGTTGGTGAGGCCCTCGGCGATCAGGCCGAGCAGCTTCAGCTCCTGCTCGGTGAGCTCGGAGAGCTCGGGCACGGTGGCCGGACCGTTGCGCACCCGGTCGAGCACCCGGGCGGTCAGCGCGGGGTCGATCAGCGAGTTGCCGGCCGCCACCTGGCGCACGGCGCCGACCAGGTCATGACCGGCGATCTCCTTGAGCACGTAGCCGGAGGCACCGGCCATGATCGCGGCGAACAGCGCCTCGTCGTCGTCGTACGACGTGAGGATCAGCGCCCGGACGTTCGGGTCGACGGCGCGGACCGCCCGGCAGACCTCGACGCCGGAGCCGTCCGGAAGCCGCGCGTCGAGCACCGCGACGTCGGCGTGCAGCGCCGGGATGCGGGCGGTCGCTTCCGCGGCCAGGCCGGACTCGCCGACCACGACGATGTCGCCGGCCGACTCCAACAACGCGCGCAGTCCGTGCCGGACGACCTCATGGTCGTCGAGCAGGAAGACGCGGATCCCCGAGGAGCGCTCGCCCATGCACTAGTTCTAGCAAGGTGCACCGCCGCGCGTGGGGAGAACCGGGCTCGTGCGGGCGATCACTCACTCCGGCAGCAGGGACTTCGGAACCCCGTCAGCGTCCAGGATCTCCGCCAGCGGCTCACCGTCGGCCGGTACGACGAACCGCAGCCGGTCCCGTCCTCGGGCGTCCCGCAGAAGCAGCCGGACAGAGCCGTCGTCCTCGCGAGCCAGGCGCAGGCGGGACCGGCCGAGGCCGTCCACCCCTCCGAAGTAGCGCTCCTGCACCTCGCGGGCCGCGTCGTCGTCGAGTCCCTCCATCTCCTCGATCATGTCCGCGATCGACCAGTCCGGGATGTCGGAGAACTCCAGATATCGCTCGATGATCGAGCCCTCCTGGACCATTCCGAACCGGAAGCCCTCGTTCTGCTCGAAGTCGTCGAAGGTCAGCGATGCGAGCTGCTCCTTGCCCGCTTCGCGTCGGCGACCGCCGAACGTCAGGCCCCCACACTCGGTGCCTTCGTCGTTGACGAACAGCAGGCCCGCCATCGCGGTGCGAGTGGTGTGCGGCACGAGCCGCCCGCGGACCGGCATCGTCTCTCCGACCGTGGAGTTGCCGAGGATGACCCGCAGGGTGCCGTCGTCCTCGACGACGTTGATCCGCTTCACGGTCAGCTCGTCCACGATCGTCGGCGGCACCTCGACCCCGACGTCACGCGCGGCCGCCTCCGCCAGTCGAAGTGCCTCGGTCGCCTGCGCGTACGCCGCCCGAGCCGCGTCCAGTGCCTCGATCACCGTCTCGCTCATGAAGAGATCGTCGCAGGATGCGACCCGTTCTCCTCGTCAGGCCGGTGAGAGCGCCCGGAGACTCAGGAGTTGGCGAGGAAGGTCAGCAGGTCCTGGCGGGTCAGCACCCCGACCGGCTTGCCGTCCTCGTGGACCAGCACGGCGTCGGCGTCCTCGAGCATCGCGACGGCGGCACGGGCGGACTCCGAGGACCCGATCGTCGGCAGCGCGGGGGACATGTGGTCCTCGACCCGGTCGGTGAGGTGAGCGGCGCCGGTGAACAAGGCGTCGAGCAGGGTGCGGTCGGACACCGATCCGGCGACCTCGGCCGCGACGATCGGGGGCTCGGCCCGGACCACCGGCATCTGGGAGACGCTGTACTCCTGGAGGATCGCCACGGCCTCGGCGATGGTCTCGTTCGGGTGGGTGTGCACCAGGTCGGGTAGCCGCCCGTCCTTGCCGCGCAGCACCTCGCCGACGGTCTGATCGGTGGTCGCCGAGTCGGTGGCGAAGCCGTACTGCGCGAGCCACTCGTCGTTGAAGACCTTGGTCAGGTAGCCGCGCCCGGAGTCCGGAAGCAGGACGACGATCACGGCGCCGGGGCCCTCGGGCGTACCGGCCAACTCGCGCGCGACCTGCCGAGCGGCGTACGCCGCCATCCCGGACGATCCGCCCACCAGCATCGCCTCCTCGCGGGCGAGCCGGCGGGTGAAGGCGAACGAGTCGGCGTCCGACACCTCGATCACGCGGTCGGTGACCGACCGGTCGTAGGTCTCGGGCCAGAAGTCCTCACCGACGCCCTCGACCAGGTACGGCCGGCCGGTGCCGCCGGAGTAGACCGAGCCGGCCGGGTCCGCCCCGATGATCTGGACCTGGGGCCCTCCTCGTTCGGCACTGCGTTCCTTGAGGTAGCGACCGACGCCGGTGATCGTGCCGCCGGTGCCCATTCCGCACACGAAGTGTGTGATGCGCCCCTCGGTCTGCTCCCAGATCTCGGGACCGGTGGTCTCGTAGTGAGAGCGCGGGTTGTTCGGGTTGGAGTACTGGTCGGGCTTCCAGGCACCCGGTTCCTGCGAGAGCCGATCGCTGACGTTGTAGTAGGAGTCCGGGTGCTCCGGGGCGACCGCGGTCGGGCAGACCACAACCTCAGCGCCATACGCCTTGAGCACGTTGCGCTTGTCCTCGCTGACCTTGTCCGGGCAGACGAAGATGCACCGGTAGCCCTTGGCCTGGGCGACCATCGCCAGCCCGACTCCGGTGTTGCCGGAGGTCGGCTCGACGATGGTGCCGCCCGGCTGGAGCTCGCCCGAGACCTCGGCGGCCTCGACCATCCGCGCGGCGATCCGGTCCTTCACGGAGCCGCCGGGGTTGAGGTACTCGACCTTCGCCAGCACCAGCGGCTCGGCAGACCCGTCCAGGTCGAGGGTCCTGTTGAGCCGCACGAGCGGGGTGTTGCCGACCAGGTCGAGCAGCGACTCCACGTACTCCATGCGGGTCAACATAGCCGCGCACCATCGGCCCAGCCGGGCGGGTGAGGGTCAGGCGACCCGGTCGTAGCGGCTGGTGAGCTCGGGCTGGGGGTTGAAGGCCCACAGGGTGTAGGCGTTGACGCGCCGCAGGATGCTTCGGATGAACGTACGCATGTCGGGTCTCTCCCATTCTTGGCGTGCGGTCGTGCTCGGTCTCTGGTTCAATGCCGGCGAGTCTTGGATCGTTCCAAGAACGCCGGTGACCCGAGTCACGCGGCGGTGGCGGCCCCGATAGGTTGGCGATATGGGGAAGGCCGCTGCGGCGCGCAAGCTGGCCTCCGCCGCCGCATTCGGGGGCGGAGGTCTGTCCGTGCTGGGCGCCGGTCTGTACGGCGTACTGCGGGGCGAGGCGGCGCTCGCCCGGCGGATGATCGGCAACGCCGACGACCCGAGGTTCCCCGACTCGACCGGGTGGTACGGCCGCGGACGACCCGGCCCGGCGATCAAGGTCGCCCTGCTCGGCGACTCCAGCGCGGCCGGGTACGGCGTCGAGCGGATCGTGGAGACTCCCGGCGCGTTCCTCGCCAGCGGCCTGGCCGCCGAGGCGGACCGGCGGGTCCATCTGCGCACCTACGCCAAGGTCGGGGCCCAGTCCTCCGACCTCGCCGGCCAGATCGACCTCGCGCTCCCGAATGATCCCGACCTCGCGGTGATCCTGATCGGGACCAACGACGTCACGCACCGGGTACGCCCGTCGCAGTCGGTGCGCTACCTCGCCGAGTCGGTCCGCCGGCTCCTGGACGCCGGCGTGCTCGTGCTGGTGGGCACCTGTCCCGATCTCGGCACGGTCAAGCCGATCCCGCCTCCGCTCAAGCAGGTCGCCCGCTCCTGGTCGCGCCGCCTCGCCGCGGCCCAGGCGATCTCCGTCGTCGAGCAAGGTGGCGTCGCGGTCTCGCTCGGCTCGATCCTCGGGCCGGACTTCGCGGCGGCGCCCGCTGTGCTGTTCGGACCAGATCAGTTCCACCCCTCGGCCGAGGGCTACCGCGCGCTCGCGGAGGTGCTGGTGCCCAGCGCCTTGAACGCGCTCGGCTTCGGCGCCGACGAGCCGCGCCGGCGTACCCGCGGCGAGGGCACGATGCCGGTCGCCACGGCCGCCGTCCGCGCCGCCCGCACGCCCGGCACCGAGCTCGGAGACAAGAAGGGCCTCTGGGTGGAGCTCCGCCGGCGTGCCCGGCTTCGCTCCGTCCCGGAGGCCCCTGCCGACGTCGACGAGGATGCCGAAGCTGTCGAGGAGGAGGACGCGGTCAGCGACGGATGATCGCCAGGATGCGCAGCAGGTTGGTGTAGATCCAGACCAGGCTGACGGTCAGGCCGAACGCCGCGCGCCACGACTCGCGCTCCGGGAGACCGGCGCGGATGCCGTTCTCGACGAAGTCGAAGTCGAGGATCAGCATGAAGATGCCGAGCACCAGGCCGACCAGCGAGAAGACGAACCCCAGCGGGGTGAGCCCGTAGAAACCGAGGTCGCCGCCGAAGACACCGACGACGAGCTGCAGGAGCGACAGGCCGATCATCCCGAAGACGGCCGCCATCACGCCCATCCGGAACTTGTTGCTCACCTGGATCTCGAAGAACTTGTACGCCGCCAGGGTGCCGGCGAAGGCCGCGAACGTGCCGATCACGGCCTGGATGACGATGCCGCCGCCGTACTGGTAGTCGAAGAACTTGCTGAACGCGCCGAGCGCGACTCCCTCGAGGGCACAGAACGCGAGCACCAGCGCGGGGCTGATCACGCGCTTGAAGGAGTTCGCCATCGAGAGCGCGAAGGCGCCCAGCCCGCCGACGGCCATCGCGGCGGAGAGCTGCGAGACCGCGGCCGGCGACAGCGTGCTGCCCGAGGCGCCCAGCGCCGGGGTCAGCACCCAGGTGGCGAACGCGAAGACCAGCACCACGAGGAGGGACAGGCCGGTCTTCTGCACGACGCTGTCGATGGTCATCGGGCCGGTGCCGGCCCGGGTGTCGCCCGGGGTGCCGACGCTCCACGTCGAGGGATCCGAGCCGTATCCCTGGTGCGTCGCTCCGCTGCCGCCGTAGACCTGATTGCCGTAGGCGTTGGTCGCCCGTCCGTTGAACTCGTTGGAGTTCCGGAAGACCGGGTTGTTGCTCTGCATTGGTCTCTCCTCAGAGGCCGGGTCGGCGACCGTCGACATGACGGTCCCCTCGCGACGATGGTAGCCAGTGGAGGCGTCGTACCGGAGGGTGAGGAGCGGAAGCACAGCCTCCGTTCAGGGTCACAGAGCGGTGTCGGCGGCGGCTGTTAGCGTCGCCGGATGCGCTTCGCGTTGAGTGTGCCGCCGTTCACCGACCCGGCCACGATCGTCTCCCTTGCGCGCCAAGCCGAAGCCAACGGCTGGGACGGGTTCTTCCTCTGGGACCACCTCCGATTCGAGCTCGACCTCGACGTCCACGACGCCTGGGTGCTGCTGGGGGCCATCGCGTCGCAGACCTCGCGGATCCGGATCGGGACGATGATCACGCCACTCTCTCGCCGTCGGCCCTGGGTCATCGCCAAGCACCTGACGACCCTCGACCATCTCAGCGGCGGCCGGGTCACGCTCGGTGTCGGCCTGGGCGAGCCACCGCAGCGCGACTTCGCCGACCTCGGCGACGAGGCCTCGCCGACCGTGCGCGCGGCGATGCTCGACGAGGGGCTGGAGGTGCTGGCCGGCCTCCTCGCGGGCGACCGGGTGGACTTCCACGGTGCCCACCTCGACGTAGCGGCGGGCCTCCGTCCGCCGCCGATCCAGCGGCCGCGCATCCCGATCTGGGTGGGAGGTGTCGCCCCACATCGCCGCCCGTTGGAGCGCGCGCGGCGGTGGGACGGGTTCATCCCGATCGCCGACTCCCCCTTCCTGCGTCCCGACGACCTCGCGTCGTACGTCGGTCCGCACCCGCGGGACGGCTGGGACCTGGTGGCGCAGTGGCCCGACGGCATCTCCCCGGACGACTTCGCCGCCGCGGGTGCGACCTGGCTGGTGAAGTCGGTCTGGCCGGGAGACGAGGGCTGGCTCGGCGAGCTCCAGGCACTCGCATCCACGCCGCCCGCATGACCTGCCGATGACCGTGCCCCCGCTGGGGGTCGAACCCAGACTGAACCGCTTTTAAGGCGGCTTCCTCTACCGGTTGGGATACAGGGGCGCTGCCGGGACGTCATACGTTCTGGCTGCTAGAACGACCACACCGTATGACGTCCCGGGGCTCAGGTGATCCCCGCGAGGTCGCGGGCGGTGGCGAAGACATCGTCGAGCATGGCCGGGGTGAGCCGGCCGGTGAAGGTGTTGTGCTGGGACGGGTGGTAGCAGCCCAGCAGCCGGACCTCGTGGCCGTCGCGGGCCACGACCACCTCGGCGGCGTGGCCGAACCGCGGCTTGGGTCTGGGTACGTCGTAGCCGGCGCCGGCCAGTGCGCGCAGCGCGCCGTCCCAGCCGTAGGCGCCGAGTGCCACCACGACCCGGAGCGTCCGCGCGAGAAGCTCCAGCTCGCGGTTGATCCAGGGCGCGCAGGTGTCGCGCTCGACCACGGTCGGCTTGTTGGCGGGAGGGGCGCAGCGCACGGTCGCCACCATCCGTGCGCCGACGAGCCGCTGTCCGTCTCCGGCGTGCTCGCTGCGCTCGCGGACGGCCAGGCCGACGCGGTGCAGGCTCGCGAAGAGCCAGTCGCCCGACGAGTCGCCGGTGAAGACCCGGCCGGTCCGGTTGCCTCCGTTCGCGGCCGGCGCGAGCCCGACGATCACCAGCCGTGGCTCCTCGCCGAGCCCGCCGGCGCCGGTCGTCGGCGCGCCCCAGCCGGCGATCGGGCGCCCCCAGTACGGCTGGTCGGCGAACGACGACCGCTTGTCGCGCGCGACTTCCTCCCGCCAGCGCACCAGCCGCGGACAGGCCGAGCACACGCTGACGCGGGCATCGAGCTCGGCGAGGTCGTCGATCGCGGCCAGCCGTCGTACGGCTGCGGAGGTGCGCGCGACCGGGGTCTCCGCGGTCGCGGGATCGTCCGGCCAGCCCGTGCCCGCCGGCACCGGACTGGGGTACGGCGTGCCCGTCAGCGGGTGGGGCAGCAGGACGGGCTCGGTCACGGTGCGACCAGCGACGTCGCGATGCCGTAGAGGATGTCCGCCTCGGAGACCCGGTAGCGCTCCACCCCGGACCGCCCCAGCACCCGCGCCCAGATCAGCGCGCCGGCTCCGATCACGTCGGCACGGCCGGGGTGCATGGAGGGGATCGAGAGGCGCTCGGCAACCGTCATCGCCATCAGGCTCTCGACGTACGCAGCGGTCTCGGCCGACCCCAGGTCCGCCCCGTCGATGGCATCGCGGTCGTAGACCGGGAGGTCGAGCATCGCGGCCGCCAGGGTCTTGATGGTCCCCGAGGTGCCGATCACCGACCGCGCGTCGCCCAGCGGGACCGGGCTCTCCTCGAGGTGCCGGTCGACGTCGGCGAGGCAGGCGGCGACCTGCGCGGCGGTCGGCGGATCGTCGTGGAGGTGGCGTTCGTGGAGGCGCACCGAGCCGATGTCCATCGACACCGCCGTGTCAGGTCGGTCGCCGCCGAGCACGAGCTCGGTGGAGCCGCCACCGATGTCGACGACAAGGACCGGCTCCTCGACCGGCTCGCGCAGGTGCGACACCGCCCCGTCGAAGACCAGCGCGGCCTCCTCGTCACCGGACAGCACTTCCGGCGTGACGCCGAGCCGTTCGCGCACTCCGTCGGTGAACACCAGCGCGTTGTGGGCGTCGCGGGTCGCGGACGTCGCGCAGAAGCGCAGGCGGGTCACGTCGTACTCCCGCACCAACGCGGCGTACTCGTCGATGGCGGCGAACGTGCGCGCCAGCGCGTCGTCGCGGAGCAGCCGGGTGGTGTCCACGCCCTGCCCGAGCCTGACCATCCGGGACTCCCGCACCAGCACGTGCGGCAGCTCCCCGATCAGGATCTTGATGGAGTTCGTGCCGCAGTCGATCGCGGCGATCCGCTCAGCCATCGACGCCCGGCTCCACGCACGGTCCCCCGGCCCACCAGTCCCCCAGCCGGTCGAGCACCTCGTCGCCGAGCGGGTTGACGCCCGGGCCGGCGGCCAGCGCATGGGCGGCGAGCACGTGCAAGCACTTGACCCGGTCGGGCATGCCGCCGGCGGAGACACCGGCGATCTCCGGCACGTCGGCGAGCGCGGCGCGGTCCGCGAGATAGGAGTCGTGAGCGACCCGGTACGCCGCAGCGAGATCCGGCTCCTCGTCGAGCCGCTCCTCCATCTCCCTCATCAGCCCCGACCCCTCGAGCGTCCCGATCAGCGACGTCGCGCGCGGGCAGGTCAGGTAGTACGTCGTCGGGAACGGCGTGCCGTCGGGCAGCCGCGGCTCGGTGACGACGACGTCGGGAAGGGAGCACGTGCACCGGTGCGCGATCGCGGCGATGGCGCGTGGCGGGCGCCCGAGCTGGGCCTCGACGGCGGCCAGGTCGCCGGCCGAGACCGAGGCGGTCACTGGTGGTGGCCGCCGAGATACTTCAGCGGCTTCTTCTTCGGCTGGTCCGTGGGCGGGTCGCCGGCGAGCTGGACGGACCTCCACTCGGTGGTCCACCACGCGGTCGGGGTGGACGACGTGGAGGTGCGCGGGTCGGAGAGGGTCGACTGGGCGGCGAGCGGCTTGCCGTCGGCGCCGATCACGACGTACGACGTCTGGCCGGGCATCAGGTAGCCGAAGCGGGCGCGGGCCTGCTCGCGGACGTACGCCGGGTCGCTCCACTGCGCCTTCTCGTCCTGGAGCCGGTGGATGCTGCTCTGGTTCGTGGCGATCTCGGTGCGCAGCTGCTCGATCTGGCTGCGTTGCTGGAAGTAGGCCTTGAGCGACGAGGCGTAGGAGATCGTCAGCACCGAGAGGACGAGCACCAGCACCATGGCCCGCCCGGTGAAGCGCGACCGCCCCTGCGCGGCGGTCGGCGCGGCGGCCGCCGCGGGCGTCGTACGCGGCCGGGAACGCTGTCGCGGACCGCCGGGGCGAGAGCCCGGACGACCGGTGGGGGCGCGTCGCGGCTGCTTCATCGGTGGGGGCATCCGGGTCGCCTCAGGCGCCGAACCGTGGGAAGGCCCGGGCACCGGCGTACCTCGCGGCATCACCGAGCTCCTCCTCGATCCTAAGCAGCTGGTTGTACTTCGCGACCCGTTCCGACCGCGCCGGGGCGCCGGTCTTGATCTGGCCGCAGTTGGTGGCGACCGCGAGGTCGGCGATCGTGACGTCCTCGGTCTCGCCAGATCGGTGGCTGATCATGCAGCGGTAGGAGTTCCGGTGGGCGAGGTCGACCGAGTCGAGGGTCTCAGTGAGCGACCCGATCTGGTTGACCTTCACCAGCAGCGCGTTGGCCTGGCCCTCGTCGATCCCCCGCTGCAGGCGCTCGACGTTCGTCACGAACAGGTCGTCGCCGACCAGCTGTACGCGCTCACCCAGCTGGTCGGTGATCGCTTTCCAGCCGTCCCAGTCGTCCTCGTTGAGGGGATCCTCGATCGAGACGATCGGGTACGACGACGCGAGGTCGCCGTAGTAGTCGGTCATCTCCGCTGCGGACTTCTTGTTCCCCTCGAACTGGTAGGTCCCGCTGTCGAAGAACTCAGAGGCCGCCACGTCGAAGGCAAGCGCGATGTCCTTCCCGGCGCTGAAGCCCGCCGAGCCGATCGCCTCGACGATCAGCTCGAGCGCGTCCCGGTTGGACGGCAGGTCGGGGGCGAACCCACCCTCGTCGCCGACCCCGGTCGCGAGGCCGCGCTGCTTCAGCACGGCCTTGAGCGCGTGGTAGACCTCCGCACCGTGCTGGAGGGCCTCGCGGAAGGTGGCCGCGCCGATCGGCGCGATCATGAACTCCTGGATGTCGACGTTGGTGTCGGCATGGGCGCCACCGTTGAGGATGTTCATCATCGGCACCGGGAGCAGGTGCGCGTTCGGGCCGCCGACGTACCGGTAGAGCGGGAGCGCCGCGGAGTCGGCCGCGGCCTTGGCGATCGCGAGCGAGGCGCCGAGGATCGCGTTGGCTCCGAGGCTCGCCTTGTTGGGCGTCCCGTCGAGGTCGATCATCGTTTGGTCGACGAGTCGCTGGTCGTCGGCGTCGAGTCCCTCGAGGGCCGGTCCGATCTGCTGGATCACCGCGGACACGGCCTTCTGCACGCCCTTGCCGGCGTAGGCCTTCTCGCCGTCGCGCAGCTCGACCGCCTCGAAGGCTCCGGTCGAGGCGCCGCTCGGCACGGCGGCCCGGGCATAGGTGCCGTCGTCGAGCACCACCTCGACCTCCACCGTCGGGTTGCCCCGGGAGTCGAGGATCTCGCGCGCCCCCAGAGCATCGATGATCGCCATGCGGCTCAGACTATCCGCGGAGGTCGTCGTCCCCGCGCATCACCCGCGGGCCGAGAGCGTCGACGGAGCGAAGCTCCGGCGCAGATCGAGAGGAACGAGGTCACATCGGATTTCCGCGAGCAGCACCACGACTCGCTGTCACCGATCGGGCTCAGCGGGGCGGTACTGCGAGGCGTACGGCGTCGCGGAGGGCCTGCTCCGGGTCGACGCCTGCGGCCTTCGCCTCGGCGACGAGGGCGAGCAGGCGGTCACCGAGGTCGGTCGACCGTGTCGCATCGGGCACGGAGGCCTCGGGCACCCGCTCGAGCACCTTGGTGGCGAGCAGCAGCGCCGGCAGCCCCGGTGCGATGCCGTCGTACGGCGAGCGCCTGGCCTTCTCATCGGTCTTGATCCGCTGCCACTGCTGGTCGACCTCGGCGGCCGTCATCGTCGTCGGCTCGGTCGATCCGAAGACGTGCGGGTTGCGTCGGTGCATTTTCTCGCTGATCCCGCGGGCGACGTCGTCGATCGTGAAGGCGCCCGACTCCTCTGCGATGACCGCATGGAAGTACACCTGCAGGAGCAGGTCGCCGAGCTCCTCGCGCAGGTGATCGAGGTCACCGGTGTCGATCGCCTCCACCGTCTCGGCGCTCTCCTCCTGGAGGTAGCGCGCGAGCGAGCGGTGGGTCTGCTCCCGCTTCCAGGGGCAGTCGCGCCGCAGCCGGCGCATGTCATCGAGGAAGTCGAGCAGCGCCTGGCCCCCGGTCATCCTCAGCCGCAGACCTGGGCGACCGGCAACGAGCCGACGAAGCCGGCATCAGGCTGCGCCTGGGCACCCTGCGAGGCGAAGGAGCTCAGGGGGTACGACGTCTGGTCCTGCTGCGGGGTGAACGCACCGCCGTCGACAGAGATGCCGAACACCGGGTCGATGAACGCGTCGTGGTCGTTGAGCCAGTCCTGCGTGGCGACCTGGCCGCGCTCGAGGGCGGCCTTGAGGTCGGCGTTGGACTGGCCGGTGTTCCCGGTCAGCTGCTGCCCGATGGCGACCTCGACGTTCTGCAGGTAGGCGTCGGCGCCGGCCACTTCGATGGCGGCCTCCCGCTCGTCGGCCGGCGACGAGGCGAGCGCCTGTTCGTACTGGGTGACGGCCTGTTGGTAGCCCGGCGCCGGCTCGACGCCGTACTGATCGGCGAGCTGCTGACCGAGCAGCCGCTTGGAGAGGCTGGCCGCGGCGAAGCTGCGGAACGATCCCATCGGAAGGGGTCCGGACTGCTGCTGCTGGGAGGACTGGGACTGCGCGACGTACACCGTGCAGAAGAGGGTGCTCGTGTTGTCGATCGTGCTCATCGAGAGCGTCTCGTCGCCGATCACGGCCGCGGACCCGGGATGGATGCCGAGGGAGCTCCCGCACCCGCTGAGGACCAGGCCGACCGCGGCCAGGCCGACGATGGCCCCCGGCCGGCGGGACCGGGACTGACGGGTCAGGATCACGATGGCTCCCTGCTGATGGTGCTGCTCTCGCTGCTGCTGGGCGCACGCTCGGGGTCGAGGACCGTGTCGATGATCGTGCGAGCCCATTCAAGCAGGGCCACTCCGTCGATCGGACGCCCCCCGATCACCTCTGTCTGCGGGCGGGGCACGAGCAGGGTGCCGATCTGGGTCTTGACGATGCTGCGGGGGTACAGCCGGTTCAGCCGTACGACGCGCGACTCGGGCAGGTCGACCGGTGCGAACCGGACGTTGCGCCCGGCGATCGTCACCTCGGAGACGCCGGCCTGCCGCGCCCGGGCGCGGAACCGGGCGACCAGGAGCAGCGACGCGACCTCGACCGGAGGCTCGCCGTACCGGTCGTCCAGCTCGTCGCGGATCTGGTCGACATCGTCGTCGCTGCGCACCTCGGCCAGCCGGCGGTACATCTCCAGGCGCAGACGTTCGCTGGGGATGTAGGTGTGGGGCAGGTGGGCGTCGACAGGGAGCTCGATGCGGACCTCGCCCAGGTCGTCCGACGGCGCGCCGTCGGAGCGGAACTCCTGGACCGCCTCCCCGACGAGCCGGACGTAGAGGTCGAACCCGACGTCGGCGATGTGCCCGGACTGTTCGCCGCCGAGGAGGTTGCCGGCGCCGCGGATCTCGAGGTCCTTCATCGCGATCGCCATACCACCGCCGAGATCGGAGTGCTGGGCCAGGGTCGCGAGCCGCTCATGGGCGGTCTCGGTGAGCGGCTTCTCGACCGGGTAGAGGAAGTAGCCGTACGCACGCTCGCTGGACCGGCCCACCCGACCGCGGAGCTGATGGAGCTGCGAGAGCCCGAGCGCGTCGGCGCGCTCGATGATCATCGTGTTCGCGTTGGAGACGTCGAGGCCCGACTCGACGATGGTGGTGCAGACGAGGACGTCGAAGCGCTTCTCCCAGAAGTCGAGCATCACCTGCTCGAGCTGATGCTCCCCCATCTGGCCATGCGCCGTGGCGACGCGGGCCTCGGGGACCAGCTCGCGGATGCGGGCCGCGGCCTTCTCGATCGACTGCACGCGGTTGTGGATGAAGAAGACCTGGCCCTCGCGGAGCAGCTCGCGCCGGATCGCCGCGGTCACAGTGCGGTCCTCGTAGGCGCCGACGTAGGTCAGCACCGGATGGCGTTCCTCGGGCGGAGTCGTGATCGTCGACATCTCACGGATGCCGGTGATCGCCATCTCCAACGTGCGCGGGATCGGCGTCGCGCTCATCGACAGGACGTCGACGCTCGTGCGGAGCCGCTTCATCTGCTCCTTGTGCTCGACGCCGAAGCGCTGCTCCTCGTCGACGACGATCAGGCCGAGGTTCTTGAGCTTGATGTCGGGGTTGAGCAGCCGGTGGGTGCCGATCACGATGTCGACCGAGCCCTCACGCAGCCCGTCGGCGACCTCGCGTGCCTCCTTCTCGGTCTGGAACCGGCTCAGCGGCCGGATCGTCACCGGGAACGCCCCCATCCGCTCCGCGAACGTCGAGTAGTGCTGCTGCACGAGCAGCGTGGTGGGCACCAGGACGGCGACCTGCTTGCCGTCCTGCACGGCCTTGAACGCCGCCCGCACCGCGATCTCGGTCTTGCCGTAGCCGACGTCGCCGCAGACGAGCCGGTCCATCGGCACCGTCAGCCGCATGTCGGACTTGACCTCGTCGACGGTGGTGAGCTGGTCGGGCGTCTCGTGGAACGGGAACGCGTCCTCGAGCTCGCGCTGCCAGGGCGTGTCGGGGCCGAACGCGAAACCCTGCGTGGCCTGGCGCGCGGCGTACAGCTTGATCAGCTCGGCGGCGATCTCGCGGACGGCGCGGCGGGCGCGGTTCTTCCGCTTGCCCCAGTCGGAGCCGCCGAGCCGGTCGAGATGGGGTTGCTCGCCGCCGACGTAGCGGGTGACCTGGTCCAGAGCGTCGGCCGGGACGAAGAGCTTGTCGGGTGGACCGCCTCGCTTGGAGGCGCCGTACTCGAGGACGAGGTACTCGCGGGTGGCGCCCTGCACCTCGCGCTGGCGCATCTCGACGAAGCGGCCGACGCCGTGCTGCTCGTGGACGACGTGGTCGCCCTTCTCCAGCTCGAGGGGGTCGATCTGCCGCTTGCGACGCGTGGGCATCCGGCTCTGGTCGCGGGCCGCGCCGCGCTGGCCGGACAGGTCGTCGCCGGTGAGCAGCACCAGGCCGAGGTCGTCGGCGACGAACCCGTGCGCAAGGGTGCCGGTGGTGACGGTGACGACGCCGGTCTCCGGCATCGCGTCCTCGGGCGCGACCAGGCGGGCTGCGACGTCGTGCTCGCCGAGCACCTCGACCATCCGCTCGGCCGGGCCGTGCCCCGGGTGCAGCACGAGGACCCGGTGGCCGTCGGCCAGCCAGCCGCGTACGTCGGCGACGACACGCTCGACGTCGCCGCGGTAGCCGTCCAGCGGGGACGCCGCGACGCTGCCGCCCGGCCTGTCACCGGCCGCCAGGAGCTCCTCGTCGAGGCCGAACGGGCTGACCGTCCACCAGGGCCGGCCGAGCTCGCGGGTGTGGGCGAGCACGTCGTCCAGCTCGCGGTAGGACGCGGCGCCGAGGTCGATCGGGGCCTGGCCGCCTCCGGCGGCCGCGGCCCAGGACGCACCCAGGAA
This sequence comes from Nocardioides sp., assembly GCF_036493135.1. GTDB lineage: Bacteria > Actinomycetota > Actinomycetes > Propionibacteriales > Nocardioidaceae > Nocardioides. The sequence goes on along the minus strand of NZ_DASXQG010000043.1, from coordinate 27,382 downwards.
CTCCTCGCTGGTGGCCACCAGGTCGTGAGCGCGGCTGCGCACCCGCTCCGGGTCGACGACGACCACATGGGTGTCGTCCGGCATCGCGTCGATCAGCAGCTCGAGCTCGTCGACGAGGACCGGCGCCAGCGACTCCATCCCCTCGACCGCGATGCCCGCCGCGACCTTGTCGGTCATCTCGGCCAGCTGGGGGTGAGCCTCGCCCAGCGCGGCCGCGCGGCGGCGCACGTCGTCGGTGAGCAGCAGCTCTCGGCACGGCGGTGCCCACAACCGGTCGACCTTCTCGATGGTGCGCTGGTCCGCGACGGCGAACGACCGGATCTCCTCGACCTCGTCGCCCCAGAACTCCACCCGGATCGGGTGCTGCTCGGTCGGCGGGAAGACGTCGACCAGCCCACCGCGGACCGCGAACTCGCCGCGCTTCTCCACCAGGTCGACCCGGGTGTACGCCGCGTCCGCGAGCCGGCGTACGACGTCGTCGAGCTCGGCGGTGTCGCCTAGCTCGAGCTCCACCGGCTCGAGGTCGCCGAGGCCGCTCACCTGCGGCTGCAGGATCGACCGGACCGGCGCGACCACGACCCGCAGGATCCCGGTGGCCGCGTCGGCGCCGGGGTGGCGCAGCCGGCGCAGCACGGCCAGGCGTCGGCCGACGGTGTCGCTGCGCGGGCTGAGCCGCTCGTGCGGCAGGGTCTCCCAGCTCGGGAAGTGGGCGACGGCGGAGGGGTCGACGAGCATCCCGAGCTCCTCGGTCAGCTCCTCGGCGTCGCGTCCGGTGGCCGTGACCAGCAGGACCGTGCGCCCCTCGCGCACCAGGCCGTCGACCAGGAACGGTCGCAGGCCGGCCGGAGCCGTCAGGTCGAGCCGGCCGAGCCGGGGCGCGTCGGCCAGCGCCGCGGCCAGGGCCGGCTCGGCCAGCACCGCGTCGGAGAGCACGGAGGGGAGCACATGGAGCCTTTCGCGAAGGTGCCGGACAGCACGGAAGCCCCCAACCGGTGGAGGGTGGGGGTGACGTGTCGAGGATAGTCCGCACCGTCGCGACGGTGACCAGCCCGCCGCCGCGTGGTCTCGACGCCCCCGTTCAGGACGAGGCCGCGGACCGCTCGTCGGCCTGGAGCTCGATGCGATGCGGGAAGCGGTGCACCTCCTGCGGCCAGCCGACCGCGACCGCGATCCGGCCGGCCCAGTACCGCGCCTGCGCGTCGTCGGCCACATCCACGACCGCGAAGCCGCCGAGGTGCTCCTTGGTCTCGACGAAGGGGCCGTCGGTGAAGATCGGCGAGCCGCTGCTCGGGTCGACGCTGCACACGACGGTCGACTCGTCGAGGCCACCGTCGCTGAAGACGAAGACCCCGGCGGCCGTCATCTCCTCGATCACGGCCCTGGCGGACTCGGCCTTCGCGCGCAGCTGCTCCAGCGTGTGCTCGGGCACCCACTCGTCGTTGAACGCGATCAGGTACTGCGCCATCTCCTGCTCCTCTGCTCACGAGCAGCCCGGGCGGCTGCCGCTCACCCTCTCCACGAACGCACTCGCGTCGATACGACACCCGGCCAGGATCGTTTTCAAACGACCCCTGATCGCCGGCGGCCCGCGGGGGATCCGAGCTCAGCCGCGCAGGAAGATCCCGGCAGCCGGCTTGGGCTCGAAGTACGTCGTCTTGGCCGGCATGACCTCGCCGGCATCGGCCACGTGGGTCAAAGCCTCCGGCGGTGGCGGAGCCAGCGTGAAGAGCGCGCCCCGGTCGACGTCGCAGCGCGCGACGAGCTCGTCGAGCGGTGCGGTGGCGGGCACGGTGACGACGGTCCGGACCCGGCCCGGTGGTGCCGGGTCGAGGCGGTCGAGCACGCGGGTCTGCAGGATCGTCAGGTCGAGGCCGGCGACACCGGAGGGTCGGGTGGGGAGTCCGACCCGGTACCAGTGGGACCCGACGTACAGGCCCAGCGAGCCGGTCGACGGCATGGGTGCGTCGGAGACCTCGCGGACGTCGAACTCCCGGTCGAGCAGCTCGAGCAGGCGCATGGGGTCGACCGGCCCGGAGACCCGCCGGTGGAACGCGGACAGGCTCAGGCCATCCATCGGGTGCAGCACGCACAGCAGGCCGGCCTCGGGCGGCTTGCCGGCGACCCGCCACTCCTCGAGTGCGGCGGCGGAGCGGTGGTGCCCGTCGGCGATGTAGAGCTGGGTGACGGCCAGCTCGTCGACCAGGCCCGCGGTCGCGGGACCGGCGTCGAGCCGCCACACGGTCTGCTGGAACCCCTGCGGTCCGGCGAAGTCCAGGACCGGCTCGGTCTGCTGCGCTTCCGCGACAACGCGGGTGAACTCCGGCCCGGCGCGGTGCAGCAGCATCACCAGTGCGGGCGCGGCGTGGGTCCGGGAGTGGTGCCAGACCAGCGCGTCGACGCGGACCTGGTGCACGGCCTCGTGCCCACGCACCCGGCCCTCGGCGATGGCCGGCACGGCCACGTCGCAGACCACGCCGGTGTACGACGCGTCGCCGCGGCTCTGGCGATAGACGTACAGCGCGACCGGCGAGTCGTCGTACGCCGCGGAGTCGACGGCGACCCGGTAGAGGTCGACGCCCGACTCGTCCTGCGAGTCCGACATGGCCGACACGGTGCGCCGGGCGGATTCCTGCCGGACGACGCGCGCGGAGAAGGGGCGGACGGTGGTCATGGCGTGGCCCCGGCGTCCTCGTCGAGCACCACCACCGAGACGCCGAGCACGTGCGGGATCGCACGCAGGGCATCCAGCAGCTCGGTGGAGGCGTCCCCCTCCACGTCGATGAACGCGACCGCGGCCTCGCCGCCGCGGAAGACCCGGTTGACCATGTGCTGGACGTTGAGGTGCGCCGTACTGAGCACGTCGAGCACCTGCGCCAGCACCCCCACGCGGTCGAGATGGCGTACGGCGAGGGCGCTCGCGCCGAGGCGATCGGGCATGAGGTTGACGCAGTGGCGCGCCTCGCCGGCCATGAATGCGTCGACGATCTCGGTCACGCCCTCGGCGATGGCCCGCTGCGCCTGTGCGGTGGACGCGCCGATGTGGTGGGTGGCCACGACCGCGGGGTGCCTGGCGAGGGGCGATTCCCACTCGGCCTGACCGGATCCGGGCTCGCCGTCGAACACGTCGAGCCCCGCCCGCACCCGGCCCTCGTCCAGCGCCGCCAGCAGCGCGGCCTCGTCGACCACGTCGCCGCGCGAGGTGTTGAGCAGGATCGCGCCCGGTCGCATCCGCGCCAGGAACGCCGCGTCGACCAGGTGCTTGGTCTCGGGGGACGAGGGCACGTGCAGCGACACGATGTCGCAGGAGCCCAGCAGCTCGTCGAGGGAGTCGCACAACGTGATCCCGAGCTCCTCGGCCCGCGCCGTCGCGGTCGGCGATCGTCCCTCTTTGGCGATCGACTGCACCCGGATGCCGAACGCGGCCGCCCGCTCCGCCACCAGGAACCCGATCGAGCCGAGCCCGAGGATCCCCATCGTGGAGCCCAGCAGTCCCTCGGCGTTGCCGTAGGTCTTCTTGTCCCACCTGCCCTCACGGACGTCCGCGACGTTGTCGGCGATCCGTCGGTCGACCGCCAGCAGCAGTCCCATCGTCAGCTCCGCGACCGCCGCTGCGTTGCGCCCCGGGACATTGCTGACGAACACCGCCCGTTCCGCAGCCGCGTCGGTGTCGATGGTGTTGGTGCCCGCGCCGGCGCGGATCACCAGCGCCAGCCGGTCCGCCGCCTCGATCACCGCGCGCCGGACCTGCGTGCCACGCACCACGAGCACGTCGTACCCGCTGATCCGTTCCGCCAGGTCGTCCGCGCCCAGTCCGGGCTCCATGACGCACTCGTGGCCGTGCGCCTCGAGATCGTGGATCGTCCGATCAGGCAGTCGGTCCGCGAGCAGAATGCGCATGTCACGTCCTCCGGATCGGATACGCCGCCTGGGCGGCGGCGAGTGGCGACACGCTAGCGCTCCGGTCGGGGGCGGAGCTTTCGAGGACCGGCTGCGGAGATCAGCGGGGCTCGGGCAGCCCGTCGTCGATGAGCTTGTTCCACACGGCGAGGAAGTTCGCGTTGAGCCCGTCGTTCCTGTCGAGTGCTCCGGAGACGACCGCACCGGTGCGCACCATCATCAGCTGCGCGGCGGTGGCGCGTGGGTCGCGGTGGCCGAGCCGGAAGAGAAGCTCCTCGATCCGGTCGGTCACCCAGCGCCGGATGTCGTGCGCGTGGAGTCTGGCGGGGTGGGACCCGGTGAACTCGGCCGAGGCGTTGATGAAGGGGCAGCCACGTCTCATGGCCGCGAAGTCGTCGCGGGTGAGTGCGGTCGCCAGCTCGGTGAGCGCCCGGCCGGGGTCGTCGGGGTGGGCCTCGATGATCCCACTGACCTGGTCGCGGTCGTACTGCGCTCGGCGTTCGAGGTAGGCCGAGATCAGGTCGTCCTTTGACGGGAAGTGCCGATACAGCGTGACGCGAGTGACGGCCGACTCCGCGATGACCCGCTGGATGCCGACGGCGTGGATGCCCTCGTTGTAGAAGAGCCGGTCCGCCGTGGCCAGGATCCGCTCCCTGGCCCGGGACGGACGACGCGGGCGATCGGTCGCCTCCGTCTCCGTCTCGGTCTGCGTCTCCGCCTCCGCTGCAGACGCTGCCGCGTCGCTCATCGCTGGCTTGCTCCTCCCGTTCGGCCCGGCACGGTGCCTCTTGCCAGGACCTGTTGGTGGGCCCTAGTTTAACGCTAGGTAGGTAGATCGGTCGGTCTACGTCAGCCGTGAGGGAGGAAGACGCCCATGCCCACACCCGTCCTGTTCATCCACGGTCTCTGGTTGCACGCCCGGTCGTGGGACGACTGGGTCGACCGGTTCACCGGCGCTGGGTACGACGCCTCGTCTCCCGGTTGGCCCGGGGACCCCGACACCGTCGCGGCGGCGCGGGAGCAGGCCGAGACCATCGCCGACCACGGCATCGACGACGTGGTCGCGCACTTCGCGGACATCATCGCCGGCCTTCCGGAGAAGCCGATCCTGGTGGGGCACTCGTTCGGCGGCATGATCGCGCAGCGCCTGCTGGGCGAGGATCGGGCGGCCGCCGCGGTCGCCATCGATGCGGCCCAGATCAAGGGCGTCCTGCCGCTGCCCCTGTCGGCCCTCAAGGCAACGCTGCCGGTGTTCAAGAACCCCGCCAACAGGCACCGTGCCGTCTCGCTGACCGCGCAGCAGTTCCGGTTCGCCTTCGGCAACGCCATCCCCGCCGAGGAGTCGGACGCGCTCTTCGAGCGCTGGGCCATCCCCGCTCCGGGCAAGCCGCTGTTCGAGGCCGCGGCGGCGAACTTCAACCCGCACTCCCCCGCGAAGGTCGACACCGAGAACTCGGGACGCGGTCCACTGCTGTTGATCATGGGCGGCAAGGACAACACCGTCCCCGAGGCCGTGACCAAGGCGACGCTCAAGCAGTACCGGCACAGCGACGCCGTCACCGACATCCTCGAGTTCCCGGACCGCGCCCACTCGCTGACCATCGACCACGGCTGGCGCGATGTCGCGGACGCCTCCCTGTCCTGGCTCAAGGATCACGATCTCTGAGGCCGGGCGGTGAGGAGCGTTCAGCCTCCGCCGATCCCGACCTCTTCGCGGAGCCTCTGCATCGTCGCGTTGGCGCGGAACGGCACGCGCCCCTGGGCGGCCACGGTCTGCACGAGAGTCACCAGCGCGGCGGAGTAGGCCGTCGACGCGCTCTGCCGCTCGACCAGCGAGAAGTGCCAGGGCTGGACGCTGACGCCCCGGCAGTAGCGGTCGGCCTGCTGGACGCGCGGCAGGACCTTGTTGGCGCGCGCCGACATCAGGTCGGCGAGGTGCAGCTGCTCGACCCGGCCGTTCGTGGCGATCGTGGGCTCGAGGTAGTTCGCGACCAGGCCGAGCCGTCCCTCGGCGTACCCGGTCGCGACCCGGAGCCGCTGCTCGCACCCGGCCACCGCGGCCCCTTCGTGGGCGCGCGAGCGGCCGTCCACGACGACCACCGCTGAACCGGCGACGAGCAGGACCGCGAGCCCCGTCCACCAGCGCCCGTGACGAAGCGTGGCGCGACGCGGCGCATCGGGCCGGGAGTGCCGCTCCCGGGGCAGTCGTACCGGCTCGTCACCGAGGATCTCGGATGGGAGCTCGGACTCGGGGTCCACCGCACCAGTGTGCGCTCAGGAGGCCCGTTCTGCGTAGGCCATCGCCGCGTCGTACCGACCGAGACGTCCGACGCCCCTGGTCGGTAACGCCGCCGATCAGGGCGAGGCCCGCTGCCCGGCGGGGCCGGCGCAGCGAGCGGTCGTCGCGGACGTGACGAGCAGCAGGTGGTGGCGGGCGCGCCTACCCTCCGGTGCCCTTGAGCAGGGCGCTGGCCGTGCGCACCATGATCTTGACGTCGAGCCACAGCGACCAGTGCTCGATGTACCAGTTGTCGAAGTACGCCCGATCCGCGATCGAGGTGTCGCCGCGCAGGCCCTCGACCGCGGCCAGTCCGGTCAGGCCGACCATGGCCCGGTGCCGGTGGGTGTACGACGGGAACTCGGTGCCGAACTGGTCGACGAACTCCGGCCGCTCCGGCCTCGGTCCGACCAGGCTCATGTCGCCTCGGATCACGTTCACCAGCTGGGGCAGCTCGTCGATGGAGTAACGACGGATCAACGTGCCCACACGACCGGTCCGGTCGGCGTTGGGCGCCCACTCCGTCGAGCTGCCGTCGGGCAGCGGTCGCATCGACCGCAGCTTGAGGAGCTGGAACCGCCGGCCGTTGAGGCCGACCCGCTCCTGCCGATAGATCACACCCGGCCCCATCTCCAGGCGCACGGCCAGGGCGGCCAGGACCACGAGCGGGCTCAGGACCAGCATGGCCGCCGACGCCAAGGTCACGTCGACGGCGCGCTTGATCGCCATCCGGACCCGCGCGCGGCGCTGCCTGAGCTTCAGGAGCGGCACGCCCCACACCTCGTCGTCGGCCCTCGTGGAGAGCTCGGCGAGGCGTGGGAGCACGAAGATCTCCGTCGAACCGCGGCCGCAGCTGCGCAGCGCGTCGATGACCCGGCGCTCGTCGTCGGAGGACGCATCGCCCACGATCACGGTGTCGACGAAGCCGGAGGCGATCAGGTCCGGCAGGTCGGTGACCTCGCCGTACAGGGACGCGCCGGGAAGCCGGGGCCCCTGGGCGCCGAGAACCCCGCGGACGCGCAGCCCGGTCTCCGGGTGCTGGGCGATCCTGGCGACGAGCTCGACGGCCCGCGAGCCCCCACCGACCAGGACGACGTTGCGGCGGAGGAGTCCGCGGGACCGCCAGTTGCGCAGGATGGTGTAGGAGGCGACGCGACCCAGGACCACCAGCGAGGTGCCGGCCATGGCGGCCATCAGCATGTGTCGGATGTGCAGGTGGGGGGAACCGACCACAGCCATGGCGGCCGCACCGACGGCAGACCCGACGACGAGCGACGGGATGTCGTTCAGCGCCGACAGCCGGAGCCGGTGCCCGTACAGCCCCAGGACGGCGAAGCTCGCCAGGGCCGCGACGACCCAGGCCACCGAGGGCTTCAGGGCCGGGTGGAGGACGGCGACGCTCAGCGCCAGAGCGAGCGCGTCCGTCAGCAGCGGAAGGGCACCCTCGACGGTCGCCGGCCGCAGACCGACGGTCCATACCGGTCGAGTGCGCGTCTCCAGGTCCGTCGCCGGATGGCTCTTGCCCAGGTCGAGCGTCGATGCTCCGCTGATCAGGGCGAGATCCTGGACGTCGATCTCGACCCTGGGTAGGCGAAGCTCTACATGTGTGCTCATACCGACGTCCCCCCCAGAACGCTTGTGTGGCGCTGCGTTCGTGACGCCTGCGCCGGGACCCCGTCACGCCCCCCACCGAGCGGTGACTATCCCTGCGTGAATCCTTGTGCATGGGCGGGGGTGTCGGCGTACCCAATTCTCGCGAAATCCAGCGGCCGGGAGCTCGGTGTGCTAGGTCGCGTGGCAGCTCGGGGAGGGGTCCGCCACCCGCCCTGGGGGAGGAAACGGGCGACGAACCACTTCTCCCTCGGGAGAACCAAGTGCCGCGGCTACGCGGTGGCGCGTGGCCGAGGGAGCTCTGGGGCCTGGAGCATCCAGTCTTCGGAGCCGTCCGAACCCGGCGCGCGCCAGTGGGCTCTGTAGGCGAGTCCCACCGCCGTGAGCTGGGAGTTGACTTGGAGCTTGCTGAGGACGGACTTGACCTGCGTGCGGACGGTCGACTCCGAGACGAAGCTGCGGCGAGCGATCTCGCTGACCTGCCGGCCGGCCATCAGCTCGGCAAGCACCTCGGCCTCTCGCGTCGTCAGCAGGGCGAACCGCGATTTGACCTCGCGGTCGAACTGCCGGTGATGGCGCCAGCGCGCGAGCAGGCGCTCCCGCTCCTCCTTGGCCATCGCCGGAAGCCCGTCGCGCAGTCGGGTCAGGGTGTCGAGGATCTGCTCCAGCGGGAAGGATTTCGAGAGGACGGTCACGGCCCCCGCCGCGAGAGCGGCGCCGATCCGCACCGGATCGGAGTTGCCGGTCACGACGACGACGAGCGAGCGGGTCGACAGGCGGACGATCAGGTCGAGCCCATCGCCGGCCTGACCGAGGTCGAGGTCGAGCAGGACGACGTCCGGGTTGCCGGCCAACACCTGCGAGATGAGCGAGGCACCGGTCGTGGCGTCCGCGTCGGGAACCACGCAACGGGCGTCGTAGCCCCGGTGGACCAGGGCGACGACCATCGCCTCGGCGAACAGGACGTGGTCGTCGACGACCGCTACGCGCTTGACGCTCATGCGAGGCCACCTGCGAAACGGCCCCACGGAAGCTTCATCTCGAACACGGCGCCGCGATCCGGCTCGTCGTCCCCGAGGTCGAGGCTTCCCCCGAGCTCACCGGCGAGCACCTTCGCCACCGACAGCCCGATGCCGTCGCCGCCCGTGGGCCCCTTGGTCCCGCGTTCGAAGATCGCCGGGCGCAGCTCTGCGGGCACACCGGGACCTTCGTCGCTCACGATCACGCGCACCTGGTCTCGTTCTTGGCGTACGTCGATGTACGTCGGGGACCCGGACGCATGGCGGGCCGCGTTCGTCAGCAGGATGTTGAGGATCTCCACGATCTCGTCGCGACGGGCCAGCACTCGCTGACCCGTACGTGTCCAAGAGACCTCGTGCCCGGCCATCCGCCGGGCGAGGACCACCGACTCGACCACCTCGTCCAGGTCGAGCTCCTCGGAAGGCTCCGCCACCTGACAGTCCACGGGTGCGACCAGCCGTTGCAGCCGGGAGACCTCGGCGTGGAGCATCCGCTCGATCCGAAGACGCCGCTCGCTGCCGAAGGGCAACGCGTCGCCTTCCAGCGCATGGACCGCCCCGGCCACGCCGGCCAGGCTGGCGCGAAGCTCGTGGAGCTTGTTCTCGTAGTCCGACACGGGCTCGACTGCGGAGAGGGTGGCCACCGTGGGGTCGTCACCCAACAGGACCTCGTCCCCCTCGCGGAAACCCGCGCGTGTGCTCAGCACGCTCATGCTCTACCCCGACACATTCCCCCAGCCGACGGCCACGAAGACCGAATGTGTCACCCCCCTGATGACACACCTCGCGCGAAGGTTCCCCAACCTTGCGGACCCGGCTTGTACATCATAGGCGCCGACCCCTCAGAAGATCGACACACACCCCTCCACCGGATGACGGAAATCACCCGTCCGGACTAGGGCACCTAGGGTTCGCCCGGGACTTCCCGGGGTTGTCTGCTCCGGGTGGGGCTGCCGGGACGGGAGTTCGCCATTCGGTGGCCCCCGACCCGGTGCTCACGACGGGTCCGCGACCCGGCCGACGAACAGCGGGGTCCCGTGCGCGGTGTCGTGCACGACGTACAGGAACGGGCGGTCGAGCACGAGCTCGTGCCGGCTCACCGGCATGCTGGTCTCCCCCACCACGACCGCGGTCGCGGCGGCGGCCTCGGTCCCGGCCTCGTCGACCGCGACGTACGTCTGGTGCAGGACGTCGGTGATCGCGAGGTGGGTGTCGGTCGTCATGCCCCTGAAGTCCGCGTCGTCACCGAACGCGACGGCCATCCCGAGGTTCTTCAGGGGGTCCTTCAGGTCCGTGGCCACCCGGTAGGTCCAGCGCGGCATCGTCAGGCGGAGCCCCGGTTCGCCGTCGCGGGTGAGGCCTCCGCCCAGGAGCTCGCGGAGGGCGGCCGTCTCGGAGCCGGTAGGCAGGGCGACGGTCATCGCCATCGTGCCGCCCGCGTAGGGCAGTCGGGCCCCGTGGAAGTGCCGACCGGAGACGTACGTCGGCCCCTCGTCGGTGGACATCAGCTCGGCCTGGACCGTCGACCCGTCCGCTCGGTGGAACCGACCCGGCGACGTGGCGGCCTTCTCGAACGGCGAGTCCCAGGGCGCCTTGAAGTACAGCGCGTTGACCAGCACCAGCCGGGTCGCCGCGTCGACGTTGCCCCGGGGCAGGATCTCGGGGATCCGGTCATTCGTCTGCTGGGCGGTCCAGTCGTTCACCAGGGCCCGAGCCGCCTCCGCGGCGCCGAAGTCCACGGTCCGCATCCCGGCGCCGTAGAGCTTGGCCAGCACGGTCAGGAACACTCGCTGCCAGTGGATCGACACGTCTCCGAACAGCTGGTTGGCCGGTGACAGGTCGATCTCCGACTTCGTGCCGTTCACCTCGACCGGGCCGGCCAGACCGGCCAGCTCCTGGGTCAGAGCAGCCATGCCCGCGTTGTACGTCGCGAGCGACCCGACGTGCAGCACGCTGTTCATCGCCTGCGCGGTCCGGCCACGGGCGCCGTTGTCGGTCATCGCCAAAGCCACCGCGATCGAGTACGGCGACATCGCAAGGTTGTCGCTGGACGACCCGAGCTCCGGCCACAGGTCGACGGCGAGCGCGGTCATCGCACCGACGACCCCCGCCACCGCGGCCGGGTCGCCGGCGCTCTGCGCGACGTCCGCCTTGACCAGGCGCAGGTCGGACGCGGCCGGATGGTCCTGGACCGAGTCCGTGCCGGTGCACGCGCTCAGCACCGGGGCGGCGACCCCCAAGGCGCCCAGCGTCTGCAGGGTCTGGCGACGGGTCAGCATGACCCATCTGACGCTAACGGGCCTGCGCAGGTTCCGGCCGGGCTTCGTACGACGTGCCTCCGGCGCCCGCGCAGGCGCACTGGTCGCACGGCAGGAAGCGATGGCCCCCGTGACCGCATCGAGGACAGGGCAGGTCGTGGGTGAGATGTGTCGAGATCTCGACGACGGTGTCCCACATGGCCCGGCCCTCCTGCACTGGTGCCTCGGGATGAGGAGGCATCTGCGCCGGCACTGATACCGGCGGACCGAGTCCGTGGGTGAGCTCAGGCGGTGCCGTGACGGCGTACGAAGTCGAGGATCTGTGCGGACAGCTCCGGACGGCACACGATCAGGTCGGGGAGAGAGACGTCGTCCTGGTTGTAGCGGAGCTCCGATCCGTCCACGCGCGAGCAGAACAGCCCCGCCGATCGAGCCACCGCCACGGGTGCGGCGTTGTCCCATTCGTACTGCCCGCCCGCATGCACGTAGGCGTCGCTGACGTCGCGCACCACCGAGATCACCTTGACCCCCGCCGACCCCATCGGGACCAGCTCGGCGTCGATCTCCTCGGCCAAGGCCTCCACGAAGGCCGGTGGCCGGGTGCGCGACACGGCGATGCGCGGGCGCGCACTGCTTCGCGGCGGTACGACGGGTGGTCGCCCCGTGTCGAACGTCTCGTGCAGGGCGGGCTGGGCCACCGCGCCCGCCGTGAGGTCGCCGTCCTGCCACAGCGCGACATGGACCGCCCAGTCGTCGCGTGGAGGCTCGGAGAACTCCCGCGTGCCGTCGAGCGGGTCCACGATCCAGACCCGGGACGCATGCAGGCGACGCTTGTCGTCCTTGCCCTCCTCGGAGAGCACGGAGTCACCCGGCCGGTGCTCGGCCAGGAGCTCCATCAGCAGTTCGTGGGCCGCTCGGTCGCCCGCGTCCTTGAGCTCGCGCCCCGTCGGCCCCGACTCACGCACGGCCAGGAGCCGCTCACCGGCGGTGGTGGCCAGCCAGGCCGCCAGCGCGTGGTCGTCGAGATGGGCCGGGGCGTCCGAGGCTGTCACGGCCGCCACCCTACGGCCTGTCGGGTGCCCCGACGGCCCCTGCTCAGGCGTCGTCCCGGCCCGCTTGCACTGCGGCTCGCGAGGCGAGGAACGCGTGGATCGCTGCGTCCGCGACCGACGGCGCCTTCGAAGCGCCCCGATGATCGTCACCTGCCGTGGGCCCCGCCTTCGGCGTTGCCCATACCCCCGTGCGCACCACGGCGCGCCTGCTCGGTCTGGTCAAGAGATCCCCCCCGATCTCGGATGCACCGGGTCCCCCGACCCGGGTGCGCGTGCTGGAGGGACGCTGCGACGTACGTGCTGGTCTCGGTCCTGCCCCCGCAGCTACCCATGCAGCCGTCGCGCCCGGCTGGCATGCCGGATGAGCCCACGACGAACAGCAGGAGCCGAGCCCCACGACACATTCCCCCCTTGGGCCCGAAGGCCCTGGCCGCACCTGTGACCGACTCCCCCGAGTCGAACGCGACCGGTGCCCATTGTGAAGGCCGATCGTGGGCCCAGGGAAGAGCGAGCGCGGCGTTCGACGGCAAAATTCCTGGCGGTCGCGAGACGACCGACCGTCACGAGTTGTAGCGCGCCTGCGTGCGCTCCAGACCGTCCGTCAGCAGCGATTCGACGGCGTCCGCCGCGGCGCTCACCTGGAGCGGCACCAGCTTCCGCTCGGCGGCGGAGTAGTTCGACAGCACGAAGTCCGAGACGTCCTGTCGACCCGGGGGGCGGCCGATGCCGATCCGTACCCGGTAGAAGTCGCCGGTGCCGAGCGACCCCCGCAGCGAGCGGAGCCCGTTGTGGCCGTTGTCGCCGCCGCCGAGCTTGACCCGCATCGTGTCGAACGGCAGGTCCAGCTCGTCGTGGACCGCCACGATCCGCTCGGGCGGCACCTTGTAGAACGTCGCGAGCTGCTTGACCGGCCCGCCGCTCTCGTTCATGTACGAGCGTGTGCGCACCAGCACGACGCGCGGGCCGTCGGTGCCCGGCGGCGCAAGCCGACCCTCGACCACATCGGCGCGGCCGGACTTGTGGGCGCGGAACGACGAGCCCATCCGCTCGGCCAGCTCGGCGCCGACGAGGTAGCCGACGTTGTGCCGGTGACCGGCGTACGACGGCCCGGGGTTGCCCAGGCCGACCACGAGCCAGACCTCACCGGGCTCGCTCGCCATGTCACCCACCTCTTCAGGGTCGGAGGAGGCACGCGCCCGGGCCGGACTGCGGCGCAGCCAACCCGGGCGGTGCAGACGCCTCACTCGGCGGTGTCGCCCTCGGCCGGAGCCTCGCCCTCGCCGGCGTCGCCCTCGGCGGCCCCGAACTCGGCGGTCTCGGCGGGCTCTTCGCCCTCCTCGTGGACGATGCCGGCGTCGGCCTCGGCCTCGGCCAGGTCGGACTCGAGCTGCTCGGCCGTCTGCTGCTGCGTGACGTTCACGATCAGGGACTGCGGGTCGGTCAGCAGGGTGGTGCCCTCGGGCAGCACCAGGTCGGACGCATGGATCTGCGTTCCGATCTCGGCGCCGGCGACCGACACCTCGATGCGCTCGGGGATGTTGGTCGCCTCCGCCTCGACCTGGACGGTCGACTGCTCGGTCACGACCAGGGTCTCGGGGGCTGCTTCACCGGAGACGTGGATCGGGACGTCGACGGTGACCTTCTCACCGCGGCGTACGGCGACGAAGTCGATGTGCTCGAGCACCCGGCGGATCGGGTCGACCTGCACCTGCTTGGTCAGGGCGAGCTGGCTGTCGCCGTCGATGTCGAGCTCGAGCAACGCGTTCGCGCCACCGTGCTTGAGCGCCATCATCGTGTCGTGGCCGGGCAGGGTCAGGTGGATCGGGTCGTTCCCGTGGCCGTACACCACGGCCGGGATCTTGTCCGCGCGCCGGATCCGGCGCGCCGCACCCTTGCCGAACTCGGTGCGCATCTCTGCGGTGATCTTCTCGGGCATGCCGTCCACTCCTCGTGGTCTCGTCTGCGTCTGCGGGCCACGAACGAGGAACGCCGCGCGATCGGGTCGGCGCGGCGTGAAGGCGGCCGCCCTGTCGATCACGGACACCGTGCCGGCACCGTCACGGTGCAGGTCCGGCTCCCTCGCCGAGGCAACTCTCGGAGTCTAGACAGCGGCGGTCGTGGAGGCGAATCCCCGTGGTAGCGCCCGCCTGGGCTCCCCTAGGTTGGGGGCGTGTCCCTCACCTACGACGAGGCCCGCACCCGCGCCGAGCAGGTCTCCGAGATCACCTACCGCATCGACCTGGACCTCACCTCCCGCGAGACCTTCGGGTGCCGGACGACGGTCACGTTCGCCCTCGCCGACCCGCGGGCCACGACGTTCCTCGAGCTCAAGGACGCCCAGGAGCTCCGGCTGACGGTCAACGACACGCCCGTGGAGTCCCCGGCGTACGACAGCGGCCGGATCACGCTGCACGACCTGAAGCCGCGCAACGAGGTGGTCGTCGAGGCACGCGTGCCCTACGTGAACGACGGCGACGGCATGCACACGTTCACCGACCCGGCCGACGACGAGACCTACGTGTCGGCGCTGCTGGGCATGGACATCGCGCAGAAGGTGTTCGCGTGCTTCGACCAGCCCGACCTCAAGGCACCGATCTCGCTGACGATCGACGCGCCGTCGGCGTGGACCGTGGTCGCCAACGGTCGTGAGCTCGGGCGCGAGGGTGGGGTGAGGTCGTTCACGACCACGCCGCCGATCTCGACGTACCTCTTCGTCGTGTGTGCCGGCCCCTGGCACTCGCGCACCTGGGAGCACGCCGGGCTGCCGTTCGGCTGGCACATCCGGGCGTCGTTGGGCGGCGAGCTCGACCGCGACTTCGAGGACATGAAGCGGGTCACCGAGGCGTGCTTCGACTTCTACACCGACGCCTTCGACGAGCCTTATCCCTTCGACTCCTACGACCAGGTGATGCAGCCCGGCCACAACTGGGGTGCGCTGGAGACCGCCGGGTGCGTGACGTTCCGGGACGAGTACGTGCCGCGCCACGATCCCGACGCGGGCGAGGTCGTCGACCGGTCGACCGTGATCGCGCACGAGATGGCGCACATGTGGTTCGGCGACCTGGTGACGATGAAGTGGTGGCAGGACACTTGGCTCAACGAGTCGTTCGCCGACTTCATGGGCTACCACGTCGCGCACGAGGCCGGTGTCGCCGGGTCGTGGCCCGACTTCTCGCTGAACCGGAAGCCGACCGGGTACGCCGCGGACGCTCGGCGGTCGACCCACCGCATCGCCGAGGACGCCGAGCGCCTCGTCGACGTCGACACGGCGTTCACCAACTTCGACATGATCACCTACGCCAAGGGGGCGTCGGTGCTCCGCCAGCTGGTCACGTGGCTGGGCTGGGACACGTTCGTCGCGGGCACCAACGTCTACCTGACCCGGCACCGCTTCGCGAACGCCGAGCTCTCCGACTATCTCGAGGCGCTCGACTCGGTGACCGACCGCGACGTACGGGGCTGGGCCGAGGCCTACCTTCGGACGACCGGGTTCGACACGATCCGCGTGACGCGAGACGGCGACGTACCTGTGCTGGAGCGCGACGGGTCGCGGCCGCACCGGTTCACGGTCGCGGCGCTCGAGGGGGCCACCGTCCGGGGCAGCCGGCTCGTCGACCTCGCCGACGTGCCGGTCCCGCTCCCCGAGTACGCCGGCGCTCCGGTGATCCCGAACGCGCACGACGAGGCATACGCCGCGGTGCTGCTGGACGACTTCTCCTGGCGCGCCGTCGTCGACGACCTCGGCACCGTGCCCGATCCGCTGCTGCGCGCCGTGACCTGGACCAACGCGACCACCCGGCTCCGCAACGGCCTGGTGACGGTCCGTGAGTACCTCGACGTGGTCGAGCGGCATCTCGGGAAGGAGACCGACGCTGTCGTCTTCGACTCCGTGTCGCGACGCCTGGTCCGGCAGGTGCTGGCCCAGTGGACCGCGCCCGAGGCGTTGGCGGCCGCCGAACGCTCGGTGTGCGCCGTGGCCCAGGAGGTGCTGGCGGCCGGCGACGCCGACCGCGCGTTGGCCGCGATGCGCCGGATCGCCGCGACCAGCCACGACGTCGACCTGCTGCGACGCTGGCTCGCGTCTGGAGAGGCGCGGCCGGGGCTGGCCGTGGACCGCGACACGCGATGGATGGTGGTACGTCGCCTCGTGATCCTCGGCGAGGCGGGTGACGACCTGGTCGACCGCGAGGAGACCGACGACCGCTCGGCGAGCGGGCGCGAGTCTGCCCTGGCCGCGCGGGCGAGCCGGCCGGACGCGGCCGCGAAGGCAGACGCCTGGACCAAGCTGCACGACCCGCGGATCTCCAACCGCGACTTCGGCGCCGTGGTCTTCGGGCTCTGGACACCCGGCCAGGAGGACCTGACCGTGCCTTACCTCGATCGCTACCTCCACGAGGCGCCGGGGATCGCGGCCCGCGGCCAGTCGTTCTCGCTCGACGTCGGCGACGCGACCCCGCGTTTCCCGATGGCCCTGCCCCGCTTGGAGTCCTACCGGCAGGCACTCGCCACCGCGGCCGAGAACCTCGACAACACGGTGCTGCGGCGGTCGTGGGACGACACGTTCGACGACCTGGGAGTCACGATGCGCGTGCGGATGGCCGGGTGAGGGCTGGCGGCTCGCGCACCAGCGCGCCTCGCCGTTCGCCGCGGTTGAGCGCTCGCTCAGGCCTGCCCGTCGAACATCTTGGTGACCGACCCGTCCTCGAAGACCTCCTTGATGGCCTGTGAGAGCAGCGGGGCGATCGACAGGCAAGTGAGCTTGTCGAACCGCTTCTCCTCCGGGATCGGCAGCGTGTTGGAGACCACGATCTCGGTCACCGCGCTGTTCTTGAGCCGGTCGACGGCAGGTCCGGACAGGATCGGGTGGGTGGCGGCGATCACGACCCCGGCGGCGCCGTCGCGGGCGAGGGCCTCGGCCGCATGGACGATCGTGCCGCCGGTGTCGATCATGTCGTCGACCAGGACGCAGATGCGGCCGCGCACGTCACCGACGACGCGGTTGGCGACGGTCTCGTTGGGCTGGCCGGTGCGGTGGGTCTTGTGGATGAACGCCAGTGGCGCGCCGTTCAGGCGCGACGACCAGCGCTCGGCGACCTTGATCCGGCCCGCGTCGGGGCTGACCACGGCGAGGTCCTGGTCGCCGTACTTCTCCTTGACGTACGTCGCCAGGATCGGCTGGGCGAACAGGTGGTCGACGGGTCCGTCGAAGAAGCCCTGGATCTGGTCGGCGTGCAGGTCGACGGTGATCAGCCGGTCGGCGCCGGCGGTCTTGAACATGTCGGCGACCAGGCGGGCCGAGATCGGCTCGCGGCCGCGGTGCTTCTTGTCCTGGCGGGCGTAGCCGTAGAACGGCATCACGACCGTGATCCGCTTGGCGCTGGCCCGCTTCAGCGCGTCGACCATGATCAGGTGCTCCATCAGCCACTCGTTGATGGGCGCGGTGTGGCTCTGGATCACGAAGGCGTCGGAGCCGCGCACCGACTCCTCGTAGCGGACGTAGGTCTCCGAGTTGGCGAACTCGTAGGCCTGGGTCGGCACCAGCTCGATGCCGAGGCCGGCCACGACCTCTTCGGCGAGCGCGGGGTGAGCCCGGCCGGAGAAGACCATCAGGTGCTTCTTGGTGGTCCTCTTCGTCTTCAAGGTCACAGGTCAGGATTCTCCCTCATCGGGCCCGGGCTCCCCCATCGTGGTCGCCTCCTGATCGCGTGGGGCGCGGCGGTCGAGGTTGCGCTGCGGTCCCCCGGAGACGGCCAGATGACCGGGCGGCACGTCACGGCGTACGACGGTGCCGCCACCGGTCATCGCGCCGTCGCCGATGGTCACCGGCGCCACGAACGTGTTGTTGGCCCCGGTCTTCGCGCCCTTGCCGACAGTCGTGTGGTGCTTGTTGACCCCGTCGTAGTTGGCGACGATCGTGCCGGCTCCGATGTTGGTGCCCTCGCCGATGTCGGCGTCGCCGACGTACGACAGGTGGGGCACCTTGGCCCCGGCGCCGATGTGGGCGTTCTTGGTCTCGACGAACGTGCCGATCTTGCCGCCGCCTCCGAGCTCGGTGCCGGGCCGGAGGTAGGCGTACGGACCGACGCTCGCTCCGTTCCCGACCACCGCCAGCTCGCCGTGCGTGCGCACCACCCGGGCGCCCGCACCGATCTCGCAGTCCTTGAGCGAGGTGTCCGGACCGATCACGGCGTCCTCACCGACGACAGTCGCGCCGAGGAGCTGGGTGTTCGGCAGCAGGATCACGTCCGGGGCGAGCGAGACGTCGGCCTCGATCCACGTGGTGTCGGGGTCCATGACGGTGACGCCGTCGCGCATCCACTGCTCGACGATGCGGCGGTTGAGCTCGCGGCCGAGGTTGGCGAGCTGCACGCGGTCGTTGGCACCTTCGGTCTGCATCCAGTCGTCGATCGGGAACGCGCCCACGGTGAGGCCGGCGTCGCGGGCGAGGCCGACGGTGTCGGTGAGGTAGTACTCGCCCTTTGCGTTGTCGTTGTCGAGCTTCGGCAGCGCCTCGGTGAGGAACTCCGCGTCGAAGGCGAGGATCCCCGAGCTGATCTCGTGGATGCTGCGCTGGTCGGTGGTGGCGTCGTTCTCCTCGATGATCGCTTCGACGTCGCCCTCGTCGTTGCGGACGATCCGGCCGTAGCCGAACGGGTCGTCGACGACGCCGCTGAGCACGCTGACCGCGCACTGCGCCGCCTCGTGCTCGAGCGCGAAGTCGCGCAGGCTCTCGCCGCGCAGCAGCGGGGTGTCTCCAGCCGCGACCAGCACCGTGCCGGACGTCGTACCGGCGGCCTCGACCGCGATGCGTACGGCGTCCCCGGTGCCTTTCTGGTCCTCCTGGACGGCGAGCACCACGGCGGGCATCAGGGACTGGATGTGCGGGCCGACCTGGTCGCGCTGGTGGCCGACCACGGCGACGACGCGGCCGGGTTCGAGTGCCTGGACGGCGGCGAGGACGTGGCCGACCATGCTGCGGCCGCCGATCTCGTGCAGCACCTTGGCGGTCTTCGACCTCATGCGAGTGCCTCCACCTGCTGCCAGCACGATCACGGTGAGGTCGCTCGCCATGAACCCAACGTATCCCCCGGCCCGGGGGACGGGGCCATCGTCCGAGCGAACGATCCTGTCCACGAGCGCGGCCAGGTCCTACGCGCTCGCGCGCGAGCCGGGCTCTACGCTTGGCCACCGATCCCCGGTTGGTCTGTCGGGCGATGTGCTGCGCCGCCAGGCGGGCCCTAACCTTTCTAGTCATTCCCCGGTTGGTCTGCCGGGCCATCGTGCTGCACCGCCAGGCGGGCCCTAACCTTTCTAGTCATTCCCCGGTTGGTCTGCCGGCAGGGCCCGCCTGACTTTGAATCAGGATTAGCGACGTAGGTTCGACTCCTACCCGGGGAGCTCAGGTGTCACCGGCTCAACGGCCCCATGGGCCCAACCGTTCCCATGGGTTCAGCCGTTCCACCGGATCGTGAACGTGGAAGCGTCGGGGTTCGAGCCGGGGTGGCCGGAGACGGTGCCGGTGATGCCGTCGTAGATGCCCGTCCCGCCGGTGACCTTGCCGAGGATGGTCCCGGTGTCGACGTCGACGGTGGCCCAGACCCGCATCTGGCCCCTCGGCCGGGCCAGGGTGACCAGGCAGTGCGCTCGGTGGGCGGCGAAGTCGAAGGAGCACGTGTTGGCGGTGTAGCCGATCGTGCGGCCCGACCGGGTGGCCCGGTCGGTCTCGATCAGCAGGTGGTGGTCCTTGGCCGCACCGGTGCTTGCGATCTGGTGAGTGGTGAAGGTCAGGGTGTGGCTCCGGCCGCCGCTCGAGGCGGACGCGATGCCGCCCGTCGTACTCGCGACGAGGGCTCCCGCGGCCAGGACGCCGGCCACGGTGCAGATGACGGACGTGCGGTTCATGATCGAGCTCCTTTGTGTTCGGCGGCCCTGGTGGCCGGCGGGTCCATCGTCGGCGAGCCCGCTCCCACCGACGAGAGCAGCAGCACAGGTGACGGCAGGGAAGAACTCCCGGGCCCTCGTGGGAATCGACCCCTTGCCGCGCGGTCGCGCCGGACCCACCCTTGTCCCCATGTACGGCGCCCGAGCCCGGCCGATCCTCCTGTGGGGAGCGATCGCGCTGGCCGTCGCGCTGTCCGCGGCCGGCCTGGCGGTCTCGATCGCGGTCGACGTCGATCGCACCCTCCTGGACGCGTTGCTGGGCGTCGCGGTGGTGGGCCTGTTCACCGTGACCGGCGCGGTGGTCGTGGCCGCCCGGCCGCGTCATCCGATCGGCTGGCTGCTGCTGTGGGGAGGTGCGGCCTGGGCGGTCGGCAACGCCGCGATCGACGCCGGGGTGCACGGCCTGGCCCACCCGGGCACGGTTCCCGCGATCTCGGCCGTCCTCCTGATCGGTGGCGTGATCCGCGACCTCGGCTGGTTCACCGTGATCCTGGGCGTGCCGATCTACTTCCCCACCGGGCGGATCGCGTCTCCGAGATGGCGGCTGCTCCCCTGGCTCCTGGTGGTGGTCGACGTCGCCGCGGCCGCCAGCACCCTGCTCGCGCCCGACGCCGACCTCCAGCTCGACGGCTGGACGAACCCCCTGGCTCCGTCGGGCTTCCTCCGGGTCTTCGAAGGACTCACCTTCTTCCTCAGCATCCCGCTCGCCCTGGTCGTGATGGCCCTCGCGCTGTGGCAGCTGCGGGAGCGGTGGCGCGCCGGGAGCGAGCTGGAGCGTCAGCAGATCCGCATCGTCGCGTTCGCCGCCGCACTACCGATTCTGGCCGCGCCACTCGCGTTCGTGCCTGGCCTGCCCGGTGACCCGTTCTCGATCCTGGTGCTCCCGCTGCCGGTGAGCATCGGGTTCGCCGTGCTCGCCCGGCGCCTCTACGACCTGCGTACGGCGGCCAACCGCACCGCCGTCTGGGTCCTCCTGTCGGCGCTGGTCGCCGGCATCTACGCCCTGGTCGTAGCCGGGGTCGGGGGTGCCCTGGACCTCGGCACCGCGGCCCGGCTCCCGGCGGTCGCGGTCGGGGTGGTCGCGGTCTCGTTCGCGCCGCTGCGCGACGTCCTGCAGCGCGGCGTCGACCGGGTGCTCTTCGGTCGGTGGCAGGAGCCGTACGAGGTGCTCGCCCGGCTCGGGCAGCGGCTCGAGGCGACCGCCGACGTCGACCGCCTGCTGCAGGAGTCGACCACCGAGCTCGCCGCGCTGGGACTGCGCGCGGTGCGGATCGAGGACGCCTACGGCCAGGTGCTGGCCTCGGCGACCGACGCGACCGACGCGAACGGGTCCGACGGCGACGTCGTGACCGACGACCAGGAGCAGGAGCCGGACGAGATCCCGCTGCTGGTGTACGGCGAACGGGTCGGCATCCTGCGCTTCCAGCGTCCGGTCACACCCCTGCGGCCCGTCGACCGCCGGTTGCTCGAGGATCTCGCGGTGCACCTCGGCGGGGTGCTCCACGACCACCGCCTGACCCAGGACCTGCAGCGCGCCCTCGAGCGCGTCGTCCTGGCCCGCGAGGAGGAACGGCGCCGGCTCCGGCGTGACCTCCACGACGGCCTCGGGCCCGCCCTCGCCGGGCATCTGCTCCGGCTGGACGTGATCGGCCGCGAGCTCGACCGCGACAGCCACGCCGCTGACCTGGTGCGAGCGCTGCGGGAGGAGCTCCGCGCGACCGTGCTCGACGTACGACGGGTGGTCGAGGGCCTGCGCCCCCCCGCCCTCGACGAGCTCGGCCTGTCGGGCGCCGTCGAGCAGGCCGTCCAGCGACTCACGGGCGGAAGCGGACTCCAGGTCGACGTCTTCGTCGCCCCGCTGCCGGCGCTACCCGCGGCCGCCGAGGTGGCGGCCTTCCGGATCGTGACCGAGGCCGTCACCAACGTGGTGCGGCATGCCCAGGCGACCTGGTGCCGGGTGACGCTCGAGACCTGTCCGGGCCTGCTCCGCCTCGTTGTCCAGGACGACGGCCTCGGGATCGACTCGCCCCGGCAGGCCGGGAACGGCCTGCACACCATGCGCGAGCGGGCCGAGGAGATGCGGGGCGACCTGATCGTGGCGTCGGGCGCGGACGGCACCCGCGTGACGGCCGAGCTGCCGGTGCCCACGATCGCCTCGGTGGCGGCGTCGTGAGCGTCCGGGTCCTCGTCGTCGACGACCATCCCGTGTTCCGCGATGGCCTCGCCGCCTCGCTCGCCGCGCTCCCCGAGATCGACGTGGTCGGCGTCGCCTCCGACGGTCCGGCGGCGGTGGAGGCTGCGGCCGCAGGTGGTGTGGACGTCGTGCTGATGGACCTCAACCTGCCGTCGATGTCGGGAGTCGAGGCCACCGCGCTGACCTGCGCGCTGCCCGACCCGCCGGCCGTGCTGGTCGTCACGATGGTCGACGACGACGACACCGTGCTCGCGGCCATGCGGGCCGGGGCGCGGGGCTACGTGCTCAAGGGCTCCACCGGCGAGGAGATCGCGGCCGCCGTCACCACGGTGGCATCCGGGGGTGCGGTCTTCGGTCCGGGCGTGGCCACCCAGCTCCTCGCGGCCACCGCCGGCGGCGGCCGCGCCCACTCCGGCGCCCGGTCGGCCTTCGCGGGGCTCACCGAGCGGGAGTCCGACGTCCTTCGGCTGCTCGGCGAAGGGCGCAGCAACCAGCAGATCGCCTCGGCGCTCGGCCTGACCGTGAAGACCGTGCAGAACTACGTGTCCCGGATCCTCGACAAGCTCCAGGTCCGCGATCGCACCCAGGCGGCACTCCGCGTGCGCGACGAGCGCGGAGCTCGCTGAACGCGAGGTCCTAGTCTCGTCCCATGGACCTGCCCGTGATGCCGCCGGTGCGGCCGATGCTGGCCAAGAGCGTCAAGGGGATCCCCGACCCGGCGAAGCACACGGTCAACGACATCGTGGGGCTGAGCTTCGAGCCGAAGTGGGACGGGTTCCGCTGCCTGGTCTTCAAGGACGGCGACGAGGTCGAGCTGGCCAGCCGCAACACCAAGCCGCTGACCCGTTACTTCCCCGAGGTCGTCGCGGCCATGCAGGAGCAGCTGCCGGACCGGATCGTGCTGGACGGTGAGATCTTCGTGGCGTTGCGTGGGGACGACGGCGTCGACCGTCTGGAGTTCGAGACGCTCCAGGAGCGCATCCATCCCGCCAAGAGCCGCATCGACATGCTCGCCGAGAAGACCCCCGCCGGCTTCGTGGCGTTCGACCTGCTGGCGCTGGGCGACACGGCGTACGTCGAGCGCCCCTTCGCCGAGCGCCGCGCCGCGCTCGAGACGGCGATCGGCAGCCTCGACGGGCCGTGCTTCCTCACACAGACCACGACCGACCCGCTGGAGGCAGAGGAGTGGTTCCACCAGTTCGAGGGGGCCGGGCTCGACGGGGTCGTCGCCAAGCCGCTGGGCGCGCCGTACGTCGAGAACGCCCGTTCGATGTTGAAGATCAAGCACGAGCGGACCGCCGACGTCGTCGTCGCGGGTTACCGGGAGCACAAGACGAGCACCCCCGAACGACCTCTGCTGGGCAGTCTTCTCCTCGGCCTGTACGACGGTGGGGAGCTGCAACACATCGGCGTCAGCGCCAGCTTCACCGAGACCCGGCGGGCCGAGCTCATCGAGCAGCTCCAGCCGCTGGTCGTCCCGATCGAGGAGCACCCGTGGGGCCGCTGGGCCGAGTTCCTGACCGCGAACCCCGACCGGGTCCCGGGCACCCAGAGCCGCTGGAGCCAGGGCAAGGACCTCAGCTTCACGCCGTTGCGGCCCGACCTCGTGATCGAGGTCGCCTACGACCACATGGAGGGCCGACGGTTCCGGCACACCGCCCAGTTCCGGCGATGGCGAACCGACCGTGACCCCGAGAGCTGCGGCTACGACCAGCTCGACGAACCAGTTTCCTACGACCTCACCTCCGTGCTGGGGGCGCGGCCCGGTTCGTGACGTCGGTAGGCTTCCCGGCACCTGACCACCGAGCGCGGGAGCCGAGATGAGCGAGACCTACACCGTCGTCCTCCTGGTCGAGCAGGCGCTGTCCAACGCCGACGCCGCCCAGGTGCGCTCGCTGCACGAGGGGCTCGACAGCGAGGTCCGCTACCACGTGCTGCTGCCGGCCGTGGACGCCGCGGCCCGCATCGAGGCCGCGATGGGAGCGGTCAGCGCCGACAACCTGACCGGGCCCCGGATCCCGCTCGACCCGGACGCGGTCGAGACCGTGCGTGAGGAGAGCGAGCGCGAGTCGACCCGTGACCTCGAGGCCACCCTCGCCGCGCTCCGTGCGGCCGGTGCCACCGCCGACGGCGCCGTCGTCGACGACGACCCGATCGCCGCGCTGTCTGCGGCGGTCGCCGAGCTCGACGGTCGCGAGGCCATCATCCTGACCGGCTCGCACGTAGTCTCCGAGTTCTTCCACGTCGACTGGACGTCGCGTGCCCGCCGCAAGATCGGCGTCCCCGTCCTCCACCTCCTCGAGCACGAGAACTTCGACGAGCAGTCCGGGTCGGGAGAGGGCGTCACCGGCCTGTGACGGCGGCCGGCATCTTCCTGACCCACCAGGACTCGCCGCGGATCCGCCGTCACTTCGCGCGCCTGGCCGCCGAGACCGGCGACCTGTTCGACTGGCACTTCGTCCGGAGCCACGACGCGCTCCCGCGCCCGGAGGCACCCTTCCCGTACGACGACCCCGCCGACGTGCTGCCGACCCGCTACCGCGCCATGACCGAGCACGGCGGGGTCCAGGGCGGCTATCTCGACACCCTGCTGGTGCCGGTGTTGCGCGGGCTCTGCTCCCATGACAGGCCCGATGACAGGCCCGACCATCTCTGGCTCTGCGAGTACGACGTGGACTTCGCCGGGCGGTGGGGCGGCCTCTTCCGCCGGTTCGCCGACAACCCGGCCGACCTGCTGACCACGACGCTGATGTACCAGAACGAGCAACCGAGATGGCCGTGGTGGGACAGCGCGCAGGCACCCGACGCCGTACCGGAGGAGCGGTGGGTGCGATCCCTGAACCCGTTGATGCGAGTGACACCCCGGCTGCTCGATGCCTACGTCGCCGCGATGACGGAGCAGTGGCAGGGGCACTACGAGTTCACGCTGGCGACGGCCGCGCTGGACGCCGGGCTGATCGTGGAGGACCTCGGCGGCGAGGGGTCGTTCGTGCCGCCGGGTCGCGAGCGGACGGTGTACGTCGGCAAGTCACCCGCCGGGCGCCCGAAGGACCTGACCTTCGGCTTCCGGCCGGTCCGCACGCGCTACTTCCACGAGGAGCCGGAGTCGTTCGAGCAACCGGGGCTGCTCTACCACCCGGTCAAGCCCGGCGTCGCCGCCTGGAACCGGACGACGATGAACGTCCCCTAGCTGGATGACTCGTCGTGGCGGTTGCGGTTCGCCCTGAGCAGTCGCCGCAGCCGGTGGGCGATGCCCGGGTCGACCGCGTCGCCGCGCGCGTCGAGGACGTCGAGGAAGACGCGGGTGCGCGCGTTGAGCCGCGGGGGCTTGAGCACGAGGTCGATCAGCAGCCGCACCGGCCCGGCGCCGTCCCCGGGCTCTGTGAACTGCCGCGACGCGACCTCGGGGATCCAGCCCGACGCGTTGGCCCCGTGGATCCGGTGGTCGATCAGCGGCTCGGCCAGGTTGCGTCGCTGGCCGAACGCGGTTGCCAGCAGGGCGACCCAGAAGTCGTGCGAGACCGGAGCGTCGGGCGGCGGCCAGCCCCACGTGTCGACGAAGGCCCGGGTGACGGCCATGCTGCAGCCCTTCAGGGCCGCGACCGGTGGGAAGCCGCGCTCGGCGAGCAGGTCGTAGTAGGACGGCGCGACCTGGGTGCCGTCGGCGGTCACCAG
Organism: Nocardioides sp.; assembly: GCF_036493135.1. Taxonomy (GTDB): domain Bacteria; phylum Actinomycetota; class Actinomycetes; order Propionibacteriales; family Nocardioidaceae; genus Nocardioides. The sequence continues at coordinate 1,457 of NZ_DASXQG010000043.1, read as the reverse complement.
CGCGAAGTCGTGGAAGAACGCGCGCGGCGCACTGCGGCGTACGTGCTGAGCCACCGTGGCCAGCTTGGGCGGGCGCCACGCGTCGTCCTGGTCGGCGAAGAAGATCACGTTGCCGGAGCAGGCGCTGCTGGCCGCGACGAAGTTCTGCGCGTAGTCCAGGTGCGGGCCGCCGGCGATGACCTCGACCCGGAACGGCACCCGTCGTGCGAAGGCGTGCAGGATCCCGACCGTGCCGTCCTCCGACCCGTCGTCGCGGACCACGAGCTCGTCGGGCAGTCTTGTCTGCGCGGCGAGACTCTCCAGCATCTCCGGCAGGTAGCGCTCGCCGTTGTACGTCGCCATGGCGACCGACACCGAGGGGCGGCCGGTGAACGCCGGGCTCCACGAGCGCATGGCGGAACCCTAGGGGCGCCGCCTGAGCGATCGCTCTGCGCCCCGCCGACCGTTGCTCTAGTCGACGATCCGGTTGCCGTGCTCGTCCCAGTGGGACTCCACCTTCTTGCTCGGCTGGACCCGTGGCGGTTCGCCCGGCATCTTCGGGTAGTCCGGCGGGTAGTTGAGCTCGACGGACCCCTGCTCCTCGAACAACCGGAGCAGGGGCTCGAGTGAGTAGTGATGGTCGTCGATGGTGGCCCATGGGTCGCCGTCGGTGAGGCGGTCGGGGACGGTGAACAGGTTGTACTCCCCCGGGTCGGTCACGCCGGCCAGCTCGTCCCAGGTCATCGGGGTCGAGACCGGGGCGCCAGGGATCGGTCGGAGGGAGTACGCCGAGGCGATCGTGCGGTCGCGGTTGTTCTGGTTGAAGTCGACGAAGATGCGCTCGCCGCGCTCCTCCTTCCACCACGCGGTCGTGACACCGTCGTCGCGTCGCTCCAGCTCACGGCCGAAGCCGATGGCGGCGTGGCGGACGTCGACGAACTCCCAGCGCGGCTCGATCCGCACGTAGACGTGGATGCCGCGGTTGCCGCTGGTCTTCGGGTAGCCCTTCAGTCCGAGCTCCGCCAGCAGCTCCTGGGCGACCAGGGCCACCCGCACGGCGTCCGCGAACGTCGTACCGGGCTGGGGGTCGAGGTCGATGCGGAGCTCGTCGGGGCGGTCGACGTCGTCACGACGGACCGGCCACGGGTGGAACGTCAGCGCCCCCATGTGCGCGCACCAGACCGGCACCGCGATCTCGGTGGGGCAGACCTCGTCCGCGGTACGCCCGGACGGGAACGTGACGGTCGCGGTCTCGAGAAAGTCGGGCGCACCCTTCGGCGCTCGCTTCTGGTAGAACGCGTCGGCCTTCTCGCCAGCACGTCCGGTGGCCAGCTTGATGCCCGGGTGCACGCCGGCCGGCCAGCGTTCCAGCGCGGTCGGCCGGTCGCGCAGCGCGCGCATCAGCCCGTCCTCGACCGACGCGAAGTACTGGGCGACCATCAGTTTGGTCACCTCAGGCGTGTGCTCGGTGGCCGGAT
>NZ_DASXQG010000042.1:0-60143 GCF_036493135.1 Nocardioides sp. | reverse complement strand
CTGAGCGGGTGCTCTATCACCCGCTCAAGCGGACGACCCGACGGGGACCTTCTCGAGGATGGCCGCGAGCTCCTCGACGCCGTCGGGCAGCCGGGTGCCGGGGCGGGCCCAGGAGGCGTTCGCGTCGACGGCGTGGACCGGTACGCCGACCGGCAGTGCGCCGCTGCTGACCAGCTCGTCGGCCAGCCGCTGGGAGCCGGGACGGTCGTATCCGCATGGCGCGACGATCACGACGTCCGGCTCGACCGCGTGCACCTGCTCCCAGCGGACGCGGCGGGACTTCTCGCCGGAGGTGGCCAGGAGCGGTTCGCCGCCGGCGATCTCGATCATCTCCGGGATCCAGTGACCGGGCGCGAACGGCGGGTCGGTCCACTCCAGGAACATCACCCGGGGCCGCGGCCGCCCCGCCCACGCACGACGTACGACGTCGAGCCGGGCCCGCTGGTCGGCGACCAGCCGCTCGGCCTCGGGCAGGTGACCGGTCGCGCGGCCGAGCAGGACGATCGAGTCCAGCACCTCGTCGAGCGTGTACGGGTCGATGGTGAGGACCTCCGCCGTGCAGCCGAGATGCGCGAGAGCGTCGTCCACGACCGAGACGTCGACGGCGCAGACGGCGCACAGGTCCTGGGTGACGACGAGGTCGGCGTCCAGCCCGGACAGCGCGCCCTCGTCCAGGTGGTACAGGTCGTCGCCTCGGGCCATCGCCTGGACCACGAACGCGTCGATCTCGGCCGGCGTCAGCCCCCCGGGCATCGCGGAGGTCGACACGATCGCCCGGCTGCGCGCCTCGGTCGGGTAGTCGCACTCGAAGGTCACCCCGACCACGTCGTCACCCGCCCCGATGGCGAACAGGATCTCCGTGGTCGACGGCAGCAACGAGACGATCCGCACCACCCCACCCTAGGTCGTTAGGTTGGGCGCGAGATGAGCGACGAGAACACGTGGGACGAGACGACCCGCCCCACGCTCGCCGAGCCGGCGGGCACGACGTACGCACCGGAGCAGGAGGCCGTCGTCCAGCACCTCGTGGACATCCACGACCACCTGCGCACCGAGCTCACCCGCATCCACGGCCTTCTCGACGACGTACGTCGCGGCGTGCTGACCGCGGGGGCCGCGAGGTCGGAGGTGCACGCCATGTCGCTGCGCCAGAACAACTGGACCCTCGGCGCCTACTGCCAGTCGTACTGCGGCTTCGTCAACGGTCATCACTCCCTGGAGGACGCCAGCGTGTTCCCGCACCTGCGGCGCGCCGAGCCCGACGTCGCGCCGGTGCTCGACCGGCTGCAGGACGAGCACCTGATCATCCACGACCTGCTCGACCGGGTCGACACGGCGCTGGTCTCGCTGGTGCAGACCGGGGACGACGGGGCTCTCGATGCCGTCGAGGAGTCGCTACGGACACTCGGCGACCGGCTGCTCAGCCACCTCGCCTACGAGGAGCGCGAGCTGCGCGGCCCGCTCGCCCGGCACGGCTTCTACTGAGCACGGTGGGTCCGGGGTGAGCTACGAGGACGCACCTAGAGTGCCCGCGTGACCGACCCGTCCACGGCGACCCTGCTGCTGCTCGGGCTGGCCGGGCTCTCGGCGGGGTTCGTGGACGCGGTCGTCGGCGGGGGCGGCCTGGTCCAGCTGCCGGCGCTTCTGCTCGGCCTTCCCGGCGCGTCACCGGTCCAGGTCCTGGCCACCAACAAGCTCAGTTCGATCTGCGGCACCACCGTCAGCAGCGCGACGTACTACCGGCGGATCAAGCCCGACCCGCGCACGTTCGGCCCGCTGATGGCGTGCGCCTTCGTCGGCTCCATCGGTGGCGCCCTGATCGGGTCGCACATCTCCGACAGCGCCTTCGACCCGATCGTGCTCCTGGTCCTGGTCGTGGTCGGCGCCTACGTCCTGTTCCGGCCGGATCTCGGCGAGAGCACCGCCCTCCGGTACCACGGGCGGCGCCACCTCGGCATCGCGATGGTCGCCGGACTGGCCATCGGCTGCTACGACGGAGCGCTCGGCCCCGGCACGGGCAGCTTCTTCGTGATCACGCTGGTCGGGCTGCTCGGCTACAGCTTCCTCGAGGCGTCGGCGAAGGCCCGGCTCGCGAACTGGGCCACCAACCTGGCCGCGCTCTGCGTCTTCGTCCCGCAGGGCGCCGTGCTCTGGAAGGTCGGCCTGGTGATGGGCGCCTGCAACCTGGCCGGCGGGTACGTCGGCGCCCGCACGGCGGTGGCGAAGGGGACTCGGTTCGTCCGGGTCTTCTTCATCGTGGTGGTGACCGGTTTCATCGTCCGGATCGGCGGCGACCTGCTCGGGTGGTGGTGAGCCCGGATCCAGGAGTGCTGTCGTGCCCGACGGCGACTACCGTCGCGAGATGGACCGAACCGAACGACCCGTACGTGCTGACGAGGCAACGACGCTGCGCGGCTTCCTCGACTACCACCGCGACACCTTGCGGATGAAGTGCTCGGGGCTGAGTCAGGCGCAGCTCGCCCAGCCGCTACCGCCGTCCGACATGACCCTCGGCGGCATGATGAAGCACCTCGCCATCGTCGACCAGAGCTGGTTCGAGGACGACTTCCTGGGCCGCGGTCTGATGCCTCCCTTCGACACCGTCGACTGGGACGCCGACGGCGACTGGGAGTGGCACACCGCCAAGGACGACACACCCGAGGAGCTCTTGGCACTGTTCGACGAGGCGGTACGCCGCTCGGACGCCGTCCTCGACGAGGCCCTGGCGCCGGCCGGCGTGGGCCTCGACGGGCTCTCGGTCGCGGATGAATCCGATGGTCGCGGCCGCTTCAGCCTCCGCTGGATCCTGCTGCACATGATCGAGGAGTACGCGCGGCACAACGGCCACGCCGACCTGATCCGCGAGTCGATCGACGGCCAGACCGGTCAGTGACCGCCACGCCGCGGCGGCGTGCGAGGGAAAGGCGGGTGCGCCGCGTCGGCGCCCGTGGATAGCGTCGAGGCCATGACGCAGACGTTCGACAAGGCCACCCGGACCGAGGCGCCCTTCCGCGCCGACGAGGTCACCGCACTGCGCGGGTTCCTCGACTACCAGCGCGACACCTTCCGCTGGAAGTGCTCCGGCCTGACCCAGCAACAGCTCGCCCGGCCGCACGCGCCGTCGACGATGACGCTCGGTGGGATGATGAAGCACCTCGCGCTGAACGAGGTCGGGTGGTTCGGGAACACGCTGGCCGGCGAGGCCTACCCGCCGCCGTTCACCGACATCGATTGGGACGCCGACCCCGACTGGGAGTGGCGCACCGCTGCCGACGACAGTCCCGACGAGCTGCGCGCTCTCTACGACGAGTGCGTACGCCGTGCGGACGCCGCCATCGACCAGGGCCTGGCCCGCGGCGGTCTGGACGCCGAGTCGGTCGAGTCGAGCTCGCAGGATGGCGCGTTCAGCCTGCGCTGGATCCTGCTGCACATGCTCGAGGAGTACGCCCGCCACAACGGCCAGGCCGACCTGATCCGCGAGTCGATCGACGGGATGACCGGTGAGTGAGGCCCCGGCAGACCCGCGGGTCGACCCGCCCCTGCACGGCGACGAGGTCGCGATCCTGCGCGGCTTCCTCACCTACCACCGCGACACCCTGCGCCTGAAGTGCGCCGACCTCACCCAGGAGCAGCTCGCCCAGACCCTGCCGCCGTCGGACGTGACGCTCGGCGGGCTGATGAAGCACCTCGCTCTGGTCGAGTCGCAGTGGTTCGACTACTTCTTCCGCGACCTCGCCCTCGCCCCGCCGTTCGACACCGCCGACTGGGACGCCGCCCCGGACTGGGAGTTCGACACCGCACGGGACGACAGCCCGGAGGCGCTGAGAGCCCTCTTCGACGAGGCTGTGAGCCGCGCGGACGCCGTCGTCGACGACGCGCTGGCGCGCGGTGGGCTCGACGAAGAGTCGGCACGCGTGAGCCCGCGCACGGGCGAGACCTTCACCCTTCGCTGGATCCTCGTGCACATGATCGAGGAGTACTCCCGGCACAACGGCCACGCCGACCTGGTCCGGGAGTCGATCGACGGCCAGACCGGTGAGTGACGGGCCCGACCCGCGCATCCGCCCGGCGACGGCAGACGACTGGCCGCAGATCTGGCCGTTCTTCGGCGCGATCGTCGCGGAGGGCGAGAGCTATGCCTACCCCGACGACCTCGGCTCCGACGAGGCACGCGACCTCTGGATGGAGCGGCCACCGGGCCTGACGGTCGTGCTCGAGGAGGAAGGCCGGGTCCTCGGGACGTCGAAGATGGGTCCCAATCGTCCCTCGCGCGGCGACCACGTCGGCACCGCCTCGTTCATGGTCGACCCCGCGGCCGGCGGGCGGGGCATCGGCCGGGCGCTCGCGACGTACGTCGTCGACTGGCACCGCGCGCAGGGCTACTCCGGCATCCAGTTCAACGCGGTCGTGGAGACCAACGCGGCGGCGGTCCACCTCTGGCAGGCGCTCGGGTTCGAGATCGTCGGCACCGTCCCCGGCGCCTTCCGCTCGGCGACGCACGGCCGGGTCGGGCTGCACGTGATGTACCTGCCGCTGGACTAGCGAGCGGAGCGTCGACGCACCAGACCACGGACGAGCCCGGCCCAGAAGCCGTAACCCCAGCCGACGTGCATGGCGGTGAAGGCGCCCGGCAGATGCACCCAGTCGGCGTCGTTCTCCAACACCCGGCGGGTCTGCCGCGTCGCGACGGCGACGCCCGCGACGTACGGCGAGACCATCAGGGCGGCCTGGGCGGGGTGCCGACCCGCTCGGAGTGCGGCCAGGGCCAGCCACGCGACGAGCGCCGGCGCCACGACGTGGCGAGCCGAGAGCGACGCCGGGTGGAGCATCGCGACGTCGGCCTTGCCCTTGCCGTAGCGGACGTACTGCTTGTAGAGGTCGGGCACCGACTGCCGGCACTGCCACGCGATGACCACGCGCGGGTCGAGCAGCAGCCGGCCGCCGCGCCCGCGAAGCCGGTAGTCGAGCTCGTAGTCCTCGTTCGCCACGAGGTTCTCGTCCCACCCGCCGACCTCGCGCAGCAGGTCGACCGGGTAGGCGCCGAACGGCAGGTGATCGACCTCCAGCTCGGTGGTCGCGTAGTGGTACTTGCTGTTGCCGACGCCGAACCGGCTGCCCATCGCGGCCGCGATCGCCCTCCCGGCCGGGGTGATGCCCACCCCCGGCTTGACGCCACCGACGCCCGCCCACGTGCCCTCACGCAGGCGCGCCACGAGGTCGGCGACGTACGTCGGAGGCACCGTGCTGTGCGCGTCCACCCGGACCAGCCACCGCCCACGGGCCTCGGCAAGTCCCATGTTGAGCGAGACCGGGATGTTCGGCAGCGGGTTGGTGACGACCTCGAGCCGCGGGTCCAGTGCCTGCCGCTCCTCGATGATCGGCCGGGTGCCGTCGGTGGAACCGCCGTCGATGACCACGAACTGGAGGTTCTGGTAGCTCTGGCCCAGCACCGAGTCGAGAGCGGCACCGATCGCTTGCTCCTCGTTGCGGGCCGGCATGATCACGGTGACGAGCTCGTCCGTGTGCTTCCCCCGCCTGGCCGACACACCGGCACGGTAGCGCGAGGTGGGACAACCCATGGCCGTTCCGGTCACTCTTCACGATCCCGCGGTGGGTCTCCACTGCGGCCGGTACGGTTTCGCCGTGCATGTCGGTCAGGACCTCCTGAGGCTCCGTCTCCACGTGCGGCGGCCGGTGTCACGACTGCCGTACGCGTGGGACGCTGCCATGTACGCCCGCGCCGACAAGCGCTCCACCCTGGCCCGACGAGACAGTGCCCTGGTGATCGAGGGTTTCCCGCGCTCGGGCAACACCTTCAGCGTCGCCGCCTTCCAGATCGCCAACGGCCCGCAGCCGCACCTGGGCCGTCATCTCCACGGGGCGCCACACCTGCTGCGCGCGAAGCGTCTCGGGATCCCCGCCGTCGCGCTGGTGCGGGAGCCGGAGGACGCGGTCCCGTCGTACCTCATCCGCCGCGCGGGGCTGCACGCCGAGGACGTCCTGGTGGAGTACCTCGACTTCTACCGGACCGCCTGGCCGGCCCGGGACGCGTTCGTGGTCGGCCTGTTCGACGACGTCACCCGCGACTTCGGGACGGTGATCGACCGCGTCAACGCGCGGTTCGGGACGACGTTCGCGCGCTACCGGGCCACGCCGGAGAACGAGGTTGCGGCGTTCGAGCTCGTCGAGGAGATGAACCGGCTCGAGAGCGGCGGTGAGGTGGTCGAGACCCACGTCGGCCGACCGTCGGCCGAGCGGGAGTCCCGGAAGGCCGAGATCGCCGCGTCCCTGCAGCGACCCCGGGCCGCCCGGCTTCTCGGCGAGGCGCGGCAACTCTTCCAGCAGTACGTCGCGCTGGCCGGCGGGCAGGGGGAGGGCGCATGAGCAAGGTGCTGCTGGTCGGCAAGGGCTTCCCCGACCGGGGCGGGATCCCGACGTTCCTCAACACGCTCCGGCACGGCGAGCTCGGGGAGCTCCACCAGATCACCTTCCTGAACGTCGCGCACTTCGACACCCCCGAGGGCGGCGAGGTGACCGCGGGCAACATCAGCCGCACCCTCCGCGACGCCCGGAACGTCTTCCGGATGGCCAAGGGCCAGGACATCGTGCACATCCACTCCGCCCTCGCCCCGGCCGTCACCGTCGGCCGCGCCGGGCTGTTGGGCCTGGCCGGTCGGCTGCGTGGGGCGAAGGTGGTCATGCACGCCCACGGAGGGAACATCGAGACCTGGCTGACCACCCGGCGGACCAGGGCCCTGATGCGGCTGGCCATGAGGCCCACCAGCCACGTCGTCGCCGTCTGGTCCGCGGGGGAGCAGACGCTGGGTCGGGCCTTGGGGCCGGGTCGGGTGAGCCTGATCGACAACGGCGTGGACACCAGCCGCTTCGTCCCGGCCGAGACCGACAACCATCCGCCGCGGGTCCTCTACGTCGGGCTCCTCACGCCGCGCAAGGGCGTCCTCGACCTGATCGAGGCCTCCCGCCTGCTGCGCGACGAAGGGGTCGAGCACGAGCTCCTCCTCCTCGGCGGCATGCCGGACGAGGGCCCCGAGGCCGCCGAGCCGGTCCTGGCCGCCGCCGAGGGCGTCGCCCGGCTGTTGGGCACCCGGCCGCCGGAGGAGATGCCCGCGGAGTACGCCGACGCCGACGTGTTCTGCCTCCCGTCCTGGTGGGAGGCGATGCCGCTATCGGTCCTGGAGGCGATGTCGGCCGGACTGCCGGTCGTCGCCAGCGATGTGGGGGATGTCTCGCGGCTGGTGACGCCCGAGTGCGGAGCGGTGGTGCCGGCCAAGGACCCGCAGCGGTTGGCGGACGCGCTACGCGGGCTGCTGGTCGACCCGGAGCTGCGGCGGAGGCAGGGTGAGGCGAGCAGGAGACGGGCGGTCGAGGCCTTCTCGAGCACCGCGACGGCCCGCGCGATCGACCGATTGTTCCACGATGTGAGACACGGAGATCACGCCTGAACGGGTTGCGCAAGAGATCCGCAAACTTGCAATCAACCCGTGACCTTTGACTTACTCGTGGCTGAAGGATGCCCCCAACCCACAAGGTAACTCCCCCGATGTCCTTGAATCTCGGGCGCCTGCGCCCGGTCATGTTATTTCTCGCCATCGTCGCACTCGTGGCAGCAGCCGCGACTCTTCCCCGGGCCCTTGCCCCGGCCGCCCACGGCGCGACCCAACCCGCGAAGGGTCGTGTCGATCGCACGACGGTCGCCGGCCCTCGCCCCTTCCAACCCACCGGCTACTGGAACACCCGGCTCGGCCATGCGCCGAAGAGCCCGCACAACGCCAGCTGGATCAAGGACGCCAAGGCTGGCGGTCCTCACCTGAACCTCGTCCTCGGTGACTGGGGGATGCCGGTCTACCGCGCGAAGCCGTCGAACCCGCTGGTCCGGATCACCTCCGGCGGTCACACGGTCAGGGTCCACATCCCCCGGCAGGCGCGCCCGATGAACGCCAGCGACGCGGCCCTGACCATCATCGACCGTTCCACGAACCAGGTCGTGGGTCTCTTCGGCGCCCACGTCTCCGGTGGCAAGTGGAGCGTCTCCGGACTGTCGCGCTACGGCTACCAGTCCACCGGCATCGCCGGCGGACTGCCGAGCGGTGTCAAGGCCAACTTCGGACACCGAGGCATTCCGGCCTCCGTGCCGGCCGTGACCAAGGGCGAGATCCAGCGCGGGAAGATCCGACACCGCCTCGAGATCTACTGGCACGAGACGGCGTCCAGAACGCCCGAGGGCCGCAGCGCCTACTTCCCGATGACCGGCTCGGAGAGCGGCAAGTCCGGCGTCGTCCCCGAGGGCGCCGTCATCCGGATCAAGCCGAGCGTGAACCTCAAGGCCCTCTCGCTCTCGCCCGCGGCCTACGTCATCGCCCGTGCCCTGCAGAAGTACGGCGCGGTGGTCGGCGACAACTCCGGCCAAGGCAACAGCATGAAGCTCCAGGGCAATACGAACTGGAAGGGCATCCTCAACAAGGACTCCCTGCGCAGCATCCCGTGGAGCGACTACGTGTTCGTCAAGGGTGGCTACCGCCCCTGACGAACCGCCCCCCCAGGAAGGCTCCGGGTCAAGCTGGCCCGGGGCCTTCCGTCTGCGGCCATAATGGCGCGCATGGACGAGGCACCGATCTTCATCGTCGGCTCGATGCGCTCGGGCTCGACCATGCTGCGCCTCATCCTCGACAGCCACCCGCGGATCGCGATCGGCGCCGAGACGGGCTTCATGGGAGGCCTGCTGGCCACGCGTCGCATCCCCGGCTGGAAGCACGGTGCGGAGTGGTTCGGCCGGATCGGCTGGACCGAGCAGGAGCTCGACGCCCGCCTCCGCGAGTTCTACGCCGGCATGTTCGAGCGCCACGCGCGGTCGCAGGGAAAGGCGCGGTGGGGTGACAAGACCCCCTTCCACACCTCCCACATGGAGGAGATGGGCCACGTCTTCCCCGACGCCGTCTTCGTGGGGATCGTCCGCCACCCGGGTGCGGTCGCCGCATCGTTGCACCGCAGCTTCCACTACGCGTTCGACGAGGCCGTGGCCTACTGGTGTGACGTCAACCGTCAGATGCTCACCGCCGCCGGTGAGCTCGGAGATCGCTTCGCGCTGTGCCGCTACGAGGACCTGGTCAGCAACAGCGAGGACGTGCTGCGCGAGCTGATGCCCGCGATCGGCGAGGAGTTCGACCCTGCGCTGTTGCGACATCACGAGGTGCAACGGGCGCAGGGCGCTCCCAAGCTCACCGACGGCAGCACCAGCTCGCGCGACCCGATCGACTCCCGGCGCGCCGAGAAGTGGGCCGACGAGATCACCCCCGGCCAGCGCCATGCGCTCGCCGCGGCCGCCCCGCTGAGCGAGATCCTCGGCTACACCGCGACCGGTGCCGCGCCGTTCCCTGCCGGCACCCAGCAGTGGACCGCCACCGGCAAGGAGCTGGCCGCGCGCTGTGCCGAGCGCCCCGGGGTGCTCGACCAGACAGGTCCCACCGTGCAGCTCGCCATCGACCAGGACCCCGAGGAGCTGGCCCGCCGTCTGGCTCAGGTGGAGGCGGCCCTGGCCCGGACCAGGGGCCGCCGAGCGGTGCGGATCGCCGAGGCCGCCCGGCGGATCCAACGCGGCCGTACCTGGGCCGACGTGAAGGGCGCGTGGGCATCGCTGCGGCACGACGGCCGTCCCTGATGGCGCCTCCCAACGAGAGCTCCGACTTCGACCTGCACGGCCTCGTGGGCGTCCGAGTTGTTGACGGCACACCCGCCGATGTGGCCGTCGTACGTCGCCAGCTCGGCCACCCGGAGACCACGCTCGACCGCGAGCCGGACCTGACCGTGCGCTTCGTCGACCGCCTCGCGCCCGCTCCCCTGACCCTGGTCGGCGTGGGGGAGAGCGGGTACGACGACGACTCCTTCTATCTGCTGCAGGCCAAGGGCGGCAGCACGAGACGGACCAAGATCCCGTTCGACCGGCTCGGGCCCGGTGCCGAGCTCGTCTGCGAGCGCGGCATCCCCGCCGTGCCCCATCTCCTGGCCACCGTCAACCTCGTGCTGCTGACCCGGGACGTACTGCCGTTGCACGCGACCGCACTCGAGGTGGACGGCGAGGGGATCCTGGTCACCGGCTGGTCCAAGGGCGGCAAGACGGAGACCCTGCTCGCGGCGACCAGCCACGGCGCTCGCTACGTCGGTGACGAGTGGGTGCACCTGCCGCCGGACGGCCGGATGCTCGGGCTGCCCGAGCCGATCCGGCTGTGGGCCTGGCAGCTCGCCCAGCGGCCCGACCTGCTCGCCTCTCGGACGTCGGCCGAGCGCCGCCGCTTGCGCGCGTGGTCGACCCTGTCGCGGATCGCCGACGGGATGGCCGACCGCTCCTGGAAGGGCTCGGGGATGGTACGCCGGGTCGCCCCGACACTCGGCCGGCAGGCGTATCTCCAGGTGCCGCCGGCCGACCTCTTCGGCGCCGACGGCATGGTGTCGAGCGCCCGGCTCGACGCGGTCGTGCTGGTGCTGAGCCACGAGGCACCGGAGACCGTCGTACGCGCCGCGGAGCCCGGTGAGATCTCCCGCAGGATGGCCGCGTCGCTGGCCGAGGAGCGCGCGCCGCTGATGGTGCACTACCGGCAGTTCCGCTACGCATTTCCCGACCGGCCCTCGCCGCTGCTGGAGTCCGCCGGCGAGCTCGAGGCGCGGCTCCTCGCCGACCGTCTGGATCACGTGCCCTCGGCCAAGGTCACCCACCCGCACCCTTGCGACGTCCAGGAGCTCGGACGCGCGGTCCTGGACGCGGCACGCGGGGCGCGTACCCGGAATTGAGGAGATGATGTCAAGGATTTCGCAGAGGCCGACCGGTTTCGCTCCTCGCCCAATACTCTGACATTTCGAACATTGGCAAAGGGGGAAGTCCAGTGGCTCGGCCGCGGCTCACGGTTGCCCTCGTCGGACCCGACGGGGCAGGCAAGAGCACCATCAGTGCACGCCTGCGTCAGGCCACCCTTCCGGCACCCGTGAAGACGATCTACATGGGCGTGAACCTCGAGGCCAGCACGCTGATGCTCCCGACCACTCGCCTGCTGCTCGCGGCGAAACGGGCCCGCGGCGGGCGCCCGGACTTGGTGGCCAGCAGCCTGCGTGACGTGGACCCCGACACCGGCCAGGCGCCGGCTGCGCCCTCCGGTCGCGGCGCCTCAATCAAGAGCACGGCACGGATGGCGGTCTGGATGACCGAGGAGTGGCTGCGGCAGCTCGTCGCCCTCGCTCACAGCCTGCGCGGCCGGATCGTGATCTTCGACCGGCACTTCTTCCTCGACTACTACCACGCGGACGTCGAGTCCGGACGTCGCGGCCCGGCGCAGCGGCTGCACGGCTGGATGCTCGAGCGCGTGTATCCCAAGCCCGACCTGGTGATCATGCTCGACGCACCGGCGGAGGTGCTCCACGCCCGCAAGCCCGAGGCCACGGTGGCGTGGCTCGAGCGACGCAGGCAGCAGTATCTGGAGCTGGCCCCCGTGGTTCCTCAGTTCGTCGTCGTCGACGTCAACCGTCCCCTCGAGGCGGCGGTGTCCGAGGTCGTGGCGGTCATCGAGTCATCCTGGAAGGCGAAGAGCGCGTGAAGATCATGCTGGCGAGCCCGATCGACCCGGGCACCGTCGACGTCCTGTCCGCGTCGTACGACGTGGTCAAGCCGGCCGCCTCGACACCCGAGGCCCTCAAGGAGGCGATCGCCGACCGCGACACCGTCGTCCTGCGCAGCGGCGTGATGCTCTCCGCCGACGTGTTGGACGCGGCGCCCGGGCTGAAGCTGCTCGTGCGCGCCGGAGCCGGTCTCGACAACATCGACCTCGACCAGGCCCGCTCCATGGGGCTGCGGGTCGTGAAGATCCCGGGCATGTCGGCACCGCCGGTCGCTGAGTTCACCTTCGCGCTGCTGCTCTCGCTGGCCCGCAAGGTGACCGTGGCCGACCGCCAGCTCCGCGAGGGCCACTGGCCCAAGCCGACGCTCGGCGGCCCCCTCCTGCACGGCAAGACACTCGGCATCGTCGGCGCCGGCAACATCGGTGCGCTGGTCGGCCAGATGGGCGCGTCGTGGGGCATGCGCGCGATCGGCTGCGTGGCCAACCCCAACGACACGGTCGCGCAGCAGCTGCTCGGCCGCGGGGTCCGGCTCACCGACTACGACGAGGTGCTCACCACCTCCGACTTCCTGTGCCTGCACACCCCACTCGACGAGTCGACCCGACACCTGATCGGGGCCGAGGCGCTGTCGCGGATGAAGCCGGGCTCCTTGCTGATCAACGTCGCGCGGGGCGGCGTGGTCGACGAGGCCGCACTTTTCGAGGCGCTGACGCAGGGCGACACCGTCGCCGGCGCGGCCCTCGACGTACACGAGATCGAGGGGGAGGGGACCCGGTCCCGCTTCTCCGACCTGGACAACGTCGTCCTCACACCGCATATCGGGGCCATGGCGGTGGACTCACAGCGCTTGATCGGCGAACGCATCGTCGAGCTCGTGCAGGCCTATGACAACGGAAAGCTCGACGAGGAGATTCGTGATGGAGAACATGTCCTCTGACCAACTGCGCCCCAGCCGCGCCGACATGAAGCGGCTGCGACTGCGGTCAGGGCTGGCGGGTGACACACCGGTGGTGGCGGTCGGCGCGCACGACGCGATGAGCGCCGTCCTCATCGGCAACTACAACTTCGATGCCGTGTGGGTGAGCGGGTTCGGGGTCTCGGCGATGGCCTATGGCCAGCCGGACCTCAACCTGGTGACGATGAGCGAGACGCTCGCGGTGACGCGGGCGATCGAGAGCGTCACCGACCTGCCGGTGGTCGTCGACTGCGACAACGGCTTCGGCGGCTTCAGCAACGTGGTTCGCACGGCCGTGGAGTTCGACCGGGCCGGCGTGGCCGCCGTCTGCATCGAGGACAACCTGTTCCCCAAGCGGAACAGCCTCTACCAGGGCCAGTCCAAGCGCGACCTGATCCCCACCCGGGAGCAGGCCCGTCGGCTCAAGGCCGCGGTAGAGGGCAAGGACTCCGAGGCGTTCGTGGTGATCGCCCGGGTGGAGGCGCTCATCGCCGGGCACGGCGTGGAGGCTGCGATGGAGCGGGCCACGGCGTACTCCGAGGCGGGTGCGGACGCGATCCTGATCCACAGCAAGGACAAGACGCTCACCGAGATCACCGATTTCCTCGAGGCGTGGCACGCGGCCGGGATGACCAAGCCGCTCGTCGCCGTGCCGACGCTGTTCCCGGACTACACCGCCGACGAGCTGCACGAGAAGGGCTTCTCGATGGTGATCCTCGCCAACCAGCCGATGCGGGCCGCCGTGAAGGCGATGGAGGAGACCCTCGAGGTCCTCGACAAGGAGCGCAAGCCGGCAGCGGCCGACCCGACCATCGCTTCGGTGAACCACATCTTCGATCTCGTCCACACCACGGAGACGATCCAGGCGGAGGAGGCGGATGAGGAGGGCTGACGCTCGGCGCACGTCGACGGGCCGGTCGATGGAGCAGGGGCCGGCCGCCGTCGTGGTCGGGCTCGACAACATCACCGGTCTGCAGACCGCGCGGATCCTGGCCGACCGGGGGGTGCGTGTGTACGGCGTGGCCGCCAACAGGCGGCACTTCGGCGCGCGCACCAACGCCTGCGTCCACGTCGTCGAGTCGCGCCTGTCCGGATCCGAGCTGGTCGACACCCTGCGAGCCTTGTCGCGGCGGCTCGGTCCGGATCCCGCGGTGCTGGTGCCGTGCACCGACGGTGCCGTGTGGTCGTTGTCGCAGCAGCGCGACCAGCTGGTCGACCAGTTCCGGCTGCCGCTCGGCGACCACGACGGCATCGACCTGCTCATGGACAAGGTGCGCTTCGCCGACCACGCGAAGATGCACGGCCTGGCCGCACCCCGCACGGAGGTGATGCGAAGCCGGGCCGACGCCGAGAAGGCCGCCGAGGTGCTCTCGTGGCCGAGCGTCGTGAAGCCGCCGGTGAAGGCCGAGGCCTGGCTGGCGCACACCAGCGCCAAGGCGATCCCCGTGCAGGGCCCCGAGGAGCTGCTCGACGTCTATGACCGGGTCGCCGACTGGGCCCCGGTGCTGCTCGTCCAGGAGTGGGTGGAGGGTCCCGAGGACGAGCTGTTCTCGTGCAACGCCTACTTCGACGCCTCCGGCACGCCGCTGGTCACGTTCGTGGCACGCAAGCTGCGTCAGTGGCCGCCACAGATCGGCACCAGCGCGTCCGGCGAGGAGTGCCGCAACGACGAGGTGCTCGAGGAGACCCTGCGGGTCTTCGGGTCCGTGGACTACCACGGCCTCGCCTACCTCGAGATGAAGCGCGACTCACGCACCGGCGCGATGTCCATCATCGAGCCGAACGTCGGCCGCCCGACCGGGCGCTCCGCGATCGCCGAGGGTGGCGGCGTCGAGCTGGTCTACACGGCGTACTGCGATGCGGCGGGACTGCCGCTTCCCGAGGCGCGCACCCAGCAGTACGTCGGCACGACCTGGCTCGATGTACGCCGTGACGTGCAGGCGGCCGCGGTCGGCATCCGTCGGGGTGAGCTCACCCCGAGGGAGTGGCTGTCCTCGCTGCGCGGACCGCGCACCCACGCCATCTGGTCGGCCCGCGACCCGCGCCCCTTCGTCACCGACCTGACCAACGTCGCGAAGACAGCGGCCCGGAGGGGGCGATGACGAGGCGGGTCGCGGGTACGGCCCTGACCCTGGCCCTGCTCGTGACGCCGCTGCTCGGCTGTACCGACGAGGAGCCGGTCACCGCCGCGCCCACGCCGGTGCCCACCGTGACTCCGACCCCGAAGATTCCGACCAGCCGGAACCTGGTGCGCTACGTCAGTCCGACCGGCAACGACCAGCATCGCGGCACCCTCGAGGAACCGTGGCGCACCCTGGCCTACGCGCTCGGCAGGATCTACGCCGGTCAAGTGCTCTTCGTGCGCGGCGGCGAGTACCACGAGAACCTCGACCACGTCAGTCTCCACAGCGGTACCGAGGGGAAGCCGATCACCGTCCTGCCCTACCCGGGCGAGAGCCCGGTCCTGGTCGGCAGCATGTCGCTGAACCGGCCGAACTATTGGCTGATCGACAACCTCGACGTGACCGGAGATCCGTCGTCAGCCCACCCGCCGAGGTTCATGGTGAAGCTGATCGGCGGCCGGTCGTGGACCTGGGAGAACAGCGAGTTCCGTGACACGGGCAGTCGGGCCAACGTGCTGATCACGGGCTTCGGGGTCGATGAGCCGGCCGGGTTCGACTTCAGCGGCAACTGCCTCCACGGCCTCCCCGACCCGCCGACCAAATCGACCAACCTGTTCCTCGGCACGATGCACTCGGGCGCTCACGGGACCGTGGCGCGCAACACCATCTTCAACGAAGACGACCAGCCCAATCTGCGGATCGGTTCCGGTGCCGGCGCCCCGAACCGGGTGAACGTCATCCGGAACACCATCTACCACGGCAGCCTCGGCATCGACGTCCGTGGCCGTCCGCACCGGGTCAAGATCATCCGGAACGTCGTCGGCGGCAGCACCGCGCCGGCCCAGATCCGGTTCCACCTCGGGTTGCCGCATGGCACCTCGGTGAACAACAACGTGGCGGTTGACGCGGCGCAACTCCTCCGCCCGGAAGTGAGGAAGATCGTGCATGGAACGGGCAATCTCGTGCTCTCGGGGAACCCGAAGTTCGTCGACACCTCTCGGTGTGACGGTTTCCGGTCTGACCTGGACGCTTTGATCCCTTACGGGGCGGTGGGGCAATGAGAGTCTCCGACACGCCAGTTCGCTCACAAGGTGACCACAGGCCCTCTACTGTTGGTGCGGTGAAGGGGGACCGTGTGGAGACCGGCTCGGACGTTTTCGCCACCTTGACGTGGGGCCTCCGCCGCTACGTCGCACTGGTCCTGGCGCTCATGCTGGCCCTCGGTGTGCTGGTGCCGTTCCTCCTCTCGGGACGCACCGACGAGTACCAGGCGACCGCGCAGGTCGGCCCGACCCAGAAGCTGCAGCTGTCCAACGCGGACCCGCTGCCGCGCATCGCCGAATCGGTCTTCAACAACGGCGCCGTCGAGATCGCCGTCCGCAGGGAGCTGAACCAGCCGAAGGGGAACGTCATCCCGTCGAAGGTGCGGCTGATCGCGGCCCAGGACAATCTCGTCCTGGAGGTCCAGGCCCATGCGTCCACGGCTGCCCAGGCGATGGCCATCGCCAACACGGCGGCCGAGGCCTTCGTGATCGAGCTCGGCGACTACCAGAACTCCGTCGCGCCCTTCGTGCTCACACACAAGGCCGTCGTCGCCAAGAAGGTTCCCAAGATCGCGGGTGGCTCTGCCTCGGTGGCTCTAGGGCTCGTCGGCGGACTGCTCGCGGGCGTGGCACTGGTCGGACTGGTGCTGGTGATCCGTCGTCCGGTCGTGGAGATCTCCACCGCGCAGGACATCACCGGTTCACCCGTGATCGGTCGCATCCGCCTGCGGCGCCACGGACCACAGGATTCCGACGATCGTGCGATCGGGTTGCTCTGCCGCCGCCTGCTCACCACGTCCGCGTCGGCCATCCACGTGGCCGCGCCCACGCATGCGCAGGCGGAACAGGTGGCCGGGGTGATGAACGAGGTCTTCGGGCGGATGCCGCCCATGCCGCGACCGCATCCCAAGCGGCCCGGTGGAAACGGTGGCGTGGCGCCCATGCCGAAGGTGACCGCACCCGAACGGGCCGACGACTGGATCTGCGCTCCCGACGACAAGGCCTACACCGTGCTGCTGGCTCCGATCGGGATCAGCACGCGCAAGCTGCGGCTCTTCGCGGAGGCGCACGACACCGGTAATGCCACGGGCGTCGTCATGGTCACCACGCACCGCGGCAACGCGAAGCCGAAGCCCGCTGTCAAGGACTGAGATGTCAGCCCTGGCTCGCGAGGTCGAGCAGGCGCTCGGCCTCGGCGCGGACCCGGTGATCGGCCAGGGCGGCCGATCGTCGGGCGATCCGACCCGGCACGTCGCGCCGCGGGTTGTCGAGCATCGCGGTCCACTTGTCCATCAGGATCAGCAGCTCGTACGCGCGCAACGGCGCCTGGTCGGCGTGCGGCCCGAGGTACGCCGCGACGACGGCCGCCTCGAGCGCGTCGAGCGCGCCGGCGCCGAAGGCCAGCCCGTGCGTGTGGACCTGCTCGCCGATCAGCCGGATGCCGACCAGGAACCGGCACAGGTCGTCGTACGTCGGCACGCGCCACCGCGGCAGTGGGTCGAGGACCGTGAGCCGGCCGTCGCGCAGCAGCATGTTGCGAGGCGCGAAGTCTCCGTGGCCGACCGTCAACGGCAGCTCGCGGGGGAGCCGCTCGGAGACGAGCTGGGTGCCCTTCGTCGCCACACGACGCCAGTCGCGCGAGTCGAGGAACTCGCCGTAGGCGCGCAGTCGGTCGACCACCACCTCACGCGTGCCCTGTCTGACCGGGCGGTCGGACTCTTCGGAGCGCTCCTGGAAGGTTCGGAGCCAGCGGCCGGCGAGCGTGCAGCCGGCGATCGCGTCGTCGAGGCTGCCGCGCCCGCGACGCAGCCGGCTCAGGTCGAGCACGACGTTCCGCAGCGTCGGGGCGTCGGTGAAGGACATCACGATTCCCGCGTCGTCCCGCATCAGGAGCAGAGGGCGCACGACGCCGAGGCCCGCCGTGTCACCGCAGGCACGCTCGATCGCCGCCAACCCCGACCACTCGAGGACCGTCAGCTGCTCGACGGTCGCGGGCTCGTCCCGCAGCCGCGGCCGTGTGCCGGCACCGGGCCGGCTCACGGAGTCGCGTCGGAACTTGGCCAGCGCCGCCGGCACCTCGGCCCCGTCCAGGTGGACGGTCAGGAGCAGGCACTTCGGCCGGTCGGCCAGGACCCGCACCTCGAGCCCGGAGTGGGGTTGGTCGGGAAACCACTCGTGCGTGTGCGGGACGATGCTCTGCAGGAGCGTCTCGACGAGTCGCCCGACCGCCAACCCTGCCCCCGCCGCGTGCTCGGTCCGGGCGCATCTGTGACCCGGAGAAAGGTCGACAGGCTAGCACGCAGGAACCGTGAGGGGGTGGCACCATGTCCGGCCTGATGCTGGTGCTGCTCGCCCCGCTCGGGGTGCTCTTCGCCCTGCTCTGCATCCAGAAACCGCTGACCGTCTCGCTCCCGTTGTTCGCGGCCTCGATCCCGTTCGGGAGCCTGATCGGGATCGGTCACTCCCGCTTCAGCTCGCTCTCCTCGATCCTGGGCTTCTTGATGCTGATCGGCCTCACGCTGCGCCTGGTGGTCGTTCGCAAGCAGCGGGCGCCGCTGTCCGGGACGGTCTTCCTCTGGATCGCTTTCGTCGCGGTCGCCACCACCACGGCGCTGTGGAGCCTCGGTCCTTCGCTGACCGCCAACGGTGTCCTGGAGATCGGCAGCCTGGTCGCGCTCTATGCCCTGATCTCGATGAACCAGATCGACCGCGAGATCGTCCACCGGGTCGAACAAGGACTGATCGCGGGTGGCCTCGCCGCGGTCGGGTACGGCGTGGTGCAGCTGACCCTGCTCGGCGGGTTCCCCAACGACGTACCGGGGCTGCCGCCGGGACCCGGTGGCCGCTTCGGCAACGACATGCTCGGTCCCAACAACAACGCCGTGGCCTTCCTGCTGCCGTTCTGCATCTGTCTACAACGCGCCGCCACCGCACCGAAAGCGAGCACTCGTCGGCTGCATGCCGCCTTCGCCTTCCTGATGTTCGTCGGCATGGTGATGACCGGCTCGCGTGGCGGCATGCTCGCCGCGGTCCTGTGCATCGTGGTGCTGATCGCCGCCGTCCCGCGAGGTCGGGGGATCCTGGCCGCCTTCCTGGTCACCGGTGTCATCGCCGGACTGGTGGCCTTCTTCCTGCACCCCCTCGGGCTCGCCGAGCGCGAGGTCTCGACCACCTCGTCATCGGGCCGC
Source organism: Nocardioides sp. (assembly GCF_036493135.1). Taxonomy (GTDB): domain Bacteria; phylum Actinomycetota; class Actinomycetes; order Propionibacteriales; family Nocardioidaceae; genus Nocardioides. The sequence continues at coordinate 41,212 of NZ_DASXQG010000042.1, read as the reverse complement.
ACCAGCATCTGGAAGGTGGGCCTGGCGGCCTGTCCGCAGTACTGCCCCTTGGGCTCCGGCTGGGAAACGTTCCCGATCGTGTACGAGCGCACCCAACCGACGGTGCCGGGTGCCGAGGTGCTGGTCGGCAAGGGCGGCTCCTACCAGCCGCACAACGTGATCCTGCTGGTGGGCATCGAGCTGGGCGTCCCCGGCCTGCTCTTCTTCTTCTCGGTCCTCGGCCTCTCGTTGGTCGAGGCATGGCGGCTGCCGCGAGCGGTGAGAGGTCCACCGCTGGCGGCCCTGCTCGGCACCTATCAGGCGTCGTTGTTCTTGTCGAACCTCGGCTACAAGTTCTTCTGGATGGCGTTCATCATGGTCGCCCTCTATCGCAGCGCGAGCTACCTCGAACGTGCGGAAGAGCGCGAGGCGGCGGAGCTCGACCCGGTCAGGTGACCTGCGCCGAGGTGTAGCCCCAGCGCTGGGAGACGGGCTGGCCCAGCAGCTCGTCGAGCCGCGCCACCTCGTCGGCGAAGCCCCGACGGAGCTCGGCAGCGACGGCCGGGTCGAGGCGTGGCTTGTCGTCCCGGTACTGCTTGTAGAGCGCCGAGCGGACCACCGTGGAGCGCTTGATCTTCGAGCGCCACCGGCGCATCCCGACCGACGCGGCCATCTTCGAGGCGCGCTTGGCCATTCCGACCATGGCGGAGTTCCGCGGCCGACCCGCCGGCATCCGCTCGCGCAGGTCTCCCGCCGACAGCAAGATCCGGTCGATGCCCAGGAAGTCGTACACCTCGTCGGCGTACTCCTGAGCGCCGGTCTTGAGGTCGTCGAAGAGGCCGACATGGATCTGGGTCGCCGGGAAGTGCTCGAGGTAGTGGGACAGGTGGGTGGCATAGCGCCCGCGGTCGAGAAGCCGGGGATACTGCTCGACGGCCTCGGTGAAGCTCCCGGTGAAGCCGTTGTTCTTGGCCAGGTCGAGATAGTCGGAGAACGCCCGGTCGACCGGCTCGCGCAGGCACACCAGCAGTTGCATGGCGGGCGAGTACGTCGCGATCCGCGCCGGTGCCTCGGGTGAGGAGAGGTAGGAGTGGGAGAACTCGCCGACCGCGCGGCCATCGGCGCCCTCGAACTGCGCGCGATACCAGTCCAGGCCGCGGTCGTAGTGGGCGTCGAAGTAGTAGAGGCCCTTGTTGGAGGCGAGCCACACGTCGGGGTGGATCGCCAAGGCGTTGAAGAGCCAGGTCGACCCCGCCTTGCTGGTGCCGATGTAGAGGAAGTCGGGGACCGTGTCAGGGCGCACTCGGGTCATATCCTTCCGGCAAGACGTCCCAGTATTGGGTCGTGAAGGGCAGCGTGCAGAGGTCATTGGCGGTGACCGTCCAGAGCTGCCCGCGGCCCTCGGCCTTGGTGTCCTCGAGCTTGAGAGCGGTGGTGCCACCGGAGTCGCCGAGGTAGACGCCGTACTTCTGCAGCGCCTCCGCGATCACCAGCGCCTGCGGGTGCAGACCGAGGGCCTTGAGGTTGATCGACGGCTTGATCCGCATCCTGAGCCCCTCGGGAGGGGCGCCGACCGACGGGTCGGTCTCGTCGCCGTCGGAGCCGGTCATCGGGAAGACGAAGCGGTTCGACAGCTCGGGACCGGAGGCGATCTTGAGGACGTTGCGGACCTCGCCGTTCTGGACCATGTCCAACCGGACGTACGACGTGGCGCCGTTGTTGCCCCGGTGGGTCCCGACGTTGCGCGGGTCGTCGGACTTGCCGGAGGCCGCGATCAGGCCGTTGGAGTCCACGAAGGTGACCGTGCCGCCGGACGCGGACCAGGTGTCGGTGGCCGGGCGGTAGTGGGCGTCGGTCAGCAGCGCGACGTACCCCCGCTTCATGTCGTAGACCGACATCGTCCCGTCGGAGTTGTTCGCGCTCCGCGCTCCCGCCGGGATGCGCAGGTGCCGCATCTCGGGCGGGGCGCCGTCGGGCAGGCCACGCACGTCGTACTCGGGATCGCCGGGCCGCGCCCAGTACGCCGGTTGGCCCCACTTGTTCCGCTGGGCACCCGCGAGGCGCAGACAGCCGTGCCCGCTCTGCGGCGCCGTGCTCAGGTAGTTGAGGATCTGTGCACCGTCGGGATCCAGAGGCGCGTTCGCCGGGACGGGGCTGTTCCACCAGGACTGGTCGATGAACGGCCGGTAGGGCCGCCCCTGGGCGTCCAGGGGCGCCTCGCGCCACTTCGACGGCGCCGTGGTGGGTGGGGCGGTCTTGGGCTGCCCGCCACCACCGAAGGGGCGCACGACGACGAGGAACACCGCAACCACCAGCGCCACCACCACGAGAGCCCCGAGGAGGGGCCCGCGGGCGCGACGACGCGGCGCGTGCTTGCCACCTGCCTGAATGGAGGCAGGCGACTCGATCGTCCCCCGGCGGTCACCCACGTGGTCATGATATGGGTCAGGTGGGTGCCCGTGGGAGGATCGTGAGATACCCGTGATCCCCTGAATTGGGGGACGTTCTCGGATTCGCTCCGCAAGCCACCATCGGATCCCTATCCTGCAGGGTGGCAATGTTCACGGGGGGGCGATGACGGACCAGATGGAGGGACCGAGCAGCAGCGCGGACGCCGCCAGGCTCAACAAGCGGAACGTCCGCGGCTCGATGCTGCTCCTCGTCGGGCGCCTCGTCTCGCTGCTCTTCACGGTCCTCACCCAGATCGTGATCGTCCGCGCGCTCAGCAAGACCGACTACGGCGTCTTCGCCTACGCCTTCACGATCACCGCCGCCGGCCGGATCGTGCTGAGTCTCGGCCAGGGCCGGGGGCTCAGCCGGTTCATGGCGAAGTACGAGGAGGAGAAGGACTACGCCCGCATGTTCGGGGCGATCCTGATGGCCGTCGGAGCGATCACGGTCACCTCTTTCGTGCTGCTGGGCGGGATGGCGGTCGGCCTGGCGCCACTGATCGGCAAGTCGTTCGACAACCCGAGCACCACCGGGGTGTTGCTGGCCCTGATGTTCCTGGCACCGCTCAATGCGCTCGACCAGGTCTTCGTGTCGATCTTCGCCGTCTTCTCCAAGCCGACCGCGATCTTCTTCCGCAAGTACCTCCTGACGCCGGCGCTGCAGCTCGGCGTGGTGGTCTTCATCGCCTACACCGGCGGCACGGTCGCAGCGCTCGCGCTCGGCTACGTGCTCACCAGTGCGTTCGGCATCCTGATCTACTTCTGGCTCTTCTTCGCCGTCATGCGCGAGCGGGGCATCACCTTCCGGCTCGGACGGGACAAGGTCATCTTCCCCTTCCGGGAGGTGTTCTCGTTCTCGGTGCCGACCCTCACCACCGAGCTGGTCTACCTGGTCACCAACACCGGAAGCGTGATCATCCTGGGTCACTTCCATGGCGCCAAGGCGCTCGCCAACTTCCGCGCCGTACTGCCGGCGGCGCGCCTCAACCAGGTCGTCTATCAGACCTTCGTGACGATGTTCCTGCCGATGACCGCCCGGCTGCACACACGTGGCGACCATGAAGGGGTCCGCGAGACCTACTGGCACAGCTCGCACTTCCAGGCCGTGGCGACGTTCCCGATCATGGTGATGACGACGGTGTTCGCCCGAGAAACCACCGTCACGCTCTTCGGCGAGCGCTATGCCGGCGCGGCGTCGGTGCTGGTGGCCCTGTCGGTCGGCTACTACGTCAGCGTCGCGCTGGGCTTCAACACCTACGTGCTGCAGGTCTACGGAAAGTTCAAGTTCCTCATCTACTCCAACCTCGGCGTCTGTGTCGTCAGCCTCGCCCTGGCATTCGCGCTCAGCCCGAGGTACGGCGCCACGGGTGCCGCGGTGGCGAACGGCGCCACCATGGCCGCCCAGAACATCGTCAACCAGATGGCCCTGATCCGGGTGCTGGGTTGGGGCTCGAACCCGATGCGCTGGATCCGGCCGTACATCGTGGTGGCCGCAGGTCTGCTCGTGCTGGTGGCGGTCCGGCTGGCCGTCAACCCCGGCTTCCTCGAGGCGATGCTGGTCTCGACCATCGTCACCCTGGGCGTGGTGCGCGTGACGCGGCGCGAGCTCGACCTGCTCGCGATGTTTCCCGAGCTGCGCAAGATCAAGCCTTTGCGCCTCTTGATGGCCTGAGCCTGGATCCAGGCTGAGCCCCACCTCAGTTCAGCAGCGAGGTCAGCCGTTCTGCCTGCTGCTCGAACCAGCCGCTACCGGCCCGCACCCGGACCCGGCGTGCGACCTGGCGTGCCCGACCACGCGCCGGGCGTTTTCCGACCAGCTCTCCCCAGCGGTCCATCAGCAGCAACGACTGGTAGAGGTGCAGCTCGTGGGCCGGCGGGTGACCGCCGCCGGCGTAGGACTCGAGCAGTCGGGCCTCCCACCGGTCGCACAGGTCGCCGTCGAGCAACCGCCCGTGGGTCATCACCTGTGGGCCGAGCAGCCGGACGCCCATCGTGAGCCGCGCCAAGTCCTCGTACACGCACACCCGCCACATGGGGAGCGGGTCGAACACGGTGATCCGGCCGCGTGGCCCGACGAACACGTTCTGGCCGGTGTAATCGCCGTGCCCCGCCGCCGCCGGCAGCTCGACCGGATACACCAGCTCGGCACGCTCGGCCACGGTGCGGGCCAGCCGATGGACCGGCCCGGGCTCGGCGCCGGCACGCAGGAGGAACTCCCGGGACCGTTGGACGTGCTCGACCAGCTCGTCACGTCGGGTCATCCGGGGCGGCAGCGCATCGCCCTTGTCGGCGGCGTGGAAGCGTCGGAGCCACTCGCCCAACGCCGTCCACGTCTGCTCCTCGTCGCTCGGGCTCGTCCGCCGGACCAGGGCGCGCCGCCAGCGGCGCTCCAGCAGCTGCCGCAGCGTCGGCTCGTCGACGTACTCCATGACGATCCCGGCCGGGCCGTCCAGCCACGCCAGGGCACGCAGTACGCCGAAGCGCTCCGGGTCGGCGCCGTCCATCGCCTGGGCGGCCTGCCTCAGTCCGGTGAACTCGCAGCCGGCCGAGTCTCGATCCGACATCGTGCGCTGTGGGGTGAGCTGAGGCCGGTCGCCGAATCGCTCCGCGCGTCGCAACGTCTCGTGTGAATGGCGGATCTTCACCACGACGTCACGCCGACTCGTCCCGTCGGTGAGGGCGAACCGATAGACGAAGCAACGCGGCCGCGCGTAGAGCTTGACCAAGCTGCTCGTGACGGGGGTCGTGTCGAAGCAGGAGAACCAGTCCCCTGCGGAGTCGCGGGCCAGGATCGAGAAGGCGCGCACCACCTCGTCGGCCTCGGCAGAGTCCGCGCCGCTCTCCCGCTTCGAGGGTCCCGACGTCATCCCGCTCCCCGTCCCCCAGATCGCGTCTGTCCCACCGAGCTGCCACCGAGCTGCTCCGCCTGCTCTCAGCCCGTCTCGGAAAGGGAGAAGGTATCAGGCTGGTTCAGCCGGCGCGGGTCGACGACGGGACGAGGCCGACCACGGTGGCAACTGCAGTCGCCGCCGTGGCCGGCTGTCCGAGTCTGCGGACTCGACGTCAGGACCTCAGATGACGGGATAGGCGGCGAAGAACGGCAGCTTGTTGTTGATCACCACGCCGTTCTTACCGGGCACGCCCTCGCCCTGGAAGTCGCCACCCACCCACAGCTTCCCGCCGGTCGCGGTGATGGTCCACACACCGGGATAGGGCTTGTAGATCCTGGGGTTGAACGACGCGATGGGCAGACCGGTCGCCGTGGACACCGCCGCCACGTTGGTGACGCTGACCGGGTTGCGCGGGTTGAAGGTGGCGTACCCGCTGTTGACCCAGTGCGCGAAGTGACCACCGAGGTAGACCGTTCCGTCGGGGTCGAGCCAGAGGGCCTGGACGTCGCCGTCGGCAGAGACGAGCTGCCACGGCTGCCGGCCGGTGCTCAGGTTGAACGCGCCGAGGAAGCCCTGGAGGCCGGAGCTCCCCACGTAGGCGTTCGTGCCGTCGGTGACCACGTCCCAGTACTGGTCACAGTCGAAGCACAGCTTGCTCGGTGCCCAGCTCGACAAGGTGTTGTCGGACAGGTCGATCATGGCCAGGTTGGAGCGCGGGATGGTGGTGTTGATCCGGGTGAACGCGCCGCTCAGGAGCAGCCGAGAACCGGTCATGGTCAGACCGAGGACATCGCCGTTGGCCTGGAAGGTGAAGGCCGCGTCGAGCTTCCCGGTGGCGGCGACGACGGCGCCGATGCCGCGGTGGGCGACGCCGGACACACTCGTGATCTTCCCGGCGACGTAGAGGTCGCTGCCGTAGGCGACCAGGTCACGGACCTCGCCGGCGGCTGCCGCCTTCCACTTCGGGAGCACGGTGTGGTCGGCGACGTTGATCGCGACGAGGTGCCGGTGGGTGGCACCGTCGACCGTGCTGAACGTTCCGCCGGCGTACAGCGTGTTGCCGTCGGGCGACAGCGCCAGCGCGCGGACGTCCTTGTTGGCGGGCACCACCCAGAGCGTGTTGCCGGTGGCAGGGTCGATCGCGGCGATGCCGCCAATGCCGTCGAGCTTGCCACCGACGTACAGCACACCGTTGCCCGCGAGGCTGGAGTGCACTGCCCCGGTCGGGTGCCACGGCAGGGGAAGGGCCTGCGGGGTGTAGGCCGCGTTCGCAGCGGACAAACCGAGAGCGGTCGTGACCGCCCCCGCCACTACGGCTACGGTCGCAAATCTGCTGGTCCAACGCATGGTGTCTTCCCCCAAATGAGACGGTTGTGTGGATCCGCTGCGATCACCCTGGATACGCGGCGAAGTACGGCTTCTTGTTGTTCTGTCCATTCACCTGTTCGCCGGTGAAGTCGCCACCGACCCACAACTTGCCGGCGGTGGAGGTGAACGACCAGACGCCGGGATAGGCCTTGTAGAGCGTCGGCGTCCACGACGGGTCGATCGAGCCGTTCGCGGTGAACACCGACACCAGCATCTTCGCGTCGACGATGTTCTGCGGCATGGGCCCGCTCCAGACGCCCAGGCCGAAGTGGCCGCCGAAGTAGACCTTGCCGTCGCCGGGCAGCCAGGCAGCCTGGAAGTCGCCGGTGCCACGGATGATGCGCCAGGGCTGCAGGCCGGTGGCCAGGCTGAATGCGCCGGCGGCGTTTCCTGAGGTCGCGACGTAGGCGTTGGTGCCGTCGGTCTGAACGTCCCAGTACTGGTCGCAGCTCGAGCACAGCTTGGCCGGCGCCCAGCCGGTCAGGGTGTTGGTGGGCAGGTCGATGGATGCCAGCTCGTTGCGAGCCACGCCGTTGATGTGGGTGAACGAGCCGCTCAGGATCAGCCGGGTGCCGGTCAGGGCCAGGCCGAGCACGTCGTTGTCGGCCGAGAACGTGAAGCTCGCGTCGCGGGTCCCCGTCGTGGCGTTGAGGGCCCCGATCCCACGCTGGGCGACACCCCCGACGGTGGTGATCTTGCCGGCGACGTAGAGATCGCTGCCGCTCACGATCAGGTCGCGGACCGTGCCACCCGCCACGCCCTTGAACGCGGTGACCAGGCTGTGGTTGGCGGTGCTGAGCGCGGCCACGTGACGGTGGGTGACGCCGTTGACCGTGGTGAAGTTCCCGCCGGCGTAGAGCGTGCTGCCGTCCGCCGACAGGGCGAGCGCACGCACGTCGTTGTTGGCCGGAACCAGCCACAGCAGGTTGCCGGAGGCGGCGTCGACCGCGGCGATGCCACCGGTCCCGTCGAGCTTGCCGCCCAGGTAGACGACGCCGTTGTTCGAGAGGCTGGCGTGTACCGCACCGGCCGGGTTCCAGGGCAAGGTGATCGGGTCGTGTGCATAGTTGGCGTGGGCGGGCGCGGCGAGACCGAGCACGGTCGCCACGCTCGTCGCGGCCGTGGCGAGGAATGCAAATGTGCGCGTCCGACGCATGGCGAGCCCCCCAAAGGTTCAACCTGTACGCGGAGCATAAGGAGCAGATGCCGCAGATTGACCCCGCGAAGGCACGATTCCCCAATCTTGAGGAGTCGCCGCTCAGGGGGCGCAAACGGCCCGAATCACCCGTGTCTGCGCAGGAGCCGGGAGTGCCGGACGTCGAGGTAGCGCCGATGAGATTTTACCGCCAGCGTCCGGGTGCCGTTGCCGCGATGGATCCCCACGCGCGGTACGGCGTACTCGTCGACCCGCTCGGGGCCCTCGGGCAGCGCGAAGGCATGGCTGTACCCGGCCAGGCGGGCCGCTCGTCGTACGCCGTCGTCGTGGAGGCCGCGTGGGTAGGCGAGGAACGGCACCGGGGTCTTCAGCAGGTCCTCGAGGAACTCCCGGCTGCGGCGCAGATCGCCCACGCAGGCGCCCTCGTCGAGCTCGGGCAGGTCCTGGTGGGCCCAGCTGTGTGACTGCAGGTCGACACCGAGGTCGCGCAGGTGCAGGACCTCCTCGACCGTCAGCGTGGTGAGGGGCCACGGCGGCGGGGTGCGCACCCACCACGCGTCGAGGCTCTCGTCGGTGAGGGTCTGCGCCACCAGGAAGATCGTCATCGGGAGCCGGTGGCGCTGCACCTCGGGCAGCGCATGCTCGAGGACCCCGGTGAAGCCGTCGTCGAAGGTCAGCGCCGCCATCCCGCGCGGGAGCCGTCCCTTGCGGTCAAGGCGCGGCACGGCCTCGCCGAGCGGCACGACGGTGCGGTGCCGGGCCAACCACGCGGCGTGGTCGGCGAACTCGGCGGGCCGCATCGCCAGCGGCGACTCCCACGCCGGATCCACCGAGTGGTAGCAGAGGATGGTCACACGCGCTCCGAGGTTCGTGGGCTCATGGTGCGGTCACCGTAACGTCAGCCGGCGAAGCCGGGGAGGTTCTCCTCCAGGATCGCCCGGAACGGCGCCTCGGCGCCGAGCTGGCTGAGCACCCCGACGCCACCCAGCCAGGTGCGGTGGATGAGCAGGTACGCCGGCGGCAGGTTGAGCTTGAGCGCCACGGCGTACGTCGGCTCCTTGGGGTTGTTGATCCGCTGGAACTGACCCTGCATCCACTCCCGCGAGAAGCGGAAGCGTTCGACCAGGGTCGGCTCGACGAACGGCGACAGGTAGTCCAGGACGAGCGCCGGGTCGACGTCGAGCCCGGGCTTGATGAAGCCTTCCTCGCGCAGCCCCGCCGCGAGCTCGTCCGGTGCACGGTCCCCGGCCATGCGGATCAGCCGCCCCATGGCCTCCGGGAGCCCCGCGTCCGGGAGGCGGGCGACAGCCCCGAAGTCCAGCACCCCGAGCCGGCCCGGGCTGCCGTCGTCGTTCGGGAGGATCCGGAAGTTGCCGGGGTGGGGGTCGGCATGCAGCATCCCGGTGCGCGACGGCCCGGCGAAGAGGAACCGCACGAACAGCTCGCCGTAGTGGTCGCGCTCCTCCTGCGTCCCGTCGCGGATCACCGACGCGAGCGAGGCCGGGCTGTCCAGCCACTCCGTGACCAGGACCTGGTGACCGACGGCGACGACGTCGGGCACCACGATGTCGGGGTCGTCGCGGAAGGCGTCGGCGAACGCGTGCTGCGCCTCGGCCTCCAGGGTGTAGTCCAGCTCGTCCTTGGCGCGTGCCTGCAGCTCTTCGATCAGGGGCTTCACCTCGATGCCCGGGACGAGCGGGCCGATCGTGCGGGCGAGCCGCGCGAGCTGACGCAGGTCCGACTGCAGTGCCTCGCCCGCGCCCGGGTACTGCACCTTCACCGCGACCTCGCGCCGGTCCTGCCAGCGGCCCTGGTGCACCTGGCCGATGCTCGCGGCCGCGGTCGGACCGCCGTCCAGCCACACCAGCTCGTCTCTCCAGTCGGCGCCGAGGTCCTGCTCGATCTGGTCGCGGACCGTCTGGGTCGGCATCGGGGGCGCGGAGTCCTGGAGCCGGGTCAGCTCGGTGCGGTACGGCGCGACCAGCTCGTCGGGCAGGGCGGCCTCGAGCACCGACATCGCCTGTCCGAACTTCATCGCTCCGCCCTTGAGCTCGCCCAGGGTCCGGAACAGCTGCTCGGCGGTCCGCTGCTGGATCTCGCTCATCACCGCCTCCGCCGGGCGCCCTCCGAGGCGTTTGCCGAGTCCGAGCGCGTTCCGTCCGGCGTACCCGAGCGGCAGCGCCGCCAACCGCGCGGTGCGCGCGACGGCCCTGCGGGGCAGCTCGGTCATGTCGTCATTCTCCCTGACGCATGGGTGCCGGGACCGCCGGCGCACGGCCGGCCCCTGATCAGCTCCTCGGGAAGCCGACGAACGCTTGCTGGGGAGCCTCGTTGATCTCGGTGAACACCCCACCGGCGTAGACGGTGGAGGCCGAGGTCGCGAGTGAGAACACTCCGAGTCCGCTGTTCGCGTGCGGCTTCCACGGCCTCAGCGCGCCGGTCTTGGGGCTCAGCGCCAGCAGATGCGCTCGGGGGGCCAGGACCTGCAGGCAGTCGAAGCCGATCTGCGGCCCGCCGATGTTGCCGACGCAGACGTTGCGGAAGTGGCCCCCCGCAAGCAGGGCCCCGTCAGAGAGAGCGATCGTCTGGACTCCGCCGTCGGTCTGGATCGACCAGGCCTTTCTGCCGCCGGTCGTGTACGCGGCGACCCGGCCGCCGGGTCCGTTGCCGCCGGCGAACACGCGCTTCTTGGTGAGGACGATCTGCCACACGGGGAAGCCCGGGTGCCGCCGCCACGGCAGCAGCTTCCCTGTCGACGACAGCTTGGCCAGGTGCGGCTCGGAGCGCCCGTTGACGATGTTGAACTCGCCTCCGAGAAAGACCTTGGTCCGGTCGCGCGACACCTGGATGGTCCGCACGGAGTTGTTCGCACCCGGATGCCAGGTGCGGATCAGTCGCCCGCCCAGGGTGAGCGCGGCGATGCGCTTCCGGTGCGTGTGCCTCACGCTCGTGAACGAGCCGCCGAGGTAGAGCCGCGAGCGGGTCCGGTAGAGGGCGAGCACTTCGCCGTTGGTGTTCGCGTGGAAGCGCGTGATCGCGCCGGTCGCGGCCTTCACGGCCCCCGCGTTGTGGCGGCGAGCACCTGCCAGCCTGCTGAACTTGCCGCCGACGTAGATGACCTTGCGGTCCGCCGAGGTCGCCAGGGCGGAGACGGAGCCGTTCGCTCCCGGGTTCCAGGCGCGGAGCCTCCCGTTGTCCGCCCGGAAGGCGGCCAGGTGTGCGCGCGGAACCTCCCGCGTGCCGGGAGCTGCCCCGGATGGTCGGACCGCGGTGAAGTCACCACCGATGTAGATCGTGTTCCGCACGACGATGATCGCGGAGACGCGACCGTTCGTCTGGTACGTCGCGGCGGAGATGTTGCCGAGTCGCGAGCCACCCGCGTGGGCGGTCTCCATGACCGGCAGCAGGGCGAGCGGAGCCAGCATCAGGCTGGTGGCGGCCACGAGGGCGCGCCGGAGCAAAGGTCGGTCGAGCATTGGATCCCCCAGGGCAGCTTCGACCCGATCGTGACACACGGCTCAACCGCCCTGGGGCACAACCCCCGAAAAATTACCCGCCGCGGTCGCTGCCGGAGACTCCCGCGGCGAACCCCGAGCGGGTGAGCCCGCCCGTGCTCGACGATGAAGTCACTCGACCCGAGGCTGCGGCTTGAAGCGGCGGACCTCATGGGGCCAGCCGCACGCCTCCGCCACCTTGCCGGCCCACATCTTGGCGGCCTCGTCATCGGCCACGTCCACCACGGCGAACCCGCCCAAAAACTCCTTGGTCTCGACGTAGGGTCCGTCGGTGATCACCACGGTGCCGCTGGTGGGGTCGGCGCCGTAGACTGGCCCGTCCTCCTCCTCGAGCCCCCCGGCGAAGACGTACACGCCGGCCGTCTTCATCTCTTCCACCACCGCCATGGCGAGCGGTCCGCGCCCACGGAACCACTCCTCGGTGTGGTCGCCCACCCACTGTTGGTTGAAGTACATGAGGTACTCGGTCATGACCGCTCCTTCTCCTGTGGCGCACCCAGTGGTCCGCGTTCACCCACCCCACGAACGGCGACAGGCGAATCCGACACGGTTTCCCGGAGAATCAAACACCGCCGGTCGCGTGCGGCCACCCCGGATCGTCGCCCGAACCTGGCCCGCAGCGGGCGCTCAACCAACCGGAAGCTCGCCTCAGCCAGCACGACCGCCATGGCAATCCAGGCGAGATCACCGACGACCGTATGCCCGAGTGCGTGAAGTATCGCGATGCGCGCCAGGACATTCCAGAGATAGATCGAATACGACCGCTCACCGAGCCACCGCATCGGGCCGGTCGACAGCAGCGATCCAACTGCCGATAGCGGCCGGGTCACGACTCCGATCAACAGCACGAGAGTCAGTCCGGTCCCCGTGACCGTCACCAGGGAGGTGCGAGTGGTGTCGTTCCGAGCGGCCAGGACGGGCAGGAGGGCGAGCGCCAGCAGCGCACCCGGCGCCAGGTAGCGGACCGACTGTGACAGCCAGTCGTTCTGAACGACGAGCGCAAGCAGGCAGCCGACCAGGATGGGCAGCGCATTGGTGTCGCTCCCGACGTACTCGTGCGGATCGAACCGCACCGCTTGACTCAGGCCGAGGTAGAGGTTGAGCCCGAGGGTGATCCCGATGAGGGCCACGGTGAGCGCGGTGAACAGGCGAGGGTTGCGGCGGTAGCCCCAGAGCAGCGCGAACGGCCACAGCAGGTAGAACTGCTCTTCGACCGAGAGCGACCAGGTGTAGTTGAAGTAGTCGTAGGTGGCGAAGAAGTGGCCGGTCCAGTCATAGAGGCTGGTGGCATACGCAAGAGCCGTGCCGGCGGGGGCCAGGACCTGCCCGACACCGAGGTCTCGTCGGTCGATGAGCAGCACGACGGTCGTCACCGCGACGACCGTCAACAAGCCCGGGCCGAGGCGCGCCGCGCGTCGGCGGTAGAACGCGCGCAGATCGATGGTGCCGGTGTGGAGCTCGCGGACCAGGAGGGTGGTGATCAGATACCCCGACAGGCAGAAGAACACGGTCACGCCGACGTAGCCGTTGACGAGCGGCTTGGTCGGGGCGTGCTGGCCCAGGACCAGGAGGATCGCCACCCCCCGGACGCCATCCAGTCCAGGCTGGTGACCAGCGTCGATCACAACCGAATCTACGCACCAGCCTCATCCGCGGTTCGAAGCACTCGGTTCGAAGCGCGGGTGGGGGACCCCGGGGAACGAGCTCTGCGTCGAGTAGACCTCTGAGAGGAAGGGGCCAGGTGGCCCCTTCCTCTTCAGTAGTTGTCAGGCGGTTTCGGGGAAGCGGATGCCGGTGCTCGAGTGGCAGCGATACCCGAACGGGTTCTTGGCGAGGTACTGCTGGTGGTGGTCCTCGGCGTAGTAGTAGGTGATCTCCGAGGCGGGGCGGACCTCGGTGGTGATGTCGCCGATGCGCTGCCGGTGCAGCTCGTCGCCGTAGATCTTGGTCAGCTCGCGGGAGGTCTGCTCCTGCTCGGGCGTCGTCCAGTAGATCGCCGAGCGGTACTGCGTCCCGACGTCGTTGCCCTGGCGCATGCCCTGCGTCGGGTCGTGGACCTCGAAGAAGGTTTTCACCAGGTCGGCGTACGACACCTGGGCGGGGTCGTAGACGACCCGCACGGCCTCGGTGTGGCCGGTACGGCCACTGCAGACCTCGTCGTAGGTCGGGTTCGGCGTCACGCCGCCGGCATACCCGACGGAGGTCGACCACACGCCCGGGACCTGCCAGTAGATCTCCTCGGCGCCCCAGAAGCAGCCGAGCCCGAACAGCGCGACCTCGTAGCCCTCGGGGACCTCGTCGGTGATCACCGGCGCGTCGAGCACCACGTGCTTGTCGGCGACGGTGAACGACCGTACGTCGCGGCCCCGCAGGGCCTCATCGGCGTTCGGCAGGGTGGTAGAACGGCGGGAGAAGATCGACACGTTGACTCCTTCACGAGCACCTGGATGGTGCTCTCACAGTCTGCAACACCGTAGGGAGCCGCGTCGTTCCCGGCGGCGGTGACGAGTCCATGACGTCTTTCGCTGGTTGAGGAGGTCGCTCTGCGGCCGTCTCGAAACCACCACTACCGTGGCTCCGTGACCCAGGAGCACCGACAGAAGTCCGGTTTCGACACCCGCGCCATCCATGCCGGTTACGAGCCCGACCCGAGCACGGGCGCGGTGATCGCGCCCATCTACGCCACCAGCACGTACAAGCAGGACGGTGTCGGCGGACTGCGCGGCGGCTACGAGTACAGCCGTAGTGCCAACCCGACCCGGACCGCCCTCGAGGGTGCGCTGGCGGCGCTGGAGGAGGGGGAGCGGGGGTTCGCGTTCGCCAGCGGTCTGGCCGCCGAGGACACGATCCTGCGCGCCTTGACCAGCCCCGGCGACCACGTGGTGATCCCGGACGACGCGTACGGCGGCACCTTCCGGCTCTTCGAGAGGGTCGAGAAGCGCTGGGGCCTCGACAACACTCCGGTCGCGATCTCCGACGTCGACGCGGTCCGCGGGGCCCTGCGCGCCGGCGCCACGCGCATGGTCTGGGTAGAGACACCCACCAACCCGCTGCTCAACATCGCCGACATCGAGGCCCTCGCCTCCTTGGCCCACGACGCCGGTGCGCTGCTGGTCGTCGACAACACCTTCGCGTCGCCGTACCTCCAGCAGCCGCTCAGCCTCGGGGCCGACATCGTCGTCCACTCGACGACCAAGTACGTCGGCGGGCACAGCGACGTGGTCGGTGGCGCCGTCGTGGTCCGCGACCTCGACCTGGCCGAGGCGATCACCTTCCATCAGAACGCGATGGGTGCGGTCCCCGGTCCGTTCGACTGCTTCCTCACCCACCGCGGCATCAAGACGCTCGGGGTCCGGATGGACCGGCACTGCGACAACGCCGAGCGGGTGGTGGAGTTCCTGTCGGCGCACCCCAAGGTCGCCACGATCTACTTCCCCGGTCTCCCCGAGCACCCGGGCCACGACGTGGCGGCGCGTCAGATGAAGAGGTTCGGCGGCATGGTCAGCTTCCGTCACACGGACGGCGAGCAGGCCGCCGTCGACACCTGTGGCCGGGCGGAGGTGTTCACGCTCGGGGAGTCGCTGGGCGGCGTGGAGAGCCTGATCGAGCACCCGGGCCGGATGACCCACATGAGTGTCGCCGGCACCGAGCTCGAGGTCCCCGGAGACCTGATCCGGCTCAGCGTCGGGATCGAGACCGTCGACGACCTGATCGCGGACCTCGACCGTGCGCTTTCCGGTGGCTGAGGAAGGCGTCCTGGCGCCTGTCTCGACACCACCGGGACCTGAGCAGGGCCTCGTCATCTGCGTCGACTTCGGCTCGACGTTCACCAAGGCCTCGCTCGTCGACGTGACCGCCGGCACCATCGTCGCGGCCGCCGAGCACCGCACCACGATCGACACCGACGTCCTGGACGCGTACGACGCATGCCTCGCGGCGCTGCGCGAACAGGACCCCCGCGCGAGCGATGCGCCGACCCTGGCCTGTTCCAGCGCCGGCGGGGGTCTGAGGATCGCGGTCGTCGGCAACGAGGAGCTCGTCACCGCCGAGGCGGGACGGCGGGTCGCGCTGTCGAGCGGCGGGAAGGTGGTCGCGGTGTTCGCGGCCAGCCGCGGCGACGACCTGGGCGAGATCCCCGGCTGCGAGCCCGACGTCGTGCTGCTCACCGGGGGCACCGATGGCGGAAACCGCGAGCCGATCCTGGCCTGCGCACGCGCGCTCGCCACAACCTGGCAGGGCCCGGTCGTCGTCGCCGGCAATGTCGACGCCCAGGCCGACGTGGCGGAGATCCTGGCCCACCACCCGCTCGTGGTCGCGCCGAACATCGTGCCGCGGATCGGCGTCCTCGCCCCCGAGGGCGCCCGTACGGCGATCCGCGAGCTCTTCCTCTCGCATGTCATCGGCGGCAAGCACCTGAGCAGCCGCGACGACTTCCTCGCGATGGTGCAGGGCGCGACTCCCGATGTGGTGCTGACCGGCGTCGAGCTCCTGGCCGACGTCGCCGGAGACACCGTGGTCGTCGACGTCGGCGGGGCCACGACCGACGTACACAGCGTCGTCGAGCTCGACCCGGAGGACGCCGGCCTCAGCCGCGAGGTGGTGGCGACCACCCGGGTCACCCGCACCGTGGAGGGCGACCTCGGCATGCGCTGGTCGGCGGTGACGACCGTCGAGGCCGCCGGCCGGGCCGATCTGACCGAAGCAGCGGTACGTCGTCGCGCCGACGTCGGATTCGTGCCCCACGACGACGCCGAGTGCGACCTCGACGAGCAGATCGCCCGCGAGGCGGTCGGGCTGGCCCTGCGTCGCCACGCCGGCCGGAGCAAGGTCGTGGTCAGCCCCGAGGGACGGGTCGTCGAGCGCAGCGGAAAGGATCTCCGCGAGGTCGACCTGCTCGTCGGCTCCGGCGGCGTGCTCCGGCACGGTCGGCCCGGCGTGGCCGACCGGATCTTCGCCGGCAGCGTCGACGAGGTCGAGGGCGGCTGGCAGCTGCCGCGCCGCGCCGATGTCACCGTCGACGCCAATTACGTCCTGGCCGCCGCCGGGCTCCTGGCCGCCGAGCACCGCGACGCCGCGCGACGCCTCGTCGGCCGTCTCGCCGAGGGCAGAACACCTAGGGTGACTCCGTGAGCAACGACGCCAGCTCGCCACCCGGCGGTCATGACCCGAAAGCCGGGTCAGGCGAGCGGCTGACCGAGCGTCTGGGCCACCAGCTGGCCCATCTCCGTGCCGAGCAGCGACGGGGCGAGGCGGCCGCGATCGCCGCAGGTCCGTCGAACTTCTCGAGGGCTCAGGTGCCCTGGGGGCTCGACCTCGCGGCCGCCTGGGCCTGGCGGCTGATCATGATCGGGCTCGCGACGTACGGCCTGTTCCGTGGCGTCGAGTACTTCGCCGAGCTGACGATCCCGGTGATCGTCGCGCTCCTCATCACGGCTCTGTGCGCGCCGATCGTGTCGTGGATGGAGCGCATCGGGATCCGTCGGAAGGCCGGCGCCGGCATCGTGGTGCTCGGCCTCCTGGTCCTGGTCGGGGCGATGCTGGCGCTCGCCGGGCAGCAGATCGCCAGCGGCGCCAACGACCTCGCGACGCAGGTCTCCTCGGGCCTGGGCGACCTCAAGGACTGGCTCAGGACCGGACCCCTCCACCTCTCCAACAACCAGATCAGTGACTACATCCAGAAGGCCCAGGACAAGCTGGCCGAGCAGGCCAAGTCCGGCAAGGTCCTCAGCCAGGCCACGCACGTCGGTTCGGCCCTCGGCCACGTGCTCGCCGGACTGTTCCTGGTGCTGTTCTCGACGTACTTCTTCCTCGCGGACGGCGAGCGTATCTGGGCCTGGGTCGTCCGGATCGCTCCGCGCGCGGCGCGGTCGCGGGTCGACAGCTCCGGCCGGGTCGCCTGGATCTCGCTGACCCAGTTCGTACGCGCCACGGTGATCGTGGCGATCACTGATGCCGTCGGCGTGATGATCGCGGCGTCGATCCTCCAGGTGCAGTTCGTGTTCGCGATCGGCGTGCTGGTCTTCCTCGGGGCGTTCGTCCCGATCATCGGCGCGTTCGTCGCCGGGACCGTCGCCGTCCTGGTGGCTTTCGTCGACCACGGCATCGTGGTGGCGCTGCTCATGCTCGGGGCGGTCGTGCTCGTGCAGCAGATCGAGAGCCACGTGCTGCAACCGTTCCTGATGGGCCGCTTCGTGGCGATCCATCCGCTCGGCATCATCGTCGCGATCGCGGCCGGGATCCTCGTGGCCGGCATCCCCGGAGCGCTGGTCGCGGTGCCCTTCGCGGCGGCCGCGAACGCAGTCGTGCAGCACCTGGCCGGCGAGACCGAGGTGGGGGAGGACCCGGAGGAGGCCCTCGAGCACGACTACGACGACACCGGGCAGCACGTCGACACGGACGCCCCGAGCAGGCCCCCGGGCGACGCGGAGGACGGACTCGTCGGCGACACGAAGGACGCGGGGGTCGCGGACCAATTCGACTCCGGCTCGCCGGCGGAGCCGGTCGACCCCGGCGAGGAGGACCATGAGTGAGGTGCTCCGGGTGTCGTTGGCGGACGTCGAGCGGGCCGCGGAGACGATCAAGCCGTTGGCGCTCCGGACCCCGATGGAGGAGTCCAGGTGGCTCTCCGCACTCACCGGCAGCTCGGTCATGCTCAAGTGCGAGAACCTCCAGCGCACCGGGTCGTTCAAGGTCCGCGGCGCCTACACCCGGATGTCGCACCTCTCCGACGAGGAGCGCGCGCTCGGCGTCGTCGCCGCGTCCGCCGGCAACCACGCGCAGGGCGTCGCGCTCGCCGCCCAGGCGCTCGGGATCAAGGCGACCGTCTTCATGCCGGAGGGCGCCCCGATCCCCAAGGAGAAGGCGACGAGGGGGTACGGCGCGGACGTCGTGTTCCACGGCCGTTACCTCGAGGACTCGCTGGCCGAGGCCCGCGCCTTCCAACAGCGCACCGGCGCGATCCTGATCCACCCCTTCGACAACGCCGACGTCGTCGCGGGACAGGGGACCGTCGGTCTGGAGATCCTCGAGCAGGCACCGGCCGTCGAGACGATCGTCGTACCCTGCGGCGGGGGTGGGCTGCTGAGCGGCATCGCGGTCGCGGTCAAGGCGAAACACCCGGAGGTCCAGGTGATCGGTGTGCAAGCCGAGGGCGCCGCGGCGTACCCCGACTCGCTCGCGGCCGGGCATCCCGTCGCGCTCGAGTCGATGTCGACCATGGCCGACGGCATCGCGGTGGGGGTGCCCGGCGAGGTCACGTTCGCGACCGTGCGCGACCTCGTCGACGAGGTCGTCACCGTGTCGGAGGCCTCACTCTCGCGCGCCGTCCTGGCGACGCTCGAGCGGGCGAAGATGGTCGTCGAGCCGGCCGGTGCCGCTGCGGTGGCGGCGATCCTGGACGACCCGTCCCGCTTCGGCTCGCCGACGGTCGGGGTGCTCTCCGGCGGGAACATCGACCCGCTGCTGCTCGGCAAGGTGATCCAGCACGGCATGGCCGCCGCCGGCCGCTACCTCAACCTGCGGCTGCGCATCCCGGACCGACCCGGCGGCCTGGCGAAGCTGCTGGGCGAGCTCGGCGACGCGGGCGCCAACGTGATCGAGGTGTCGCACGCGCGCATCGACGCCGACCTGTCGCTGGACGAGGTCGAGGTGCACCTCCAGCTCGAGACGCGTGGCGAGGCGCAGGCCGAAGTGGTGCTGGCCCGCCTGCGCGAGCGCGGGTACAGGCTGTTCGAATAGCGGCGACCGTCAGGCGGAGAAAGGTACCGCGCTGATGATCTCGATCTTCGCGACCCGGCCGTTGGGCTGCTCGAAGTCGACGGTCTCGCCGGTCGAGTGCCCCACCAGCGCGGCTCCCAGGGGTGACTCCGGTGAGAACACGTTGACGCCGATGCCGTCGTCGTCGGCCACGTCTCGAGCCGCCAGCAGGAACGACTCCTCGTCGTCGCCATCGAACTTGTGGGTCACGACCTTGCCCGGGGACACCTTGCCGTCGTCCTGCGCGGGCTCGGTGGTGACACCGGACAGCATGTCCTCGAGCTGGCGGATGCGCGCCTCGTTCGTGCCCTGCTCGTCCTTGGCGGCGTGGTAACCGCCGTTCTCCTTGAGGTCACCCTCGTCGCGGGCAGCGCTGATCCGTTCCACGATCTCGGCACGGATGGGCCCGCGCCGCTCCTCGAGCTCGGCGGTGAGCCGGTCGAAGGTCTGCTGAGTCAGCCAGATCATGCGGAACTCCTCCAGAGACGCGTGGGTACGCGGCTATGTCGTGTCGGTGTGAGTGCGCCACCGGGCAAGGACTAGGTCGTGCTGGTTGCGTCGTCGTGGCGCGGCCAGAAGAGAGGAGTCTACCAAGACACCGGCGCCAAACCCATAAACGAGACCGAAGCGGGCGTGCTCGCGAGGTGGCCCTCAGCGCGCTCGGTCCTGGCCCTCGGCGGTGCATCCGGGCAGCTCCACCGCGGTGGCGATCCGCTCCGTACGGACCGTCACCCGGTTGGTGCCCGTCGTCGGCGTGAAATGCAGCTCGCCGACGATCGAGTGGTCGTCAGCGAGGGCCTCGACCGTGCAGGTCGCGTCGGTCGTGCCCGAGGCGAGGCGGACGTCGATCCGGGCCGTGACGGAGTGCTCGTCGACGACGTGGAAGGAGACCAGCTGCGACTGCACCTTGGGCGTGGACTCGGTGTACGCCGCCCAGGCGAGCCAGGCGAGACCGACGAGCGCAAGCACGGCGACGGCCGCGATCGTGGCTCGTCGCCACCACGCCGGGGGCGCGGCGTACCGCTCGCTCAGGGTCTGCTCCACGCCGTCGATGCTCCCACCTAGGCTGTCGCGCATGTCCCAGGACCCTCATGGTGACGCGCGCCCGGGGGCCGGTCTCCGGCTGATGCACGTGCACGCCCATCCCGACGACGAGTCGAGCAAGGGCGCGGCCTCGACCGCGAAGTACGTCGCCGAGGGCGTCGACGTGCACGTCGTGACCTGCACCGGCGGCGAGCGAGGCTCGATCCTCAACCCGAAGATGGACCGCCCGGACATCGCCGCCAACATCACCGAGGTCCGCCGTCAGGAGATGGAGCGGGCGCGCGACATCCTCGGCGTCCGCCAGGACTGGCTGGGTTTCGTCGACTCGGGCTGGCCCGAGGGCGACCCCAAGCCGCCGCTCCCCGAGGGCTGCTTCGCGTTGGTGCCGCTGGAGGAGTCCAGCGAGCGGCTGGTCCGGCTGATGCGCGACTTCAAGCCGCACGTGGTCACGACGTACGACGAGAAGGGCGGCTACCCCCACCCCGACCACATCCGCTGTCATGAGGTGAGCGTCGCGGCGTTCGAGGCGGCCGGTGACCCCGATCGCTTCCCCGACGCCGGTGCGCCGTGGCAGCCCCAGAAGCTGTACTACCACCACGGCTGGAGCTACGCCCGGATCAAGGCGATCCACGACCTGTTGATCGAGCACGATCTCGAGTCGCCGTACGCCGAGCGGCTCGAGACCTGGGAGCGCGACGAGGAGTGGGACAAGCGGCTCACCACGCGCGTGCCGTGTGGCGACTACTTCGGGGTCCGCGACCAGGCTCTGCTGGCGCATGCGACGCAGATCGATCCGGACGGGCCGTGGTTCTCGGTCTCGCGTGAGCTCCAGGTGCTGGCCTGGCCGACCGAGGACTTCGAGCTGGTCACCAGCCACGTCGAGACCTCCATCCCGGAGGACGACCTGTTCGCCGGGATCCGCGGTCGCTGACGCGGGCCACACCTGAGACAATGGACTCATGATCGACGTCGTCGCTCTCGCGCTGGCCTCCGACCCGAGGCCGGACGACAACAACGTCGTGGCCGGGTGGGTCGGCTTCGCGGTGATGATCGCGCTGATCGTGGCGGTGGTCTTCATCCTGCGCAGCTTCACCAAGCAGCTGAAGAAGGTCGACGCGGCGCAGAAGGCCGGCGTCTTCGAGGAGGACGAGAAGCCCGAGGAGGAGCCGAAGTCGTCCGACCAGACCTCCGACCAGCCGCCCACGCCCCACCAGACCTGAGCCGCCCGGTGCGCGTCAGTCGCGCCGTACCAGACGGACCAGGCAGTCCCAGGCCGTGTCCGCCGAGTCCTCACGGTGCCCGTCCGCGACCAGCCGGGCCACCCGCCCCGCCTGCTGCACCTCGAACGCCCGCCCCCCGAGGTCGGTCAGCACGTCCTCCGCGGTCATCAGGACGGCCGGGTCGGTCGGGCCGCCGACGCCCTCGCTGATGTTGCTCAGGTCGTGGCTGACCCACAGGAACGTCCCGCCGGTGCGGACCGAGTCATAGGCGTTGGATACCGCGGCGCCACGCTCCGCGGCCGCGAGCTGGAGGTAGGCCACCAGGCACACGTCGTACGACGCATCGCCCCGCCACGTCGTGGCGTCCGCGCGCACCCACGCGACGTCGAGAGCCTCGGCCAGCATCCGCCCCTTGTCGAGACCGGCCTGGGCGAAGTCGACCGCGGTGACCTGCCAGCCCTGCCGAGCCAGCCAGATCGCGTTACGGCCCTCACCGCAGGCGAGGTCGAGCGCCCGGCCAGGTGGGAGCCCGGACAGCTCGGTCTCGACGAACTGGTTCGGCCCGGCCGACCACACGAGCTCGCTCGCCCGGTAGCGCTCGTTCCACGCCTCGGCGTCCATGCCGCCATTCTTGCTCCCTCGCTGGGTTGACCAAGCCACCGTGCGAGCGAGCTCGCTCCGGTCGACCGTTGTGAGGTCGTGGGGTCACATGCTCCAGAGGGCTTGGGTGGGGGACAGGCGGGCGGCTCGGACGGCCGGGAGCAGTCCGGCGAGCGCACCGATCGCGAGAGCGGAGGCCACGCCGCCGGCCCAGGCGAGAGGCGGGATGACGACCTCCCAGTTGTGGGTACGGGCGTAGACGGCGGTCGCGGCCGCGCCGAGCCCCATGCCAACCGCCCCACCGAGCAACGCCAGAAGCATGGCTTCGGTGAGGAACTGGGCGCGGATGTTTCCCTTGGTGGCGCCCAGGGCACGGCGCAGCCCGATCTCCGAACGGCGTTCGAGGACGGAAATGAGCATGACATTGCCGACGCCGATGGCGCCGACGAGCAGCGAAACCGCGCCGAGGCCGAGGAACAGGCTGTTCAGCGCTCCCTTCGCGGCGGCGCGCGCGACCAGGACGTCCGAGGGCCGACTGACGGCCACCTGGCCGGGGTTCTCCGGGTCGGCCGTGGGAGCGAGCAGGTCGTGGACGGCGTCGACATGGTCGGTGGTCGCGCGCAGGTAGATCTGGGAGGGGTGGCCATCGAGGCCGAGGTATCTGTCCGCAGCCGGGAAGCCGATGAGCACCGCCGAGTCGATCTCGGGAGCGAGCAAGGCCGGCTCGAGTACGCCGGCCAGGTAGAACCATTGCCCCGACGACGGACTGGCGCCGATCCAGATCCGCTCACCCGGGTAGATCCGGCCGATGCCCATCCGGGAGGCGGCAGCGGCGCCGAGCACGGCGACCGGCTCCCGCGCGGTGGCCGCGTTGAGGAAACGACCCTCGGCCATCGGGGCGGAGACGGTGGAGGGCAGTCCCAGGCTGGTGGCTTGGACGGACAACGCGTTGGTGTTGATCGGTGGGATGAGCCGACTGCGGAACGCGTTGACCCCTTCGACGGTGCCCGTGAACTGGACGTCCGTGACGGGGCCTATGCGGGCGAGCATGCCCGGTGCGGCGACCGGGAGCTCGGCAGTCTGGCCGCCGAGGGTCTGGCCGTTGGCGACGGTGAGCAGGTTGGTGCCCAGCTGGTCGATCTCGGCCAGCAGTCCGGCCTGGGACGACGCGGAGAGGCCGAGTACGGCGACGATCGCGGCCACCCCGATCGCGATGCCGAGCGCGGAGAGGGCGGCGCGCAGCCTGCGAGTCCGGATGCCCACGACCGCCAGGCGAGCCAGGTCCGCCGGACGCATCCGGTGCGTGCCCAGCTGCGCCGTGATGCTCATGAGTAGACGCCCCTGCTGATCCTCGCGCGACCGGCGTCGCCGACGATCCGCCCGTCGAGCATCTCGACCCGACGAGGCATCCGCGCCGCGATGCGCTCGTCATGGGTGATCAACACGATCGTGGTGCCCCCGGCATTGAGCTCTTCGAGCAGCGTCAGGAGCGTCTGTCCGGTGGCCTGGTCGAGGTTGCCGGTGGGTTCGTCCGCCAGGACGATGGCCGGCGAGCCGACGAGGGCGCGGGCGATCGCGACCCGCTGCCGCTGCCCGCCGGAGATCTGCGTCGGACGCACGTGGAGCCGGTCTGGGAGCCCTACCGAGGCCAGCGCCTCGGCCGCGCGTTCCCGCCGCCGGCCGATCGGCACGCCGGCGTACAGAAGTCCGTCCGCGACGTTGTCGAGCAAGGTGGCGTGCTCGGCGAGGAAGAACTGCTGGAACACGAACCCCACCCGGCCCGCCCGCAGGGTCGAGAGCTGACGATCTGACAGGCGCGCCAGGTCGAGTCCCGTGATCATGACCGTGCCGGACGAGGGTCGGTCCAGGCCGCCCATCACCTGCAGCAGCGTGGTCTTGCCCGAACCGGAGGGGCCCACGACGGCGACCAGCTCCCCGGCGGCCACGGTCAGGCTCACCTCCCGCAACGCGGTCAGCGGCGGGACACCGGGGTAGGTCTTGGTCACCCCGGCGACCTCCAGCACCACCCTGGCATCGGTGTCACTCATGGCCGGGCACGACCACACGCTGTCCAGCCCGGAGCCCTGCCCCCGACACCTGCACCATGCCCGCCACGTCGTCGAACAACCCCGGGGTGACCGGCACCACGTGATGGGTCCCATCGCCGTCCACCACCTCCACCGCGTAGCCGCCACCCGATCGCGCCATCAGCGCAGTCACGTTCACGGCCAGCACGTGGCGCACGGTGCGATGGGTGATCGACACCTCCACGGGCGCCTGGTCCAGGCCGCTGGCTGTCCTCAGATGGGTCGGCCTGATGTGCACCGGCACCGTCGGCGTCGACCCACCCGGTCCTGAGGCGTCCGGGGGAGCGGTCGTGGCGGCCTTGCCGACCGAGATGACCCGGCCGGGGGTGGTGCTGCTATCGGGCAACGTGATGGCGACCCGGTCTCCGGTCTTGACCTCCGCCTGCATCCCCGCATCCAGCGCGACGCTCACCGTCGGGGTGGTCGACGTCGCGTGCAGCACCGGGCCGTTCGCCGGTCCCCCGAGGTCGGCCTGCAGCGCGGTCACCCGCGCTGGGGTGGGCAGGAACACCACACGGCCGAGATCGAGCCTCCCGGTCTGGTCTTCCTCGAGGTGGGCCTGCAGCTTCTCCACGCCGAGCCGGGTGGCCCAGCTGAACTCGTCCGAGGTCGAGGCCACGTCGGCTTCGTTGACGTAGCCCAACGTGACCAAAGCGTGGTTCAGCTGTGCCACGTCCGCCCCGGTCACGTCCTCGATGCTCGCGCCCGCTGCGAGGGTGCGCCATGCCGGGCTTGCGCCGTACAGCAGCACCAGCGGCTGCCCGTCCACCCGACACAGCACCTGTCCCTCGCGGATGACCTGACCTGCCCTCGGGAGCCAGGTCACCGTCCCGCGCGCGCGTCCCAACACGGCGTAGGAGCCCGCATACCCCAGGGTTCCGTTGACCTGTGTGTGTTCGGACAGTGACCGACGCGTGACGGTCGACAGCGACGTCGCCGACGCGGCCTCGCTCGATCGGGCAGCGTCCCGCCCCTTGTCGAACGCGCCACCGACCACCGCTCCGACCGTGCCGGCACCGACCACGAGTACCCCAGTCAGGATCCACCACCGGCGGGGGCCACGCCGACCACCGGTCTTCACGGGCGCGCGCTTGCCGGCGGCCGAAGTCGTCCCGGTGCCTGTTGTCCGGGCACTCATGGCGTCTCCTTCACGTCGGTCCCGCCGCACGTCGTGCGACGACGGCCCGGTGCGTGCGGGTCATTCGAACTGGTACGGGGCGTCCTCTCCGTCCAGGCGCTCGCACTCGTCCAACGTCGCCTCGAACCGGTGTGAAAGCGATGAACCGGCGGACGACGATTTGCCACTGCCACATCCTGTGACCAGCGGAGCGCCACCATCGGGGCAGCCGGGATCCCGGCTGCCAGCAGCGTGACCGCCCATGCCCGGCGTACGACGCGGACGCGCTCAGTGCACATCAGCTCATCCATAGTGGTGGCAGCCGTCTTCGCCGATGCCGTTGCACAGAACGGCGCCGTTCTGACCCGGAGCGGGGTGCAGCAGATGTGAGCAGTCGCCAGAAACGGCGTCCAAGCGCGGCGTATCCGGGTTGACCTGGCCTCGGAGGTCGAAAACAGTGGCGCCGTCGCTATCGGTGCTGGGATCGGGCCAGTCGCGCACTCCGTGGGCGCGCATGCACCGCGCGAAGTCCAGCATGCCGCTCATCGTCTGCTGCGACTGGGCCTGCGACGCCTGGAGCAGGTGGCCGCACGCGGCCTGGGCTCGCTCGAGCTGGGAAGCGGTGACCGCGACCTGTTGCGGCACGACCTTGGGGACAACTCCCCTGCTGTCGGGGTCCGGGAATTCCGGCACCCCGTGGGAACGCATGCACCGGGAGAAGCCGACGGCGGAGGCCGATGTCGGCGACGTTCCCCCACCCGCATCCGGAGACCCGCCGGCAGACGACGGGTGCCCGCCACAACCCGCCACGAGCAGGACCATGGCGGCGATGATGCCCGCCCAGTGCGGCTGCAACCGCTGTCGGCGACGTACTGCGATGAGCTCGTTCACGGGTGCCTCACCCCACATCCACCGGAACCTCGCCGGCTATCCCTACGGGGTGCTCGGGCGACTTGTCGGCCGCCATCCACTGAGCCGAGCCGATGTCGATGCTGGTGTTGCCGATGACGAAGCCGGGGCGGCCCTGGGAGTCGACCGTGGGGTCGGCCGGTTCGGTACACCATGGGAACGCATGCACGCCGAGTAAGCGACCGCTGACGTCGCCGTCGGCGACCCTTCTGCCTTCGGTGGGCCGTCGGATGTCGGGTGATCGCCGCCGCTGCATCCCGCGACGGGCAGGGTCATGCAGACGGCGACGTATGGCGACTTTCGCACTGCCAGCCTGGATCATGGCTGCTCCTTCGAGGCGACTCCACGTCCCATCCCGGATCCGTTCTAGCGCCGAGGCGGTGACACCAGCCGAACAGTCGTTGTTAGGCGGTTGTCATCCGGAAGCGCGCACAATGAGCCCGTGCGAGTGTTGGTCGTGGAGGATCACATCGCGCTGGCCGACCGGATCGGTGAGGGCCTGCGCGACGCTGGGTTCGCGGTCGATGTCGTCTATGACGGCGCCGCGGCCCTGGAACGCACGACCAGCACTGCGTACGACGTACTCGTGCTCGACCGCGACCTGCCGCGAGTGCACGGCGACCGGGTCTGCCGCCAACTCGTGCGCGACGGCTCGCCAGCCCGGATCCTGATGCTCACCGCCGCCGCCGACGTCGACGATCGGGTCGATGGGCTGGAGCTGGGTGCGGACGACTACCTGGGCAAGCCGTTCGCCTTCCACGAGCTGATCGCACGCATCCGGGCCTTGGGCCGACGCGGGCCCGGGTCTCCCGCGCTCGTACAGCGGGGCGACCTCACGGTCGATCGCGCACGGCACCGCGCCAGCCGCGCCGGCTTCCCGCTGGCCCTGACCCGCAAGGAGTTCGGCGTTCTGGAATGCCTGCTCGGCGCTGACGGCGCGGCGGTCAGCGCCGAGGACCTGCTTGAACACGTGTGGGACGCGCATGCCGATCCGTTCAGCAACACCGTCGCGGTGACCGTCGGGCGGCTACGCCGGAAGCTCGGCGACCCGCCGGTGATCGAGACCGTGGTCGGCGTGGGCTACCGGTTGTGAGCACCCTGAGCGCACGGTCACGGCTGACGCTGCTCTACACGTCGCTCTTCGCGCTGGGCGGAGGCACACTCGTCGCGATCACCTACGTGCTGGTCGCGCACAGCCTGCACAGCCCGACGACATCCATCACGCCGGAGGTCCAGAGAGCCGTCGCGCGGTGCGTCCAGGCAGTCCAGACACACGGTCGCCCCGGCGCCATGGTCAAGTGCACGGCTCTGTACACCAACGCCGTCCAGGCAGGCGCAGCTTCCCAGCGAAGCACGACACTGAACCACTTGCTCACCTATTCGCTGCTCGGGCTGGCGGCCGTCGTCGTACTGGCCGCGGTGGGAGGTTGGGTCGCCGCTGGGCGCATCTTGCGGCCGGTGCACCGGCTCACGGCAGCTGCCCGGGCGGCAACCGAGCAGAACCTGTCCCAACGCATCGCTCTACAAGGCCCGCGCGACGAGCTCCGTGAGCTCGCCGACACCTTCGACAACATGCTCGAACGGCTCAACCGCGCGTTCACCAGCCAGCGGCAGTTCATCGCCAACGCCAGCCACGAGCTACGCACTCCGCTGACCGTCATGCGCACCGCCATCGACGTCGTCCTCGCCAAGCCGGCGCCGACCCGGGAGGAGCTGGTGTCGATGGCCACAGAGGTACGCCAGGCCGTCGATCACGCCGAGCGCCTCATCGAGGCCCTGCTCGTGCTCGCCCGCAACGAGCAGACCCGCGCGCTGACCGACCCCCTCGACCTCGCAGTCATCGCCGAGGACGCACTCGAAGGGCGCTCCACCGATCACATCACGACCATCACAGAGTTTGACGAGGCACCGGTGACAGGTGACGGGGTGCTCCTCGAACGCCTGGTCGCAAACCTCCTCGACAACGCCGAGCGCTACAACGTCGAAGACGGAACCGTCACGATCTCAACGTCCACGAACGACAAAGCCTCCGTGCTACGAGTCACCAACACCGGCACCATCGTTCCCGCCGACATGGTCGATCGACTCTTCCTACCGTTCACTCGGCTCGACGACCGAACCCGCCACGAAGGGTTCGGGCTCGGCCTGACCCTCGTGTCGTCGATCACCGCGGTACACCGAGGCACCCTGAACGCGTCCGCATTCCCCTCGGGCGGCCTGGACATCACCGTCTGCCTCCCCCGGCGTGGAACCGACCTGTCCTCAGATCCAGGGACGCACCTCGGCACCGACTCGCCGCCACAGCCCTAGCCGATTTCGCCCCCTTGAAGCTCGCCCAAACCCAGGCCCTGGAGCGCACGACGCCTGAGTGATGCCGGCCCCGGTCGCAGCTGTGCTGCCAATGGCAAACGGTGATGGTGATCCTCGTGGGATCACTTGCGTGTATCACTGCGCCCGCTGCGACCCTCACGGCAGCGCGGCTAGCGTGGACGGATGCCCAACCGGCTGAGCACGGCCACGTCGCCGTACCTCCTCCAGCACGCCGACAACCCGGTCGACTGGTGGGAGTGGGGCGACGAGGCGTTCGCCGAGGCGCGGCGTCGCGGCGTACCGATCTTCTTGTCGGTCGGGTACGCCGCGTGCCACTGGTGCCATGTGATGGCGCACGAGTCGTTCGAGGACGCTGCCACGGCCGCCCAGCTGAACACGGAGTTCGTCTGCGTCAAGGTCGACCGTGAGGAACGACCGGACGTCGACGCGGTGTACATGGAGGCGACGGTCGCGATGACGGGCCACGGTGGCTGGCCGATGACCGTGGTGCTCGACCACGACGGAAGCCCGTTCTTCACCGGCACCTACTTCCCCGACCGACCGCGCGGCGGACAGCCGGCGTTGCGGCAGGTGCTCTCCGCACTGACCGAGGCCTGGCGCGACCGGCCCGACGACGTACGACGTGCGGCCGGCACCGTGCGCGACCATCTCGCTCGCGAGGTCTCGCTCACGGGGGCCGCACTCACCGCCGACGACCTCGATGCCGCCGTAGTCGCGCTGGCATCGGACTTCGACCGGGCGCATGGTGGCTTCGGGGGCGCGCCGAAGTTCCCGCCGAGCATGGTGCTCGAGCTCCTGCGGCGCCGACCGGACGACGACGCGGCCCGGCGCATGCTCGACGGCACCCTCGAGGCGATGGCCCGCGGCGGCATCCATGACCAGCTGGCCGGCGGCTTCGCCCGCTACAGCGTCGACGCCGGTTGGGTGGTACCGCACTTCGAGAAGATGCTGTACGACAACGCCCAGCTGGTCGGCCTCTACGCCCGCTGGGGAACCCCGCTGGGCGATCGGGTCGCCGCCGGCACCGCCGACTGGATGCTCGGCGAGCTGCGCACTCCCGACGGCGGGTTCGCCTCGGCGCTCGACGCCGACAGCGAGGGTGAGGAGGGGCGCTTCTACGTCTGGACCCCGGAGCAGCTGACCGACGTCCTCGGCGAGGACGACGGCCGCTGGGCGACCGGGCTGTTCGAGGTCACCGGCACCTTCGAGCACGGCAGCTCGACCCTCCAGCTTCCGCGCGATCCGGAGGACTGGCGCCGCTTCGACGACGTACGACGCCGCCTGCTGGCCGCGCGCGGGCAGCGAGTGCGGCCGGAGCGTGACGACAAGGTCGTCGCCGCCTGGAACGGCCTGGCGATCTGCGGCCTTGTCGACGCCGGTCGTCTGCTCGGCCGTGAGGAGTACGTCGACGCCGCACTCGCGGCGGGGGAGTTCCTGGATGTTGTCCACCTCGTCGACGGCCGGCTGCGCCGGGTCTCCCGCGACGGCCGGGTTGGAGGCCCGGCCGGCGTGCTCGAGGACTACGGGGCGGTCGCGGCCGGGTTCCTCGCCCTGTGCGGCGCGACCGCAGACGAGCGCTGGTTGGCAGGCGCCACAAACCTCCTCGACGCCGCGCTCACCCACTTCAGGGCCGACGACGGCGGCTTCTTCGACACGCCCTCCGACGGCGAGCGGCTGGTCGCCCGGCCGCGCGACCCGGGCGACAACGCCAGCCCCTCGGGCACCTCGGCCACGATCCACGCACTCCTCGCGGCCCACGCGCTCACCGGCGACGGGCGATGGCGCGACGCGGCCGACGAGGCCCTGGCGGGCGTGTCCGAGCTGGCGCGGCGCGCTCCCCGCTTCGCAGGCTGGTCCCTGGCGGCCGCCCAGTCTCTCGTCGACGGGGCGCCGGAGATCGCGGTGGTGGGTCCTGGCGGCCCTGAGCGCGACGATCTCGAGCGTCAGGCGCGCCGGTGGCCGGGTGCGGTCGTCGTCGTCGCGGAGGGCCCGAGCGACGCCGTTCTGCTGCTCGAGGGCCGGGGTCCGGTCGACGGCACACCCGCGGCGTACGTCTGTCGTGGCAACGTTTGTGACCATCCGGTGCTATCGCCTGGCAAATTCTTTCCACCCTCTGGACGCTGACCTAACCTTCAAACGACCGCGACCGGGGGGCCTGCGGCGGACCGAAGGTGATCGGCATTGGGGGGACCAGCCGCGGGTGATGCGCACCCAATGGGGAGCGGCGCGGTCCATCCCGCAGACAAGCAGCTCGTCGACGACGTGGCACGGATCGCCGAATCCGTCAGGGAGGTCGTCGACACCCGAGCGGCCATGATCAGCCGGGTCATCGACGACGAGTGGCTCGAGGTCATGACCGTGGTCGGCGAGCCGTCGTCCGGGCTCGTCGACGGGCTCCGCTGGCGCCGCTCCGACCTGGCCAATCTCCTCGCCGACGCCGAGCAGCTGGGGCGGCTCCACGCCACCGAGCGGCGCACGCTGTCCTACGTCGAGGTGCCGACCAACGTGCCCGAGACCTCGCTCTACGTCGCCGACCACCTCGGCCTGCTGGTCGCACCGTTGCACGCTGCGGACGGCGAGCTCCTCGGCGTCCTCACCACGGAGGGTCCGGTCGACATCGCCCACCCGCCGGCGGGCACCTGCGAGCTCGTCGAGCTGTACGCCGAGCAGGCGCGGCTCGCACTGACCGGGCTGCGCCGGCAGGACGTCCTGACCGAACGGCTCCGGATGTCCTACGCCGCCCAGGGCGTACTCCAGGCCGCCGCTGCCGCGGAGGACGTGCCGTCGCTGCTCGAGTCGGTGGCCGGCAGGCTGGGGGAGATGATGCGCGCCCGCGGTGCCTGGACCTGCGCGGAGCTCGAGCCCGGTGTCCACGCCGAGGCCGCGTCGTACCCGCCGGAGGTCGCCGAGCGACTGGGCACGGACGTGTGCACCCTGCTCCAGCCCATGATCGGCGCCTGCCTGAGCGACGAGACCACGCTGACCGACGAGTCGGCTCCGTTGCTCGGCCGGCTGGCGGCCGTGACCGGGCACGAGCAGGCACTGCTCGCCGCGATCGGTGACGGCACCGGCAGCCGGGGCGCCTTGCTGGTGCTCCGTCGGGCCGAGGACGAGCCCTGGACCGACAGTGACCGTGAGGCGGTGTTCGCACTCGGCCGTCGACTCGGCACCGTGACCGACCAGGTCCAGGGACGCCGCCGCGACCAGGAGATCGTCGAGGAGCTGATGCGGCTCGACCAGTACCGGCGCGACCTCGTCGCGTCGATCACGCACGACCTGAAGACCCCGCTGACCGCGATCGCCCTCAACACCGAGCTGCTCGAGTCCGACGGACGTCTCGCGGAAGCGGGCTCGCACCCCGTCGAGGCGATCCGCCGGAGCGCCGACCGCCTGTCGAACCTGGTCGACGACCTCCTCGCCATGGCTCGCGCCGAGGAGGGCGCCGACAACCTCACCGAGGTCGACCTGGTCCAGATGCTGCGCGACGCGTGCGACCATGCCGAGACCGAGGCACGTCTACGTGGGGTCGGCTTCGAACTCGACACCCCGAAGGACCTGTGGGCGATGGTCGACCCCAACGCTCTGGCGCGTGTCTTCGCCAACCTGGTGGGGAACGCGGTCAAGTTCAGCCTGCCGCGCGGCCGCGTCGTACTGCATCTCACCCGGTCCGACGGAGCGGTGGAGTTCCGGTGCAGCGACGAGGGGATCGGCATCCCGGCCGACCTTCTCGAGACCATCTTCGACATCTCACGCCGTACTCCGGACGCGCGCACCGAGGAGTTCCCGGGCTCAGGGATCGGCCTGGCGATCTGCGCCCGCATCGTCACCCGTCTCGGCGGACGGATCACCGTGGACTCGACGCAGGGTCAGGGATCGACGTTCACCGTGCGCATCCCCTGCTGATCCGTCGCCCGTCGTCTGCTCAGCGCAGACCGACCTGCGCGACCAGCCTTCCGGCGAAGCTGTCGGCCGGGATGCCCCGGGTCAGCAGGTCGACCCCGGTGTGGAACGCCAGTACCACGAGCGTGATCGCGAGGACCCCGACCAGCAACCGCTGGAACGGGAGGGGATTGTGCTCGCGGGTGGCGCCGTGCAGGTGGGCGATCCACCCACCCAGGGCGTTGGTCACCACCGCGCTGATCACGCTGGCGATGGCGGCTCCCAGGATCGTCCCCAGCAGTCCGAGCTGGCTGGAGAGCGCGGTCGCGGTTGCCGCAGCGACCGCACCGGCGACCACGGTCGGGTAGTTCAGGGCATGGGTCTTCTGATCAGGCATCGCAGGGTGTGACGACGGGCGCCGGTCAGATGTTCCGCGATCCGTCCCGACGTGAGCGGGTTCACGCCGAGTCGGCGCAAGGCGACTCGGTGTTCAGCGCAGGGAGTACGTCGCGAGCGAGATGCCGACGTAGTGGGCGACGAACGCCAGGACGGTGAACGAGTGGAACACCTCGTGGAACCCGAAGTAGCGCGGCCACGGATCAGGTCGACGGAACCCGTAGACGGCGCCGCCGAGGATGTACAGCACCCCGCCGGCGGCGATCAGCACCAGCACGGCGGTGCCGATGCCGACCCCGTACCGCTCGGACCCGGCGGCGAACTCGGGCAGGACGAAGACGGCCGCGCACCCGAGCGCGACGTAGATCGGCACGCACAGCCATCGGGGCGCGTCGATCCACAGGACGCGGAACCCCACCCCCAGCAACGCGCCGAGCCAGATCACGCTCAGCAACACCACCCGATCCGTGCCTTGCAGGAGAAGGAGGCTGAACGGCGTGTAGGTGCCCGCGATCAGCAGGAAGATGTTGGAGTGGTCCAGCCGTCGCAGGACCCCGGTCACGCGAGGCGACCACCGGCCGCGGTGGTAGATCGCGGAGACGCTGAACAGGAGAACGGACGAGACGACGTAGACCACCGAGCCGAGGCGGGTGGCCGCGGTCGGCGAGAGCGCGATCAGGACGACACCCGCGGCGAGGGTCACCGGTGCGGTGCCCAGGTGCAACCACCCGCGCAGCCGCGGCTTCGCGACGCTCTCGGCCACGTGCTGGGCGAGAGAGTCGAGACCCGCTCGGATCGAGTCGCTCATGCGGTGACGATACCGGCGAGGCAAGGTCGCCGTTGCTGCTTCGTGGGTGCCCGCCCCCGGTTACCATCGAGGGGTGGCGGCGATACCGGAGCTGAAAGAGCGCGTACGCCGTCTCTTCTACCCCGCCTACGAGGCGCGCATGGTCAAGGCGCTGCCGAAGGACCGGATCCCCCAGCACATCGGCGTGATGCTCGACGGCAACCGCCGTTGGGCCAAGGGCGTCGGCGGCGACAGCACCCACGGCTACCAGGCCGGCGCGGCCAACATCGAGCCGCTGCTGGAGTGGAGCGAGGAGGTCGGGGTGCAGGTGGTCACGCTGTGGCTGCTCTCGACCGACAACCTCAACCGGCCGCCCGGGCAGCTCGAGGGCCTGCTGGGCGTGATCGGCGACGCGGTGGAGCAGCTCGCCGAGCAGGGCCGCTGGCGGATCCACCCGGTGGGCGCCCTCGACCTGCTGCCGGCCGCCCTGGCGAACCGGCTCAAGGAGGCCGAGGAGTCGACCCGCGACATCGACGGGATCCTGGTCAACGTCGCCGTGCCGTACGGCGGCCGGCGCGAGATCGCGGACGCCGTACGCTCGCTGCTCCAGGAGCACGCCGAGCGTGGGACGAGCCTGGAGGAGCTGGCCGAGGTGATCGATGTCGACCACATCGCCGAACACCTCTACACCAAGGGCCAACCCGATCCCGACCTCGTGATCCGTACGTCGGGCGAGCAGCGGCTCGGGGGCTTCCTGCTGTGGCAGAGCGCGCAGAGCGAGTTCTACTTCTGCGAGGCCTACTGGCCCGACTTCCGCAAGGTCGACTTCCTGCGCGCGATCCGGGCCTACGCCCAACGAGAGCGTCGGTTCGGCTCCTGACCCGGTCGTGATTGCCGAAGACACCTCCTCAGCGTGTCTCCCGCAATCCCCGGACGACGGGCGTAGTTTCGCGGCATCGATGGGTTGGGGAAACCCCATCGAATCGGGAGGCCCGTTCGTGATACTTCACGATCAGCAAGCGCGGTGCAGTCGGCCGTGCGGCTCGGCCGCCAGGCCGCGCCCAGCGAGGTCGGCACTCCGGCCTTCGGGTTCCTTCCCGGTCCGCCACGCAGAGGGAGAACAGGACCGGGCGTGGGGTGCCCGCACGGTCTGGTGAGGGGTGTCTGGTGCCGCAGGCCAAGCAGGGGACCCGACGGACCACGCGTGCGACCGGGCAGAAGGCCACGGTGCGCACGTTCGTCCTCGACACGAGCGTGCTGCTGGCAGACCCGGGCGCGATGCGCCGGTTCGCCGAGCACGAGGTGGTCCTGCCCGTCGTCGTGATCACCGAGCTCGAGGCGAAACGCCATCATCCCGAGCTCGGCTTCTTCGCGCGCACGGCGTTGCGCGTGCTCGACGAGCTGCGGGTGACCCACGGCAGACTCGACGAGGCGGTCCCGGTCGGCGACGAGGGCGGCTCGATCCGGGTCGAGCTCAACCACACCGATCCCGAGTCACTGCCGTCCGGCTTCCGGCTCGGCGACAACGACACCCGGATCCTCGCCGTCGCCCGCAACCTCGCCAACGAGCACCGCGACGTCACCCTGGTCTCCAAGGACCTCCCGATGCGGATCAAGGCGTCGGCGGTCGGCCTGCGGGCCGAGGAGTACCACGCCGAGCACGCCGGCGACTCGGATCCTGGCTACAGCGGGATGGCCGAGCTCGAGGTGCCGGCGGCCGTGCTCGACGAGCTGTACGACGTCGGCTCCACCGACCTCGAGTCCGCCCGGGAGCTGCCCTGCCACACCGGTCTGGTCCTGCTCTCCGAGCGCGGGACGGCGCTCGGGCGCGTCGGACCCGACAAGCACGTCCACCTGGTCCGCGGTGATCGGGAGGCGTTCGGCATCCACGGGCGCTCCGCCGAGCAGCGGATCGCGCTGGAGATGCTGCTCGATCCCGAGGTCGGCATCGTCTCCCTCGGCGGCCGCGCCGGCACCGGCAAGTCCGCGATGGCGCTGTGCGCAGGCCTGGAGGCGGTCCTGGAACGCCGCCAGCACCAGAGGGTGGTGGTCTTCCGCCCGCTGTTCGCCGTCGGGGGCCAGGAGCTCGGCTACCTGCCCGGTTCGGAGTCGGAGAAGATGTCGCCCTGGGCGCAGGCGGTGTTCGACACCCTCGGCGCGATCACCTCGCGCGACGTGATCGAGGAGGTGCTCGACCGGGGCATGCTCGAGGTGATGCCGCTGACCCACATCCGCGGCCGCTCCTTGCACGACGCCTTCGTGATCGTCGACGAGGCACAGTCGCTCGAGCGCAACGTGCTGCTGACCGTGCTGTCCCGGATCGGGGCCAACTCCAAGGTGGTGCTCACCCACGACGTCGCCCAGCGCGACAACCTGCGGGTCGGGCGGCACGACGGCGTGGTCGCGGTGGTCGAGAAGCTGAAGGGCCACCCGCTCTTCGCCCACGTCACCCTGACCCGATCCGAGCGGTCTCCGATCGCCGCCCTGGTGACCGAGATGCTGGAGGACGTCGCGCTCTGACCCCGGCCCGGTCCGGCCGCGACGCACGTCGTACGCCGTGACCGTTCCGTGACCATCTCCCGCTGTGAGCTGGGACTGGTGTGCTCGGTGTGTTCGGTGTGACTCGTGAGTCCTGAACTCATCCACATTTCCACTACTTTCTCGCCTGTTCGGTTTGCACGGCCCCCCCAACTCATGCAAGGTGGCAGGGCGGTCCTCCGCCGATTCGAGTGAACTCGGCTCTCGTCGAGGTGGGGGGCGCACCCGAGTCGTCTACCCCCGAATGCTCTCGTGCCCCCTCAGCAGCAGTACCTGCCCAAGCACCGGGCTGCGCCTGTTCCGACGCAGCCTGTTGCCCTGTCCGGACCCCGCCACATCGGCGACAAACGCCGCACCGCCCGCAAGGCGTTGCGCGGCACGGTCACCCTGACCGGGCTCGCCGCAGCCGCGACCGGAGTCGCGGTCGCGACCGGCGTCGTCCAGTCGCCCGGCACGGCGGTGAGCTTCGCCGACTCCCTGTCGCCGGTCGCCTCCAACGACAGCTCGGACACCCCGACCGCGGACGTGCAGGACCGCAGCGCCGTCGTGTCGCGGTCGGCCGACCGCACCGCGCTGTCGCGCGCGGACCGGCGTACCAAGCGCGACCCGGCCAAGGCCGCCGCGCTCGGCCTCTCCACCGGACCCGCTGTCGGCGGCCAGGAGAGCCTGTCCTCCGGGGACGCGCAGGGGATCGCCGAGGCACTCCTGCCCAAGTTCGGCTTCGACAGCTCGCAGATGTCCTGCCTGATCCCGTTGTGGGCCGGTGAGAGCGGCTGGCGCGTCAACGCCGAGAACTCCTCGTCCGGCGCCTACGGCATCCCCCAGGCCCTCCCCGGATCCAAGATGTCCTCCGCCGGCGCGGACTGGGCGACCAACCCCGCCACCCAGATCGAGTGGGGGCTGGGGTACATCGCCGAACGCTACGGCTCACCCTGCGGCGCGTGGGGCTTCAAGCAGAGCCACGGCTGGTACTGACCGACCGGGTCCCCCGCGCGCAACGAACGACCGCGTACACAAGATTGGGCAAACGCGTCCACACCCCTGTTTCCACCGTGTGTCGTCGCCCTACGCTCCCCATGGGACGAGGGGATGGGGGACACCATGCGGGGGACTCGCACGTTCGCGTTGTGCGCCACGGCGACGGCGACGCTCGTCGCACTGCTCGGCTTCGCCGGACCGGCACACGCGATCTATCGCGCTGAGCCGCGCCCCTTGGCGTGGAACCCCGACGGCCCGGTGCATGCCCTTCTCGACGGCGGCAACGTGGTCTACCTGGGCGGGAAGCTCGACGGCACCGGCGGGATCGCTGCGGTCAATGAGTCCACGGGCGCCCTCCTGTGGATGCTGCACGCCAGCAACGACGTGCGTGCGCTGGCGCTCTCACCCGACGGGTCCACGCTGTACGCCGGTGGCAGGTTCACCACCGTCGAGGGCGTCACCCACCGGGGCGTCGTGGCCGTCAACGTCGCCAACCACACCCTGGTCTCGTCGTGGAAGGGGGCCGCGGCCGGCACGGTGCGCGACCTGATCGCCTACGGCAGCGACGTCTACGTGGCGGGGAAGGTCACCAGCGTCGGGGGTGTCGCTCAGCGTGGCATCGGTGCGTTGGACGCCACCACCGGCAAGCGAGACGGGAGCTTCACGTTCTCGGCCGACAACGACGTGCTCGGCCTGGCCCTGACCGGCACCCGGCTGATCCTGAGCGGCTCGTTCACCCACATCAACGGCGTGGCTCGCAACGAGCTGGCATCCATCGACCTGTCCACCAACACCCTGACCGGCTGGGCGCCGGCCAAGCTGTGCTCGAGCTGCGACCAGTACTGGGACGTTCAGACCGACGGCACCAACGCCTACGTCGCGACCTCGGGCAACGCCGGCGGCGCGTTCAGCCTCGCCACCGGCCAGCCGCCCTGGCACACCATCCGGGGCACGGGCGACTTCCAGGCCGCCTGGGTGCCCGGTGACGGCCACGTCTACTACGGCGGTCACTTCGGTGAAGGGGTTTGGAGCTCCGGATCGCCGCAGAACCCGGTGCCGGCCAAGCAGCTGGTGGCGGTGTTCATCGGGAGCGGGCTGCCGGACGGTCGCTGGTTGCCGAGGCACATCGGGGCCTACCCCGGGACCTGGGCGTTCACCTCGACACAAGGAACCCTGTGGGTGGGCGGCGACTTCACCGGCGAGGTGGTGAACGGCACGAACAACCACAAGCCGTACCTCGCGGCGTACCCCGCCCCGAACGCGGCCACGGACACCCAGCCACCGACCGGCTCGTTCCACATGAACCGGGCGACCGCGTGGGCGAAACACACCCAGGTGAACCTCGTCCAGACGGCGATCCACGACAACGTGACCCCCGACAACAAGATCGCCCGCACCGTGGACTGGGGCGACGGCACGTCGGCGGACTGGGCCACGGGCACGACCCTCACCCACGTCTACAAGTCCCATGGCACGTTCACGCCGCGCGTGACCCTGACCGACCAGGCGGGCAACAGCTCCGCACCGATCGACTCCTCTGCCGTCTCGGTCAAGGTCGACTCGGCGGCTCCGGTCGTCAAGCTCCACCTGCCGCGGCACAAGCACTCCGTCGCGGCGTGGAAGACCCTGCGCGGCACGGCCACGGACGCGGGTACCGGTGTCCAGAAGGTCGCGCTGCAGATCGTCGAGAAGCGTGGCGGCGCGTGGTACGGCTACGACGCCAAGACCCACCACTGGATCAAGGCGGCGACCAAGGCGAAGGCGTTCGCGAAGAGCAGGACGCTCCGCGTGAAGGTCGACGCTCAGCACGCCTGGTCCGCCAAGGCGGCGCACCTGGGCAAAGGCACCCTGGTCTACAAGGTGTGGGCGACCGACGAGGTCAAGAACCGGTCCGCGACGATGACCCACAAGGCGAGCCTGTCCCACCGCTGACCCCGCAGCACCGGGACGTCCATAAGTGCTTGTGGCCCCCGGTCCGGGCTGAGGACAATGGCCGACGAAGGTCATGGTCTTCACGTTCGAGAGCTGTCAGCTGGACCCAGCGCGTTTCGAGCTCCGTCGCGGTGGGACGGCCGTCCACGTGGAGCCCCAGGTGTTCGAGGTACTGGTCTACCTGGTCACCCACCGCGACCGGGTGGTCCCCAAGACCGAGCTGCTCGACGCCGTGTGGGGAGACCGGTTCGTCAGCGACTCCACGCTCACCAGCCGGCTTAAGGCCGCCCGCAAGGCGATCGGGGACGACGGGCGAGGGCAACGGCTGATCGCAACCGTGCACGGGGTCGGCTACCGGTTCGTCGCGGCGGTGGGGGACGAAGCCCCCGATGCCGCCATTCCGGTCGAGGTGAGCCACCGCCGGAGCACGACACAGGAGATCCGGTACTGCACGTCGCCGGACGGGGTCAGCATCGCCTGGGCGTCGACGGGGTCGGGAGCCCCGCTGGTCAAGGCCGCCAACTGGCTGACGCACCTCGACCTGGAGTGGGACAGCCCGATCTGGGCCCACTGGATCGACGCGCTCTCGGCCGGTCGCCGCCTGATCCGGTACGACGAGCGCGGCAGCGGCCTGTCCGACTGGGACGTGCGCGAGTTCAGCCTGGACGCCTGGGTCGAGGATCTCGAGCTCGTGGTGGACTCCGTCGGCCTCGACCGGTTCCCCCTGCTCGGCATGTCCCAGGGGGGCGCCGTCGCCATCGCCTACGCCGTACGCCACCCGGAGCGGGTCACCCGGATCGTGCTGATCGGCGCCTACGCGCGTGGGCGGCTGGCGCGTGCCGCGACCGAGGAGGAGCGGGAGGAGGCGGCGCTCGACCTCCAGGTGGGCCGGGTGGGGTGGCGCCGCGACGACCCGGCGTACCGCCAGGTCTTCGCCGCGCAGTTCCTGCCCGACGCCGACCGTGGTCGCTGGGACGCCTTCAACGCCCTGCAGCGCGCGACGACGTCCACGGAGAACGTGGTGCGGTTCCTCGACACCTTCGCGAACCTCGACGTCTCCCCGCTGGCCTCGCAGGTGCGGTGTCCGACCCTGATCGTGCACGCTCGGCGTGACCGCCGGGTGCCGAAGTCGCAGGCGCGCGAGCTGGCCGCGCTGATCCCCGGCAGCCGGTTGCACCTGGTCGACAGCGGCAACCACATCGCGATGGCCGAGGAGCCCGCGTGGCCGCATCTGGTCCGCGAGATCGAGACCTTCCTGGCCGGGGAGGAGAAGCCGGTCAGACCGGCAGCCCCACGAGCCGCGCGCTCACGTCGTACAGCCGCTGTCCGAGCGCGTCGTCCTGGGCGAGTGGGGACGGCTCGCGCAGCCGGTTGCCGTCGTAGTAGCCGCCGGTCTGTCCCTCGACCTCGGGGCTCGTCGCGAGGTACGCCAGCCTCGAGCCGCCGACCTCCGGGCGCTCCATCCGCCGCTTCATCAGCGCCAGCACCGGTCGGGCGAACCACGGCGCCCGGCTCCAGATGTTGGTGGAGATCGCTCCCGGGTGGAGCGAGTTCACGGTGACCCCGCTCCCGTCGAGGCGGCGGGCGAGAAGACGCGCGGTGAGGACGTTGGCGAGCTTGGAGCGCGCGTAGGCGCGCATCACCGAGTACCCGCGCTCGAACCCGACGTCGTCGAGGTCGAGCGTGCCGGAGTAGTGGCCTGCGGACGACGTGAACACGATCCGCGCGGGTGCGCTCTCTCGGACGCGGTCGAGGAGCAGCTCGGTCAGCAGCAACCCGCCCAGGTGGTTCACCGCGAACGTCGACTCGATGCCGTCGGCGGTGAGGACCCGCCGCGCGAAGACCGTGCCGGCGTTGTTCACCAGGACGTCGATCCGGTCGCAGGTGCGGAGCAGGTCCTCGGCCAGCCGGCGTACGGCGGACTGGTCGGCGAAGTCGCACAGCAGCGAGTCGACCCGGCACCGCGGTGACTCCGCGCGGATGCGCCCGACGGCGGCCGCGGTACGGGACGGGTTGCGGCCGAGCAGCACGATCCGGCAGTCCGGCCGGGCCCTCGCGATCTGGCTGGCGCACTCGAGCCCGATGCCGTCGGACCCGCCGGTGATCACGTACGTCGTCTCACCCGTCAAGGCCGCGTCATCCGCTCCACGTCGAGCGCGGCGAGATCACCGAGGAGGAGCTCGACACCGCGCTGGACGTCGAGGGCATGACCCACCCGTGACCACCTTCGTGATCACCGGCGCCAGCGACGGCATCGGCCTGGAGTGCGCCAGTCAGCTG
>NZ_DASXQG010000041.1:0-3388 GCF_036493135.1 Nocardioides sp. | reverse complement strand
GGGATCCACCGGAAGGTGGCCGACCAGGAACAGGGTCCCGCCCGGCGCGACGCCGTTGCCGAGTCTGGTCACCATCTCTGCGACCGACCCGTTGACGTGCACGTAGAGGCAGCTGACGAGGTCGAAGTGCCGGGGCGCCGGAGTCCAGCTCCCGAGGTCACCCTCGACCCAGTCGATGCGCTCTTCCACGTCCTCAGTTCGCTGACGGCCGGCCTGATCCTGTTCGGACGACGAAGACGGGCGGCCCGGATGTGACCGCCTGGCGTCCCCGTCGCACCTGAACAACGCGCGCGGGGGCACGGCGCGACGAGCACGTCGTCGGGTTGGACCACGTCCGCATCAAGCGTTGCCGCGGAACTCGACTGCACGGCAGATCGGTCCCGGTCGTCGGTCGGTCGCAGCCGTGCAGTGGCGCGAGTACCTCCGACGGATGACGACGCCGGAGCCCGAGTCGCCGTCGGGCGGTCTCTCTGACCAGACGATCACCCGTAACTGGACCGAGCTCGTGCAGGAGCTCCGGTCGACGCGGACCGGCGTCCAGGTGCTCACGGGGTTCCTGCTCGCCGTACCGTTCACCGAGAAGTTCACCACCCTCGACCACGTCGAGCGGACCGCGTAACTGGTCGTGCTGAGCAGTGCGGTCGCAACGACGATGGCGGTGCTCGCCCCGATCGCCTACCACCTCATCTTGTTCCGGCGTGGCCGGCGCCCCAGGTTGGTGGAGACGGCGAACAAGATCGCGCGGGCGGGCCTGGTGCTGGCAGCACTCATCACGTGTGGCGTCGTTTCTGGCCTTCGACCTGACCGTCAATCAGGGTGTCGGGATCGTCGCCTCGCTGGTCGCGTTCTTCGGGTACGTGGTGCTGTGGATCATCGTCCCGTTGCGTGCGCACCCACCGGAGGGCTGGCGCTGACCTGGACGCTCGCCGTACGCCGTTGCGCCGAGTGGGTGGGGTGACTCGGGTGGAGGGGCACGGTGCGCGTCGGGCGCGCCGGATGCGTCGGGTGGACCGGATGAGTGGGATGCACGCGATGGGTCGGATGGGTCGGATGGGTCGGATGCGTCGGATGCGTCGGATGCGTCGGATGAGCGGCGCTCGACGCGCGCGACGGGTTCCCGGCGCGGGGCCCATGAGGGTGCGCTGCTTCGGTGGACGCGCCCGGCCCGGTGGCGCTCGACGACGGCACCGCGTCGCGGGTCTCCGTGGTGTGGTGCCCGATCGGAGGCGTGGGTGCCGACGGCCGCGACCAGGGCGCGTGCCCGGACGCGGCGAATGCCAAGCCCGACGACGTCACGACCACGATGCCCCCGGTCGCGATGAGGGCCCGGAGGCCGCGGCGGGGGGATCGGGTGGCCTGGTCGTCGCCACGCGCGGCGCGGTCGAGATGAGCACGATGGAAGACCATCACGGACGCGTCCTCGCGTGAGAGCTCACGGGGTGTTCCCGGAGACCGCGCAGCATCGAGCAGCTGGTCGAGCTGCGACGTCTGCGACGTGACGCCGGTGCGACGCCCTGCACGGAACAGTCTCCTGAACATTTTCATCTCACCTCCTCAGCGCTGTGGACGAAGAAACCGTCACGGGGACGGTGGTGGCGCGGCTCATGCGCCTCGAGCATCTGTCCCAGCGCGGCGAGCCCGCGCTGAGCGGCTGTCCGGACCGCGCCGGGGCGACGGCCCAGGATCGCTCCGGCCGTGCGGGCGTCGAGGCCCATCACGGCTCTGAGCATCACCGCCTCGGCCTGCGCCCGCGGCAGCTGCCGGATCAACTCCATCGCGGCAGCGGTGCCGAGAGACTCGGCCACGGAGTCTTCGACGTCGACCTTTTCCTCCACGTCGAGCCCCGTCATGTCCCGGTCGACCTGGGGACGTCGTGACCGACGCCGCAGATGGTCCATGGCCCGGTGCCGGCCGATCGTGGTCACCCATCCCCGGAAGCCGTCGGCGTCGCCCCCGAACCGGCTCAGGTCGCGGCACGCCTGCGCCCATGTCTCGGAGGCGACGTCCTCGGCCTCCATCGTTCCCACCAGAACCTCGAGATATCTCAGGAGCGTCGGATGCACGGCCCGGTAGACGGCGCGGAACGCGTCGCCGTCTCCCGCGCACATGGCGCGTACGGCTGCGTCCATGTCGTCGGCATCAGCCATGGCGGACATGGTGACACCGGCATGCCGCCTCCGCTCGAGATTCAGCCGGTGCGCCGACGGTCCATCGGCCATGTTCTCCGATGGACCGCCGGCCGATCGGGTCAGCTGGGCTGAGCGGCCAGGCACTTGTCGAGCCGCGCCGTGGCACGGGCGACCCGCTGGACCTGGGCCTTCTTGGCCTTGTGGTTCTTCGTCGTGGGGTGCGCCGCGAACTTCGCGGTGAGCGCAGCGAGCTTGGCGGTGGCCTTGTCGACGTGGGTCTGCTGCTTGGAGCACGGGGCCGGCTTGTCGGCGAAGGCCGCCGGCGTCGTTGCTGCGGCGAACGACCCGAGGGCGACAGTGGAGACGAGCGCGACCGCCGTCATCCGCATCCTGTTCATCTGCTGTCCTTTCCTGGCTGGGGGTGTAGCCGTTCCGACGACTCGCGCTCGAGCGCGGGCTGCCGAACCGAGGGCCG
This sequence comes from Nocardioides sp., assembly GCF_036493135.1. Taxonomy (GTDB): domain Bacteria; phylum Actinomycetota; class Actinomycetes; order Propionibacteriales; family Nocardioidaceae; genus Nocardioides. The sequence continues at coordinate 784 of NZ_DASXQG010000041.1, read as the reverse complement.
TGGCCTCATGCGGTTCAGCGCCGTGCGCCCCGAAAGTGTCACTACCGCCGAACATCCGTCGTTGCACGAGCGCACCAGCCGGCCGTTGAGTGGCGTGCCCGTCGGTCTCGTCTGGGTGTGCGTACGTCGACGCCTTTCCGGGCGTTTCGCCGAACCACCCTCTTCTGGGGTGGACCGTGCATGAGCGTTCGCCCGGCAATGGTCGAGCTCTTGGAGGGCCTGCGACGCGACGAGTACTCGGGATCGTGGTGGCAGCGGTTCTCTTGGTGGGGTCCGCGGTGGCGTCGCCCGGCGCCTGGGCCGATCCCGCGGGCAGTGGCCGTGGTCGTCAACCCGGCTCCGCCTCCCCGTGCCGACCGTGGTCATCGCCCGGCTCCACTTCGCCGTGCCGCCCGTGGTCGTCGCCCGGCTCGAGCTCACCGCTGTGCCGCACGTAACCCGCAGCATCATCCGCCCCGTGATGGCGGTGATGTCTCACCCGGTCGTCGGCACCGTGATGGCAGCGGTGTCGTCCGTGGTCGTCACCCGGCTCGGGCTCGCCGTGCCGGTCGGCGACGCGGACGTGGGCCGCCGCGGGGCCGCCGTCGCTCGACGCGAACGCCGCCCACGCTCCGAGCGCCGGGGTGGCGACCAGGGGGCCGGGCGGCGGCACCGCCGTCGGCCGCACCTTCTCCGAGCTGCCCTACGCCCAGGAGCTGCGCGACGCCGGTGCCTTGGTGGCACTGACCCGCGAGAACCTCGGGTCCCGCGTCGCCGCCCCGCCGTACCCGTCCGAGCTCGAGCC
>NZ_DASXQG010000040.1:0-81615 GCF_036493135.1 Nocardioides sp. | reverse complement strand
ACGTCCACGCCGTTGTCGAGCCGAGCCACGACCCGGCAGGTGAACAACGTGCGGGCGAGGTCGTACTCGCCGCCGACGAAGACGACGGTGGTGGAGTCGTCGGCCGGCCGGGCCTGGTCGAAGAGCGCGTTCTGGGCGGCGTAGACCGGGACGTCGGGGCGGAAGCGGGCGATGGCGCCGGCCTCGCCGTAGTTGGAGGTGACGACGACGGCGTGCGCACGGTCCGGCAGGGCGTCGTACGGCGCGGTCATCTGGTCGACGTACGCCGGCCAGCCGATCGAGTCCTGCGCCAACGTGTTGATGTCGGGCACCGGGGTCGCGCCGACGGTCCCGACCGGGATGATCGGCAGTGCGAGCACCAGCGACACCGCACCGTTGACCGCGAACAGCGCCCCCCATACCCGGCCGAGATGCCGTTGCATCGCGACAACTCCCGCCGCGAACGGGATCGGCAGGATGAACACCGGGTAGTGCGGCTGGGCGCCGGAGACGAAGGTGAACAGCACGACCACGACGATGACGACCACGAAGAACCGGACCCGAGGGTCGCGCCACAGCGCCCGCAGCCCGATCGCCCAGATCACCGCGAGCGGCGGCCCGAGCAGCACGATCAGCAGGTACCACATGCTGACTCGCACGTCGCCGGCGTTGTTGTCGGCGAGCGCCCGACCCATCCGTAGCTGGGGCAGATCGTGGGTCAGCTGGTAGATCACGTTCGGGAGCCCGAGGAGCACGGTGAGGCCGGCGCCGCCCCAGACGTACGGCGACAGCAGGCGACCGCGCGGCCCCACGATCGCGAGACCGAGGGCGATCCCGGCGAGTAGCACGACGACGAGGAGCTTGTTGTACGTCGCGAGGCCGGCCAGCGCGCCCGCGACGAGCCACCACCGCGGCTGCTCGCGTAGCTCCGCCCGGAGCACGCACAGCGAGACCAGCCCCCACGCGACCAGGTCGGGCGCCGAGGTGAGCAGGACGTGGCCGAAGACGAGCACGGCCGAGGTCGTGGCCATGCCCCAGGCCGTCCAGGCCTGCGCCTTCGCCGCTCCCCCGAGCTCGCGGGCGATCAGGGCGGTGATCACGACGCAGGCAGCCGCGCAGAGGGTCGCGGGGACCCGCACCAGCCACGGGCCGCCGTCGTACCACGACGCGAGGCCGTGCGCCAGGAGCGGCGTGAGCGGCGGCTGGTCGACGTACCCCCACGCCGGCTTCAGCATCGCGAAGTACATCTCGTCGCGGTCGAAGCCGTAGCCGTTGCTGAAGGCGGTCAGCACGACCACGACCACCACGACCGGGGGTAGCACACGCCGCCAGGCGACCGGCGGTGGAGTCATCTCAGGCGGTGCGCAGCATCTCGGCGACGAGGAAGGCCAGCTCCAATGACTGCACGCGGTTCAGGCGCGGGTCGCACACCGACTCGTAGCGGGTCGCCAGGTCGAGCTCGGCGACCTCCTCGCCGCCGCCCACACACTCGGTGACGTCGTCGCCGGTGAGCTCGACGTGGATGCCGCCCGGCCAGGTGCCGAGCGAGCGGTGCACGTCGAAGAAGCCCTGGACCTCACCGATCACGTCCTCGAAGCGGCGGGTCTTGTAGCCGGTCGAGGTCTCGAAGGTGTTGCCGTGCATCGGGTCGCAGACCCATGCCACCTCGAGCCCGGCGGCGGTGACCTTCTCGATCAGGGCGGGCAGCACGTCGTTGATCCGACCGGCGCCCATCCGGGTGATCAGGGTCAGGCGGCCGGCCTCGTTGTCGGGGTTGAGCCGGGCGGCGAGCGCGATCACGTCGTCGGGTGTCGAGCGCGGACCGACCTTGACGCCCAGGGGGTTGCGGACCTGGCTGAGCAGCTCGACGTGGGCGCCGTTCAGGTCGTTGGTGCGCTCGCCGATCCAGACGAAGTGGCCGGACACGTCGTACGGGTTGCCGGTGCGGCTGTCGATCCGGGTGAGCGCGTGCTCGTACTCGAGGATCAGTGCCTCGTGGCAGGTGTGGAAGTCGACCCGGTGGAACTCGTCGGGATCGGCGCCGATCGCGGACATGAACCGCATCGCCCTGTCGATCTCGTCGGCGAGCTTCTCGTAGCGCTTGCCGACCGGGGAGTTCGATACGAAGTCGGTGTTCCAGGTGTGCACCTGGCGCAGGTCGGCGTAGCCACCGGTGACGAAGGCGCGCACGAGGTTCAGCGTCGACGCGCTCGAGTGGTAGGCCTCGATCAACCGCTGCGGGTCGGGCACCCGCGCCTCGGGCGTGAAGTCGAAGCCGTTGACGGCATCGCCGCGGTACGCCGGAAGGGTCACCCCTTCGCGGGTCTCGAGGTCGGAGGAACGCGGCTTGGCGTACTGGCCGGCCAGCCGACCCAGCTTCACGACCGGGACGGACGCGGCGTAGGTCAGCACGACGGCCATCTGGAGCAGCACCCGTAGCTTGTTGCGGACGTTGTCGGCCGTGGATCCGGCGAAGGTCTCCGCGCAGTCGCCGCCCTGTAGCAGGAACGCCTTGCCGTGGGCGACCTCGCCGAGCTTCGTCTTGAGGTCGTCGCACTCACCGGCGAAGACCAGGGGCGGCAGCGTGCGCAGACGCGCGACGGCTGCGTCGACCGCACGGGCGTCCGGGTAGGACGGCTGCTGCGACGGGCCGAGCGCGTGCAGAGACGCCAGGTCGGGAATGCTCACCGGCCCAGGGTACGGCGCCGGGTCGGCCCCGCTGTCACCGCCGACGTCACGCGGACGGCGACGCGGTCGCTGCGCCTTCCGCACGGTGGTCACGCACCGCCGAGACCCGGGAGCTCGACGGGGCGTGCCGCGGTGCCCGCTCGACCCAACGACCGTGTGGCGGCCGGGTCACGGAATGCCGCGCACCCGGGCCAGGTTGGCCCTGCATGAGCAGCTCGAGCCGACGCGTCGTGGCCACCGGCTTCGGTGGCCCGGAGAACCTCGCAGTGGAGGAGGTCGACCCCGGCGAGCCCGGGCCCGGCCAGGTGCGGGTCTCGGTGCGCGCGGCCGGGGTGAACCCGGCGGACGTGAAGCGGTACCGCGGACCCGGAGATCCGGCCCGCTTGCCACTGGTGCTCGGCTTCGAGGCCGCAGGCGTCGTGACTGCTGTCGGTCCCGACACCAGTCATGAGGCCGGCGAGGAGGTGATCGTCTACCGGGTCACCGGCGCGTACGCCACCGATCTGGTGGTCGACGAGACGGCCCTGACGCCGAAGCCGTCCTCCCTCGACTGGCCCGAGGCGGGCGGCGTACTGCTGACCGGCGCGACGGCCTGGCACACTCTCGAAGCGACCGGCGTGACCGCCGGCGACACCGTGCTCGTCCACGGTGCGACCGGCGGGGTCGGCCTGCCGGCCGTCCAGCTGGCGCGGCTGCGGGGTGCGCGGATACTCGGCACGGCCAGCGAGCGCAACCACGACCTCCTGCGCGAGCTCGGGGCGCAGCCGGTGACGTACGGCGACGGCCTCGCGGACCGCGTCCGCGCGCTCGCACCCGACGGCATCGACGTCGCCCTCGACCTGGTCGGCACCGACGAGGCGATGGACGTGTCCCTGGCGCTGGTCGCGGACCGCGCCCGGATCGCCACGATCGCGAACTTCGAGCGAGCCCCCCGCGAGGGCGTCAAGCTGCTCGGCGGTGGTCCCGGCGCCGACCCGGGCGACGACATCCGGGCAGCCGCCCGGGCCGAGATCGCCCGCCTCGCCGGCGACGGCTCGCTGCGCGTGCTGGTGGCGTCGACGTACCCTCTGGACGACGCGGCCGAGGCCCACCGCCAGATCGCCACCGGCCACACCACCGGCAAGCTCGTGCTACTGCCCTGACCTGGGGCCCTGACCGCCACTTCCCCGCCCACGCACGGATAGTCCCTGACATTTCCGTTCGAACGGACCGTCCAACCGGACGGAATCGTCAGGGACTATCGGCATGCCTGTGGAGAGGCCCGGCGGCGAAGGAACGATTCGCGCCACCATCGACCATGCCCGCGGCACGACCATGGGGCCTCCCCGACCACCTCGTGTGGCCAGTCGAGATCGACCCCGCCGGAATCACGGGTCCGACGGAAGGGTATGCGCGGAGCAAGCACTGGCGTCGGACGAGCCGTGGACTGTTCGTGCCGTCCGACGTGGAGCGGACCGTCGAGCAGCGGATCGTCGAAGCCGCGGCCGTGCTTCCGGCGTACGGCGGCGTCACCGGCTGGGCCGGACTGTGCTGGCTCGGGGGCACCTGGTTCGACGGCGTACGAGGGGGCGGCACGGAGGTGCGACCGGTCACCCTCGCCGTCGCGGACCGTTCGATCCGCCCGCAACCGGGCATCGCGACGAGCGAGGAGCGGCTCGACCCCACCGAGCTCGAGGTCCACCGCGGACTACGAGTCACCTCCGCGATGCGATCGCTGTTCTTCGAGATGCGGTACGCCGCGTCCGACACCGAGGCGGTCCAGCATGCCGCCATGACGGCGTACGACGACCTCCTCAGCCAAAATGAGCTGCTCGACTTCCTGTCCCACGAGGCCGGATGGACGGGCATGGAACGCGCCCGCGTGGGCGGCAGGGACATGGAGGAGAACGCCTGGTCGCCGACCGAGGTGACGATGTATCGCCTTTGGGAGCATGAGGCCGGGCTGGCCCGTCCTCTGTGCAACCGGCCGGTGTTCGACCGGAACGGGCGCCACCTCGGCACGCCCGATCTGATCGACCCCGTCGCAGGTGTGGCGGGCGAGTACAACAGCGCGCTCCACCTCGAGGGAGCCCAACGATCCCGCGACGTCGCGAAGGAGGCACGTCTGCGCGCCGTCGGCCTCGAGTTCGTCGAGATGCTCACCGGCGATCTGATGACCCCCTTCGCCTTCATCAGCCGCCTACGCGAGGCCTACGCCCGAGCCGCCCGCATCCCGGCGGCAGTGCGTCCGTGGACGATCGAGCCACCGCCTTGGTGGATCCCGACCTTCACCGTCGAGCAGCGACGGAACCTGTCCCAGGACCAGCGCGAGCGGCTATTGGGTTACCGCCGTCGCGCGAGCTGACGTCGCACGTCCGCTCATCCCACATCCGGGGTAGTCCCTGACGATTCCGTTCCAAATAGGCGATGTTGTGAACGGAAACGTCAGGGACTACCCCAACAAGACGATCAGCCGAAGAAGACCTGGGCCTCGGCGTACTCCGCGGGGCTGACCAGCTTGAGCTCACCGGTGCCCTCGATGAGGGGGACGCGGACGATGTCGGTGCCGCGCAGAGCGACCATCTTCCCGAAGTCCTGCTCGGCGACGGCGTCGATGGCGTGCAGGCCGAAGCGCGTGGCGAGCCAGCGGTCGAACGCCGTGGGGGTGCCGCCGCGCTGCACGTGACCGATGACGACGGCCCGTGCCTCGGCACCGGTGCGCTGCTCGATCTCGGCGGCCACCCGGTCGCCGATGCCGCCGAGCCGCACGTGCCCGAACGAGTCGACCTCGCCGGAGACCAGCGTCATGTCGCCACCCTCCCGCGGCACCGCCCCCTCGGCGACGACGATGATCGGGGCGTACTTGGTCTCGAACCGCTTCTTCACCAGGTCGCACACCTCCTCGATGTCGAACGGCACCTCAGGGATGAGGACGACGTTCGCGCCACCGGAGATCCCGGAGTGGAGGGCGATCCAGCCCGCGTGCCGTCCCATCACCTCGACGACCAGAGCGCGGTGGTGCGACTCGGCCGTGGTGTGGAGCCGGTCGATCGCCTCGCTGGCGATGTTCACGGCGGTGTCGAACCCGAAGGTGAAGTCGGTGCCGGACAGGTCGTTGTCTATGGTCTTGGGTACGCCGACGACGTTCACCCCGAGGTCGGCCAGCTTGGTCGCGACGCCGAGCGTGTCCTCGCCGCCGATCGCGACCAGCGCGTCGATCGAGCCCGCGGCCAGGTTGTCCTTGACCCGCTCGACACCGCCGTCGATCTTGAACGGGTTCGTCCGGCTCGAGCCGAGGATCGTGCCGCCGCGCGGGAGGATCCCGCGCACCTGCGGGATGCCGAGCTCCATGGTCAAACCCTCGAGGGGTCCCTTCCAGCCGTCGCGAAATCCGACGATCTCGAACCCGTGGACGCCGACGCCCTTGCGCACCACCGCGCGGATCACCGCGTTCAGCCCCGGACAGTCGCCGCCGCCGGTGAGGACCCCGATGCGCATGCTGACTCCTGATCTTGGCGCGTTGGATCGTTACAAGAGCAGCCGTCAGCCTAGGGCCCGGCGCTCCCCGGGCCAACCGTCCGCCTGCGGTACGCCGAGCCCGCGCCCGCGCGTTTGCCCGGAGCGCGGAGGAACTCACGACGTCGTGGGCGCTTCCGCCGACGAGCCGACCGGCCCCGGCCCCGGCTCGGGCCCCGGCTCGGGCTCGGCCACGTTGGTGACCGGCCGGCTGACCTGGGGCATCCGATGGGTCAGCACCTCGACCAGCACCGCCCAGACCGCGCAGATCACGATCGGGCCGCCCCACGCCGCCAGCGAGCCGCGGTCGAGCAGCGCCGAGTAGAGCAGCGGCGACACGGCCGCCGCTGCACCCCAGGCCAGCTGTGTCGCCGCCATGTATCGGCCGCGCTGGTCCGGCGGCGGGGTCTCGGCCGACAGAGCGGAAACGACCGGTCCGGACGTCATCTCACCCAGCGTGTAGACGAAGCCCGCCATCAGGACCACGACGATGCCGGTGGTCACCGACAGGGCGTCCGCGGCGTAGAACATCGCGTAGGACACCGCGGTGAACGCGACGGCGGCGTGGAGCACCCGGCGTCGCGTCGACCCGGTCATCGCCCGCACGACGAGCCCCTGTCCGACGCCGATCATCACGGTGTTGATCACGAACACGGTGCCGGGGATCCAGCCCGGGAGTCCGAGCAGGTCGATGAAGTAGACCGGCATCGCCACGTTCAGCGTCATCGTGGCCATCGCGTAGCAGAAGATCACCGCGATCAGCGACCGGTAGCCGCGATCGGCGAACGCGACCCACCAGCCACCCCGCTGACGACCGGCCGCCGACGCGTCGGCGACCTTCGGTCGGCCACCGCCCGCTACGCCGAGCATCAGCCCGAGCGCCAGCACGTACGACGCAGCGTTCGCCACGACGACCGACTGGAACGCCGCCCCGGAACCGATCGTCAGCGCGACCGCGGACACGACACCGCCCACGCCGTACCCCGCGTTGCGCATCGCCTGGAGGAACCCGAACCACAGCTCGCGCTCCCCCGGTCGGGTGATCTGGGTGACCATCGGGCCGAGCGCGCTCCAGAACGCCTGCCGGGTCACGGTCGCGCAGAAGATCAGCGCGGTCACCGCGACCAGCGAGTGGGCGAACGGGTACAGCACGAACGCCACGGCGGCGCCGGCGTTCCCGGCCTGCATCACGGTCTTGGGTCCGACCCGGTCGACCAGCGAGCCGAGGAACGGCACCACGGCGATCGCGACGGTGTTGGCGATCGTCATCGCCAGGCCGAGCTCGACCAGCGAGAGCGACGTCTGGTGCAGGAAGTAGAGCATCGACAGCGGCATCCAGATGCCGCTGCCCAGTGCGTCGATCGCGAGCGCGGACACGAACCTCCGATGAGGTCCGATGTCCGGGAACCCGAGTCGCTGCAGCATCCCGACATCCTCCAGCTTCAAGCAGGGTTGAGGGCAAACCGACATCGATACGGTGGCGCCATGACGTTCTCCATCGTGGCGCGGTCCACCGACGGTGAGTCCTGGGGCGTGGCCGTCGCCTCCAAGTTCCTGGCCGTCGGGGCCGTCGTCCCGGCCGCCGTGGCCGGCGTCGGGGCGATCGCCACCCAGGCCGACGCGAACGTCGCCTACAAGGGCCTGGCCCTCTCCCACCTCGACGAGGGCGCGACCGCGTCGGTCGCTCTCCAGCGGCTGCTCGAGGAGGACGGCGGGCGCGACGAGCGCCAGGTCGGCATCGTCGACGTCGACGGCGGGGCCGCCACCCACACCGGTCATGCCTGCCTGGACTGGGCCGGCGGTGTGACCGGGGTCGGGTACGCCATCCAGGGCAACATCCTGGCCGGCGACTTCGTGGTGGCCGCGATGCAGGACGTCTTCGAGTCCAGCGACCCCGACGAACCGCTGGCCCGGCGCCTGCTCGCCGCCCTCGCCGCGGGTGACGACGCCGGAGGCGACCGGCGCGGCCGCCAGTCGGCTGCGCTGCTCGTGGTCAAGGAGGGCGCCGGGTACTCCGGCGGCGACGACATCGCGGTCGACCTGCGCATCGACGACCACGCCGACCCGGTCACCGAGCTCTCCCGGCTCCTCGACCTCAACGACCTCTACCTGACCGCGTCCACGCCGGCCGAGCAGGTCACGATCAACGACGAGCTCCGGGCCGAGGTCGACGAGCACCTCCACAGGCTCGGGTTCGACACCCTCAACGACTGGGCCGGTACCGAGAACTACGAGATGCGGGTCGATGCCGGTGGGGCCTGGATCGACCAGCAGATCCTCGAACGGCTCCGCGACGCCGCCCGGGAGTCGGGCCGGTGAGCGTGCTCGCGATCGACGCCGGCACCACCGGCGTCACCGCGCTCGTCGTCACCCCCGAAGGCCGGATCGCCGCCCGCGGCTACCAGGAGTTCGCCCAGCACTTCCCCCGGCCCGGCTGGGTGGAGCACGCCCCGGAGGAGATCTGGCAGGCGACGCTCGAGGCCACCCGCGCCGCGCTCACGTCGTACGACGCCTCGACGCTGCGGGCAGTCGGGATCACCAACCAGCGCGAGACCGTCCTGCTCTGGGACCGCGAGACCCTCGGCTCGCCGCGGCGCGCGATCGTCTGGCAGGACCGTCGTACGGCGCCGATCTGCGACCGGCTCCGCGAGGAAGGGCACGAGGCGCGGGTCACCGAGCTGACCGGCCTGCGCCTGGATCCGTACTTCTCCGGCACGAAGCTCACCTGGCTCCGCGAGAACGAGGCGCACACCTGGGCACTGGTCGAGGAGGGCCGGTACGCCGTCGGCACCGTCGACTCCTACCTGGTCGCCCGGATGACCCGGGGCACCTGGCACGTCACCGACGTCTCCAACGCCAGCCGGACGCTGCTGATGGACCTCTCGACCGGGCAGTGGTCAGACGAGCTGTGCTCGCTGTTCGGCGTACCCCGCCACGCGCTGCCCGACCTCGTGCCCAACTGGGGCGAGATCGCGACCACCGACCCCGCGTCGTTCTGCGGGCTCGGGCTGCCCATCGCGGGGATGGCGGGCGACCAGCAGTCGGCGCTGTTCGGCCAGACCTGCTTCGACGCCGGCGACGCGAAGTGCACCTACGGCACCGGGTCGTTCATCCTCACCAACACCGGCACGTCGCTCGAGCGGTCGGATGCCGGGCTGCTGTCCACCGCGGCCTGGCGCTCGCCCGAGGGCGAGCTGACCTACGCCCTGGAGGGCGCCATCTTCGTGACCGGCGCGGCCGTGCAGTGGCTGCGCGACGGCCTGCAGATCGTCGGCTCGGCGGCCGAGACCGAGGCGATCGCGGCGACCGTCGACTCCTCGGAGGGCGTCGTGTTCGTGCCGGCGCTGACCGGTCTCGGCGCTCCCCACTGGGACCCGCACGCCCGGGGCACGATCCTCGGCATCACCCGCGGTACGACGCGCGCCCACCTCGTGCGGGCGACCTTGGAGGCGATCACCTTCGAGGTACGCGACGTGCTCACGACGATGCCCGGCGCCGACTCATCGCCGCTGCGCGTCGACGGCGGCGCGTCCGCCAACGACCTCCTCTGCCGTCTCCAGGCCGACCAGCTCGGCGTCGCCGTCGAGCGTCCCGAGATCGTCGAGACCACGGGGCTGGGAGCGGCGTTCCTGGCCGGGCTCGGTGTCGGGGTCTGGGACTCCACCGACGACCTCCGCGAGACCTGGCACCTCGACGCCCGCTTCGACCCCACCTCCGACGCGGACACCCGCGCCGCCGCCGACGCGTCGTACGCACGCTGGCAGGAAGGCGTCCGCCGCTCCCTGGCCTGGGCGTCCGGATAGTACGTATCAAGCCGCCGCGGACACCGACACTCCGGCGCGAATTGATCCGTCCCATCCGCTCACGACAGCTTGTCGAGCGCCTTCTGGGCGGCGTCGCGGGTCTTCACCGCCACGGAGTGGGCGGCTGCGGCCTCGGTCCGGGTCTCCTCGGCCTCGTCCAGCTCCTCGTCTGTCTCCTCGGCCGACGACTCGAGCTCGGAGAGCTTGCGGCGGAGCTCGTCGATCTCCGACTGGAGCTGAAGACTCCGGGCCTGGAGCTCCTCGGCAGCCTGGCTCGCCTCGGTGAGGGCCGACTCGGTCTCGTCGACCGTCTCCTGCGCGGCGGCCAGCGCCGTCTCGGCCTTCTCGCGTTTCCGCGCTGCCGCGTCGTCACCGTCCCCCGGTACGACGTGCAGCTCCGGCGGGGCGGGCTTCTCGCCCGAGGTCGGGGTGGCGGCGAACCCGAGCGCCTCGGGCAGTGCGACCGCGGCCGCGACGTCTCCGGAGTCCACCCCGGTCGACGACAGCGCCGCGGTGAGGAGGCCGCTGCGGACCGCCCGGGCGCACTCGGGATCGAGCATCGCAGCGGTCAGCGACGCCTCGACCTGGTCCGCGACTGCCTGTGTCACCTTCACGCCCTCGTCCTTCGCCAGCGCCCGGGCCTGTTGGGTCACCGCCGAGGTCAGCTGCCGCCGCTGCTTGGTCAGCGCCCGCAGCTCCGCGCCGTCCATCCCCTCCTGGGCATCGCGAAGGGCCTGGCCGACGGCGATCACCTGGTCCACCTGGGCTGCCTCGCGTCGTACGAACAGGTTCACGACCCAGGCCGCCACCGAGGGCTTCTTCAGCTTCTTGACCGCCGCTGCCAGCTCCTTCTCGGCCTTGAGCTCCTTGGCCTTCGCGTCCCGTGCGGGCGTGAACTCCTCCAGGGGCAGCGCGTAGAGCTCGTCGGCGAGCGCGAGCAGGTCGGGCGAGTCGGTCATCGGCCGTACTCCAGCTCGACGGGGTACGGCGGCCACTCCGCCGCCTGCTCGCGACCGGTCGGCGCCCAGCCCAGGTGCTCGTAGAAGCCACGGGCTCGCGCGTTGTCCCGCAGCACCCACAGCCGGCGTACGCCGTCGGCGCGCTCCAGCGCGCGGCGGGCTAGTCCGTGGCCCCACAGGTCGGGGCGAACGCCGAGGTGCCGCAGCCGCTCGTCGTCCCAGGCGAGGTAGAGGTCGAGTCGTCGCGGTGGCCCGGCGACCTCGACCCTCACCTCGGGGTCAGCCAGCAGCCGCAGCCAGCGGGCGCGGACGTCGTCGTACGGGTAGGGGATGTCGGGGAAGACGTGGGCCAGCGCGACCAGGTTGGTGTCGCGCTCGAGCGCGGTCAGCGCGTCGGCATCGGCCGCGGTCGCCGGCCGGAAGACGGTCTCACTCGTCGTCGTCATCGTCGTCATCGTCGTCATCGTCGTCATCGTCGTCATCGTCCAGACCTTGCTCGATCACATAGCGGGTGAGCTCCACGCGGTTGTGCAGCTGGAGCTTGCGGAGGGTGTTCTGCACGTGGTTCTGCACGGTGCGGTGGGACAGCACCAGCCGGTCGGCGATCTGTCGGTAGCTCATCCCCTTGGCGACCATCTTGAGGATCTCGGTCTCGCGCGCGGTCAGCGCGTTCTCGGGCTCCGGCTCGTCGAGGCCCCCCTCGTTCATCCGCCGGAACTCGCCGAGCACGAGGCCCGCGAGCCCCGGCGTGAACACGCTGTCGCCCGCGGCCACTCGTCGTACGGCGTCGAGCAGGTCCTGGCGCGACGCGGACTTCACCAGATACCCGGTCGCCCCGGCCTTCACCGCCTCCAGGACGTCCTGGTGCTCACCGGACGCCGAGAGGATCAGCACCCGCGCCGACGGGTCGTGGCCGAGCACGTCCGAGGTCACCTCGACACCACCGGGCCCGGGGATCTGGAGGTCGAGCACGACGACCTGCGGTCGCGCCGCCCGGAAGCGTGCGATCGCCTGGTGGCCGTCGGCGGCCACGGCCACCACGTCGTACCCGGCGTCCTGCAGGTCGCGCTCGACCGCGTCGCGCCACATCGGGTGGTCGTCGACGACCATCACCCGCAGGCGCGCCTCGCCGGCCCCGTCGGACATGGAGCGACCATAGGACACGTCTCAGTCCACACGTGTGTAGCGCCCGCGGTGGTGACGTAGCGGCTCGGCGTCCTTGCCGACCTCGAGGTGCTCCACGACCGTGGTGACCAGGGTCGACCACCCGACCTCCTGCTCGGACTCCAGTCGCACGCCGGCCCACGTCGTCGCCGTCGCGAGCCGCGGACCCCACTCGGTGGCCACGAACTCGGCCTGTCGGAACATCCCCCCGGGGGCGGGTGCCGTCCCGGCGAACATCTCGGCCAGGTCCCGGTCGTCCCACGTCAGCAGCTGGACCACCCCGCGCCCCGACCCGAGCAACCGCTCGGTCAGGTCCGCGTCCGGGTCGAGCAGCGCCAGCACCCGGGCGTCCTCCCCCGCCGCGAGCAGGTACGACGTGACGGTGAGCCCGGTGCGGCCGTCCTCGTCGCCCGCGGTCCAGAGGCTGACCCTGCCGCCCACCCGACCACGGAAGCGGCGTACCGGATCCGGCTCGGGATCCCGGAACGGGTGCTCGGCGTGGATCGTCACGACCGCGAGCCTAGGCCGCGGCGACGTCACGTACGTGCCTCACCCCTGCCGAGCAGACGGGGTACGGCGTCCCCCCACCAGAGCAGGACGGCGCCCACGGCGGTCAGGACCACCAGCAGCCACATCGGGGGCCGGAGCCAGGCGGCCGAGTCGACCAGCGGGCTCCGTCCGATCTCCACGTGGAGGGTGTACGCCGCCGCGACCACCTGAGCGGTCACGAACAGCACGCCGGCGAGGACCGGCCACGGTCCGGGCAGGGTACGGCCGGCCCGGTCGAGGGCGAAGCCCGCGAGCACGGCCATCCCGAGTGCGAACGGCAGCGCGTACCGCCCCTGCCACGCCGCGCCCAGCTCGTCATACGACGAGACGCTGGTGACGAATGGCAGGACGAGAGTCACCACCACGACCGTCGCGATCCCGACCCGGATCCGACGATCGGCGCAGCGGAGCGCAGTGACCATGAGGGCACCGAACAACAGGAGGTAGCAGAAGTAGACCGCCGGGTTCGTCGCGTCGTCGCGCATCGGGAACGCAGCGACGGACTGCAGCACCCACAGGGGCACCAGTGGCGCGATCTCGCCCGCGCGATGGGCGACCGACGTGTGCACGGGATCGGACACCTTGCTCAGCTCCAGCGCCCCCATGGCCACCGTCCACGCGACGCTCTGGATGGCGCTGACTGCGACCACGGCCCCCGACACCTGGACGTCGTGACGACGGATCAGCAGCCGGACCCGTCCGGGCTCGGAGCGGACGGCGAGCAGCGTCACGACCGCCGCGAGCAGGCACCAGAGCGGTCCCATCGGTCGCAGGGTGCACAGCGTGGCTCCGGAGACCGCGGCAATGACGGACAGCCGGCGTACGTCGTGCGCATCGGCAACCAGCAGCCCGACGGCTGCGGCCCAGAAGGCCAGCCCTGCCGCCATCTCGACGCCGTTGGGAGAGACGATCGAGCAGGAGTAGACGACGACCGGCGTGCACACGACCACCGGCCCGAGCAGCGCGATGCGCGAGCGCGCCCACGTGCGGAGGGCGCCGAGTGCGAGGGCGACCAGGGCCAGCGCCAGCGCGGCGGTGGCCAGGCGCATCACGTAGAGGGCCGCGGTCCCGTGGAACGGCAGCGCCACGGTGCCGACCAGGGCGTAGTACAGCGGGTGGTAACGACCGGCGCCGCTGGCGATCCGGACCGCATCGCCCTCCCTGGTGCCTACGCAGTCGGACGCCGTGGTGTAGACCCGCGCCTGACACTCGGGACGCGCCGCGTCGACGATGTCGCGGGGCACGTGGAGCCACGCACCGGTGCCGCGGGTGGCGTCGCTCGGTGTGGTGAACCACTGGCCACGGGCTGTCGCCGCCGCCCGGTACGCGTGGTCGAACTCGTCGGCTCCGCCGAACGGCGGCACGAGCAGGATCCATGAGACCAGGAGCACGGCCAGGCCGGTGAGGAGGGGGTACGGCGATCCCGTGGTGCGCTCGACCCGCGCGGGCGACGCGGCGATGTCGCGCACGGTCACCGGTTGCCCTCCTGGATGTCCCGCTGGAGCACGGAGAGCAGGAAGCACGGGTGCGTCCGCGCGTCGCCGGTCACGCGCAGGTCCCGGTACACGCCTGTTCGACCTCCTTGGTCGTGACGAGGATATGGAAGGCACGAGGGTTTATCAGGGGAATCGCCGAGGCGGAACATGGGCGCACGTCACCGCGGAAAGGTGAGCTCCCACTCCGTGCCGTAGGAGCCGGTCGTCAGCTCGGCGCGACCGCCGAGCTCGGCGACTCTGCCCCGGACCGAGGACGAGACGCCGAGCCGGCCCGCGCGCTCGGCCTCCTCGAGCCGACCGTCCGGGATGCCCGACCCCTCGTCGCGCACGGACACCTGGATCACCTGCGGTGACGCCTCCAGCAGCACCCACGCCGGTGCCTCCGGGCCGACGTGTGCGGCCACGTTGTCGAGACAGGCCGACACGGCCGCGACGATCTCGTCGGCGGCCCGACGCTCCAGGAGGACGCCTCCGGACGGCGTCGCCACGGAGACCCCAGGGCGGCGCTCGAGCGCCGACAGTGCCCCGACCAGGTCGACCATCCCCGGGGTGGCGTCGATCGCGTCCTGCTCCCGGATCAGTGACCGCAGGGCCTGCTCCTGCTCGCCCGCGAGCCGGCCCAGCTCGGCACCGTCGGCGCCCAGGTCGGGCGCGCGACGCTGGACCAGCGAGAGCACCTGGAGGACGCCGTCGTGCACGGCGCGGGCCAGCTTCGTCCGCTCCGTGGCGGCGGCGGCTGCACGCTCGGCCGCGGCCGTCCGCGCCGCCGACCGCAGCAGCGAGTCGACCATCAGGCCGACGATCGGTCCGCCGATGAGCAGCAGGAAGTAGTTCCCGTACACGGTCTCGGTGAGGTAGCCCCGAGTGAGCAAGTCCGTGGCGGACAACAGCACCGCAGCCGCCAGTCCGCCGTACAGACGCCAGTGGATCGCCCACGCGAACAACGCGCCCATGATCCAGAAGCCCGGGACGGTCGAGTGGTAGCCCGGCTCCTTCACCACGGGCGTCAGCGCCACAGCCGCCAGGGCGACGACCAGGTCGGCCACGATCCAGTACGTCGTGCGCCGGCGGTACGCGTAGTAGACCCAGCTGATCAGGAACGTCCACACGACCATGGCGACGAGCAGCAGCGCACCGCCGACCGGGTGCTCGAAGCCGTCGCGATAGATGTTGAGACCCACCGCGTTGGCGACCAGCACGAAGCGGAGCACCGCGAGCCAGCGGTACATGCGATCCTCAACCGCGATCGCGGCCGGCTCGGTGGGCCGGACCGGGAACCGCAGCCCCGGCGTGAGCCCGGGATGGTGCTGGCTGCTCAGGACGCCTGCTTCTGCTCGCCGGCCACGGCCCGTTCCTCACGAGCCTCACGTTCGGCCCGCCTGGCCTCGGCGGCCGACTTCTGCGACAGGTCCTTGGCCTTGGTGGCGTACATGTCGACGTACTCCTGGCCGGACAGCTGCATGATCTCGTACATGATCTCGTCGGTGATCGCTCGCAGGATGTACCGGTCGTTCTCCAGGCCCTCGTAGCGGGAGAAGTCCAGCGGCGTGCCGAACCGCACGCCCGGCCGGGTGAACGTGCCGAACGTCTTGCCCGGCGGCGCGACCACGTCGGTGCCGAGAACCGCCACGGGGATCACCGGTACGCCGGTCTCCAGGGCGAGCCGGGCCACACCGGTCTTGCCACGGTAGAGGCGCCCGTCGTGGGACCGGGTCCCCTCGGGATAGATGCCGAACAGGTCCCCCTCGCCGAGGATGTGGCGGGCGGAGGCCAACGCCCCTTCGGCCGCGTTCGCACCCGAGCGGTCGATCGGCACCTGGCCGGCGCCGGAGAAGAACTTCTTCTGGAACCAGCCCTTGATGCCCGGAGTCGTGAAGTACTCCGCCTTGGCCACGAAGGTGACCCGACGCGGGAGCGTCAAGGGCATGAAGAGCCAGTCGGCGTACGACAGGTGGTTGCTGGCCAGGATCGCGGGACCGGAGGCGGGGACGTTCTCGGCGCCTTCGACGTGCGGCCGGAACACCAGCTTCAGCCAAGGTCCGAGCGCGATCCACTTCAAGAACCAGTAGAGCACCTCGACCCCCTCGCGCGTCGACTCGCCACCGTCCCCGCACACCCTAGTAGCACCCGCGCAGCGAGGACCCTGACAAGCCGTGCGGCGTACGGCAGGATTCCCGCATGGCCGAGACTCCGACCCATCAGTTCCCGACCGCTCCACTGGCCCTCCCGGCCCAGCCCGACCGCACCGGCGGGCGCGCGATCGGAGTCCTTCTGGTACACGGGTTCACCGGATCCCCCGCCTCGATGAAGCCGTGGGCGCAGGCCCTGGCCGACCAGGGGTACGCCGTCGAGGTGCCGCTGCTGCCCGGGCACGGCACCCGCTGGCAGGACCTGAACCACGTCTCCTGGACCGACTGGTGCACCGAGGCCGAGGCGGCATTCGACCGGTTGCGTGAGGACTGCGAAGCCGTGGTCGTCGGCGGCTTGTCGATGGGCGGGTCGGTGGCGCTCCGGCTCGCGGAGACGCGGGGCACCCAGGTCTCGGGAGTGGTCCTGGTCAACCCGTTCGTCTCGAGCATGCGTACCGAGCTGCACGCGCTGCCGGTGTTGAAGCACCTGGTGCCGGCCCTCCGCGGCGTCGCCAACGACATCAAGAAGCCGGACCAGAACGAGCACGGCTACGACCGCCTGCCCCTGAAGGGTCTGGCCGAGGTCACCGCGATGTGGAAGGTGGTGGTCCCGGACCTGAAGCTGGTCACCCAGCCGGTGCTGTACTTCCGCTCGAACGACGACCACGTCATCGACGTGTCCTCGTCGCCCACGATCCTGCACGGGGTCGCCTCGGCCGACATCGAGGAGCGGACCCTGAACAACAGCTACCACGTGGCCACGCTCGACCACGACGCCGAGCGCATCTTCGCCGAGTCCGCCGAGTTCGTCGCCCGGGTGACCGCACCGTAGTGGTGGGGGCACCGCTTAGGCTGGTCGGGTGAGCATGCGCGACGACGAGCCCGGGGACCGCGCCCGGGCCGACGAGCTCGCCTGGCGCGAGATCGTCGACCACTACGGCGACAGCCCCGACGTGCCCGGTCTGATCGAGCTGACCACGCCGCTGTCCGAACCCGAGCCCGAACCCGAGCCCGACGAGCCGTTCCTCCTCGACCTGGAGGACGACGAGTCCTTCACGCCGCCGCCGCTCCCGCCGCCGCCGGTGATCACTCCCGAACGCCGCGTGGCGTGGGTCGGCCTGGTGGCGTCGCCGATCGTGCTGGTGGTGATCAACCTGATCGACTACGCGCTGCCCAGCATCCTCACCGTCGGGCTCGTGATCGCCTTCATCGCATCCTTCGGCTACCTCGTCGCGACGATGGCGCCGCGCGACCCCGACGACGACGGCGCCAGGGTCTGAACGACGCCGGGTGCCGGGTCAGGACCGCGCCGGGTCTCCGGGTGGCACCAGCAGCACGTACCCCGTGTCGGTCCCGTCGACCACCCAGCCCCGATCCTGCAGCCGGGCGGCGAGGGCAGAGTTGTCGGCAAGAAGGGCGACCTGAGCTCGGGACGCCTCGACGACGCGGTACCAGCCGGGCTCGGTCGCCTCGGCGATCGTGTAGTCGTGCGCGTGCCGGTCGGAGTACGGCGTGATCAACCCGTCGATGTACTGCTCGAGGTCCGGATGGCGCCAGGCGATCCACCCACCCAGCGCATAGGCGTTGAACACCCGCGTGCCGGGTGGGAGCCGGTCGAGCGTCGCGTCAAGGCGCGTCGGCACATCACCGGGACGGTCGGAGGTGCTCGGCGCCAGCGCACCGACGACGATCACCGCGACCGCGGCGGCAGCGGCGAGCACGGCCATCTCGGAGCGACGTGGCCCCTCACCTGCACCCGTCTCGGTGGACTCCCCGTTGCCGGCACGCACCAGCCGGTCGAGGGCGGCCGCGAACAGCGGGGCGACGACGAGCCCCGCCACGGCGACCGTGCGCGCGGCGTACCAGGTCCAGAAGACGGCGCTGACCAGGACGAGCACCCGCGGCCAGCTCGCACCATGACGGGTGGCCACCCACAGGCCCGCGGTGGCCACCAGCATCACGAGTGCTCCGAGCGCCGCCAGGCTGGTCAGGTCGGTGCGAGCCCACTCGGCGATGTACTGCGAGGTGCTGTTCACCGCCAGTGGAGCCTCGAGCACGCCCAGCCCCACGGGATTGAGCGCGACCACGGCGAACGACGCGATGGCCACCGCGCCCTGGCGCAGGAGCACCGGAGGGGACATCGAGCGGGAGAGCGCGAAGCCCACCACGAAGAGCACGCCGTACCCGGCCCCGAGGAACCAGAAGCCGTGGCACAGCGACCAGAGCCACACCAGGGGTACCAGCCACCAGCGCACGCGGTGGTCCTGCTCGGTGCGCAGCCAGGCCGAGATCACGATCGGGAAGAGCACGAAGCTGATCAGCTGCGGCCGCGACGTCAACGACGCGGAGGCGGCGAGGACCGTGAGGACCGTGGCCAGTGCGGACGGCAGGGGCGCGGCCCACCTGCGACAGGTCACGTACACGGTGAGGACCACGACCATGCCCGCGACCGCGAACAGGACGGCCAGACCCGGGAGCCCGAACCAGCGGTCGACGTACGCCGCGACGATCTCGGGCAGTGGCTCGGTCGGCACCCAGTCGACCGTGGCGAAGACCGACCAGTGCGCCGGCGTCGCCAGCGAGTGCTGGGCGATCAGGTCGTTGCCGAGGCGCAGGTGCCACCAGTCGTCCGGGTCGCGGATCGGGCGTGCGGCCCGGGCCGCGATCCAGCCGAGGAGCACGAGCACCAGCGCAGGTGGAGCCCACCGCACCGCGCGTTCGCCCATGGCCCGATCGTGGCAGCCGGTGAGCATGCACCGGGCGATTTCGGTCGGTTCGCCGGTACGACGCTCAGTGCCGCGTGAGGTCGGCAGCGCCGATCAGACCGGCCCGGTTGCCCAGCCGCGCCCTGCGGATCTCGAGCATCGGCCGGTGGCCGCGCCCGGTCAGCTGGGACTTGAACGCGGCCCGCGTGGGCTCGAGCAGCAGCTCGTCCGCGGCGCTGACGCCGCCACCGACCACGACCACGGCCGGGTCGAGCACGGCAGTCAGGGACGCGATGCCCTCGCCGAGCCAGCGACCGAGGGTCGCCAGCTGTTCGACTGCGAACGTGTCGCCGCCTCGAGCGGCATCGGTCACCAACGGCCCGGTGATCGCACCGGGATCGCCGCCGGCCAGCTCCAGCAGGTCGGCCGCCAGCAGTGAGCCGGCTCGGGCCGCGGCCCGAGCCTCTCGGACCAGCGCCGAGCCGCTGGCGTACATCTCGAGGCAGCCACGGTTGCCGCAGCCGCACAGGATCCCGTCCGGGACCACTCGCATGTGCCCGATCTCGGCGCCGACGCCGAAGGCTCCGCGGTACAGCGACCCGTCCAGGACCACGCCGCCCCCGACACCCGTACCGACGGTGACGAGCAGAAGGTCGTCGACGTCGTGGCCGGCCCCGAACTGGAACTCGCCCCACGCCGCGGCGTTCGCGTCGTTCTCCACCACCACGGGGAGTCCGAGCGTCTGCTCCAGGTCCGCCTTGAGGTCGAGGTCGCGCCAGGCCAGGTTCGGCGCGAACAGCACGACCGCACGCGCCTTGTCGATGTAGCCGGCGGCGCCGACGCCGACCGCCTCGATCGGGTGGCGGGTGCGCAGCTCGGTGACCAGCTTCTCGATCGCGGCCTCGATCGCGGGGACGTCGGTGGCCGGCGACTCGACCCGGAGCTCCTCGAGGATCGTGCCGTGCTCGTCGACGACGCCACCGGCGATCTTGGTGCCGCCGACATCGATGCCGCAGGCCAGGCTCACGACTCGTCCTCGGGCCAGTCGCCGGTGTCGTCGTCGGGGTCGTCGTCGGGGTCTGCGTCGAGGTCGATCCGCTCGACACCCTCGCTCCGCGCGTGGGTCGGAGGCGCCATCATCCCCGAGACCGCGAGCATGAACGACGACGCAGCGCTGGCCAGATGGGCGCGCACCTCGGGGTTCGTCTGCCGGATCGCGGCCACGGTGCGACAGACCGGGCACCACGCGCACTCCGGCGAACCGGTCGCCAGGTGCTCGTGGAGGTCCTCGGCCAACGACCCGGCCATCGACCCGGCCATGCTCGAGACGCCGTCGCCGTGCTCGCGGGCCCATCCCGAGAGCGCACCGAAGAGCTTCGCGGCCTCCTCGGCGACGCTGCCCACCGGCGGCTCGGGACCGTCGTTCTCACTCACGCGTCGTTCACCTCTCGGCTCACCTCTCGCTTCGCTCGCCGGCGAACCTCACCTGGAGCTCGCCCCCGTCCACTCGGGCGCCGGCCACGCGACGGCGGGCCAGCCCGGCGGGCAGGGTGAGGAGACGACGATACGACGCGACCGTCACGACCAGGTCGTCGCCGTCCCTGGCCAGGTCGACGTCGCCGCGCCCCACGAACGGGAGCCGCAGCCGGAGCACCGCGCCCTCGGAGCTACGGGTGATCCGCAGGGGCTCCTCGGACCGACGTACGTCGAGCGGATCCGTGCCGCCGTACAGGGCGCGCCCCACCTCGAGGAGCTCGGCCAGCCCCACCGGCTCCGTCGGCCGGAACTCCGACCGCCAGACCGGGATGCCCGCGAACGACTGCTCGACCTCCGTCAGGACCTCCGTCTGCGCCCGCACCCAGCCCTCACGCCACGGGTCGCCCGCGGTGTCGGGGAAGACGCGGTTGGCGACGACTCCGTCCACGCGGTAGCCGAAGAGGGACAGCGTCGTGAAGCTCCGCCGGGCCTCGGCGAGCACCACCTGTTCGGGGGTCAGCACGAGCCGCACGCCCGAGTCGGGCGCGGTGAGCAGGGCGCGCACCTGGTCGAGCTCGGCGTGCAGGCGCTCGACGGCGCCGAACACGTCGTCCTCGGGCATCGGCACACCCGCCGCGCGGGACAGCACCGGCTTCAGCGCTCGCATCACCCGGCGCTCGACCGGGAACACCCGGCTCATGTACCAGCCCAGCGCCTCGGGCAGGGCGAGCAGCCGGAGCGTCTCGGCGGTGGGCGCGCAGTCGACCACCACGGCGTCCCAGTCGTCCGACAGCGCGTGCAGCCGCAGCTCGAGGAGCGCGAGCACCTCCTCCGCACCCGGGATGACGGTCAGCTCCTCGGCCGCCACCGGGTCGACCCCGGCGACCTCGAGCACCGACAGCAGGTAGCCCTGGATCTCGGCCCAGGACTCCTCGAACCGGCGCTGCGCGTCGACCTGGTGGACGAACAGGTTCGGCGCGACCTCGTGCGGCTCGCTGCCCACGTTCACGGCGTACGCGTCGGCAAGGGAGTGTGCGGCGTCCGTCGACAGCACCAGCGTGCGCCGGCCCGACTCCGCGGCGAGGGCGGCGGTGGCGGCCGCGACGGTCGACTTGCCGACGCCGCCCTTGCCGGTGAACAGGAGGATCCGCACGAGCCGGGGCCGTCAGTTCAGCCCGGTCAGCCGAGCGACTCGACGCGCTTCTTGAGCCCCTTGAGCGCGGTGTCGATGAGGATCTTCTCGCCCTTGCGCTTCAGCATCCCGATCAGCGGGATGGAGACATCGAGGGCGAGCCGATAGGTCACGTCCGTCGTGCCGTCGCCCCGCTCGGAGAGCACGTAGGCCCCGTCCAGCGCGCGCAGCATCTTGCCCTCGACCAGGGTCCAGGTGACCTGGTCGTCGCCGGACCAGACGTAGGCGAGCGTGTACTCGTCCTTGATCGGCGAGACGTCGAGCTTGAAGAAGACCTGCTCGGCGCGACCGTCGGGGAGCTCGGAGAGGACGTCGGCGGTGGTGACGCCCTTGGCCCAGGTGGGGTACGCCGGGAAGTCCGCGATCACCGCCATCACCGCGCTGGGCGAGGCGTCGACGACGATCGACGACGTGGTCTGGTCGGCCATCGTGACCTCCTCGGGCCGGTGGAACTGCGGTGTCGGAGACCGGTACGGCGCCGACGGCGGCGCGGCTTCACCGGCGCGGCGAGACTATCGGATCGCCCTCGGGGCGCCCGGCGGTAACCTCCCCCCGGACCCGTGACCCACCCCTGGAGCGAGCGTTGGAGGCAGCGTGCGTGAGTACTCCGCTCCGCTGAACGTCGAGATCCCGGCGACCGGCAACCTGACCGACGACGTCGTGACGAACGCCGCGGAGGCGCCGGAGGCGGTGGTCTTCGCGCGCCGTACCGACGCGGGGTGGGGCGACATCACGGCCACCGAGTTCCTGAGCGAGGTCCGGTCGGTCGCCAAGGGTCTGGTCGCCGCCGGCATCGGAGCCGGTGACCGGGTCGCCCTGATCTCCAAGACCCGCTACGAGTGGACGCTCGTCGACTACGCGATCTGGTTCGCCGGAGCGGTCACCGTGCCGATCTACGAGACCTCGTCGCCGGACCAGATCGAGTGGATCCTGAGCGACTCCGCGGCCGTGGCCGTGATGGCGGAGGGTCCCGAGCACACCGCTCGGATCGCCGAGCGGCGCTCCCGGCTGACCGACCTGAACCACGTCTGGTCGCTGGCCGACAACGGCGTCGCGGTCCTGAGCCGCCTGGGCGAGGACATCTCCGACGACGCGCTCGAGAGCCGGCGGACGGCGGCCACCCCACTGGACCTGGCGACGGTCATCTACACCTCCGGCACGACCGGCCGCCCGAAGGGCTGTCAGCTCACCCACGGCAACTTCATGGCGGAGCTGGGGGTCGCGGTTCCCGAGCTGCACGAGCTGTTCGAGGCCGACGACGCCTCGACGCTGCTGTTCCTGCCGCTCGCCCACGTCTTCGCCCGGATCATCCAGATCGGCGCCGTGAAGGCCCGGGTACGGCTCGGGCACAGCGCCGACGTCAAGCGGCTGCTGCCCGATCTCGCCGAGTTCCAGCCGACGTTCCTGCTCGCCGTACCCCGGGTCTTCGAGAAGGTGTTCAACACCGCGTCGCAACGCGCCACCGCCGAGGGGCGTGGTGGCATCTTCGACCGCGCCGCCGAGACCGCGATCGCCTACTCGCGGGCGCTCGAGCGCGGCAAGGTCCCGGTCGCGGTCCGGGCCAGGCACGCCGTGTTCTCCCGCTTGGTGTACTCCCGGCTGCGGGCGGCACTCGGCGGCCGCTGCCGGTACGCCGTGTCCGGCGGCGCACCCCTCGGCGACCGGCTCGGTCACTTCTACCGCGGGATCGGGCTGACCGTGCTCGAGGGGTACGGGCTCACCGAGACCACCGCCGCCCTCACCGTGAACCGGCCCGACGCGCTGAAGATCGGGACCGTCGGTCAGCCCCTGCCCGGCACCGAGGTGCGCGTCGCCGAGGACGGCGAGCTGCTCTTCCGCGGACGGCAGGTCTTCCCCGGCTACTGGCAGAACGAGGCGGCCACCGCGGAGGTCCTCGAGCGCGACGGCTGGTTCCACACCGGTGACGTGGGCGAGATCGACGAGGAGGGTTTCGTCCGCATCACCGGCCGGATGAAGGAGATCCTGGTGACCGCGGGCGGCAAGAACGTCGCGCCGTCCGTGCTCGAGGACCGGGTGCGCGCGCACTTCCTGGTCAGCCAGTGCCTGGTCGTCGGCGACGGACAGCCCTTCATCGCCGCATTGGTCACCATCGACCCCGAGGCCTTCCCCGACTGGGCGGCTGCGCATGGCAAGGCCGGCGACATCGCCGCGCACGTCGACGACCCCGACCTGCTCACCGAGATCCAGAACGCGGTCGACGAGGCCAACGCAGCGGTGTCCCGGGCGGAGTCCATCCGCAGGTTCGTGGTGCTCCCCCACGACTGGACCGAGGAGGCCGGTCAGCTCACGCCCAGCCTCAAGCTCAAGCGCAACGTCGTCGTGCGCGAGCACAAGGACGAGATCGCCGGCCTGTTCACCGTCTAGGCACGCCTCGTCGGATGCAGGGTTTTGCCATTTTCCCACGAGCGCAGTGGTCTCACACCTACCATCTGTCTCGCGAGTTCCGGGCTCAACCAGGGCGAAAATCCCCTCCGTCCGAGCACGGTTCGCGCGCGTCACGTACTGCCAGCCCGCCATCCGCTGGACGGCAGATGTCCGAGCGAAAGGTAAACCGGCCATGGATCGCCGTAGGCTGCTCCTCATTCTCGCCGTGTTCGTTGCCGTCATGGGCACGGCACTCGTCTTCCTCTACGTCCAAGGCGCCGACAAGCGTGCGAACAACAAGTTCGACAACGTCAGCGTCCTCAAGGCCACGCAGGACATCGCCGCCGGAGAGAACTACGACCAGGCGCTGACCGCGGGCAAGATCTCGCTCCAGCCGGTGCCGCAGAACCAGCTCACCAGCGGATACCAGACCACCACGACCGCACTGAAGGGCAAGATCGCCTCGGTACCGATCTTCGCCGGCCAGCAGATCATCGAGAGCCAGTTCGGCAACACGGTCGCGGCGACCTCATCCACGCTGGCGATCCCGAAGGGCATGATCGCGATCTCGGTCAACCTGACGGACCCCGACCGAGTCGCCGGCAACATCCAGAACGGCTCCGCGGTCGCCATCTTCGTGACCGGTCAGCTGACCAACGGGACGACCGGCGCCTCCACCGGAGGCGACATCCAGTCGACCCGGCTCCTGCTGCCCAAGGTCACCGTCCTGAACGTCGGCTCGCCCCAGCCGCCGACGACCTCGACGTCCACCGACGAGAGCGGCGTCCAGACCACCGAGACCCTGCCGCGGACCCTGCTCACGATCGCCGTGTCGCAGAAGGACGCACAGAAGGTGATCGTGGCGTCCAAGGCGCTCGACCTCACCTTCGGCCTTCTCACCCCGGACAGCAACGTCAAGTCCGCCGCGGGAACGTCCACCCTGGTCCAGTCCCTCTTCGGCAAGTGAGCTGACATGCCCGTCATCGTCGATCCCGACAGCACGACAGCCCGGCGGCTGCTCGGTGCGCTGCCCCCGGGCTGCCAGTCCGTGGACACCACCGAGCGACTGCTGCCGTGGCTGGCCCAGCACCCCGAGGAGTACGTCGTGGTGCTGGGGCCGAACATCTCGTTCGGCGACGGCGTGACCGTGTGCGAGAGCCTTCGCGTCTCGCGGCCGGCCACCAGCGTCGTCTTCGTGCGACCCGCCCTCGACACCGCGCTGCTCGCTCGGGCCATGCAGGCGGGTGCCAGAGAGGTCGTCGCCATGGACGACCTGCACCTGGTCGCCGGGGCCGTCTCCCGCGCGCACACCTTCTCGCAGGCGCTCCGCGGACCCGAGGCCTCGAAGCACAACGGCCACGTGATCTCGGTCTTCTCGCCCAAGGGCGGTGTCGGCAAGACCACGGTCGCGGTCAACCTCGCCCTCGCGCTGACCGACAATGGCTCGCGCCAGGTGTGCCT
The DNA here is from genome assembly GCF_036493135.1 of Nocardioides sp. GTDB lineage: Bacteria > Actinomycetota > Actinomycetes > Propionibacteriales > Nocardioidaceae > Nocardioides. Next base: position 56,134 of record NZ_DASXQG010000040.1, on the reverse strand, counting down.
GGTCGACTTCGACCTGGCGTTCGGCGACGTCGCGATCACGCTCCAGCTGTTCCCCTCGCACACGATCGAGCACGCGATCGGGTCCGAGGAGGACCTCGACCCGCCCATGCTCAACTCGCTGCTGACCCGTTACCAGGACGCCCTGAAGGTTCTGGCGGCCCCGAGCCACCCAGACGTACGTGAGCGCATCACACCGCTGCTGATCTCGAAGGTCCTGCGCACGTTGCGCACCATGTACGACTACGTCGTGGTGGACACCGCGCCGGCGTTCGACGAGCAGACGCTCACGGCGCTGGACGAGACCGACGAGTGCATCATCGTGGCGACCCTCGACGTCCCGACCCTGAAGAACGTCAAGGTGGCCCTGGACACGCTCGAGATGCTCAACATCGGGCACGGTCACCGCTACCTCCTCCTGAACCGCGCCGACGACGCCGTCGGCATCGGGGCCGACAAGGTGGAGGCGATCCTCGGCATGAGTGTCGCGTCGCAGATCTCGACGTCGATCGACATCGCGGCTGCCACCAACGCCGGCACGCCGATCATCGCGGCCAGCCCGCACCACCCGTCGAGCTCGGCGTTCCGGAACCTCTCCACCCTGCTCGTCGGCGAACCGGCAGGAGTGGCAGACCTGGGCCGCACCCCCTCGGCCGACTCCTCCGACAACGACCGGTTCGCCAAGCTCTTCCGGATCAAGAGGTGACATCGTGAGCAGTCTCGCCGAACGACTGGCCGCGGCCCGCAAGCAGAGCGAGGCCGGTACGACCCCGACGCCTCCCTCGGCTCCGCGGGGTCCGGACACCCCGGAGACCACGTCGCCGCCGCCGCCGCAGGGCGCGGACGGTGGCGACGACGCCGGCCGTCCTCGCACCGCGCCGCTGTCGGCGAGCCGCATCGCCCGTCGCGGCAGCGCCGAGCACGACCGTCTCGAGGAGCTCAAGCAGGACGTGCACACCGAGCTGCTCAAGCAGCTCGGCCCGCAGCTGTACGACGCCAACCTCGACCAGGCCGAGCTCGACCAGCGGGTCCGCGGCGTCCTGGGGCAGCTGATGAGCTCCCAGGAGCGCCCGATCAGCAACGCCGACCGCAACCGGCTCACGCAGGAGATCAGCGACGACATCCTCGGGTACGGCCCGATCGAGCCGTTCCTGCGCGACCCCGACGTCTCCGAGGTCATGGTCAACGCCCCCGACTCCATCTGGCTGGAGAAGGACGGCAAGCTGATGAAGGCCAACGCGCAGTTCGGCGACGAGGCCCACGTCCGCCGCACCATCGACAAGATCGTCTCCCGCATCGGCCGTCGTGTCGACGAGTCGAGCCCGATGGTCGACGCGCGGCTCCCTGACGGAAGCCGTGTGAACGCCGTGATCCCGCCGCTGGCCGTCGACGGGTCCTCGCTGACCATCCGTAAGTTCGCGGCCGACCCGCTGACCTCCGACGACCTGATCGCGTTCGGCACCCTCAGTGAGCGTTCGGTGGACTTCCTCGAGGCCTGCGTGCGCGGCCACCTGAACATCATCGTGTCGGGCAGCACGGGCGCCGGGAAGACGACCACGCTCAACGTGCTGTCGTCGTTCGTCCCCGAGGACGAGCGCATCGTCACCATCGAGGACGCAGCGGAGCTCCAGCTCAAGCAGGACCACGTGGTCCGGCTCGAGTCCCGCCCGGCCAACATCGAGGGTCGAGGCATGGTCACGATCCGCGACCTGGTCAGGAACAGCCTGCGTATGCGCCCCGACCGCATCATCGTCGGCGAGGTCCGTGACGCGTCCGCGCTCGACATGCTCCAGGCCATGAACACTGGCCACGACGGCTCTATCTGCACCCTGCACTCCAACGGTCCCCGCGACACGCTGGCCCGCATGGAGACGATGGTGCTGATGGCCGGCATGGACCTGCCGGTGCGCGCCATCCGCGAGCAGGTAGCCTCCGCGGTCGACCTGATCGTGCACCAGACACGGTTCAAGGACGGGTCTCGCCGGATCACCAGCCTGACCGAGGTCGAGCGGATGGAGGGCGACATCATCACCCTCCAGGACATCTTCGTCTACGACCACTCCGCCGGCTTCGACAATGAGGGCCGGGCCCAGGGCTACCTGCGCTCCACGGGCCTCCGACCGAAGTTCCTGGACAAGATGGAGCACTCGAACGTGCACGTGGACCCGATGCTGTTCGCAATGGACGGGCTGCGGTGACCCTGGTGAGCACCCTGGTCCTCCCGCTCGCCTCCTCGGCGGCGGACACGAGCTGGCTGATGTACGCCGGGCTCGGCGCGCTCGGTCTGGGCGTGCTGGTGCTGCTGGTGCTGGCTGTCCCTCGGGACCGGACCCTGTCCACCGAGGAGCGCGTCGTGCAGTACGCCCAGCGCGCGGCGGCGGGGATGCCGGGCGCGGCCGCGATGCCCACCCAGAGCCATCCCGAGGAATCGGCACTTCAGTCCGCCAAGACCGCGGCGGCGCACGTCCTCAAGCGCAACAAGGGGCTCGAGGCGAAGATCGCCCAGCGTCTGGATGGCGCGGGTAGCAAGTGGCGGCCGGCCGAGTGGCTCCTGTTCCACGCCGGAGTCTTTCTCGTCTCGTCGATCGTCGGGCTGCTGCTCGGCGGTGGAGACCTGATCATCGGGCTCCTCTTCATCATCCTCGGCGCCGTCGGTCCGTGGTTCTACCTCGGGTTCCGTCGTAAGAACCGCAAGAAGAAGTTCGAGCGGGCGCTCCCCGACACGCTGCAGCTGATGTCCGGCTCGCTGGCGGCCGGTCTCTCGCTCGCCCAGTCCGTCGACACCATCGTCCGCGAGGGCACCGAGCCGATCGCCGGCGAGTTCCGCAAGGTGCTCGTCGAGACGCGCCTGGGGCTGTCGCTGGAGACCGCTCTCCAGGGCGTGGCCGACCGGTTCCAGAGCAAGGACTTCGAGTGGGTCGTGATGGCGATCAACATCCAGCGACAGGTCGGTGGCAACCTCGCCGAGCTGCTCAACACGGTGGCCAACACCATGCGCGAGCGCGAGTACATCCGACGCCAGGTCGCCGCCCTTGCGGCGGAGGGCAAGCTCTCGGCGATGGTGCTCGGGGGTCTGCCTCCGGCGTTCCTCCTGTACCTGGTGCTTGCCAACCGCTCCTACGTCATGGTGCTGTTCACCACGCCGATGGGCATCGCCATGCTCATCGGTGGTGCGATGATCCTCTCCGTGGGTATCTTCTGGATGTCCCGCATCGTCAAGGTCGAGGTGTGAGATGACTCTGCTCCTGATTCTCGGCGGCGCGCTCGTCCTCCTCGCGATCGTGCTGGTGTCGGCTGCCGTCGGCACCACCGCAAGCGGACACTCCGCGTCGGGCGTCGACCGCTCGGTCCAGCTGGTGCAGGCCCTGACGAACCACTCGCCGGAGCTCGTCAAGGAGTTCGACGAGACGTTCGCCGACCGGATCATGTCGCCGCTGCAGGAGCGCGCGTCCAAGATCGCCCGCCGGTTCTCCGGCAGTGACGCCCCCGAACGCATCCGCAAGCGCCTCGACGTCGCCGGCAACCCGGCCGGGTGGACCATCGAGCGCGTCCAGGCCGGCAAGGTGATCGGGGCGATCGCGCTCTTCTTGATCTCGGTGGCGCTCACGGCCGTGATAGGGACGAGCCTGACGGTGCGGATCGTCCTGGTGGCGGGCGCCACGGCGGTCGGCTGGCTGGGGCCCAACCTGTACCTGTACCAGAAGGTGTATGACCGTTCGAAGCGGATGCAGCGGGAGCTGCCGGACGCGATCGACCTGATGACCATCAGCGTGGAGTCCGGGCTCGCGTTCGACGCAGCCGTCCAGCAGGTGGCTCGCAACACCGAGGGACCGCTCGCCGACGAGTTCTCCCGGGTGCTCCGCGAGATGCAGATCGGCCAGGGACGTGCCGCGGCCCTGCGTGGTCTCGCCGACCGCACCGAGGTCGACGACGTGAAGAGCTTCGTGACCGCGATGGTCCAGGCCGACAGCTTCGGTATCCCGATCGCCAACGTGCTCCGCATCCAGTCCTCGGAGATCCGGACCAAGCGGCGTCAGCGGGCCGAGGAGCAGGCGCAGAAGGTGCCGGTGAAGATCACCGTTCCGCTGATCTTCTGCATCCTCCCTACCCTGTTCATCGCCGTCATGGGTCCCGCCGTCATCCACATCATCGACTCGTTCTCAGGGGCGGGGTGACCCGCGTCCGATGATCTGGGGCAGTGCTGGCCGGCAGCACACCTGGCTCGCCGTCGGGGCGCGGACGTTCGCGCTCCTGAGCTTGGTCATGCCCCTGATCCTCAAGAACAACCAGCTGCTCCTCCTCGCCCTGCTGGCCACCGGTGCGGTGTGGGCGGCCGTCACGGCCGCGGAGCTGCTCGGGCTCCCCGCCACGTTGATCCTGGTCATGGACTCGCTCCTGGTGGCGACGGTCGCCGGACTGTCGTCACACTCGACGACCGCGATCCTCGGCGCGATCGCTGTTCCACCGTTCACAGCCGGCCTCAGCCGTGGGGTCCGGGGCGTCGTGCTGTCCCTGTCGGCCGAGCTCACGGCGTACGTCGTGGTGGTGCTGACCACCTCCAGCCTCGACCAGGACCAAGGCAGCGCAGCGTTCACGTGGGCGGTCACCGGGCTGGGGCTCGGACTGATCGCGGCGTTCGTCCGCCGCACCTTCCTGCAGGTGAACGACCCGCAGCGCGCCTACCGCGACGCCCAGACCCTGATCCGCGAGCTGATCACCCTGTCCGGCCGGCTGAGCTCCGGACTGGACCCGGTCGCGCTCGGGGGTCAGATCGCCAGTGCGGTGCGCGACGAGCTGCCGGTCTCTGCCGTGACCATTCACATCCCGCGCGGTGAGGTGCTCACGCCGCTGGTCGGCGACTCGGGGCTGGCCACGCCCGACCTCACCGTCAGTGAGGAGCTGGCGCAGTACAGCCTGATGACCGGCAACGTCCGGATCGCCGGGCACAGCTTCGCCTTTCCCCTGAACAGCGGCGGGGGCGTCGCGGCCGTCGTCTCGGGGGTTCTCGCCCCGGGCCTCGATCCGCAGGCCATGGACCTCCCCCGCCGACTGTCCGCGCTCGATCGGCACCTCAGCCCGGCGACCGTGCGGCTCGACACCGCGGTGCTGTTCCTGGCGTTCCGCGACTCCGCGACCGTCGAGGAGCGACGCCGGCTCGCCCGCGAGATGCACGACGGCGTGGCGCAGGAGATGGCGTCGCTCGGCTACTTCGTCGACACGCTCATCGACCAGGAGCCCGAGGGCTCCACGCGAGCCCGCCAGCTGACGATGCTGCGCGAGCGGCTGACGATGGTCGTGGGCGAGGTACGCCGTTCGGTCCAGACTCTGCGCACCGAGATCGGCGAGAGCGACTCCCTCGGCACCGCGATCGGCTCCCTGGCCCGACACCTGGGCGCCAGCAGCGGCATCCCGATCCACGTCACGCTCGACGAGCAGACCACGCGGCTGCGACCCGAGATCGAGAGCGAGCTGCTGCGCATCGCGCAGGAGGCGATGACCAACGCCGTACGCCACTCCGGAGCGACGTCCATCAGCGTCCATTGCTCGGTTGCCCCCCCATGTGCCGAGATCGTCGTGGCCGACAACGGCCGCGGGCTCGGGGCGCGTCGCCATGACTCGCACGGGCTCGAGATCATGCGCGAGCGTGCGGCCCTGGTGGCAGGAGATCTCACCGTCTCCGACAACGTCCCGCACGGCACCGTGGTGTCAGTACGTCTGGACGCCTCTTCCGGCGTGTCGCCGCAGGAGGCGACCGTGGAACCCGACACCCTGCTCGCATGAGTTCGAGACGACCCGAGGAACGCGCATGACCACGCTGACCACCCCACTCCGCGTCCTGATCGTCGACGACCACGAGCTCGTCCGGGAGGGGCTCGTGGGTGCCTTCGCCCGCGAGGACGGCACCGAGGTGGTCGGCTCGGTCGGCACCGTCGCCGAGGCCGTCGCGTCGTACGGCGATGACCGGCCGGACGTGATCGTCACCGACCTCCAGCTGCAGGACGGCACCGGACTCGACATCATCCGCCAGGTGCGCCAGCGCGACGAGACGATCGGCCTGGTCGTGGTCACCATGCACTCCGGCGACGACCAGATCTTCGCGGCCATGGAGGCCGGTGCTTCCGCGTTCGTCGGCAAGGACGCGCCCTCCACCGAGGTGGTGCGCGCGGCCCGGCACGCGGCGGTCTCGCCGCGGTCGTTCATGTGCACGGGCCTGGCCGGCGCGATGATGCGAAGGATGAGCGCGGAGTCGACGCGGCTCTCGACGCGCGAGCACGACGTACTCCTGCTCCTGGCCGACGGCGCGAACGCCGCCGCGATCGGCCAACAGCTGTACATGAGCGAGTCCACGGTGAAGTCGCACATCGCCCGCATCTACCAGAAGCTCGGTGCCCAGAACCGCGCCCAGGCGCTGGTCACGGCGATGCGGATCGGCCTGCTCTCCGCCGTACAGCGCCCGCACAACTGACAGCACAAGTCGGCGGTCGTTGTCAGGGAATTCGACGATTTCCTCCCTCTGCAGTGGCCCAAATGGTCCTGAGTGACTAGGCGGCTTCGTCCGAAAACTCGATCCGCGATCGACGGATTAACGCCATCATTGAGTACGGAGGCCTCCGGCCTTCTCGGCTCTCAAGCGCCAACGTCAAACAATCTGTAGGAGAACGAAATGCTGGACTACCTCCGCATCATGCTGAACGCCCGCCTGGCGAAGATGGACGAGCGCGGTGCGTCCGCGGTCGAGTACGGCCTGCTGATCGCCGGCATCGCCGCCCTGATCGTCGTCGTCGTGTTCGCCTTCGGTGGCGTTCTGAAGAACGTCTTCTCGCAAACCTGCAAGAGCGTCGGGGCCAGCGCCACCGGCGGCTCGGGCAGCTGCTGATCTCAGCGCCAACGCGAGGCCGCGGACCCGAACGGGTCCGCGGCCTCCGTCATTTTCCGGCGTAGAGAAATACCCTGGGTGCGCTGATTCCGGCTCGGCGCCGGTGGTTGGCACGAGTCATCTCGGCGGCTTTACCACTCAGTGACGTCACACGTCCTCCCTATCTCCGTTTCTCATGGAGAGCGTGCAACGCACACTCTGCAACGCACACTCATAGGGGGGAACAGATTCGCCATGCTCGACTACCTGCGCATCATGCTCAACGGCCGTCTGGCGGCCCGGGACGAGCGGGGAGCCTCGGCCGTGGAGTACGGCCTGCTCATCGCCGGCATCGCGGCCCTGATCGTCGTCGTCGTCTTCGCCTTCGGCGGCGTTCTGCAGAACGTCTTCAGGGACACCTGCAACAGCGTCGGCGCCAGTGCGGGCGGCAGCTGCTGACGACGTCGTCACCGACACCGGCGGGGCCGCGGACCTGGACAGGTCCGCGGCCCCGTCCGCGTCTCCGGACACCTCGGTCGGCGGGACCCGACGATCGGCCAGAACGGCCCCGCGACCTGAGCATGTCCGGCTAGTCCATCCGGGTCAGCCCATCTCGGTCGAACGTCGGATCCGGGGGCGGGGCCCGTGCCCTCACACTGGTGGACAGAAGCACAGCGCGCGATCAAGGAGACCTCACGATGCTCGACCACCTGCGGATCATGCTCAACGCCCGGCTCAGCCGGATCGACGAGCGCGGCGCGTCGGCGGTCGAGTACGGCCTGCTGATCGCCGGCATCGCCGCGATGATCGTGCTCGTCGTCTACGCGTTCGGTGGCGTGGTTCTCAACGGCCTGTTCCAAAGCACCTGCAGCACGGTCGCCTCGAGCGCCGGAACCGGTGGCACCTGCTGATCCCCCAGTTCGTTTCGGCGTGCTGATGGCCGCGGATCCATGGGGGGTCCGCGGCCATCGACATTTCGGCTACCTCCGGACGAGCACCCCCGCTCAGCCCTCGGGCACCGCGTGCTGCGGAACGCCCATCCGCCGACCGAGCTGTTCGGCGATCGCGATCCGCTGCAGCGTCGTGGGGTGTGAGCCGAACCAGAAGTGCGACCAGGTCGGCGGGTCGTCGCTGAGGGAGTGCAGGTCGAGCTCACGCTGCATCCCGATGAACGCGGTCGGGTCGCGGGTCGCTTCCAGCGAAGCGACGTCGGCCCGGGTCTCGATCAGCCGGGACAATCCGTTGTTGACCGGGCTCGAGAGCAGGGTCGCGATCGCCACCAGAGCGACGACGAGGGGCACCACCGTCGGGTCGCGCATCCCGCCCGGGCCGCGGCGTACGGCGGAGACGGCGAGGCCGAGCAGACCGACGCCGAGCGTGGTGCCCAGCGCCGCCAGGATCGACCCGGTGAGCACGTCGTCGTGGTGGGCGTGCCCCAGCTCGTGGGCCACGATGGACAGGATCTGGTCGCGCGGCAGGTCGTGGATGACGTTGTCGTAGAGCACGACCCGACGGGTGCTGCCGAACCCCGACACGTAGGCGTTGAGCGTCGTCGTACGCCGTGACGCGTTGGAGACGAGGACGTCGTCGAGGTGCACGTGCTCCACGTCGGCCAGGTGCAGGATCTGCGTCCGCAGCGGACCTTTCTCGAGCGGGGTGAAGTGGTTGAACGCCGGCTCGACGAGCACCGGGTACACGAACGACCCGACCATCACCAATGCGCCCAGGATCGTCCCGGCCACCGCGGGCCAGGCGCGCGGCCAGCGACGCGCGCAGCCGATCAGCACCAGGAGCAGCAGCCCGGTGATCACGATCGAGAGCACCAGGCTCTTCAGCAGGTCCACGGTCCAGGGACCCCAGGCCTCGTCGCTCAGCCCGAAGGCGACCGACCGGTGGTGACCGATGATCGCGAACGGCAGGGTCACCAGGCGACCGATGAGGGCCAGCGCCGCCACCGCGAGCAGCACCCGCACCCACCACCAACCGCGCAACCGCGCGGCGAGCCGAGCGCCGAGCGGGGTCAATCCGAGCACGAGCGTGACCACCAGCGATACCAGGAGCGAGGCCCAGCCGAGGTAGCGCGCCGGATCGGTGTACTCGTTGGCGCGAGCGATCTGCGCGGCCGTGAACACGTCCGACGCCGGGACCGCCGCAGGAGTGCCGCCGGGGACCGGATGCCAAGGGATCCGCCAGGCCGCGACCAGCACGAAGGCGATCGTGGCGACGAGGAACGTGACCAGAGACCAGCGGCGTTCGCTCACGCCGGCAAGTGTGTCAGGAGGGTCCGCCACTGCCGGGTGAAGGCCGCAGGCGTCAGACCGAACCACCGCTGCAGCTCGGGGCCGAGTTGCCCGCCCCGGTCCATGGCCCGGTAGAAGCCGACCAATGCGTCGGTGCCACCGTCACCGTCGAGCATCCGGCAGGCCAGCCAGGCGCTCTCGTAGCGAGCCTCGAGGTGCTTCGCGCCGGCTTGGAACTCCTGCGGGCCCGGCAGATGTTCCGGGGCACCGCTGCGGTGCACCAGGGCGATGATCCGGGCTGCGGTCGTGGTGAGCGGTAACCGCTGCGAGCTGAGCGCGACGAAGTCGGCGAAGCCCTCCACCAGCCAGATCGGCGCCGCGCTGGTGGCGGCGTCCGTGGCGACATGGGTCGCCTCGTGGGTGATCACGACCTGCGCGCCGCGCGGACGCAGCGGGTCGAAGACCTGCGGGTTGATGAACACATGGCTCGGCGAGCGGCGCGACCTCGAGCCGTCGACGGTGGTGGTGACGGCGGCGATGCCGTCGTAGTCGCCGGGATGGGCGCCGAGGGCCGCGTCGAGGCTGGCCTGCGAGGCGGGCACCTCCACGACCAGGTCGCCGGCCCAACCCGGCAGCACACGTCGCACCTGCGGGACCGCACGCCGGGCCAGCGCGGCGAACCGGTCGGCCTGCTCGGCCGACCCGTCGACGACCACCATGCTGCGGGCGGACCTGCGGACCTGGACCGGACCCGAGAGCCACAGCGGGCTCCGGTGGTCTCCCCCGCCGATGCCGGCGATCCGCAGGCGGTCACCAGCACGGGCGAACCGGACCCGGACCTCCAGACGCTCGGTCCGGTCGTCGAAGCCGGCGAACCGCCACGTGGTCGCCACGTCCGCGGCCCAGGTGCCGTCCGGCGCGACCGCTCCGGACGCGTCGACGTAGCGCAGGGAGAAGTCGGCGACGCGCAGGACACGTCCGTTGCGGACGACGCCACCCAGGTCCGTTCGCGCCTGTGGCGTGGCACCGAGCGCGGCCCCGGACGTCACGTCATCGCGGCGGACGGCCGTCTCGAGGTCGTCCAGCAGCGACGTGGCGCCGGACTGGTCGATGTGCGGCGCGGGCGCGCCGTCGAGCGGCGCGTGGTACGTCGAGTCGTGCTGCGTCAGCCAGACGACGACCCCGACGACAGCGACCAGGAACAGCGAAAGGCCGACCACCCACCAGCGGGGGCGGTCGGCCTTTCGACGCGCTCGAGGCGCCGGGTCAGCCAGGACGGACGGCGCCGACGTACGGCATGGAGTACAGGCCGGTGACGCGGATACCCGCCGACGGGTTCTCGGCGTTCACGATCATGCCGTTGCCGATGTACATGCCGACGTGGCTGATCGGGCTGTAGTAGAAGACGAGGTCACCGGGCTGGAGCTGGCTGGCCGAGATGTGGGTCCCCGAGCCGTACTGCGCACTCGACGAGTGCGGCAGACCCACCCCTGCGGCGCCCCACGAGGCCATGGTGAGACCCGAGCAGTCGAAGGAGTTCGGACCGGCGGCGCCGTAGACGTACGGCTTGCCGATCTGAGCCATCGCGTAGTGCACCGCGGCGGCCGCGCGTCCCGAGACCGGGATGTCGGCGCTGGAGATGCGGGTGTTGTCGCGGGAGGCGGCGATCATCCGCTCGCGGGCCGCGGCCTGCATCTTGCCGAGCACGCTCTTGGCCGCGCTGAGGTTCTTGGCGATGGTCGCCTTGTCCTGGGCCGCCTGCTTCTCGAGCTCGGCGACCTTCGTGAGCTGGTTCTGGGTCGCGCTCTGGCGGATGGTGAGCGCCTTCGCCTGGGTCAGGTACGAGGAGTACTGCCCCGCCTGCATGGAGTTGAACGCCGACATCGTGGTCAGCTGCGACACGAAGGCATTGGGGTCGCTCGAGACGACGGCCTGGCCGACGGCGGACAACGAGTCGCCTTCGTACTGCCGCACGATCGAGTCGGCGACGAGGCGCCGGGCCTTCTCGGTCTGCTTCTGCTGATGAGTCTGGTCGGCGCGCAGCGCCGCGACGTCTCCACGCATCTGCTTGAGCTGGACGCGGATCGCGTTGTAGCGCTCCGAGGCCTGCTCGGCCGCGTGGTAGAGGCGGTCCACGCGATGCTGGACGTCCTGGATGGTGGGTTTGGCCTCTGCCGTACCGCTGGGGATCGTCCCGACGAACGTGACGGCCGCGGCGGCGGAGGTGGCAATGAGCGTGACGAGGCTTTTCCGGCCGTTGAGCACGAGCGGAAGGACTCCCTTGCTTGTCGTACGCCTACCAGGTGAGCTGACGGGTTCGGACACGACAGGCCCTACACCGCCTCCTCGCCGGTGCACTCTCGTGCACCTGCGCCTTGGCGGCGATTCACCCCAGGTGGGTTGGTTCCCCGGCTCTCCGTCGCAACCCCGAGTGGCTACGGCGGTGACTCGGCGCGACACCCGCATGGACACCGGACTGGTCCATCGGCACGGGCATCTGAGCGGTCACACTAACCACACCCCGGGGGGACCGCCAAACTTTCAACCAGGCTGTCGTGACATTTTCGTGACCGGTCACGAGCGGGTGTCACATGAGTCACACAGGCCTCATGGGTCACGCTCTCTCCACAGGCCCGACGCCGCGATCACCGCCGTCCTCACGCGGACTCGATGGCCGGTGGGTCGACGGGCGTCACCAGCCGCAACGGCGGCACCAGCCCGCCGGCGGCCAGGGTGTCGAGCGCCCGGCACTCGTCGTCGGCCAGGGTCAGCTCGGGCGGCGGGCCGAGCAGCACCGTCACCACGCAGTCGTGGCAGGCCTGCCCACGCACCAGGCAGGTGTCGCAGTCGATTCTCGTCGTCATGCCCCTGACGGTCCCAGGGACCACCGACATCAGCGAGGACGTTGCGATCGGACGGGGGCGGAGCGCAACGCCGAAGCGAGCCCGAAGCGAGCGTGCTCGCGAGGTGCCTTGACAGCCGAGCCGCGTGTCTCGCCCGGTGTGTCGGCGCTCCGCCCTAGCGTCGTCGACATGACCACCGCGCCGCTCCGCCTCCCCGGCGGCTCGGTCGTGTCCGCGCGAGCCTCGGCCCGCAGGCGTTGGGAGGCCCAGCGCTCCTTCGACGAGCTCGGCCGCCCCCTGCGCGACCTGACGTTCTGCGTGGTCGACCTCGAGACCACCGGCGGCTCGGCCGGGGCCGGCTCGATGATCACCGAGATCGGGGCGGTGAAGGTCCGCGGCGGCGAGCCGCTCGGCGAGTTCCAGACCCTGGTCAACCCCCACACCCAGATCCCGCCGTTCATCGCGGTGCTGACCGGCATCACCAACTCCATGGTCAGCACCGCCCCCCCGATCGAGTCGGTGCTGCCGTCGTTCCTCGAGTTCGCGGCGGGCTCGGTGCTCGTCGCCCACAACGCGCCGTTCGACGTCGGCTTCCTCCAGTGGTTCGCGGCCCGGCAGGGGATCCCGTGGCCGAGGTTCGAGGTCCTCGACACGGCCAAGATCGCCCGTCGTGTGATCACCCGTGACGACGCGCCCAACTGCAAGCTCTCCTCGCTGGCGCGCGTCTTCCATGCGTCGACGACGCCCAACCACCGGGCACTGTCCGACGCGCGCGCCACCGTCGACGTGCTCCACGGCCTGATGGAGCGGCTCGGCGGCCTCGGCGTCCACACCATCGAGGAGCTCTCGACGTTCAGCGCGAAGGTCTCGACGGCACAGCGCCGCAAGCGCTACCTCGCCGAGGGACTCCCGCACGCCCCGGGTGTGTACCTCTTCCGCGACGAGCAGTCGCGGGTCCTCTACGTCGGCACCTCGCGCGACCTGCGCACCCGCGTCCGCTCCTACTTCACCGCCTCCGAGACACGTTCGCGCATCGGGGAGATGGTGGCCATCGCCGAGTCCGTGACCGGCATCGAGTGCGCGACACCGCTCGAGGCGGAGGTCCGCGAGCTCCGGCTGATCGCCGAGCACAAGCCGAACTACAACCGCCGCTCGCGCTTCCCCGAGAAGGTCCACTACCTCAAGCTCACCCGCGAGCCGTGGCCCCGTCTCTCGTTGGTGCGCCGGGTCACCGACGACGACGCCGACTACATCGGCCCGTTCGCCAGCAAGAGGTCCGCCGAGAAGTGTCTGGCCGCCCTCCACGAGACGTTCCCCCTACGCCAGTGCTCCCAGCGCATCGCGCGGCACCCGACTGGATCGGCATGCGTGCTCGCCGAGATGGGCCGCTGTCTGTCCCCGTGTGACGGCAGCGTCGACGAGACGACATACGCCGCCGTGGTGCGGCAGCTGCGTGACAACCTCCTGCAGCGGCCCGACGACGTGGTCGAGCTGATCACCCGCCGGATGGCCCTCCTCGCAGAGGGCGAGCGGTTCGAGGAGGCAGGGGTCCACCGCGACCGGCTGTCGGCGTTCATCCGCGCGGTCTCACGCACCCAGCGCCTGACCGCGCTCACCCGCATCCCGCACCTGGTCGCGGCCCGTCGCGAGGACGACCCCCTGACAGGTTCAGGACGCGGCACTCACTGGGAGGTGCACGTCGTCCGGCACGGCCGGCTGGCGGCGGCCGGGGTGATCCCCCCTGCCGGCGACGCCCACCAGTACGTCGCCGAGCTGGTCGCCAGCGGTGAGACGGTCCGCGGCGGTCCGGGGCCGGTGCCGGCCGCGACGGCCGAGGAGACCGAGCGCATCCTGCGCTGGCTCGAGGCCCCAGGGCTTCGGCTCGTCGACGTCGACGGCGAGTGGACGTGCCCGGTCGGCGGCGCCACCCGACACCTTGCGCTCCATGACGCCGTGCACCAGTCGCGGCTCGACCTGGTGCCGTTCGACGAGCGTCGTGACCTGCCGGTGGCCGCCCGCCCGGCTCGCTAGCGTCGAGCGGCACCAGCACGCACTAGGGTCGGGACATGATCACCGCCATCGTCTTCGTGAAGGCCGACGTCGCGCAGATCCCCGAGGTGGCCGAGGCGATCGCCGACCTCGAGGGCGTCAGCGAGGTCTACTCCGTGACCGGCCAGATCGACCTGATCGCGCTGGTCCGGGTCCGCAACCACGACGACGTGGCCGACGTCGTCGCCGATCGGTTGAACAAGGTGCCCGGGGTCACCTCGACCGAGACCCACATCGCGTTCCGCGCCTACTCCCGGCACGACCTCGAGTCGGCGTTCGCGGTCGGCGTCGACTGAAACACTTCGGCTTCCTCTGAATTTCTCCATTCCCCGCACGCCCGCCCGGATGGCGACCTAGGCTGCCTCGTCCTGTCGTCTCGGGGAAGGCCCCCTCGTGTTCGGTGTCCGTCGTTCCCCACGCCTGATCACGGCGCTCGCCACGGCACTCGCCGCTGTCGGTGCCTCTCTGGTCCTCGTCGCTCCGGCGCACGCGTCCGCACCTGCCGCACCCGTGAACCTCGCGCCCGACGGGCCGAACGGCACCAGCATCCCGACGCTGTCCTGGGACCGTGTCGCGGACGCCACCGTGTACGACGTCCAGATCGCCAAGGACGCCGACTTCGGCAACGTGCTCTGGTCGCAGGGCGGCACGTGGAACGACAAGGCGACACCGACCATCCAGCTGCCCAAGGGTCAGCTGTACTGGCGGGTCCGCGCCGACTCACAGGGCGGCAACAGCGCCTGGAGCAACGCGTCGTTCTCGCGCTCTGCCGACAATCCGCCCACGCTGCAGGCACCGGGTAACGGCGACACCCTGCCCCAGCCAGACCAGACACCGGCCTTCCAGTGGTCCGCCGTCCAGGGTGCCCAGGACTACCTCGTGCGGGTGGGGCAGGACTCGGCCTTCGTCGATCCGTCCCGCTACATCACCCTGAACCCGGTGCAGGCCAACGCCGCGACCCTGTCCGGCCTGCTCGCGCCGGGGACCTACTACTGGGAGGTCCAGGCCCGCTTCTCGAACGGCGAATTCAACACCGACTGGTCGGCGCCGTCGGCCTTCACGATCGGGGCGCTTGCGTCGGCCGGGCGACAGAGCCCAGCCGACGACATCAACGGCGCGGTCCAGGACGTCGTGCTCGACTGGACTCCCGTCGCCGGAGCCCGCTACTACGACGTCCAGGTCAGCACCGACCAGAACTTCAACACCGCGGTGGTCGACCAGACGGTCACCAGCACCCGTTTCTCGCCACCGACGACGCTGAACAACGACCAGTACTACTGGCGGGTGCGGCCCGTGGACGCCGCCGGCAACAGGTCGCCCTGGGCCCTGGCTCCGGTGTGGCACTTCAAGCGCAACTACCCGGACCAGCCGACGCTGCAGTACCCCGCCGACGGCGCGACGGTCGCAGACCCCTTCTACTACCAGTGGAGCGCGGTGCCGCGCGCCAGTCGCTACGTCGTGCAGCTGAGCAGCGACGCGGCGTTCACGGACCGGCCGGGAAACCCGGTCAACTGCTACACCACGCAGACCACCCTGACCCCGGGCAGCCCGAACCAGGGTTGTCTGCCCGGCGCGTACGGGACGTACTACTGGCGCGTGTACGCCGTCGATGACCCGTCCGGCGCGCTGACCGACTACATCTCGGCCCAGGTGCACTCCTTCACCTACGAGCCCGACCTCCCGCAACCGCTGTCTCCCATCGGTGGGGCATCCACCTCCGTGCCGACCATGACCTGGGCTCCCGTCGCCGGCGCGGCACAGTACAAGGTCTCCTGGGTGGATCTCACCGTTGGCGGCGGCTCCGCGGACGTCACGGACACCACGTCGTACACGCCTCGCTCCGGCTTGGTCGTGGGCCACACCTACCGCTGGACCGTTCAGAGCATCGCGATCGACGGGTCGCTCGGAACATCACCGACGCCACCCGGCCAGCCGACGTTCACCGTGGTGGACCAGCCCGCCGCCACCGCTACGTCGCCGGATCCCATCGGGGCGGAGCCGCACACGAAGCGCTTCCCCACTCTCACCTGGCAGCCGGTACAGGGCGCCGACCACTACGTCGTGTACGTGCGCAAGAGCGGCGCGACGGCATGGACACCCCTGTTGGGCGGTACCTCGTACGTGTACCCGAGCGCGCAGGACACCGGTGACCAGTTCTCCAGCGCCGGCCCGAACTCGACCTCGCAGAGGTACGACTGGTACGTCGACGCATACAACGGAAGCACCCCGGTCGCGACCGGTGCCATCGGCCACTACACGATCGACCCACCCGCCACGCTCAGCGGCTTCCGGGCGGCCCTGACGGGAGACGACACCTCGGGACCGGAGGGCATCAGCTGCGGAGCCCAACTGCCCAGTGAGTGCCAGAACCTCCGGCAGACGCCCGTGCTGCGCTGGGACCCGAACTCCGACGTGGGCTTCTACAAGGTCTACCTGACCTACGACGGCATCAACAACGCCGTGCCGAACCTCTTCGGCTTCGTGGTCCAGAACAGCATGTGGATCGACCCCTCAGCACTGCCGGACAGCCAGGCCGGATCGGCCTACTACTGGACCGTCGTGCCCTGCACCTCGCCCAATGTCTGCGCGCCGATCGACCATGCGTCGCACGCCTTCAACAAGGCGAGCAACCAGGTCGTGCTCACCAGTCCGGTCACCACCGACAGCCAGCACCCCGCCACCGTGAGCAACGACGTCACGCTCACCTGGCAGGACCTCCTGGCGACGGAGTCGACGGCCGAGACGACGGACACAGTGCTGACCCCGCCCGCGCGGACCGAGGCGTACCAGTACCGGATCCAGGTCTCCCAGACACCCGACTTCACCCAGGTGATCGACGAGGCGGTGGTCGACCAGACCACCTACACGGCGTACGGCACGACGTACCCGGAGGGCACGCTGTACTGGCGCGTCCGCGCGATCGACTCATCGGGGAACAACCTCAACTGGAGCGACCCGGCGTCCTTCCAGAAGAGCTCGCCGGCCCCGGCGCTGACCTACCCCGTCACCACCGGTGGCCAGATGCCGGAGGTCAACGGCACCAACCCGTTCACCTGGAGCCCGCTGTCCTTCGCCGCGTCGTACGACCTCGAGGTCTACCGGAACGACGACCTGGTCGGCCAGCCCGGCAACCGGGTGCTCGCCGTCAACACCCCCGTGGTCGCCTACGCGCCGTCCGGCCTGCTACCCGCGAGCACGACGCCGTACACCTGGCGCGTGCGGCGGGTGGACGCGACCGGCCGGCCGGGGCCGTGGTCGCCGTTCCAGGAGTTCATCTCCCGTGGTGACTCCCCCACCCTGATCTCGCCGACCAATGGCTCGTCGCAGGCTCCCAACGGCGCGCTCTTCACCTGGCTCCCGGTCGGCAACGCGGTCACCTACAAGTTCGAACGGCGGCTTGCCGGTTCCAGCACCGTCGCCGAGACGGTCTTCACGCAGAACACGTCCTGGGCAGAGCAGAACCTGATCGGCACCGGCACGTGGCAGTGGCGGGTCACGGCGCTCGACGCCAACGGCAATCCGTTGGGCAACCCCGGGACCTGGTCGGACATGCAGTTCACGGTGACCGGCGGCGTCTCACCCGCGAACAACGTGTCCATCACGGGCACCGGTGCCGTGGACCAGATCCTGACGTCGGCCGCTCCCACGTGGAACCTCCCGGGGGTGATCACGGCGTACCAGTGGCTGCGCGACGGATGGCCGATCGACGGTCAGACCGCGACCAGCTACAAGGTCACACCGGCGGACGTCGGACACGCCCTGACGCTCCGCGCCACCGGGACCAAGCCTGGCTACACGGACGGGACCTCGGTGAGCAACGTGATCACCGGTGGAAACGGTGTCGCGCCCTCCGCCATCGTCCGCCCCTCGATCTCGGGCGGACATCACGTGGGCGACACGCTGACGGCGAACCCGGGAACCTGGCCGGGGACCCCCTACAGCTACACCTACCAGTGGCTGCGCAACGGCAGGCCGATCGCGGGTGCTACCAGCTATGCCTACACGCTGGGCCCCGACGACGCGACTCGCTCGGTGTCGGTCCGAGTCACCGCGATGATCTCGGGCTACGCACCCGGCAAGGCCACCAGCAGCGCCGTCAAGGTCGGCAAGATGAGCTCCGCGACCGCGTTCTCGTTCGCGGCGAACCCTGTCCTCGTCCGCACCCACGCCAAGCTCACGTTCTCGGTGGCCGTGCCCAACTTCTACAAGCCCACCGGCAAGGTGAAGGTCTACGACGGCAAGAGGAAGGTTTTGCTGACGACGACCCTCAAGGGCAGGAACAATGGCGTCAAGACGATCAAGCTGCCGGTGCTGAAGAAGGGCAAGCACAAGATCAAGGTGGTCTACCTCGGCGCGCCGACGATCAATGGTTCCAAGACGGCGGCCCAGGCTCTGCTCGTCGTGAGGTGATGGGCATGACGTCTGCGTGACCCCTCTCGGTCACAGTTCGGCGGTTTTCCGGCGCAGGAGGGCTGCACCCCTTTACCGTGGACCCGTCACTGCCCCTGCCCGAAGGACGTCGTCGATGAGCGTGGTGCGGGACGGGCCCACCAAGCCCGGCGACGTCGCCGACCGGGGCGTCCGGCTTGACCGGTCCGGCGACGACCGACCCGGGCGCTTCCCTCTCTGGCGGGAGCTCACCGGCGGCGGCGTGTACGTCGCCTTGTTGCTGGTCGTGGTCCGCATTGCCGCGGCGCCGGTGAGCAATACCGACACCTACTTCCATCTTCGCTTCGGTCACGAGTTCCTGGACGGGTGGTCACTGCGGCACCCGGGCTCGGTGAGCAGCTTCGCCACCGCATCGTGGCTACCCACCCAATGGCTGCCCGAGATCGTGATGGCCAAGACCGACGCGTGGTTCGGCCTGGCCGGTGTCGCGTGGCTCCTCGGCTTGATCCTGGTGGGGCTGCTCGCCACGCTCTATCTGCTGGCCCGCCGGTGGGCCGGCCCCCTCGCGGCGGCGGGGCTCGCGGCTGCCGCGTTGTTCGTGGCGTCGGTCAACCTGTCGATGCGCCCGCAGGTGCTCAGCTTCCTGCTGATCGCGGTCACCACAGCGGCCTGGCTGCGCACCCGCGACGACAGACGCATCCGGTGGTGGCTGGTGCCGACCACGTGGCTGTGGGCCATGGTGCACGGGATGTGGCCGATCGGGATCGTGATCGGCGTCGTCGCGGTCGTAGGGCTCAGCCTGGATCGCGCTCTTCCCGCGCCGGCGCTCCGCAAGGCGGCGCTGGTCCCCGTGCTCTCGGCGGTCGCCGCGGCCGTGACACCGGTCGGCCCAGGACTGTACGGCGCGGTCGCGGGCGTCGGCTCACGTGCCCAGTACTTCTCGGAGTGGGGCTCCCCCGACTTCACCAACCCTGCGTGCGTCGTCCTCGCTCTGCTGCTCGCCGCGAGCGTCACCCTGATGGTCCGCCGCGGCAACCGCAGCTACCTCGAGCTCGCGCTCCTCCTGACCGCCGCGGCGTGTGCCGTCTGGTCCTGGCGGACCGTCCCGGTGGCCGGGGTGATCCTGGTCCCGTTGATCGCGGTCCAGGTTCACGCCGGACGTGTCCGGCCCGCCGCTCCGCGGCGCCCCGAGTACCTCCTCGTCGTCGGGGCCGGTGTCGTCGCGCTCGCTGCCCTGGCCGTCGTCGTACCTCGCACCGCCGACGGGCCGCCGTCACAGCCGGCGTGGGTCGACCCCGCCCTGTCCTCGCTGCCGGCCGGTACGAAGGTGGTGGACTCGTGGGACTACGGCGGGTACCTGATGTGGCGCTACCCGCAGCTCGACCTGCTCACGCACGGGTACGGCGACACGTTCACGGTCGCCGAGCTCCAGCGCAACACCGACATCCTCGAGGTCGCGTCCGGGTGGGACACCGAGCTTCGCCGTACGGGTTGCACCATCGCGGTCCTCCGACCGACCAGCGCCCTGGCCTACGCGCTGCGCCAGGAGCACTGGACGGTGCTGCACAGCTCGACGGGCGTGGCCGAGCTCCAGGCGCCACCGGGCTGGTCGTCGGAGAGCTGAGCGAGTGCGGCGGGTCGCTCACCGTTCGTCACCGCGACGGGTGAGGATGCAGGCGTGTCTGCTGATCGCCCGGCGTACCACGACTTCACGGATATGGACGGTCCCGCGAGGTTCCAGCTGGCGAAGGCCTTGGCGAGGCAGATCGTGACCACGACTCGTCCGTGGCTATCCGCCCTCCCGGAAAGCCTCGACGTCCTCGACCTCGGATCCGGGTACGGCGACACGGCGGCCGAACTGGCTACGACGTTTCGCTCGGTGCAAGGTATCGAACCCACGTCCCGGCTCGTAGAGACCGCGCAGACGACTCACCTGCGCGCGAACCTCAGCTTCCGACGGGGTGGGGTCGAGGACGTGACCGACGTCGATGCCTTCGACCTCGTGGTGCTCGACAACGTGTATGAACACTTGCCGGACCACGCACTCGGGCTTCAGCGAATCACTGCCGCGTTGAGGCCGGGTGGCGTGCTCTACCTGTTGACGCCCAACCGGCTGTGGCCGGTCGAGGCGCACTATCGTCTGCCCTGCCTTGCCTGGTTGCCGTTGCCCCTCGCGAATCGCTACCTACGTGTCACCCGCCGAGGCACCGACTACACCGACGCGTCGTACGCCCCGACGTCGTGGTCCTTGGGTCGCGAGCTCAGTCGTGTCGGCCTGGATTGGCGCTTCGTGCTTCCCGGTGACCCCGATGCGGTTCGGATGGGCGGACCTCACTACCGCTTGGGTATGGCTGTGCTACGGCGCTGGCCCGCACTTTGGGCAATCTCCAAGTCGCTCCTGGTCATCGCAATCAAGCCACGCAGCGTGTCCGACTCATCGCACTAGCGGAGGTTCGCATCAGTGGGTCGACGGTGCGACGGAGAGGAAGATCCGCTGGTACATCCGTCGCATCAACCAACCCGGAAGACACCGGAATCCTGTTCTGACAACCATGTTCCATACCGCGCGCGGCCATGTGATGAGCCCATAGCAGACAAGGTTCTGCTGGAGTCGCCACTCACTGGCGGCGACCCCCTTTGCCCGGCGGCGCGCGAGGCTGGCAGCGCCACCACGAAAGCGAACAAGTGGCTGAGGATGGTTGGCAGCGGTCGCTCCCCTAGCCAACATCCGAGCGCAAAGGTCGTAGTCCTCGAGATAGGGAAGGTCGAGGTACCCACCGGCATGCAGAGCCGTTTCCCGACGTACGCACACCGTTGGATGATTGATCGGGTTGACCTTCTGCATCAGGGCTGCGACCTCTTCGTGCGAGGTGGGGAAGGTACGGATGCCCAGGACTTCGCCAGACTCTGCGTCAAATTCCTCCATCGCGGCGCCCAGCAGGTCAGCGTTCGACTCTTGCATCAAGCGCGCTTGGTACTCCAGACGAACAGGGATCGAGATGTCATCGGCGTCGGCTATCGCGACGTACGGCGCATCGCTCGCTTCGAGTCCCGCCTGCTTGGCCGGACCTGAACCAGAATGTCCCGGCAACCGCACCACGTGCAGCGGCAGGATTCTGGTGAAGCGCAAGATGACGGCCTCCAGATCCTTTGTCAACGGTCCGTCAGCCACCACGATGCACCTGGTCGGCCTCAGCGTCTGGTCGGCCAACGACCGCAATGCCTGGTCAAGATGCGGAGGATCTACTGCATGATAGACGGCGGTCACCGTGTCAATTTGAACGTTCGCTGGCATCTAAACGGCCTTGACGGGGGTATCCACGGCCACGCGTTCATCAGTCCGAGAGGAAGGGCGATGACGCAAGAGCGGCCAGGCCACCGTACAAGCCAGGAGCATCAGCGCACCGAGCAGCACCCCAGGGGGGTGCCACCACGCGGGGTCGGTGTAGGACTCGGGACGCGTCAGCTCGAGCCGCTCGACGTGGTACACGCAGGCCACGTGGACGGCAGCCAAGAAGACGGCGGACAACCCGATCAGTCGTGGCGTCTCGGCCGGCGCGAAGGCGGCGTCATCCAGGATGAGTCCGCACAGGGGCAGGAACCCGATGACGAACGGGATTTCGTACCGGCCCTGCCAGATGGCTCCCGCGCTCGGCATGAACACCAACGAGAGCACCACCGGCACGAGGAGCGACGCGACCGCGATCCAGAAGACGGCCCGGCGGACCCGGGCGGTCGCCCCTCTTCGCCAGGCACCGACCACAAGGAGGCCGATCACGCAGAACGCCAAGGGGTAGACCCCCAGCGGGGCCGGCTCGTCCCGGAACGGGAACGCACCGACCATCTGCATGGTGTAGGCAGGCAGGTTGAAGGCAAGGATCCACTTCTTCGTGTCCGGATCAGGTTGGACACCCGACGCGTGGCTGGCGATCACCTGCCACGTTGCCCACCAGCAGACACCGACCACCGTCGTGATGACGAATGTCGCGACCACACGTCTGTGACTCCGCACGATCGTCCAAGCGTGCCGAGAGCCGATCGTGGCGACCACCGCGGCCACGATCAGCACCACCCACATCGGGCCCAGCAGGCGCATGAACGTCAGGGGGAACACCGCGACCCCTGCCACCACGAGCAGGAACCGTTGGGTCCTCGGATCGTCGTCCGTCCTGACCGCTGCCAGGAGAGCTGCCCAGACGATGAAGGCGATCGCCATCTCGACGCCGTTCGATGAGGGGATCGTCCCGCTGAACAGCACCTCCGGGGTCAGCGCGGCCAGCACGCCCAGGCTCGTCCAGCGCCCGATCCCGGCGAAGGTCATGGTCCCCACGCCGATCGCGAGAAGTACCGCGCAGATCAGGGCAGTGGCAACACGCATCGCATAGTCTGCGGCGGCCCCGTGGAACGGCTTGGCCAGCGTGCCCACGACCAGATAGAAGAACGGGTCGTAGCCCCCAGCCGCCGTGGCCACCAGCGACCGGTCGCCCGACGTCTCGACCGCGTGGCAGTTGTCGTGGCCGACATAGGAGAGGGCAGTGCACTGCTTCTGCGCCGCGGTGACGATGTCCGTCGGCACCCACACCAGCAGGCCGCGTCCGTGAGGGGCACCCTGAGACAGATGGAGCTGTCCGCGTGCGACACCCGCTGCCCGATAGACGTGGTCGACCTCATCGCTGCCCCGGAACGGCGGGACAGCGATGATCCAGGCCGCTTCCGCGATGAGCACGGCGAGGAGCGCAATGACGCCGCGCCGCACCGCGACGCTCACGAGAAGCTCTCCGGCTGTGTCCTTGAGATCTCCGCCGTGACATGGCCGTCGTGTTCAGCCGCCCGTGCCTCTCGGATCGCCAGGGTCCGGGCCAGCGTGACGTACTTGCGCTCCAGCTCGGCCAGCCGTCGGAACAGCACCACAGACATGAGCATGAAAGCGACGGTGAGGACGTAGAGCAGCAGGTCGGCGCCTCGGCCGACCCCGACCTGGTTCGCCGCCCAGGTCAGGGCGTTGGGAAAGCCGACGCTGACCACGGCGGCCAACAGCGCGATGACGACGAAGCCCCGCCAGACGACTCGGTGCACGGCACGGCGACTGCCGCGCACGGCGTAGTACCCGACCACGGCAAGGGCGGCCAGGAGCAGGATCTTGATCAAGGGCTGGGTCATGGTCGTGGGCCTCGAGAAGGGGTCCGGTCCAGGCTAAGGCGTGACGGGTGCGAGCGTGGCGGAACGTAAAATCTCAGGGCAGGAGGTCGCGCACGACCGCGTCGGCGAGGAGCCGGCCCTGCCGGGTGAGGACCAGCCGCTCAGCGGCGAGCTCGACCAGGTCGCGGGCCATCAGGTCGGCGACGGCGGCGCGCCCGTGCGCGTCCAGGGCGAGGACCGGCAGCCCGTCGCGTAGGCGGATCTCGAGCAGCACCCGCTCCACCCGTCGGGTCTCGGCGTCGAGGGTCTCCCGGGCAGCGGCCGGACTGGTCGCCTCCGCGAGCCGTCCGGCGTACGCCGCGGGGTGCTTGACGTTCCACCAGCGGACGCCGCCGACGTGGCTGTGCGCCCCCGGCCCGATCCCCCACCAGTGCCCGCCGGTCCAGTACAGCTCGTTGTGCCGGCACCGGGTCGCCCGGTCGCGCGACCAGTTCGACACCTCGTACCACTCCAGTCCGGCCTCGGACAGGCGGTGGTCGGCGAGCAGGTACTTGTCCGCGAGGTCGTCGTCGTCCGGCGCTGCCAGCTCTCCGCGGGAGACCCGGCGGGCCAGGGCGGTGCCGGGCTCGATGATGAGGGAGTACGCCGAGAGGTGGTCCGGGTGGCAGCCGAGGGCCACCTCGAGCGAGGTTGCCCAGTCCGACAGCGACTCCCCGGGGGTCCCGTAGATGAGGTCCAGGCTCACCTCGTCGAAGCCGGCGCTGCGTGACCACTCGACGACAGCCGGGACCCGCAGCGGGTCGTGGGTGCGGTCGAGGGTGTTGAGCACGTGGTCGACGGCCGACTGCATCCCGAAGCTCATTCGGTTGAAGCCCGCCTCGCGCAGGGCCTCGAGATCCCACGCCGCCACACTGTCCGGGTTCGCCTCGGTGGTGACCTCGACGTCGGGCGAGAGACCGAACTCGGCCGCCACCGCCGCGAGCACCGTGGCGAGGTCGGCCGCGCCCAGCAGGGTCGGCGTACCTCCCCCGAAGAAGACGGTGTCGACGGGCAGGTCGCGGTCGCCGAGCACCGCCCGCGCCAGCCTGATCTCCGCGATCGCGGCCTCGGCGTACGTCGCGCGCGAGGCGCCGGGCTGGTCCCCCAGCTCGGC
This sequence comes from Nocardioides sp., assembly GCF_036493135.1. GTDB lineage: Bacteria > Actinomycetota > Actinomycetes > Propionibacteriales > Nocardioidaceae > Nocardioides. The sequence continues at coordinate 31,468 of NZ_DASXQG010000040.1, read as the reverse complement.
CGCCGTGTAGGTGTTGAAGTCGCAGTACCCGCACCGCACCGTGCAGAACGGCACGTGCACGTAGATCCCGAACGGTCCGGTGCCGAGCTCGGCCAGAGCGCTCTCGGGCAGCGACCCGTCGGCCGGGGCCGGGTCGCCCGGGGGAAGCGATGACGGCACCCCTTCATCCAACCAGAGGGGCGATGACCGTTCCGCTGTCGGCGAACGCGGAAACGCGGACCGCCGTACCGTCGTTGGATGCGACATGAGGGACGACCGGGACGAGGCTGCCGACCAGCGGCCCCTCGATGCCTACTCGGCGGCCGTGGTCGGTGTGGCCGAACGGCTGACCCCGCGGGTCGCCGCCCTGCACATCCGGAGCGGGCGCGGTGAGTCGGCCGGTTCCGCCGTGGTGCTGACCGCGGAGGGGCACCTGGTCACCAACGCACACGTCGTGGGCGACGCCACGGCGGGCGAGGCGTCGTTCGCCGACGGCACCTCGGCACTCGTCGAGGTGGTGGGCCGTGACCCGCTGTCGGACCTCGCGGTGCTCCGTGCCGATCGGGCCGTGCCCGATCCGCCCGAGTTCGGCGACGCCGACGGGCTGCGCGTCGGCCAGCTCGTGGTCGCTGTCGGCAACCCGCTGGGGCTGGCGGGCAGCGTGACCGCGGGTGTGATCAGCGCGCTGGGCCGCAGCATGCCGGCCCGCGGCCGCACGGCCGCCCGACTCATCGAGGACGTCATCCAGACCGACGCCTCCCTCAACCCGGGCAACTCGGGCGGGGCGCTCGCCGACGCGACCGGCCGTGTGGTGGGGATCAACACCGCGGTGGCCGGCATCGGTCTCGGTCTTGCCGTCCCCATGAACGGCACGACCAACCGGATCATCTACTCACTGCTGCACGACGGCCGGGTACGTCGCGCCTACCTGGGGCTGGTCACCGCGCCCGCGAGCCTGACGCCGGCGTGGGTCGACCGTACGGGTCGCCGCTCGGTGCTCCAGGTCGTCGAGGTCGTCGAGGGCAGCCCCGCGGCAGGCAGCGGCCTGCGGCGCGGCGACATGGTGCTGGCGGTCGATGGCCGCACTCTCGACGACGCCGGCTCGCTGCAGAGCCTGCTCCTCGGCGACGCGATCGGCAGCCGGGTCGAGATCACCGTGCTCCGCAACGGCGCCCTGGTGGACGTCGTCGCCGAGCCGGTCGAGCTCGTCGACTGATAGGTGGGCCCTGCGCGGTCTCAGCGCTTTCGCTCGATGTCGAGGTCCAGCACGTGGCCCTCGACGTCGTCGCCGGACTCGCGCTGGGGGCTGAAGTCGATGTTGCCCTCGTCGTCCAGCGGCAGGTACTGGCCCTCGACGTCGGTGGGGTCCGTCTCGTCGTTCAGGATGGTCTCGTTCGGGTCCTCGCTCATCGGTCTTACCTCTCCCTCGGCTGCGTGTGACCCCATCATGGGCCGCCTCACGGCATCGGTCTGTCAGGCTCCTGACAGACCGGGGCACCAGCACTCCCGGTCTGCAGCGAGGCGTTGGTCGTGTGCGCGCCAGTGGTCAGGACGCAGGGGGCCTCACGCGCGGAGGCGGCGTACGACGACGTCCTCGGCGAGCCGTCGCGACTCGCCCTGGCCGGTCACGGCCTCGAGGAACTCCTCGCGCGGCAGTGCGAGCAGCACGACGTCGTCGGCGGCGGTGATGGTGGCCGTGCGCGGGACGTCGCGGAGCAGACCGATCTCGCCGAAGTACTCGCCCGGGCCCTCCTCGCGAAGCAGGTACCCGTCGGTGGCGGTCACCCGGACGGTGCCGGACTCGATCACGTAGAACCGGTCCGACTCGTCGCCCTCGCGCACCACGACTCCGCCGGCCGGTACCTCGACCCTGACCAGGGCGCGCGCCAGCGCGTCGACGGTGATCGGGCTCAGCGGGCCGAACATCGCGATGGCCTGGAGCAGGGGCAGCCCCGCCGGCGCCTCGAGCCGGCGGTCCATGCGTCGCAGGTGTGGGAAGCCGAGCAGCGCCACTGCCCCGATCGCCAGACCGAGGATCGCCAACGTCGTACGCAGTCCCCACCAGTGGAGCATCACCGGCGTGATCGCGGACCCCAGGGCCATGGTCGCGATCAAGCAGGTCTCGAAGGCACCGAAGACGCGCCCGAGCACGGCATCAGGCGTGAGGCGCTGGATGACGGTGAACACGTTGACGTCGACCAGCGGGTTGGCGAAACCGATGAACGCCATCACCGCGAACGCCGCTCCGGGCGACGGCCAGATCGTGACCAGGATCAGTGGGATCGACCAGAGCATGACGCCGACGGAGAGGTCCTGGCCGAGCTTGTGCTTGGCGGCCCGGGAGATCGCGTAGATGCCGCCGAAGATGGCCGCCAGCCCGGACATGGAGTCGAGGAGGCCGACGCCCTTGGCTCCGGTGTGCAGGATCTCGACGGCCATCACCAGCGGGAAGACGGCGGTGGCGCCTGCGACCACGGTCTGGGCGGAGCCCTGGGTGACCGTGATCAGCAGGTCCTTGTCGCGCCAGATCGTGCGGAACCCCGCCGAGGTCTCGGCGAGGAATCGTTCCCTGTGCGGCGCCTCGTCGACCACCGGGGTGTTCGCGGGGGTCGACTCGAGGTCGGGCTTGACTCCGGTGTCCGTGGTTGCGGCGCCAGCGACCCGGATGCCGGCGACCATCAGTATCGACCACAGGTAGGACACGACGTTCAGCAAGAACACGATCTCCACGTCGGCGATCGCGAGCACGCCGGCACCGATCGCCGGACCGACGAAGATGGCGAGGCTCTCGAGCGTGCTGGCGGTGCCGTTGGACGCGGTCAGCTCCTCGGTGGTGTTGGCGAGCTGCGGAGTGATGGCGCCCTGGGCGGCGCGAAAGGACGAGCTGCCGAAGGGGGTCAGCACGGCCAGCGCGAAGAGCGGGAGGGCGGGGGTGCCGGCGTACAGGCACGCGGTCGCCGCGGTGATCAGGACGGCGCAGTAGAGGTCGCTGTAGATCATCACCCACTTGCGCGGGTAGCGATCGGCGAAGGTCGATACGAACGGCGTCGCGATGGCCAACAGGGCCAGCCGGAGGGCCATGTAGATGCCGACCGCCTTGGCGCCCCCGACGCCGTACGCCCAGACGGAGACGGCGGTGGCGTAGGCCCAGTTTCCGATCAGCGAGCCGGCGAAGGCCAGCTGCATGCGGCGCAGGTTGCGGTTGACGAAGACCGACGTCAGCGACGCGCCAGCCTCGTGGAAGAACGACCGGACCACCCCGCCGGATCGTCCCTCGGCAAGCCCCACGGCCTCGCCCACGGCACCCTCCCCAGTCGCGTCGAGCCCGAGCAGCGTCAGCGTAGGGGTCGGCCCGCCCGGCTGCCAGGCCCGACGAGCATCCGGGTCGTCCGCCCCAGTGGGCACAAGAACAGCCATCCAGGCGGACGACTGCGGACCCCTCGTGGGTCGTCCGCCCAGCTGGTCACTAGAACAACCACCGAGGCGGACGACCGCGAGGTTGTGGATGACCTCCGACGACCGACCCGATGAATCGCCACGCTGGTGGTCATGCCCGTACGACGTGCCACCACCTGGCGGGAGGTTGCCGGGGCCCAGTGCGGGCTCATCGCACGCCGCCAGCTCGTCGAGCTCGGCTACCACGATCACTACACGGACTCGCGGGTGGCGGCCGAGCAGTGGCAACTGGTCAGCGAGGTGGTCGTGTGCACCACGACCGGGACGCTGACACGTGAGCAGCTGATGTGGGCCGGTGTCCTCCATGCAGGCCGCGGAAGCGCCATCGGTGGTCTGACGGCTCTGGAGCGACGGGGTCTGCGCAACTGGCACCGAGACGAGATCACGGTCCTCCTTCCGAAGTCGCACAACCTGCAACCGTTGGAGGGCGTCCGCTTCGTGGAGACACGTAGGCCGATCGGCCTGTTCGCGACCGGCCGACTTCCGACCTGGCGCGCCGAGCCGGCCGCGCTGCTCTGTGCCGGATACACGGCCGGCGCGAACACGGCTCTCGGGCTTCTCGCCGCAGTGGTTCAGCAACGACTGACCACGCCAGGACGCCTGCTCGAGGACATGAGGCGGCTGCATCCGCTGCGCCGCTCCAAGCTCTTCCGGGCGAACCTTCAGGACGTGGCCGCCGGATCCCACTCGCTGGCTGAGCTCGGCGTGGCCCGCATGTGCCGTGACCAGGGACTCCCACTGCCGGACCGCCAGGTGCGGCGGGCGGACGCCTCGGGTCGTGACCGCTACCTCGACTGCGTGTGGCACCTCGCCGACGGGACAATCGTGATCCTGGAGGTGGACGGAGGCTTCCACATGGAGGTGGGGCATTGGGAGAGCGACATCCGGCGCGAGCGCGATCTCGTGACCACTGGCGCCGTGGTGCTGCGTTGCACGAGCCGCGAGGTGCGCGACGTACCGGAGAGAGTGGCTGCTTCCCTCCGTGCTGTCGGCGTCGGCCGGTCGTCCGCCTGAGAGGCCAGAAGAACAACCGCTCGAGCGGACGACCCCATGACGCGTTTCAGTCGTCCGCTTGGGTGGGCACTAGACGGACCACCGAGGCGGACGACCCGGAAAAGGCAGAGTCAGGAGTAGAAGGCGTCGATGACCGCGGCGTAGTTCTCCTCGACGACGTTCCGCTTGACCTTCATGGACGGCGTGAGCTCACCGGACTCGACGGAGAGGTCGTGGTCGAGGAGCTTCCACTTCTTGATGCTCTCCCACCGGTTCAGCCGGCGGTTCAGCTCCTCGACGTACCCCTGCACCATCTTCTGGCAGGCGTCCGAGCTGACGATCGATGGGTAGTCACCCGAGACGTCGTTCTCCTTCGCCCAGTCGGCAAGGGCGTCCGGGTCGAGGGTGATCAGGGCGACGACGAAGTTCCGCTCGTTGCCGAACACCACGAACTGGCTGGCGTAGGGGCAGATCGCCTTGAACTTCGACTCGATCGCGGGTGGGGCGATGTACTTGCCGCCCGAGGTCTTGAACAGCTCCTTGATCCGCCCGGTGATCCGCAGGAAGCCGTCGGCGTCGAGTTCGCCCTTGTCGCCGGTGTGCAGCCAGCCGTCGTCTGCCAGCGACTTCGCAGTCTCCTCGGGCAGGTTGTGGTACCCCTCCATCACGCCGGGACCCTTGATCAGGATCTCGTCGCCGTCTCCCAGCTTCACCTCGGACGCCGGGAAGACCGGCCCGACCGTGCCCATCTTGTAGTCGTCGGGGTGGTTCACGAACGACCCGGCCGAGGACTCGGTCAGCCCGTAGCCCTCGAGGATCAGGATCCCCGCGGCGTGGAACCACTCGGCGATCTCCTGGTTCAGCGCGGCCGCACCGGAGATGAAGAAGCGCACCCGGCCGCCGAAGCGCTCACGGATCTTGGCGAAGACCAGCTTGTCGAAGAGCCCGTGCTGGGCCTTGAGGAGGATCCCGGGGGTGCGGCCCTCGCGGACCGCGCGGTCGTAGGCGATGCCGACCTTGAAGGCCTGCTTGAAGATCGCCTCCTTGGCGCCGCCCTCGGCCGCCTGCATGGTGACGATCCGCGCATGCGCCTTCTCGAAGATCCGCGGCGCCGCGCCCATGAACGTCGGCTTCACCACGCCCAGGTTGTCCACGATCTTGTCGACCCGCCCGTCGATCGCGCAGGCGAACCCGCACGCCATCTGCGTCGACATCAGCACCTTGCCGAACGAGTGGGCCATCGGCAGCCAGCGGAACTCCAGGTCCGTCTCGTCCAGGATGTTCTGGGCCGCGATCGCCGACCCCTCGTAGACCCACGAGCGGTGCTGCAACCGCACGCCCTTCGGCCGACCGGTCGTGCCCGACGTGTAGATCAGCGTCGCCAGCTGGTCGGGCCGGATCTTGTCCGCCGTCTCGCGGACCACACCTTCGTGCTCGGCCACGTAGGTGTCGCCCAGAGCGCCGAGGTCCTCCAGCCCGATCACCCAGTCACCATCGGTAGCACCGTCGAAGGTGACGACCTTCGCGAGATGCGGCAGCTCGGCCTTGTGGTCCTTCAGCTTGGCGATCTGCTCGTCGTCCTCGGCGAAGACGATCCGGCACTCCGAGTCGCTGAGGATGTACGCCGTGTCCTCACCGTTGGTGGACGGGTAGACCGTCGTGGTCGCGCCGGCCGCGCACATCACCGCGAGGTCGGCCAGGATCCACTCGTACCGCGTGCCGGACGCGATGCCCACCCGCTGCTCCGGCTCGAGACCCAAGGCCAGCAGCCCGGCCGCGAACCGCGATACCTGCTCCCCGGCCTCGGCCCAGGTCACCGAGACCCACCGCTCCCCCTCCGGGTAGCGGAACGCCTCGTTGCGCGGGCTCCGGTCAACGCGGTCGAGGAACTGCAAGGCTGCGTTCGCGACCATGTGGTCGACGAATCCGGGGTCGATGCTGACGGGCAACGGTCTCTCCTGGGGCGGGGAACGGGACGCGGCGATCCGAGATCGTCAATCTAGTTGACGAGGTTACGCACGGGTAGCCAACGATCCGGAGCCCGCCGGGTCACTGGCGTCCCCGCTCACGCCTCCCTCACGTTTCCGGCGGCACGTGCCGGCCGAACACCAGCAGCCGGCCCTCCTCGTCGAGCAGGCCGGCGTCGCCCGTGCGTAGCCAGCCCTGGTCGAGCACGGCCTCGGTGTCGGCGCGGCGGCCGTGGTAGCCGTCCATGAGCCCGGGCCCGGCGACCTCGATCTCGCCCTCGTCGGAGATGCGCACCTCGGTGCCCACGAGCGGCAGACCGGCCGTCCGGCTGCCCGCTTCCCCCGGCCGGGCCACGCTCACCGCGCCAGCGGTCTCGGGCCGGCCGTACGCCTCGAGCACCGTGATGCCGGCCAGCTCGTAGAAGTCGGCCAGGTCCGCGTCGATCCCGCCCGCGCACACGACGAACCGGAGCCGGTCGCCGAACGTCTCGCCCACGTCGGTCCGCACCTTCTTCTCGACCCAGCGCCTGCGGTGGAAGAGGCTGGGCTGGCGGGCGTCCTCGATCGCGGTCCGCACCCGGTCGAGCATCGCCGGCGTGGCGGCCACGAACGTCGGACGCACCGCGGAGATCGAGGTCACGACGCTGTCGGCCCGCCCCTCCAACGCGATCGGGAAGCCACACGCCAGCTGGATCCCCAGCATCGCCTGGGCGTACGCCGTCGACAGCGGCAGCGCGACGTACAGCAGATCGTCCCGGGTCAGTTCTCCGAGCGCCGCCACCGCGGCCGCCTGGTAGGTCAACGCCGCATGACTGAGGCGTACGCCGCGGAGGTTGCCGCGCTGGTCGCGGGCGTACGGCAGGGCCGCCAGCCCCTGCCGGCGCACGGCGTACAACCGCTGCGACAACGCCCGAGGCTGCTCGACGAGGTGGTCGTGCCCCAGGCCGAGCAACCCCTCGAGCGTGATCACCCGGTCGTCCGGGAAGTCGCCGTCGATCTGGACCACCTTCGTCACGTCGCGGATCCGGGCCCGCACGCGCCACAACGTCTGGACGAGGTCGTAGTCCTCGGCCAGGACGATGCGCGCGCCCGAGTCGGCCAGCACCTGCGCGATCGTGTCGTCGTCGGCCGTCGGGTCGACCGCGGTGACCGCCGCACCCGTCCAGAGGATCGCGAGATACCCGAGCACCCACTCGTAGCGCGTCGACGCGATGATCGCGACCCGGTCCTGGGGCTCCACCTCGAGGGCCAGCAGCCCGGCGGCCAGGCCCACGACGAGGTCGTTGGTATGCCCCCAGCTCGACTCCTGCCAACCACCCTCGACCGGGTAGTAGAACGCGTCCTCGTCGGGCGTGTCCTCGACCCGCTGGCGGAACATGTGCAGGAGGGACCGTGGGCGCTTGTCGATCACCACGGGGTCGATCGTCACCCGCACGCTCCCTCACTCGACGCTGGCGTCACTCTAGTGAGCGGAGGGCCCTCAGTCCTGGACCGCCTTGCTGATGGCCACGCATCGGGTGATCCACTCCCGTTCCTCGTCGTCGAGGGGGCGCCCGGCACGCTGGGCGTCCTGGATCGACCAGTTGGCGTTCAGGACCATCCGTACGACGACCCAGTCGCGCGCACGCTCCTCCCCCAGCCCGGCGGCGTCGACCAGCGTGTGGAACCTCCGCCGCAGCCCCTCGCGCACGTCGCCGGCCAGCTCGTCGTACCGGTTCCAGAGCATCGGCGCCAGCTCGTAGTGGGGGTCGCCCGACATCGGCTTCGGGTCGATCACCAACCACGGCTCGCGGTCGGCGGCCAGGACGTTCTCGTAGTGGAGGTCGCCGTGGATGATCCTGCCGACACTTGCCGGATCGGCCACGAAGTCACGCCCGAGCGCCAGCGCCTGCTCCACCATCCGGTGCGGGATCGGGATGTCGCGCGGCTGCGCGGCAAGGTCGTCCAGCCAACGCTCGACGTACGACGTGACCGGCGCCAGCTGCGGCAGTGCCGGCCGGTGGAGCCGCGGGTACAGCCCCGCCACGACCTGGCACGCCTCGATGTCCCACAGCTCGGTGAGGTCGCGCCGATGGAGCCGTTCGAGCAGCAGGGCGCGACGGTTCGGATCGGCGCGCAGCAGGCGGACGACGCCGTCTCCCTGGTAGTGCTGCAGCACGAGCCCCTCGTGCAGCGACTCGGTGTCGCCGTCGAAGCTGATCTTGAGCACCGCCGGCTCGCCGTCCTCGGTGACGACCGGCGCCACCAACGAGCAGAACCCGTGCCACAGGTCCTCGCCGTCCCGCGCCAGACCCCACTCCTCCAGCACGTCGGTGAGGAGGCGCGGCAGGGAGTCCAGCCAGCCGGCCCAGTCCGGCCCGAGCTCGCGCTGCTCGTCGAGGCCGGCGGGCAGGCGGAGGGGCATGCGCGTCATCGTGGCACGCGCCCGTCGCGTCGGTGCGCCCCCCTACGGTGGTGCCGTGACGGCGTACGACTGGGACGAGCTGCGGGGGCTGAGCCTGGCCCGGCAGTTCCCCGACGTGGGCTCTCGCGGCGTGGGCAGCGTGGCCGAGACTGTCCGCCGGATGGGTCCGATCCAGTCCCAGACCGCACGCTCGCCGTACGTCGCTCTGGGGGCGCGCCTCCCGGGCGTCACCCACGCCGCCGTGACCGAGGCGTACGAGTGCCACGCGATCGTGCGTGGGAGCTCGATCCGGGGCACGGTCCACACCTCGACGTCGGCGCACCATGCCCTCCTCGACGCCGTCACCCGCGTCGCCCAGCGCGCGATCTGGGTGCGCCACCTCCAGCTCCAGCACACCGAGGTGGAGGACCTCTGGCGGGCGACGGAGGCCTTCGCCGACGAGGAGTGGCGCTCGCCCGACGAGCTCCTCGAGCACCTGCGCGGCTGGATGCAAGCGCACGACGAGGCGACACCCGAGCTGATCGACCGCGGCCTTGGTCGCTACCTCACGTTCGGGCACGGCGGCCTGCTGCGCCGTCCGTTGAAGGGTGCCTGGTCGGGTCAGGGCGCGCCGGGATACCGCGCGGCCACCGCCGTGCTGCCCGAGCGGGCTGTTCCCGACGACCCGCTGCTGGAGGCGGTCCGGCTCCACATCACGTCGTACGGCCCGGCGAGCCGGCGCGACGTCGCCTGGTGGTCGGGGCTGGGGCTGCGCCAGGTCGACGACCTGCTCGGTCAGCTGGACCTCAGCTGGCGCGACGGGCCGGGGGGTCAGCCGTACGCCGACGTCGCCGACCCGCCGCCACCGAGCGAGCAGCCAGGCGTCCGACTTCTCCCGGAGTTCGACGCGGTCCTGTGCGGCTACGACCCGAAGGCCCGCGACCGCTTCGTCTCCCCCGCCGACCACGAGCTGCTGTGGCTGCGCAACAACGGCTTGATGCTGGCGCCGGTGCTCGTCGACGGGCGGATCGGCGGCTCCTGGCGGATCGAGGGCACCGGTCGCGACAAGACGCTCGCGATCTCGTCGTTCGCCGGCTCACGGAAGCCACGGAAGGCCGAGCTCGACGAGCCGGCCTCCGCGCTCGCAGGCGCGCTCGACATCGACCTCGCGTCGGTGACCGTCAGTCGCGGCTGAACCTCAGGCGTGCGTCCCGACGAAGTACGCCGTCGCCACCGACCGGTGCAGGACGCGGTGCGTGGTCCCGCTCTTCCAGATCCGCACCCTCCAGGGCTGCGGCAGCGGCAGGCCTCATCGAAGGTCCCCCCTTGGTAGATGTTCCCGGTGGGACGCGGTCATGCCGGGGATGGTTGCGTCCCGCTCAGCCAGACATCGGGTGGGAGATGGGGCTTGCCGGGGACGGCGAAGGTCTTCTCCGAGACGTCGACCAGCACCTCGGAGGCGAGCCGTCGCCAGAACGACGCCGCCCGCGGGTTCTCGTTCTGGAACGGGATCGCCCAACCACCCGGGTAGTGCACGAACACCTCGCGCGCGAAGTCTCCCGCGACTCCGCGCCCGCGCGCGGACCGGCTGACGAAGAACTCGCCCATCAGCCGCGACTCGCGGGTGATGCCATGCACCAGCGCGAAGCCGCATGGCACGTCGCCGAGCCGGGCGAGGTAGCCCACGGAGTCGTCACCCTCGACGTACCCCGGGAGACGTCGCGCTTGGAAGAGGCCGTCCGGGTCGGGCGAGCTGTGCCGGAACTCCGAGAGGTCGTGCTGGTAGAGCTGCCAGAGCCGCTCGACGACGGGCCAGTCGTCGGGGCCGCACTCCGCGACGCGTAGCGGCCATGCCTCGTCCACGACCAGGTCGGCGATGCCGTCGGGAAGCAGGCCGAGCAGCGGCAGCTCGCCGGCCGTCGCCCAGAGCGGCTGGAAGTGGTTGTCGTCCGACTGCTCCTCGGCCTCGGGTCCGCCCACCACCGGCTCGCCCTCGGGGACGTCGACCAGGACGTACGACGCGCGCCGGCCGCCGTGGTCGCCGTCGAACAGGTGTCGCACCACGGTGCCGCACAGCGAGCATTCCTCGGCCAGCTCGCGGACCGCGGCATCAGCCGCGGACTCGCCCGCCTCGATGCCGTCGCCGGGCAGCACGGCGTACTCGCGGCCGTCGAGGCGGCGGGCGATCACCAGTACCTTGGCGCCGCGGACGACCACGGCGACGCCGCGCGGCGTGGGATCTCCGAGCGGAACCCTGGGAGTCACCTCTTGGCCGGCTTCTCCCCCGTGGCACCGGTGGAGAGGGCGGCGATGAACGCCTCCTGGGGCACCTCGACCCGGCCGACCATCTTCATGCGCTTCTTGCCCTCCTTCTGCTTCTCCAGCAGCTTGCGCTTGCGGGTGATGTCACCGCCGTAGCACTTGGCGAGCACGTCCTTGCGGAGCGCGCGGATGTTCTCGCGGGCGATCACCCGGGCACCGATCGCGGCCTGGATCGGCACCTCGAACTGCTGCCGAGGGATCAGCTCCTTGAGCTTCCCGGCCAGCATCACGCCATAGGAGTACGCCGCCTCGCGGTGCACGATCGCCGAGAACGCGTCGACGGGCTCGCCCTGGAGCAGGATGTCGACCTTCACCAGGTCGGCCGCCTGCTCGCCGGAGAGCTCGTAGTCGAGCGACGCGTAGCCCTTGGTGCGTGACTTCAGCTGGTCGAAGAAGTCGAACACGATCTCGCCCATGGGCAGCGTGTAACGCATCTCGACCCGGTCGGCGGACAGGTAGTCCATACCCAACAGGGAGCCGCGCTTGGTCTGGCAGAGCTCCATGATCGTGCCGATGTAGTCGCTCGGGGCGAGGATGGTGGCGCGCACGACCGGCTCGCGGACCTCGGCGATCTTCCCGTCGGGGTACTCGCTGGGGTTGGTGACCGTGTGGACGGTGCCGTCCTCCATCGCCACCTCGTAGACGACGTTGGGCGCCGTCGAGATCAGGTCGAGGTCGGACTCGCGCTCGAGCCGCTCTCGGACGATGTCCATGTGCAACAGGCCCAGGAAGCCGCAGCGAAAGCCGAAGCCGAGTGCGCCGGAGGTCTCGGGCTCGTAGCTGAGCGCCGCGTCGTTGAGCTGGAGCTTGTCGAGAGCCTCACGGAGGTCCGGGTAGTCGTCGCCGTCGATCGGGTACAGCCCGGCGAAGACCATCGGGTTGGGGTGCTGGTACCCACCGAGCGCCGTGGTCGCGCCGTGGTGCTGACTGGTGACCGTGTCCCCGACCCGCGACTGGCGGACGTCCTTCACGCCGGTGATCAGATAGCCGACCTCGCCGACCCCGAGGTCGCCGGCCTTGACCGGCTCGGGGCTGATCACGCCGACCTCGAGCATCTCGTGGACCGCGCCGGTCGACATCATCTTGATCCGGTCGCGGTGGCTGAGCCTGCCGTCCATCACCCGGACGTAGGTCACGACCCCGCGGTAGGTGTCGTAGACGGAGTCGAAGATCAGGGCCCGCGGCGGTGCGTCCGCGTCACCGACCGGCGGTGGGGTCTGCTTGACGATCTCGTTGAGGACGGCGGAGACGCCCTCGCCGGTCTTGGCGCTGACGCGGAACACTTCGGCGGGGTCGCAGCCGATGATGTGGGCGAGCTCCTCGGCGTACTTCTCGGGGTCGGCGCTGGGCAGGTCGATCTTGTTGAGCACCGGGATGACGTGGAGGTCGGCGCCCAGCGCGAGATAGAGGTTGGCGAGGGTCTGCGCCTCGATGCCCTGGGCGGCGTCGACGAGGAGCACGGCGGCCTCGCACGCCGCCAGCGACCGAGAGACCTCGTAGGTGAAGTCGACGTGCCCAGGGGTGTCGATCATGTTGAGCACGTAGGTGCCGGGCTTCGCGCCCTGCTCGTTGCCGGCCTGGATCGTCCAGGGCATCCGGACGGCCTGGCTCTTGATGGTGATGCCGCGCTCGCGCTCGATGTCCATCCGGTCGAGGTACTGGGCCCGCGCGCTGCGCTCGTCCACGACGCCGGTCAGCTGCAGCATCCGGTCGGCCAGCGTCGACTTGCCGTGGTCGATGTGGGCGATGATGCAGAAGTTCCGGATGGCCGCGGGGTCGGTACGACCCGGCACGGGCACGGACGGGATGGGCACGGCAGACCTTCGACAGGAATCGGGCGGGTTCGGTCGTGCCGATTCTTCCACGCGTCACCCGTCGACCCGGATTCGCCGACCACGACGACAACCGCAGCGGGGAGGCCCTGTCCCGGGCCTCCACGCTGCGGTCGTCCCCCCGTTGTCCCCGTGATCCCGCCTCCCGGTCCCCGCGGCCGGTCGGCGGAAGCCTCACTCCCGGTTGATGCTGTGCACGTGGTCGGTGTCGTCACCGCGCGGCGGCTGGACGTGGCCCTCGACGTCGTCGTCGTCGGAGCCCTCGACCTGGTGGTGGCGGTGGCCCTCGACGTCGTCGTCGTCGGGACCCTCGACCTGGTGGTGGCGGTGACCCTCGACGTCGTCGTCTTGGTTGATCGGCGGGTCGAACTCGGTGCCCTGCTCGCTCATGGCGCTTCTCCCTTGTCCCCCCGGCCCCAATGGCCGTGATGATCACACTCTGCCCTGGGAGCGCCGGATCGTCTGTCAGCCCGCTGACACAACGCGGAGATCCGGGCGTCAGCGCGTGACGGTGTTGGCGCTGGCGGCCTGGAGCACCGCCTTGACCTGGAGCGGGGTCAGCCACGGGTGCTTGCTGCGCATCAACGCCACCATCCCGGTCACGTGGGGGGCGGCGAAGCTGTTCCCGGTCGCGGTGATCGACCCCCTGTCGGCCCAGGCAACGTCGACGTCGATCCCGCGGGCACCGAACTCCACGGGAGGATGGGGGTTGTAGGCGAGCGCCATCGCCTCGTCCCCGGGCCGGGCGGCGACCGAGACGACCGACGCGTACTGCGAGGGGTACGTCGGACCGGGCAGGTTGTTCGCGGCGCAGACCAGCACGGTGCCGGCGAAGTAGGCATCGTCCGCGACCTCATGGAGCGGCCCGAACATCGTCTCGGACTTGCTGGACAAGGAGAGGTTGACGACGTGCATGCCGCGCTCGACGCACCACTCGACGCCGGCGTGCAACAGGGCACCGCGCCCCTTGAGGTTGGCCCCGAGCACCCGGACCGAGTAGATCTCCGCCTCGGGCGCCAAGGACCTGATGATGGCCGCGCACGCCGTCCCATGGCCGACCAGGTCGTCGTGCGGCCCGACGCGCTCGATGTACCCGAGGTCGACGGAAGGGTCGAGCTCGAACGCAACACCCCCCGCGACGCCCGCGACGCGCGGGTGGTCGGCGTCGACGCCGCTGTCGACCACCGCGACCTTGACCCCCGCGCCGGTGACTCCACCGAAGGCCCACTCGCGGACGTGGTCGATCGGGAGCCGGACGACCTCCTCGAGCGAGCCGCGATCGAAGGCGCCCGACCACGCCGGGCTGGTGCTCACTCCGCCCGTCCCGGCTCTGCCTGCCACGACGCGACCAGTCGCAGGACGTCGCTCCCGAGACGGGCGAGGGGCGGGGCGGACGGGTCGGCGCCGGCGGAGGCCGTGGTGACCAGGGCCATCAGCCCGGCGATGGTCCCGAGCACGTTCAGCGTCCAGTCGCTGGTCTCGTCGACGACCGGGTCGAGCACCGACGCGACCCCGAGGACCTCACCCTCGGCGTCGAGCATCGGCGCGGCGTAGATGGCGGTCGGTACGTAGTGGGTCGACTCGGCGACGTCGCGGGCGAAGCGGGGGTCGGCGTGGACGTCGCGGACGGCGATCGGCTGGCCGGACATGGCCGCCCAGCCCGCGATGCCACGGCTGACCGGGATGGTCACCCCGACGATCTCGTCGGCCCCCGCGCCGTCGGCGGCGACGAACTCCAGCGTCGCGCCGTCGTCGTGCACGAGGGCGATGGAGCAGGCGGCCGCGCCGAACAAGGCACGGGTGGCCTCCACGCAGCGACCGAGGGCGACGTCGACGTCGGGAGCGGAGGTCATGCCGGAACCGTACCGACCACGGTCGGCCATGGGGGCTCACGAACGCCTCAGCAGCGGGTGGCTGGTTGACTGACCGCGTGAAGGTGCCGAAGGTGCTCCAGTCCTTGCCCGACGCCGACGCGAAGCTCCTGCTCCAGGCCGGCAAGGTCAACACCTATGCACGCCGCGACGTGCTCGTGCAGGATGGAGACGTCGCGGACTCCTTCCACATCATGCTCGGCGGGCGGGCCGCGGTGCGGGTCACGACGCCCGCAGGCGAGTCCGCCATCGTCAACATCCTCGGGCCCGACGACCACTTCGGCGAGGTCTCGCTGCTCGGCCGCGCCGACCCCCGACGTACGGCGAGCATCGTGGCGCTCGAGTCGGTCCGCACGCTCAGCATTCCGGCCACCGTGTTCCGCGATCTGTGCGAGCGCAACCCCCGGCTCGAACAGCTGGTGTCCGGCATCCTGGCCCGGAGGGTCGACGAGCTCTCCGCGCAGGTCGTGGAGGCGATGTATGACAGCCTCGAGCGTCGCGTCGTACGTCGGCTGTGCGCGCTCGCGGACATCTACGCGACGGCCTCCGGCGACGTGATCGTCCCGCTGACCCAGGACGAGCTGAGCCAGCTCGTCGGCGGCGCGCGTCCCTCGGTCAACCAGGCGCTCCGTCGCCTCGTCGACGAAGGCCTGATCGAGGTGCGTCGCGGCCGGATCCTCGTCCACGATCCCGCACGGCTGGCCCGGCTCACCGGCTGAGCGATCATCGAGCCGGTGTGACGGTCCTGCCGGCGAAGGCCGCGATGCGCTGATAGGCGTCCGCGTCCTCGGGCGGCTGCTGCTCCGGCTCGAAGACCGGCCCGCGGTTCTCCGGCGTGAGATTGGCCCGCATGAACGCCAACCCACGGTCGGCGACCTCTGCGTCGAGGTCCGAGGTGGGGCGGGCCAGTGCTGCGGCGAGGTCATAGGAATGGACGGCGATCTCGGCGGTCTGCCAGTCGGGACCCATCGGTGCCTCGCCGTCCGCGACGTCCCGCCAGGCACCAAGGAGGTCGTCGGCGGCCGAGCTGAACACGTCCGCGCGCTCGGCGCCGACGTGCGGTGTCGGCGCCCCCCAGTCGACGTCCTCGCCGCGCACCATCTGGGCGAACTTCGCCGGTGCGGCGACCAGGTGGTCGACCAGCTCGGCGGTCGTCCAGTCGTCGCAGGGCGTCGCGGTGCCCAGGTCGTCGTCGCTCACCGAGCCGAGCAGCGCGGTGGCCTGGTCCAGACCACGGGCCAGCACGGCGAGCTCGTCGTCGCGGTTCGTCATCCGTTCACCGTACGCCGGACCCCGGTCGCATCGTACGTCGTGGCTGGGTGAGGATGGCGCGGTGGCCCGCACCCCGACGACCATCCCGCACGGCCGGACCGCCCGCCGCCTCGAGTGGGCACACCTGCCACCCGGGGTGCGCGCGCTGATCGAGCAGCACTGCGGGTCGGACGTGGTCGAGGCCGTCTCTCAGGGGGGCGGGTTCACGCCGGGGTTCGCGTCGGTGCTCATCTGTGCGGACGGGTCGCGGCACTTCGTGAAGGCCGCGTCGACCGTGGCCCAGCGGATGTTCGCCGACGCGTACCGCGAGGAGGCCCGCAAGCTGAGTGCGCTCCCGGAGACCGTCCCGGCACCGCGATTGCTCTGGTTGGTCGACGACGACTGGGTGCTGCTCGGGCTGGAGTACGTCGAGGCGCGAGCGCCGAGGCGCCCGTGGCGGACAGACGACCTCGACCCCTGCCTCGACGCGCTGGAGATCGTTGCCGAGGAGCTGACCCCGGCACCGGAAGCCCTCGGGCTGGATCCGGTCACCCGGGAGTTCGCGACCTGGCCGGCGTTCTGGGACACCGTGCGTGAGCGCCACGAGCTCCCGCACGCCGACGAGGCCGCCGCACTCGCGGCAGGCTTCGCCGAAGTCATGGGCGGGAGCACCGTCGTGCATGTCGACGTGCGTGACGACAACGTGCTGCTGACCACCGACGGACGTGCCCTGTTCTGCGACTGGAACTGGCCGGTCGTCGGGGCGGCGTGGCTGGACTCGCTGTTCATGCTGCTGGGTCCACGCGGAGACGGGCTCGACGTCGAGGCCGTGATCGCGCAGCGCCGGCTGCTCCGCGACGTACCGCCCGACCACGTCGACCGGGTCCTGGCCCTGATCTGCGGGTACTTCCTCAGCTCCGCCGACCAGCCGGTGCCGCCGACCTCACCGCACATCCGAAACGCACAGCGCTGGCAGGGCGAGGTGGTGTGGGGTTGGCTCAGCGAGCGTCGTGGCTGGGAGAGCTGAGCGCGTGGTCCGCCTCTGAATTTGGGCAGGTCAGCGGCCCGCTGGTAACTTTGTGCCTCGCGTGTGCGGCCGCTCGGGCCTGCGCCTCCACCGTCTGTTCCACCCCGAACCCACCGACCGAAGGCCTTATCAGTGGCGAACATCAAGTCCCAGATCAAGCGGAACAAGCAGAACGAGAAGCGTCATCAGCGCAACAAGGCTGTGAAGTCCGAGCTGAAGACCCTCGTCCGCAAGTTCCGCGAGGCCGCGGACTCCGGCGACACCGACGCAGCCGTCGAGGCGAGCCGCGTCGCCGCGCGCAAGCTGGACAAGGCCGTCTCCAAGGGCGTCATCCACAAGAACCAGGCCGCGAACCGCAAGTCGGCCATCATGAAGCGCGCCGCGTCCCTCTGACCTCAGGACCGGTCGCGGAGCCCGGTGACGGTCAGCACCATCCGTTCCAGGGTGTACGACGCGTCGCTGGCGGCCCCCTTGATGTCGGCGTCGGCCTGGGCGATCGTCCGGATCGCCCGGGCGATGGCGGCCTCGGACCAGCCTCGCGACTGGTCGCGGATGGTGCGCACCTTCCAGGGCGGCACCCCCACCTCACGCGCCAGGTCGGCCTCGCGCATCGCGCGCGGCGCTGAGAGGTAGCGGGCGATCCCGCGGGCCGAACCGGCGAACGCGGACGTGACCAGGACCGGCGCCGTACCGCCGTCGAGCGCCCAGCGGAGCTCCTCGAGCGCGGGTCGCCGCCTCCCCCAGAACGCCGCGTCGGCCACGGCGAACGACTTCGCCTCGGCCCGACCCCCGAAGTACCGCTTCACCTTCTCCTCGGTCAGGGTCTCGCCGGGGAAGTCGTTGGCCAGCTGGTCCGTGGCCGCCGAGAGGGAGCGCAGGTCCTGGCCCACCGACTGCACGAGCGCGGTCGCCGCGTCGGGATCGATGTCTGCGCCGTGGGCTCGTGCCTCCGCGGTCACGAACCCGGGGTACTCCGAGGAGCGGAGCTCCTCGGACTTCACCTCGGTGACCGCGTCGAGCTTGCGCAGCTTGGTGACCACGCCCGAACCCTTCTGCCCGCCGCCGTGCACGAGCACCACGGCGACGTCCTCCACGGGGGAGGCCGCGTAGTCGAGCAGGCCGTCGACCGACTCGTCCGGCAGGTTCTCCAGCCCGACCACCACCACGCAGCGGGTGGACGAGAACAACGAGGGCGCCGCGAGCTCGCCGAGAGCGGCGGCGGTCAGCCCGGCGGCCTGCGTCTCGGAGAGCTCGGCCTCGCGGTCGTGGCGGCGTACGGCGTCCCGGACCCCGGACACCGTGCGCTCGGAGAGGAACTCCTCCTTGCCGGTCACCAAGGTGACGCGACCGAGCACGTCGGCGGGCGTCGGTCCTCGCATGGCCGAAGCCTCGCACACCGGACCGACACCTCCGCGACCCGTGGCCCGGCGCCGTGCCGAGGAGCCGGTGGCCCGACCGAACGCCGACCGTGGGCGCCGGGCGGCGCACGAGGTCCTGGCCGGGATCTGGGCCCGCTCACCGCAGGGTCACGGCTCCCAGCCTTCCGCCACGCTCGACCACCGCGACACTTCCGTCCTGATCGGTGCGCAGCACCCGCTCTCCGGTCGCGGACAACCCCGCGACGGTCGCGGGCGCTGGGTGTCCGTAGTCGTTGTCCGCACCCACCGAGATCACGGCGAGACGGGCCTGGAGGGACTGCAGGAACGGCATGTCCTGGTACCGGCTCCCGTGGTGGGGCACCTTGAGGACGTCGACGTGGAGGCCGGGCAGCGCCGAGGCCAGGCGCTCCTGACCTTCGGGCTCGATGTCGCCACCGAGGAAGAAGGTGACGCCCCGGATCTGCGCCAGCATCACCACGCTCGCGTTGTTGGCGGTGCTGCCGTCGCCCGGTCCGACCGTCGGCGAGTCGGGCAGCGGCCAGATCGGCTCGAGCGTGATGTCGCCGATGCGGCGGGTCTCGGCGTACGGCGCCTGCTCGGTGCGTAGCCCGGCCCGCGTCGTCGTCTCACGCACCAGTGAGACGCCCTCGGGCGGGTCCTGCAGCCGGGTCACCCACACGGTCCCGACCTGACGGCCGTCGAGGACCCCCGGCAGGCCGTTCACGTGGTCGGCGTGGAAGTGCGTCAGCACCACCAAGGGCACCCGTCCGATGCCCAGGCCGTCGAGGCACCGGTCCATCGGTCGCGCGTCCGGACCCGCGTCGACGACGACCGCGGTGTGCGGAAGCCCGGTGTTGAGCACGAGACCGTCGCCCTGGCCCACGTCGCAGGCCACCATCAGCCACTCGTCGGGTGGCCACCAGGGGGTCGGCACCCGGACCACGACCGAGACCACCATCAGCCCGCAGCAGGCCAGCCCCGTCGAGCGTCGGCCCAGCAGCCGCGGCGCCAGCAGCACGATCGCCACACAGAGCCCGGTCAGCAGGGTCAACGCCACCGGGCCACTCCCCCACGACACCGCCGCGGTGGGCAGAGCGGCACCGCGCTCGGCCACCTCCACGATCCACGCGACGCACCAGCCCGCGCCGACACCGACGAGCCGCCCGGCCGTCGGCCACACCAGGGTCACCAGCCCGCCGACGAGTCCGAGCACGGTGGCCGGGCCGACGGCGGGCGCCGCGAGCAGGTTGGCCGCGACGGCGACCAGGCTCACCTGACCGGCGATCGCGGCGATCAGGGGTGTACACGCCAGCTGGGCCGCGGCGGGCACCGCCACCGCCTCCGCCACCCAACGCGGCAGCCAGACCGCGAGCGCGTCGCGCCAGGCCGGAGCGAGGAGCAGGATCCCGGCGGTGGCGAGCACGGAGAGTCCGAAACCGACCGCCGACGCCAGGGCCGGGTCGACGAGCAGCAGGACGATCGTGGCCACGCCGAGCGCGCGCGTGCCGCGGTCAGCGCCGTTCGCGCCCATCCCGAGCAGAGCCACCGAGCCCATCGCCGCGGCCCGGAGCACGCTCGGCTCGGCCCGCGCCAGCAGGACGAACCCGAGGATCCCTCCGGCACCGACGAGGTACAGCCATCGGCCACGCACGTGCAACCAGCGCGCCACGACCAGCGCGAAGCCGACGACCAGCGTGAGGTTGGTGCCCGACACCGCGAGCAGGTGGGTGAGCCCGGTCGTGCGGAAGTCGTCGGCCAGGGCCGGATCGAGCCCGGCGTCGTCGCCGTCGACCAGGGCCGGCACCAGCACCCGAGTGTCCGGAGGCAGTTCGGCCACCGACTCGCGGAGCGCTGCCCGCACGCGACCGGACGCGCGCCACCACGGATCGGGAGCAGCCTGGATGTTCGGCGTCTCCGACGTCGAGACCACTGCGGCCACGTCGCCTCCGGACGCGACGTCCAGGTGACCGGTCAGCCGCACCGTCGCCCCCAACGGCACGTCGAGCCAGGACTCCCGCCCGAAGACGAGCACCGGCTCGCGCAGCCCGATCAGGCGACCCTCCGCACTCACCTGTCCGACCTGGAGCCGCACCAGCACCTCCGGGGCGAACCGCCCCTGGATCCTCCGCGGGTCGTCGACGACTGTGCCGGTGAGCGTCGCCTCGGCCCGGGTCTCGGCGAGCCGGGTCAGCGGGTTGTCGGTGACTCGCTCGTGACGCACTCCCGCGGCCGTGGCCACCGCGGCGTACACGACCAGGCCGGCGAGCAGCGCCAGGGCGGCACCGTGGCTGCGCCAGCGGGCGAGGGCCGCCGCCACGAGCGCCAGGACACACCCCGACGCCATCGGCAGGACGGGGCCATGACCGGCGCCGGCCAGCGCGCCGGCCCAGCCGAAGACCGCGAGGAACACCGTCCGCAGGTCGGGCAGTGGGCGTCGCACGCGGACCTCAGATCGTCACGTAGGGCGTGAGCTTGGCCAAGGTGGCGTCGCCGATGCCGTCGACGTCGAGCAGCTGGTCGACCGACGTGAATCCGCCGTGCTGGGTGCGCCAGGTGATGATCGACTGCGCGGTGACCGGGCCGACCTCTGGCAGCGACTCCAGCGCCGTCTCGTCGGCGGTGTTGATGTTCACCAACGTGCCGACCGGCGAGCCACCGGCCGAGGCGGACCCGGACACGACCGGAGCGGCCGCCTGGCCGACCACGACCTGCTCACCGTCGGTGAGCACCCTCGCGAGGTTGAGCCCGGCCAGGTCGACCCCCGGGCGTGCGCCCCCGGCCGCCCGCACGGCGTCGATGACCCGGGCGCCCTGACGAAGCACCGCGATGCCTGGTCGCCGGACCTTGCCGGCGACGTCCACGACGACCTTCCCCGTCCCCGCGCTCGCCTTCGCCGCCCCGGGGCCGCCGGTCGACGAGCCGTCCGGCGTCGCCAGCGCGTTCCGGGGCGTGGTGGGGGCGCTCGGCGCCGCCAGCTCGTGCCCGCCGCTGCGGACCAGCCACCAGCAGGTGAGGGCGAGGCCCACGACGGCGAGGACCGCGACGACCGCGAGCTGCCCGGAGCCCAGGGCCACCCGCCCGCGTAGCACGTCGGGCAGGCCCAGCACCCAGGTCGACGGCGTACGTCGCGACGCGTGCCGCCCCGGGAGCCGAGCCACCGACGGCGCCGGACCGACCTCGTCATCGAGCCGCCCAGCGGTCTCCACCGCGGGCTCCGACAGGTCACCGACCACCCGCACCGTGGCGAGCTCGGTCGTGAGCAGCTCGAGCCGGCGAGCCACAGCGGCGTCGTGCTGAGCGGCGAGGGATCGGCTGCGCATGACGGTGACGCTAGGAGCGCGGACCGTCGCGCCGATCCGCTCGTCGTCGACCCTGTGGACGGTGCTCGCCCGACCGGATCCTGTGGACGATGACCGGTGCGGGACCTATCGCCTCGACGTCTCGAGCAGAGGAGCCACGCACGCGGCGACCATCCCGGGTCCGACGTGCGCGCCGAGCACCGCGCCCAGCTCGCCGCACCACACCTCGCGCCCCTCCAGGTCCGTGGCGAGCCGCTCGGCCAGCCGTCCGGCGAGCTCACCCGCCCGGTCGGGGTTGGCCAGGTGGGAGACGCAGAGCTCGATCGGCCGGTCACCCGCGGCCTCGACGATCAGGTCCTCCAGCCGGCTGAGCGCCCGGGCCGAGGTGCGCACCCGGTCGAGGTTCACGACCCGGCCCTCGTCGATCCGCAGCAGCGGCTTCATCGACAGGGCACCGCCCAGCAGCGCCGCCGCGGCGCCGATCCGTCCCCCACGCCGGAGGTACTCCAGGGTGTCCACGTAGAACAACGCCGTCGCCGTAGCCGCACGTGCTCGCGCGGCCGCCGCCGCGTCGGCCACGGAGCCGCCGGCGTCGAGGACGTCGGCCGCACTCAGCGCGGCGTACCCCGTCGCGACGCCGACCTGACGCGAGTCGACGACGGTCACCGGCACGGGCGCGTCGCGCGCGGCCAGCTGGGCGGACTCGTAGGTGCCACTCATCTCCGCCGACAGGTGGATCGACAGGATCTCGGTCGCGCCGTCCTGCGCCGCCTTCGCGTAGACCTCCGTGAGGTACGTCGGAGACGGCCGCGACGTGCTCACCGGACGGAATCCCCGCAGTGCCTCGGCGACCATCTCGGGCGTCGCACCGTCCGGGCCCTCGTCGTAGACGGTCGCCCCGATCACGACCTGGAGCGGTACCACCACGATGCCGCGGTCCTCGGCCACCTCCGGCGGCAGCGAGGCCGTCGAGTCGGTGACGACCACCGCGGTGCCGGACATGGCGGAACGTTAGCCGACGACGATGTTGACCAGCCTCGGTGCGCGCACGATCACCCGACGCACGGGCGACCCGTCGATCGCCCGGACGACGGCGGGGTCGGCCATCGCCGCGGCCTCCAGGTCGGAGTCGCTGATCGTCGGCGGCACGTCCAGCCGCGCCCGCACCTTGCCCTGCACCTGGACGACCGCGGTGACGGAGTCCTCGACCAGCAGTACGTCGTCGACGGCAGGCCAGCCGGCACGCGCGATCGAGGGCTCGTGACCCAGCCGCTCCCACATCTCCTCCGCCGTGTACGGCGCCACCAGCGACAGCATGATCGCGACCGCCTCCGCGGCCTCGCGTACCGCCGGGTCGTCCGGACCCGGGCCCGAGTCGATCGCCTTGCGAGTCGCGTTCACCAGCTCCATGGTCCGCGCGACCATGACGTTGAACCGGTGCGCCTCGACCAGCTGCTCGGCCTCGTGCAGCGTCCTGTGGGTGACCTTGCGCAGCGCGACGTCACCCCACGCCGGGTCCGCGACGGCGCTCGAGGTCACGTCACCGCTCAGCCGCCACGCGCGCTGCAGGAAGCGCAGCGACCCACTGGGCGACATGTCGGCCCAGTCGATGTCGTCCTCCGGGGGCCCCGCGAAGACCAGGGTCAGCCGTACCGCATCCACGCCGTACGCCGATAGTTGCTCCCCCAATCTGACGCCATTGCCCTTGGACTTCGACATCTTGGCGCCTTGGTTGATGACGATTCCCTGGTTCAGCTGTGCCGAGAACGGCTCGCGGAACTCCAGCAGACCCATGTCGGCCAGCACCTTGGTGAAGAACCGCGCGTACAGCAGGTGCAGTACGGCGTGCTCGACGCCGCCGATGTAGATGTCGCACGGCCCCCACAGGTTGGCCAGCTCGACGTCGAACGCCTGGGTGTGGTCGTGCGGCGAGCAGTAGCGCAGGAAGTACCACGACGAGTCCACGAAGGTGTCCATCGTGTCGCTGTCGCGCTTGGCCGGGCCCCCGCAGCGCGGGCACTCGACGTTCACCCACTCCTCGGCGGCGGCCAGCGGCGAGACCCCCTTCGGGGTCAGGTCGCGGCCCCGCAGCTCGGGCAGGAGGACGGGCAGCTGGTCCTCGGCGACCGCGATCTCTCCGTCCTTCTCGCAGTGGATGACCGGGATCGGGGCGCCCCAGTAGCGCTGCCGGGACAGCAGCCAGTCGCGCAGACGGAAGTTCACCGCGCCGGTGCCGATGCCCTCGGACTCCAGCCAGTCGATGATCGTCCGCTTCGCCTCCTCGACGCCCATCCCGTCCAGCGACACCGAGTCGTTGTGGGAGTTCACGGCCGGGCCGTCTCCGACGTACGCCATCTTGTCGGGGCCCTCCCAGCCCTCGGCCGGCTGCACGGTGCGCACGATCGGCAGGTCGAAGACCTTCGCGAAGTCCCAGTCGCGCTGGTCCTGGCCGGGCACCGCCATGATCGCGCCGGTGCCGTAGTCGGCCAGCACGTAGTCCGCGGCGTACACGGGGATCTGCGCCCCGGTCGCCGGGTTGGTCGCATGGACGCCCAGGAAGACGCCGGTCTTGGGCCGGTCGGTCGACAGCCGGTCGATGTCGCTGGCCTTGCGCACCTCCTCCAGGTACGCGTCGTACGCCGAGCGTTGCTCGTCGGTGACCAGCTCGCCGGCCAGCGCGGCGTCGGCGGCCACCACCATGAACGTCGCGCCGAAGAGCGTGTCGGGCCGGGTCGTGTAGACACTGATGTCGTCGTGCCCTTCGACCGGGAAGCTCACGTGCGCACCCTCGGACCGCCCGATCCAGTTGCGCTGCGCGGTGATCACGCGCTCCGGCCACGTCGGCGCCAGGTCGTCCAGGCAGTCCAGCAGCTCCTGGGCGTAGTCGGTGATCTTGAAGTACCACTGCGTCAGGTCGCGCTTGGTGACCTCGGCCCCGCAGCGCTCGCAGTGGCCGTCGATGACCTGCTCGTTGGCCAGCACGGTCTGGTCGTTCGGACACCAGTTGACCGGGCTCTTCTTCCGATACGCCAGCCCGCGCTCGTAGAACTTCAGGAACAGCCACTGCGTCCAGCGGTAGTACTCCGGGTCGCTGGTGTTGAAGGTGCGGGTCCAGTCGAAGCTCGCACCGAACCGCTTGCAGGAGTCCATCTGGGTGGCGATGTTGGCGTAGGTGAACGTCGCGGGGTGCTCGTCGCGCTGGATGGCGGCGTTCTCGGCGTTCAGCCCGAACGAGTCGAACCCCATCGGGTTCAGCACCTCGTAGCCCTTCTGCCACCAGTAGCGCGCGACCACGTCGTGCAGCGCGAACACCTCCGCGTGACCCATGTGCAGGTCACCGGACGGGTAGGGGAACATCGTCAGCGCATACCGCTTCTCGCGCGTCCCGGACTGCACGACGTCGTCGCTCGCCCGGAACGGCTGCAGCCCCTCCCAGCGGCGGTACCACTTCTCCTCGGTGGCCCCGATGTCGTACGTCGCGGCAGCACCGCTCTCGGGCTGGTCGGCCTGGGTGTCGGCCTGCTCCTGGCTCATGGTGATCGCTCTTTCGTCTCGCTCTGCTCTCTGCGACATTCACTCAGACCACTGGGACATTCACTGGGACATGAAAAAGCCCCTCGCAGGGAGGGGCGGCCGCGCGACGGTGAGACGTCAGCGCGGCTGTCGAAGAAGCAGGGTGCTCGTACGGTGCCGCATGCATCCATCGTAACCGAAACGTGCTGGCGACCGCTCCCGGGTTGCCCCTAGGTTCCCGCGCATGACCGACCTGAGCAGGTACGACGACTGGCTGGCCTGGCTCAAGGGCATCGGCGAGACCGACCCCGACGTGCGCGTCGTGTTCGTGGGCGGCTCGGCGGTCACCGGCGGGTACGACGACCACTCCGACCTCGACGTCGAGGTGCTGGCCACGCCCGGCACGGCGGCTGCGGCGTACCGGCGGATGCTCGACGCCGCGCTACGCGACTTCGAGGTGTACCAGGTCTGGGAGCTTCCCGAGACGACCTGGCCGGACGGCCGGCAGGCGTTCCTCACCCTCACCCCCGACGCCGGCGACATGTCGCGGCCGACCCGCATCATCGACCTGCACGTCTCGGACCTCGCCGACGAGCACCGGCTCATCGACGAGCGGCGGCACGGCGTACCCCATGTCGTGCACGACCCCGACGGGCTCGTCGAGCTGCGCCATGACGACGAGGAGGAGATGACCAGGTCGCGTGCGGAGGCGGTCGAGCAGGCCGCCGCCCGCCGTCCCACGGCACAGTGGCTCGTCAACCGCGCGATCGCTCGTGGGGACACGGTCGAGGCGGTCGCCTTCCACCACAGCTACGGCGTGAGCGCGCTGGTACGCCTGCTGCGGATCCGGCACTGCCCGGCCCGCCACGACTTCGGGCTGCGCTACCTGGGCACCGACCTCCCGCCCGGGTACGCCGAACGGGTCGCCGCCCTGCTCGAGGGCGACGACCTGCAGAGCCGCGCCGACGCGACCTTCGCCTGGCAGGACGAGCTGCTCGCCGACCTCGCTGCCCGGGGCTGAGCCAGGCTGAGCCGGGCTCAGCCTGACTTGGGCTTCAGTCGGCCTCGCCACCGTCGTCGACCACGAGCGGGCGGAGGAAGGCCCAGCCGATGAAGAAGACCGAGAACGCGAGGAGCCCGATCCCCACCCACAGGTTGGCGTTCACCCCGGAGACCTTCGCCCGGTCCGCGCTGCTGGTCGAGAAGGACGCCACGACGAGCACCACGCCGTAGATGCCCAGCAGGGCCCCGATGATGTTGCGGATGTCGAAGAGACTGACCTTCGGCTTCTCCGTGCCGTTCTGGCTCATGCGACCCGCCTCCTACCGGAAGATCACGTTCAGGATGATGACCATGACCAGGGACACTCCCGCAAGCTTGGTGGGCGCCAGCCACCAGTGGTCCTCGTGCTCGTCGTGCAGGTCCTCTTTGGGAGTCTCGGAGTAGACCAGCCCGCGCAGCTCCGAGTCCGGTTTGGATTCGGTGACAAAGGTGACTGCCACGCTGACGGCCACGTCGACGATGAACGCCGCTCCCGCCGCCAGGAAGCTGGCGCCCTGGCCGCCGACGTGCAGGAACCCGGTGCTCGCGGAGCCGAACGCGTCCTCGGAGAGGAACGCGACCAGGACGGCGGCGAGGGTGCCGGAGACCAGCCCGGTCCAGGCCGCGGTCGCGGTCATCCGCTTCCAGAACATGCCGAGGATGAACGTCGCGAACAGCGGCGCGTTGAAGAAGCCGAACAGGGTCTGCAGGTAGGTCATGATGTTCGGGAACTGGCTCGCGAAGTACGACGTCCCGATCGCGAGCGCGGTCGCGACCACGGTCGCCCCGCGGCCGAAGGCGGTGTAGAAGCGGTCCGGCTTGTCCTTCTGGATGTAGGTCTGCCAGATGTCGTAGCTCATCACCGTGTTGAAGGCCGAGATGTTGGCCGCCATCCCCGCCATGAATGCGGCGAGCAGCCCGGCGATCGCCACGCCGAGCAGACCGTTCGGAAGCAGCTGTTTCATGAGCAGGAGCAGCGAGTCGTTGTAGGTGATGCCGCCGGCGCCGGAGGCACCTCCCGAGCTCTTCAGCTTCGCCAGCGGGGAGATCAGGACCGCCGCCATCATGCCCGGGATGATGATGATGAACGGGATGAACATCTTCGGGAACGACCCGATGATCGGGGCGCGCCGCGCGGAGTTCATGTCCTTGGACGCCATCGCGCGCTGCACCTCGACGAAGTTGGTCGTCCAGTAGCCGAAGGACAGCACGAAGCCGAGGCCGAAGACGATCCCGACGACCGACCAGAAGGACGAGCTGTACGTCGTGATCGTCGTACCGGGCCAGGAGTCGAGCTGGTTGCTCGTACCCGCGGCCGACATCTTGTCCTTGAGACCGTTCCAGCCGCCGACCTCGTGGAGAGCCAGCAGCGTCAGTGGGAGCAACGCCGCCACGATCACGAAGAACTGGAGCACCTCGTTGTAGATCGCCGCGGACAGCCCGCCGAGGGTGATGTAGGAGAGCACGATGATCGCGGCCGCGACGGTCGAGACCCAGATGGTCCAGCCGAGCAAGGCGTTCACGATCGTGGCCAGCAGGTACAGGTTCACGCCGGCGATCAGGATCTGGGCCACTGCGAAACTGATCGCGTTGACCAGGTGTGCCTCGGGCCCGAAGCGGCGGAGCATGAACTCCGGCACGGAGCGGACCTTGGAGCCGTAGTAGAACGGCATCATCACCACGCCGAGGAACAGCATCGCCGGGATCGCGCCGATCCAGTAGTAGTGGAAGGTCGCCATGCCGTACTGCGCTCCGTTGGCGGACATGCCCATGATCTCGACGGCGCCGAGGTTCGCGGAGATGAACGCCAACCCGGTGACCCACGCGGGGAGTGATCGACCCGAGAGGAAGAAGTCGATGCTGCTCGAGATCGAGGCGCGGGCCGAGAGGCCGATCCCGAGCACGAAGACGAAGTACAGCGCGATCAGCAGGTAGTCGACCCAGTTCGCATCCATGCGCAGGATCGACGACGCCAGGACGTGCATGGAGAACCTCCGAGTCATCCCGTGGGCAGTGTGGCACGTTGCTCCCGGTCCCGACCAGATCGTCAGGGACCGGGAACGACGTACCCCCGAAGGGGTGACTCGATGCACGGACAGCGTCAGAGCGCGCGTCTGCGCGGTGAACACAGGTCACGAGCGCCGGCGTCATCGGTGGCCCCTACCATGCGCAGGTGACCTCCCTCGACCTGTTCCGGCTCGACGGTCGCGTGGCGATCGTGACCGGTGCGTCGTCGGGCCTCGGCGTGGCGTTCGCGCAGTCGCTCGCGGAGGCGGGCGCCGACGTCGTGCTCGGTGCGCGCCGGGTCGACCGGCTCGCGGAGACCGCCACTGTGGTGGAGGCGACGGGGCGACGGTCGCTGGTGGTGCCGACCGACGTCTCCGACCCGGATGCGTGTACGGCGCTCGCCCGGGCGGCGATGGAGGCGTTCGGCAGGGTCGACGTGCTCGTCAACAACGCCGGCGTCGGCACTGCTGTCCCGGCCACCCACGAGACCCCGGAACAGTTCCGGTCGGTGATCGACGTGAACCTCAACGGCTGCTACTGGATGGCGCAGGCCTGTGGCCGGGTGATGCAGAGAGGGTCGTCGATCATCAACATCTCCTCGGTGCTCGGGCTCACCACCGCGGGCCTCCCCCAGGCGGCGTACGCCTCGTCGAAGGCCGGCCTGATCGGACTGACCCGCGACCTCGCCCAGCAGTGGACCGGCCGCAAGGGCATCCGGGTCAACGCGCTCGCGCCGGGCTTCTTCGAGTCGGAGATGACCGACCAGTACCCCGAGGGCTACCTCGAGTCGATGCAGGTGCGCCTACCCGCGGGTCGGGCCGGCCACCCGGCCGAGCTCGCCGCGACGGTGGTGTTCCTCGCCTCCGACGCCGCCGGCTACATCACCGGGCAGACCCTCGCGGTCGACGGCGGGATGACCATCACCTAGCCCGGTCACCGGCTCAGTACTCGTCGGGACTCATCAGCATGAAGCCGACCCAGGCCAGGAACAGGACCATCCCGGCCAGGAACAGCCACGACCACTCGAACTCGAACCCCGCGGCGGTGACCAGCACCAGCACGCCCCCGATCACCATGCGAAAGGAAGGAAGCTCCACGGCCCCAGATTAGCGGCGGCTCTCAGCGAGCGAACGCCGAGTCGTCGGCGAGGCCCACCCGCGCCGGCGTCGTTGCCGCGCTCACGACTCGGCTCCGGTCGTCGAGGCGCTGGGTCGGAGGTGGACCAGGCACACGTCGGGCTCGGCGAAGGCCTCGAGCCGGTCGACCTTGATCGGCGCGCGCCAGGTCTCGAACGCGCCCTGCATGAGGCCGAGATGGATCGGGCAGACGACCCGGGTGCTGGTCTGCGCGAGCTCCAGGAACGGACAGCTCCGCAGCTCGATCCGGCTCGGCCCGCCGGCCTGGTCCGGTGCGAAGCCCAGCCGGTCCAGCATCCTGAGCATCCGAGTGCGCGCCGCGCGCGCCGTACGCAAGGGAGTCCCCTCCGTGGCGACCCGGCTTCCCCAGCGGCGCCCGATCTCGGTCGCGCGGCGGCTCGCCTGCGGGTCTGACTCGAGGTCCTCGCCGAGGATCGCGGCCAGGGCCTGGTACTCCCGCCGGCCTTCCGGATCCATCCGCCCGACGGGTCGGTACGCCGCCGGGGGACGGCCCCGTCGTCCGTGCTCGACGGCAACCGCTTCGACCCGGCCGGCGCGGGTCAGGGCGTTGAGATGGAACCGGACGGTGTTGGCGTGGACGCCCAGCCGCTCGGCGATCTCGGCGATCCCGAGCGGCCCGCCCGCGGCGCGGAGAACCTCGAGGACCTCCTCACGGCGGCGGTGCCGACGCGGCTCGTCGTTCGTCATGCGCCCGAAGGGTCCTGCGGCGGGAGCCCGGCGACGAGGGGCGTGTCCACGCCGAGCGCCCCGAGCTTCGCCGCGCCGCCGGGCGAGCCGAGCGGCGTCTCGCACCCGTCGAGGGTGTCGGCGAAGAACGCCGCGTTGTCCGCGAGGAAGGGGACGAGCGCCCCCGGCAGATCGTCCTCGTAGTAGATCGCCTCGACCGGGCAGACCGGCTCGCAGGCGCCACAGTCCACACACTCGTCCGGATGGATGTAGAGGCTGCGCTTCCCCTCGTAGATGCAGTCGACCGGACACTCGTCGACGCACGCCCGGTCGAGCACGTCGACACAGGGCTGACCGATCACGTATGTCATGGGCTAGAGTTTACACAAGTCAGTGTTGTGATAATAGGAGGGCCCGTGACCGACCAGCAGACCGAGCCGGAGCTCGACGTACGACCGCTTCGCAAGCCCGACAAGCACCCCACGATCTTCGCCGCGTACGACTCGTTGCCCACCGGGTCGTCGTTCGTCCTCGTCAACGACCACGACCCTCGGCACCTGCGCGACGAGTTCGAGGCCGACCATGCCGGGAGCTATGGGTGGGAGTACCTGTCTCGCGAGCCGCGGGACTACCGCATCCGGATCCGCAAGCTCAGCGCCACACCCCTACCGCGTGTCCTCGTGGACACCCGCTCGATCGTGGACGGCGACGGTCGAGACCCGGAGGAGGCCGGCGCGTTGTGGAAGCTCGACGTCCGCGAGCGCGACCTCGACTCCAACGTGGTGGCCGTCCCGCCCGGCGGCGCGATCGACGCGCACGCGGGGCCGGACCTCGACGTACTCGTGCACGTGCTCGACGGATCCGGAACCGTGACGACCGAGCTGGGCACGACGGTCGAGCTCGAGCCGGGGGTGCTGCTTTGGCTCCCGAAGCGCTCACGTCGCGCGTTCCGGGCCGGCGACGACGGTCTCCGTTACCTGACCGTGCACCGGCGTCGCCAGGCGCTGGTGCTCGATCCCACCGCCCGGCCCGACGCTCGCGCGGGTGGCTGAGGGACGCGGCGCAGCCAGCAGAACGAAGGTCGTGGAGATCCCCGACCACGCGGGGACGTACGGCGACCTGGTCTCTTGAGCGGACCGTGATCGTGACCTGTTCGTGACCGGATGCCTGTGGAGAAGGGGTTCTGGGCGGTCGGTCTGTCGGTGGGTCATGCCAGAGTGACCACATGGATGTGGTGGAGGTTGACGAGCTGTCGGGCGGTGAGCTGCTCGACCATGCCGCCGACCTCGCGGACACCCAACACCGGTGCGAGATCGGGATCCTCC
>NZ_DASXQG010000039.1:0-1838 GCF_036493135.1 Nocardioides sp. | reverse complement strand
CGTGGGCTCGCGCCCGAGCGCGAGGACCGCTGGCCCGACGTCCAGTCGTTCGTCGAGGCACTGCAGGAGACGTCGCCGGGGCGTGCGCGGACACTGCTGGTCCCCTCCGGCGACTTCCCCCGGGTCGTCCCGCCGGGGCCCGAGCCGTCCGGGTCGCGGATGCTGTTCGCGCTGGTGTGCCTGGGCATCTTCGTGGCCTGCTTCGGCGCTGCGCTGGCGATCACCCTGCTGCTGCGCTGACGCCCACCCGATTCCCAGCCGGGTCGCTCGCCGCACTATCGTGCGAGGAGGGTCACACCACCCCTCGTGGCCCGACTCCGTCACACACCCGCGCCATCCACCCGCGTGGCGCGACCGAAAGAGGCCACCTCATGTCTCCCGACCCCTCCGTTGCAGGATCGATGCCCACGCAGCCCGTCTCCAGTGCTCCCGTCGACGGTGTCGACGTGTTCGACCTCGGGTCCGAGCACGAGCAGGTCGTCTTCTGCAACGACTCCGCCACCGGGCTCAAGGCGATCGTCGCGATCCACTCGACGGCCCTCGGCCCGAGCCTGGGCGGCACCCGCTTCTACCCGTACGCGTCGACCGCGGACGCGGTCCGCGACGTCCTGAACCTCTCGCGCGGGATGTCCTACAAGAACGCGCTGGCGGGGCTGGACCTCGGTGGCGGCAAGGCCGTCATCATCGGCGACCCGGCCAAGGACAAGACCGAGGCGCTGCTGCGTGCCTACGGGCGCTTCGTGCAGTCGCTGAACGGGCGTTACCTCACCGCATGCGACGTCGGCACCTTCTCCGTCGACATGGACGTCGTGGCGCGGGAGTGCGACTTCGTGACCGGCCGCACCGTTGCCCACGGTGGCGCCGGCGACTCGTCGGTGCTCACGGCGTACGGCACCTTCCAGGGGATGCGCGCGAGCGCCGAGGCCGTCTGGGGCAAGCCGACCCTGTCCGGTCGGACGGTCGGCATCGCGGGTGTCGGCAAGGTCGGGCACCACCTGGTCAAGCACCTGGTGGATGACGGCGCGCGAGTCGTGGTCACCGACGTGAACCCGGCGGCCGTCGAGGCAATGGTCGCGCAGTACGGCGCCACCGCGGTGGCCGACTCCGACGAGCTGGTGCGGGCGGACATCGACCTGTATGCACCGTGCGCCCTGGGTGGAGCGCTGACCGACGAGGTGGTCGACGTGCTGAGCGCCGCGATCGTCTGCGGCGCCGCCAACAACCAGCTCGAGCACCCGGGCATCGAGAAGGCGCTCGCCG
Source organism: Nocardioides sp. (assembly GCF_036493135.1). GTDB lineage: Bacteria > Actinomycetota > Actinomycetes > Propionibacteriales > Nocardioidaceae > Nocardioides. The sequence goes on along the minus strand of NZ_DASXQG010000039.1, from coordinate 578 downwards.
ACCGAGGCATCCTCTACGCGCCCGACTTCTGCGTGAACTCCGGTGGCGTGATCCAGGTCGCCGACGAGCTCGAGGGGTTCAGCTTCGAGCGCGCCGAGCAGCGCGCGAGTGGGATCTTCGAGACCACCCAGGCCGTGTTCGCGCTGGCCAAGTCCGACTCGGTGACCCCGGCCGAGGCCGCCGACCGGCTCGCCGAGCGCCGGATGCGCGGCGTCGGCCGCCTCCGCGGGCTCTACCTACCCACTCGTTGAGCAGGCGCCCTCAGACGACCGACCGGGGTCGGTCAGTCGCGGGCCTGCTCGGCGTAGTCTGACCACTCGTCGGCGGGATCGTCCACCGACTCGTCGGTAGCGTCGCTGTCGGTCTCGCCGTGCAGCTCTCGGGCCAGGGCCCCGAAGTCCGCCTCATGAGTGCGGTACTTCAAGTCCCGGGCGACCTTCGTCTGCTTGGCTTTAGCTCGGCCGCGCCCCATAGGGTCGACCCCCTCGCACTCTGGGCCGGGCCAGGGGAAAGACACCGTGGCACCGGTCTGATCGGTCATGTCGTCGTGGGGGCAACGCTACCCAATGGGTGGCTGT
>NZ_DASXQG010000038.1:0-14225 GCF_036493135.1 Nocardioides sp. | reverse complement strand
TAGCTGTAGACCAGCGAGTGGGTGACCTGCTCCTTGGCCTTGCGGTACAGGCGCGAGCGCTGGCCGCGGTAGCCGCTGGCGCGCTCGAGGGTGGTCCGGCGCTTCTTGTGGGCGTTCACTGCCCGCTTGACGCGTGCCATGTTTCGTTACTCCTTGGGTGGCGGGTGGTCGAGGGTGTCAGCGGCCCAACAGCTTCTTGGCGGCCTTCACATCGGCGGGGGCGACGTCCACCATCCCGCTCTTCTGACGGTGCTTCTTGCGGCTGCCGGTGGTCGGGGCGGAGGCGAACGCAGCGCCGGACTTCCGGCCGGTCTGCATCCGTCGCAGCTTCCCGGTGCCGGTCACCTTGAACCGCTTGCTCGCGCCGGAGTGCGTCTTGTTCTTCGGCATCGTTCCTCTTCCTTCGTGGTACGGCGTGTGGTCGCGGTGGGTGCGTCCTTACGTCGTGCTGGTGGGGACTCAGGTGGTGGCTGGGTGCGTTGGCTGAGTCCCCGAAATCCTGGGTGTGTCCTCGTTGTTCTCGATGCCGTTCTGGGTCATCGGAGATCAACCCTCGTTCTTCTCGATCGAGCCCTTCGCTCCACTCAGGCCTCGATCTCCGTGGTGCCGTTCTGGGTCATCGGAAATCAACCCTCGTTCTTCTCGATCGAGCCCTTCGCTTCGCTCAGGCCTCGATCTCGGGATCCAAGTTCTCGCTGCGACCGCGTTCCTTCTTCTGGGCCACGGCGTGCCCGGCGTTGTGCGCGATGCGCTCCTCGCGCTCCTCGGCCTCGTCGGCGGCGCGGGCGGCGGCCCGCTCGGCCTTCGCGGCCTGCATCTCGACCTTCGCCTCGGCCTTCTTCTTGTGCGGCCCGAGCACCATGATCATGTTGCGGCCGTCCTGCTTGGGTGAGGACTCCACGAAGCCGAGCTCCGTGACGTCCTCGGCCAGCCGCTGGAGCAGCCGGAAGCCCAGCTCTGGACGGTGCTGCTCGCGGCCGCGGAACATGATGGTGATCTTGACCTTGTCGCCGGCCTTCAGGAACCGCACGACGTGACCCTTCTTGGTCTCGTAGTCGTGCTGGTCGATCTTGGGACGAAGCTTCATCTCCTTGATGATCACGTTCGTCTGGTTCCGGCGGGCCTCACGGGCCTTCTGGGCGTTCTCGTACTTGAACTTCCCGTAGTCCATGAGCTTGCAGACCGGCGGCCGTGCCATCGGGGCGACCTCGACCAGGTCGAGGTCGGCCTCCTGGGCGAGCTTGAGGGCCTCGCCCGTGGGGACGATGCCGACGGTCTCGCCGTTGGGTCCGACGAGCCGAACCTCGGGTACGCGGATCCGGTCGTTGATGCGTAGCTCGGTGCTGATGTGTCCTCCATTGTGTCGGGAATGTCGTGCGGCTGGGTGACCCTGTGCCGGCGAGGGGCCTGCCCTCATACGACGAGAGCCCCCGCGCGACGCGTGGGGGCTCCTGGATCACACCGGGGTGGGCGAACACCTGTGACCAGGTGTCACACACCGTCTGGTGCGGACCGGACCCGACGACCTGGCTCGGTCGGTGCGGGTGGGAGTGAGCCTCCACTTGTCGGACCGGGCCCGCCTCCATCACGGCAGCGACCCCGATCGGTCGGTGACAAGGATAACAACTCGCGCCGACGGGCGCCTATTCCACGTCAGGCCGCCCTGCCAGCGAGCTCGCTGCGGCTCGCCCCGCCGTTCCGTCACGGCGCCGCCGGCTCGGAACGTCCTCACTCGACCCACGCCAGCCCGCCGTCCGTCCGCGCGAGCGTCCAGCCGCGGGCGAGGCCGTCGAGCAGCTCACCCTCCACGGCGTACGTCGTAGGCCCGGCGACGTCGAGCACCAACGCCTCGGCGCCCTCCTCCACGGCCGACCGCGCCGCGAGAGCCGCGGTCACCGGTACCGGTCGGGCATCGCCGCGCCAGGCAGCCAGGGTGTCCAGCCCGCTGAAGGCGAGCAGGGCCCGGCGCCCGTCGCGCCCGGTGAGCAGCGCGGTCGCCATCTCGCTGCTCTTGTCGTGGGTGAGTCCGGCACCGTCCGGCTCGACCTCGCCGAGGACCGCGACGACCGGCACCAGGACACGGGTGCCCTGCAGGGCCGCGAAGACCGCCAAATGACTCCCCGGGTCTGCGGCGTACGCCGTGAGGGCGGCGCGCAGTGCGGGGTCGGCCCGACCGTCGTCCCCGGCGAAGCCCGGGTCGGGGATCGGTCCGGTCTCGGGCATGCCGACGATCGTGTCATGCTGGAGTCGTGGACAACGTCTCCTGGGGTGCTCTGGCGCTGTCGCTGACGGTGCTCGGGGGCATCTACACCTGGTGGGCGCTGCGTCATCGCGGCGTGACCGCAGCCGTCCGGGCCGCCGGGTTCACCCTGCTGCCTCTTGCCGCATGGATGACCGGCCTGCTGGAGGTCTTCGGCGAGGTCACCGACGCGTTCACGCACTGGTTCACGCGGCTGGTCTTCAGCCCGACCGTCTGGCTCGGCGTGATCGTCTTCGTGGTGGCGTTCGTCCTGATCGGTGGCGCGAACATGGTGTCTCGGCGGGTCAACCCCAAGCCGAAGGCCAAGGCCAAGAAGAAGCCCGCTGACCAGCCCAAGGCGGTCGGTCCGGTCACCAAGAGCGACCCGCTCATCGACGACGAGATGGCGGAGATCCAGGCGATCCTCAAGAAGCGCGGCATCTCCTGATGGGTCGTGGCACGACGGGCGACTCCCACGTCGCCCGGAACCGGCTGTGGGCGCGGCTCTCCGCAGCGGTCGCCGCCCTCGACCCGCCGCCGCCCACTCCCCTGATGGTCGTCGACCTCGACGCGTTCGATGCGAACGCCGCCGACCTCGCGCGCCGGGCCGGCGGCAAGCCGATCCGGCTGGCGTCGAAGTCGGTGCGCGTGCCCGCTCTGATCGAGCGTGCCTTGGCGAACCCCGGCTTCCACGGCGTGCTCGCCTACACGCTGCGGGAGGCGATGTGGCTGGAGCGCCAAGGCATCACCGACGACGTGGTGATCGCCTACCCGACGGTCGACCGCGCGGCGTTGGCCGAGCTGGTCGCCTCCCCGTCCACCGCCTCGCACGTGACCCTGATGGTCGACGACGTCGCCCAGCTCGACGTCGTCGACTCCGTCCGGTCGTCGCACGCGGTACGGGTGCGGGTCGCCCTCGACATCGATGCCGGACTGCGGCTCGGCGGCCAGCACGTCGGCCCCAAGCGCTCCCCCGTCCACGACATCGAGGACGTCGTGCGGCTCGCCCGGCACATCAGCGAGCGGACCGGGTGCGCGCTGGTCGGGGTGATGACGTACGAGGGACAGGTCGCGGGCGTACCGGACGACGTGCCGTCGCAGCGCGCCCGGTCGCTGGTCGTACGACGGCTCAAGGCCGCCTCGATGAGCCAGCTGGCGGAGCGCAGGCGCGTGATCGCAGACCGGTTGACCGAGCTGGTGAAGCTGGAGTTCTGGAACGCCGGCGGGTCCGGGTCGGTCGAGGCCACGTCGGCCGACGCCGCCGTCACGGAGATCGCAGCGGGGTCGGGACTGCTGGTGCCCGGCTTGTTCGACCACTACCAGTCGTTCGCCCCACGCCCGGCCGCGTTCTACGGTCTGCCCGTCACGCGGCACCCCACGGCCGCGATGGCGACGGTGCACGGCGGCGGCTACATCGCCTCGGGCGCAAGCGGTGACGACCGGGCGCCGATCCCCTGGGCGCCGCCCGGCCTCCACCTCACCTCGCTCGAGGGCGCCGGCGAGGTGCAGACCCCGCTGACCGGGCACCCCGCGGCTCTGCTGCGGATCGGCGACCTGGTGTGGTTCCGGCATGCGAAGTCCGGCGAGCTGTTCGAGCACACCAACACCGTCCGACTGCTGGCCGGTGACGAGTTCGTCGACGAGGTGCCGACGTACCGGGGCTGCGGGAACGCGTGGTGACCAGCCGTGATGTCGCCGTGATGCTGCCGTGATGTTGACGTGAGCAACGCGGCACGCGTCCTGAAGCTGGCCGGATCGCGGCCGCCCACGCTCGGCAACGGCCGACTGATCTGCATCGACGGACCGGCAGGGTCGGGCAAGACGACACTGGCCGCGGAGATCGCCTCGCTGGCCGGAGGCGCCGCGGTCGTCCACATGGACGACCTCTTCGAGGGCTGGGGAGGGCTCGGGCGTGTCGACGAGCAGCTGGGCACGCTCCTCCGCCCGATCGCCGTGGGCTCGTCCGGCTCCTACCGACGCTGGGACTGGCCGGGCAACGCCTGGGCCGAGACCGTGCTCGTCTCGCCGGCTCCACTCCTCGTGCTGGAGGGAGTCGGGTCCGGGGCGAGCGCGTTCGCGGACCTGACGACCGTGCTCGCGTGGGTCGAGGTGCCGTTCGAGCTGCGGATGGCCCGTGGTCTCGAGCGCGACGGCGACTCCGTCGCCGACGTCTGGCGGCAGTGGGCGGAGGACGAGCAGGCGCTGTTCGCCCGGGAACGCACGCGGGAGCGGGCCGACGTCGTCCTCGACGGGCGGGTCGGTTCGCGGCACGGGTGATCCGGGCTGTGCCAGGGTCGGGTCATGGAGCCGCGCATCTCGTTCGTCACGCTCGCCGTCCGCGACCTGGCCGCCACGCGGACGTTCTACGTCGACGGGCTCGGCTGGGCGCCCGAGCTCGACGTGCCCGGTGAGGTGGTGATGATCCGGGCCGGCACGCACCTGATCCTCTCGCTGTGGGACGAGACCCACTTCGAGGCCGAGGTCGGCGCGATCGGCCGGGGCGACGGCGTACCCCCGTTCACGCTCGCCCACAACGTCGCGTCCCGGGAGGAGGTCGACTCCGTGCTCGCCGAGGCCCGCACGGCCGGAGCGGACGTCGGCGCGGCCGTCGAGCGCGACTGGGGTGGTTACACCGGCTACTTCGCCGACCGTGACGGCGTCCGGTGGGAGATCGCCTACAACCCCGGCGAGATCGGACAGAGCGTGCTGCCCGGGCCTTCGGCGGACTAGTGTCCGGCCCCATGACGGTGCCGTCCGGAGACCAGTTCGAGATCGCGGCCGGCGGCTATCGCGCGGTCGTCACCGAGTGCGGCGCGACGCTGCGCGTCCTGGAGCAAGACGGTCGGCCCCTGCTGCACGGGTTCGGCGAGCGCGAGATGTCGGCGGCCGCCCGCGGACAGCTGCTGATGCCCTGGCCGAACCGGATCCGCGACGGGAGGTACACCTTCGACGGTCGCGACCTCCAGCTGGGCCTGACCGAGCCCGCCCGGCAGAACGCGTCCCACGGGCTGGTCCGCTGGGCCGCCTGGACACCGGAGGAGCACGCCGTGAGCTCGGTGTCGCTGAGCTACCGGCTGATGGCGCAGTCCGGTTATCCATGGACGGTCGACCTGCACGTGCTCTACGACCTGTCGGCCGACGGGCTGACGGTCACCCAGACGGCGACCAACCTCGCCGACCGGGCTGCGCCGTACGCCTCGGGCGCCCACCCGTACCTGACCGCGGGCTCCGGTCCGGTGGACGACTGGGAGCTGACCCTCCCGGCGTCGCTCCGGCTGCTCTCGGACGAACGGATGCTGCCGGTCGCCGAGGAGGACGTCGCCGGTACGCCGTACGACTTCCGGGTGGCGCGTCCGCTGCGTGACACCCGGCTCGACGACGCGTTCGGCGACCTCGAGCGCGACGCTGCCGGTGTCGCCACGACCTGGGTACGGGACCCGGCCACGGGCCGGGGCGCAGCGCTGTGGGTCGACCGGCACCACCCGTGGTTGATGGTGTTCAGCGCGGACGACGGGTGGGACCCGCCGCGGCAGGCACTGGCCGTCGAGCCGATGACGGCGCCACCGGATGCGTTCCGCAGCGGTCGCGACCTGGTCACCCTCGCCCCGGCGGGGCAGCCGGGCGACGAGATATCAGTCTCCTGGGGGATCCGGGCGCTCGAGTGACTGCGCGGCGGTGCGCTCGAGCAGCATCCTCAGCTGGAGCACCGCCACCTTGGCCCGATCGCCGTCGGCGGACTGGATCGCCAGCGTCTGCATGCTGGTGCCATCGGCCAGGTCCAGGACCGCGAACGGCGCGCCCCTCGGCATGTGCACCGCGAGCACCTCGGGCCAGTCGTAGGAGTGGCGCCGGTAGCCGTTGACGAGGAGCAGGCCCTGCTCGGTGGCCGTGATCCGGCACCGCATCAGCGCCCACAGGACCGCTGCTCCCGCCACGGCGAACAGCGCGACCGTCGCTTGCTGGTACGGCGTCACCCGGCCGCGCACCTCGGGCCCGACCGCGATCCAGCCCGCCACGCAGACCACGAGCAGCATGCCGCCGAAGAACACGACGGCCAGTCGCACGCCGAGCGGACGCCAGGTGTGCGGGATCGGGGGCTCAGAGACGGCAGGCATGGATGTCGGTCACCAGGATTCCCCTGGCCCCGATGGTCCACAGCTCGTCCATCACGCGGTGGGCGTCGGCGCGCGGGACCATCGCACGCACCGCGACCCACCCTTCTCGATGGAGCGGCGAGACCGTGGGGCTCTCGATGCCGGGCGTCATCTCGACGGCCCCGGCCACCCGGTTCTCGGGGATGTCGTAGTCCATCATCACGTAGGTCCGCGCGACCATCACGCCCTCGAGCCGCCGTCGGAACACGTCGAGCCCGATCGGCGCGGCGCCGGCCCGGGTGACCAGCACCGCCTCGGACTCCAGGATCGCCTCGCCGAAGATCTCGAGGCCGGCTCGGCCCAGGGTGCTGCCGGTCTCGACCACGTCGGCGATCACGTCGGCCACGCCCAGCTGGACGCTGGACTCGACCGCGCCGTCCAGGCGGTTCACGGTTGCCTCGATGCCGTGCTCGGCGAGGTACTGCCGCACGATCGCGACGTACGACGTGGCGATGCGGGCCCCCCGGAGCTGGGTGACGTCGGTGTAGCGGCCGGTCGGGCCGGCGAACCGGAACGTGCTGCGGCCGAAGCCGAGCCCCAGCACCTCCTCGGCCTTGGCGCCGGAGTCGAGCAGCAGGTCGCGGCCGGTGATCCCGACGTCGAGGGTGCCCTCGCCGACGTACAACGCGATGTCGCGTGGGCGCAGGTAGAAGAACTCGACGCCGTTCTCGGTGTCGACGAGGGTCAGCTCCTTGGTGTCCTGGCGGATGCGATAGCCGGACTCGCGGAGCATGTCGGTGGCGGACTGCGTCAGCGCCCCCTTGTTGGGGACCGCGATGCGGAGCAGGTCGTGCTGCACGGATGTCGAGGTGGTCATGGGGTTCTCACAGGTGAGCGTAGACGTCGTCGAGGGTGAGTCCGGACGCGAGCATGAGCACCTGCGCGTGGTACAGCAGCTGGCTGAGCTCCTCGGCGGTGCGCTCGGGGGTCTCGTGCGCGGCCGCCATCCAGGACTCGGCGGCCTCCTCGACGAGCTTCTTGCCGATCGCGTGCACACCGGCGTCGAGCGCGGCCACCGTGCGGGACCCGGCCGGCCGGTGCTCGGCCTTGTCGGCCAGCTCGACCCACAGCTGCTCGAAGGTCTTCACGCAAGCAGGGTAGTTGTCGATTGACCCGGCGCCGCCACCCCGTCCAGGGTGACCGCATGAGCGAGACCACGCCGGCTCCGAGGCCGAGGCCGTTCGAGCCGGTGGCCTGGCCGGTGCGCACGAAGCGGCTGCTGATCCGGCCGGTCACGCCCGACGACTTCGGCCGGCTCTACGAGATCCGGGCGATCCCCGAGGTGACCCAGTGGCTGACCGGACGGCCGGCGTCGTACCAGGATTACGTCGAGCGCTACGGCACGCCCGAGCGCCTCACGTCGACGCTGGTGATCGAGCTCGGCGCCACGATCATCGGCGACCTGTTCCTCGGCGTCGAGACGCCGTACTCACAGGTCGAGGTGCGAGACCGGGCCGACGGCAGCCAGGCGGCGATCGGGTGGCTGATCGACCCGGCGTACGTCGGACAGGGGTACGCCACCGAGGCTGCGGCGGAGATGCTGAGGATCTGTTTCGAGGACCTGGGCCTGCGCCGCGTGGTCGCCGGGGCGTTCGCCGACAACGCCGCCTCGCTCCGGGTGATGGCCAAGATCGGGATGCGGATCGAGGGCCGCACCGTTCGCGGCTCCCTGCATCGCGACCTGGGCTGGGTGGACGGGGTCGAGGCCGCGGTCCTCGCCGAGGAGTGGCGCGCGAAACCGCGTTGACCGGCCCGGTGCCGGTCGAGAGGGTGGCGGCGTGACCTTCGACCGGATCTCCTGGCCCCGACGTACCGACCGGATCACCATCCGCCCCGCCACCACCGCCGATCTGCCCGCCGTCTTCGCCGTCCGCTCGCTGCCCGACGTGGCCGAGTGGATGCCCGACCTGCCCACGTCGTACGACGAGTGGCTGCTGCACCTGGGCAGGTCCGGCGCGGTCGACCGGATGCTGGTGATGGAGGTCGACGGGTCGGTGATCGGTGACCTCTACGTCCATGTCGAGGATGCGTGGACACAGGCCGAGGTGAAGGCGGCCGGGAAGGACGCGCAGGCCGAGATCGGCTGGTGCCTGTCGCCGGACCACCAGGGCAAGGGGTACGCCACCGAGGCGATGGTCGAGCTGGTGCGGATCTGCTTCGAGGACCTCGGCGTACGCCGCCTCACCGCGAACGCCTTCGCCGACAACGCGCCCTCCCTGCGGGTGATGGACCGGCTCGGGATGACCCGCGAGGCCCACAGCCGCGCTGACTCCCTGCATCGCGACCACGGGTGGATCGACGGTGTCACCTACGCCCTGCTGCGAGAGGACTGGACGGGGTAGTCCGCGTCAGCCGACCAGCTCCCGGGCCAGAGCGGCGGCCGCGCCGCGGTTCTCGACCCCGAGCTTGGCCAGCAGGTTCGACACGTGCACGCTGACGGTCTTCTCGCTGATGAACAGGGCGCCCGCGATCGCCTTGTTCGGGGCACCGGTCGCGAGCTGGTCGAGCACTTCACGTTCGCGGGGCGTCAGCCGGCTCAACGGTCCCTCGCTGGTGGCCGACTCAGGGAGCGGCACCCGCGCGCGGGTGGCGAGCCGGAACGCCCGCTGCTCGAGACCGCGCGCACCCATGTCGTGCGCCGCGGTCCAGCAGTCGACGAGCAGCTCCTTGCCCTCGTCGCGACCACCGTTGGCCAGAAGCTCCTGCGCCAGGTCCAGCCGGGGCTCGAGGGCGAAGAACTCACCGAACGCCACGGCCGGTACGACCGCCTCGCGGAACTGCTCGACGGCCGACCCACCCGCGAGCCTCACGGCGTAGGCCTCGGCGAGCGCCAGCTGGACTCCGTAGTAGCTGCCGCGCCACTCGTCGGTGAGGCCGCAGCGTGCCCTCTCCAGCTGCCTGTCGGCACGCTCGCGCAGCCCTGCGGTGCCCGCTCCTGGTGCGGACCGCGCCATGGTCAGTGCGTGGAGACCGATCCGGGAAGCCGAGGCGGCGAGCAAGGCGGAGTCGCAGTCCTCCAACTGACTCAGGAACGACTCCGCCACTTCGAGACATCTCGGCCCGTCGTCGCGAAGCCCGGCGAGCCGGAGCTCTCGCAGCACTCCGACATCATCCGGGTAGCGCCTGGCCAGCTCCCGGTCGATCGCGGTCCCGGGCACCGCGCTGGTTGCCGGCTCGACGTCACCGCGCGCGAGAGAAAGCTCTCCCTGCAGATGTCGCCAGCGAGCCCTCGGCAGAGCGAGTCCGCGGAGCTCCTCCAGCACGGTCTCCGCCGACTCGAGACGGCCCGCCCAGGTCAGCGCCGTGACGATGCCTTCCCCACAGGTCGACTGGATGGTGAGCTCCCCCGCCAGACCCTCGCGGTAGCCGGCACGGGCAACGGACATCCCGTGCGCGACCTCACCCGACTCCATCAGCCGACTCGCCAGGAGGCCGAGAGACTCGAGTGTCCATTCGACCATCCCGGCGTTCCGCGCCCCGTCGATGATCTCCTCCACAGCGACGCAGGACTCAGTCACGCGACCGAGCAGCAGCAGAGCATCGGACCTGAACATCAGCGCCCGTAGCACGGAATCGAGCTCCCCCGCGGTCCTGGACGCCTGGATCGCTCGATCCGCAGCATCCAGGCCATCCGCAAACCGACCGCTGATGTTGTGCAGCAGTGCTTGGGCACCGAGGGCACGCCCCAGCGCCGTGGTCGGGGAGTCATCGGCGTACTCGACGGCGAGCCGGATCGCCTCCCTCGCCTCGACTGTCTCGTCGTTGAAGATGGCTGAGATGGCGAACGCGGAGTGAGCCCGGCTCGCCCCTTTGGGGTCGGTGTCGGGCCCGAGCATGTCGACGGCCCGACGGTTGAGCTCGTGCCAGCGCTGGAGGTCCCCTTGGTCACAGGCCACCCTGGCCAGTGAGAGGACGAGCTCGACCTTGGTGGAGCCGGCCCGGGCTTCGGCGTCCGGGACCCGGTCCCACAAGGACAGCGCGCGCTCACGGTGTGTGAAGGCCTCGGCTGCGCCGATCCTCCACGCCACCGTCCCGGCTCGCACGGATGCCTCGAGGGTCCGCGGCAGGTCGTGCGCGGCGGACCAGTGGAACGCCAGCCGGCTCAACGCCGACAGTCGAGGCTCCGGGTCCGCGTCGGCCCATGCCTGGAGGATCGTGGCGAGCTGTGCGTGGAGTCGGGTGCGTTGGTCGGGGAGCAGGTCGTCGTACACGGCCGCGCGCAGCAGTGGGTGCCGGAACGCCAGAGACTCCTTGGCTCCCCGCAAGAGGTTCGCGTCGAGCAGCTCGCGGAGGAGAGCGTCCAGCTTCGCGTGGTCGAGCCCCGCCACCTCCGCGAGCGTGTCCACGTCCACGCGCGTCCCATCCACCGAGGCGACCCGGAGCAGCTCCCGCGACTCCTCGCTCACCGCGTCGACCCGGGCCAGGAACAGGTCGGACAGATGCTCGGGGATCGCATGTGGGTCGGCGGCCGCGAGCTCCTCGGCGTACAGCGGGTTGCCCTCCGACCGATCCAGCACGGACCGTACGACGGCGGGATCGGGCGGGCTCTGGGTGATCGAGGCCACGATGCCGGCGATACCGTCTCGGCCCAAAGGCTCCAGGTCGACCCGCCGGGCGCCGGGGATGCGGCCGATCTCGGCGAGGGTCTTCCGAGCCGGGTGACGGCGGTGGAGATCGTCCCTGCGCACGGTGAGCACGAAGAGCAGGCGGCCGCGTGCCCTGCGTGAGAGCGCTACCGCGAAGTCCTGGGTCGACCGTCCCGCCCAGTGCATGTCCTCCAGCACCAGCAGCACCGGGCCCACGGCGGCCGCCTCGAGGACCGTCTGCCGGAGGTCCTCCAGCACGCGATAGGGCTCGGGGCTCCCCGGCGTCTCGGGGTCCAGCAAGGCACGCATCCGGCGCGCGTACGGTCGGGAGTCGAGGTCCTCGAGCCCCGCGACCAGCTCACGCACAGCCTCGATCACAGCGGCGAACGCCATGCCGGCGTCGATGTCGAGACAGTGACCCAGGAACACGCCGACCCCGAGCTCCTCGGCTCGCCGGCCCAGATCCGCGACCAAGGTCGTCTTGCCGATCCCGGCGTCCCCGCTCACCAGAACCGTCTGCGGGTCGCCCTTCAGGGCCAGCGACAGGGCGTCGTACAGCTCGGCTTGTTCCCGCTCCCGGCCGAGCAGAACGGAGGTACCGGCGACTCTGCTCATCGGATCCACCCCGCGACGTACATCTCCCGTCACCCGACCAAGGTCCGAGCGAGAGCGGCAGCGGCCCCGCGGTTCTCGACGCCGAGCTTGGCCAGGAGGTTCGACACGTGCACGCTGACGGTCTTCTCGCTGATGAACAGATCCCCCGCGATCGCCTTGTTCGTGGCACCGGTGGCGAGCTGGTCGAGCACCTCCCGTTCGCGGGGCGTCAGCCGGCTCAACGGTCCCTCGCTGGTGGCCGACTCAGGGAGCGGCACCCGCGCGCGGGCGGCGAGCCGGAACGCCCGCTGCTCGAGCCCTCGCGCACCCATGTCGCGTGCGGCGGTCCAGCAGTCCACCAGGAGCTCCCGACCCTCGTCGCGACCACCGTTGGCCAACAGCTCCTGCGCCAGGTCCAGCCGGGGCTCCAGCGCGAAGAAGGAACCGAACGGGCGAGCCAGCATCGCGGCCTCACGGAAATGCTCGACGCCGGACTTCCGAGTGGTTCTGGCGGCGTACCCCTCCGCGAGGGCAAGCTGCACACCGGAGGAACTGCTGTGCCACTCATCGGTCAGGCGACCTCGCGCCCTCTCCAGCTGACGGGTTGCCTGGCTGAGGAGGAGCGCAGACTGCGCGTCAGGGGTGGAGTCTGCGATGGCCAGCGCCTGGAAGCCGATCCGCGCAGCGGAAGCCGCGACCAACGGTGAGTCGCAGGCGTCCAGCAGACCGAGGTACGACCGGGCGACCTCGAGGCACCTGTGGCGGTCCTCGCTCAGGGCGGCGATCAGCAGTTCTCTGAGAACCTCGCCCTCGGTGGGGTGACGACTGCCGGATGCTGCAACCTCTGCGGTCCTTGGCATCACGACGGTGGCCGACCCGACGTCACCACGCGCCAGGGAAAGCTCCCCACGAAGGCCCTGCCACGCGCCCTCTCCCAGACCGAGCTCCCGGACCTCCTCGAGCAGCGTCTCCGCTTCGTCGAAGCGGCCCTGCCACATGAGACCGGTCACCATCGGATCCCCGCAGCGCGCGGCGGACGCGAGCAGACCGGCGGCAAGGGCCTCGTCGTACGCCGCCTGAGCGAGGGCCATCCCCCGGGCGACCTGACCGGAGTCCATCAACATGAAGGCCAACCAGACGGCACGATCGAGTGCCACGCCGGACATGCCCGCACTTCGCGCCAGCGAGATGACCTCCTCCCCACCTGCGCACGCCTCGTTCAGGCGGCCCAGGTACGCCAGAGAGATGTTCCTGCCGTTCAGGGCCCAGGTCAGGGGGTCGGTCGAGTTCGCGGCTCTGGCGGCCTCGATCGCGTGATCCGCAGCCTCCAAGGCCGCCTCCGCACGGTCGTTCCGGTTGTGCAGCTGGGTCTGGGCGACCAGGGCCCAGGCCCGTTCCTCGGTCGGGGCGTCGCCGGCGTACTCGATGGCGAGGCGGATCGACTCCTCGGCGCCGAGGGGGTCCGGCATGAAGAACGCGCAGGCTCCCAGAGCCGAGTAGGCCCGGCTGGCCACCAGCCGATCCGTGGTGGGCTCCAGCATGTCGACCGCTCGCCGCGTGTGCCTGTACCACCCCTCGAGGTCCTGCTGCTGCATCGCCGCCTCGCCCAGCAGGACCGTGAGCTCGATCCCCGTTCGGCCTGCGACAGCCTCGGCGTCGGGCACCCGATCCCACACGGACAGTGCGCGCTCGAAGTGGGTGACTTGCTCGGCGGCGTTCACCATTCTGGCGGCGTGCCCCGCGCGCACGGATGCCTCCAGCGCACGAGGCAAGTCACGCGCGGCCGACCAGTGGAAGGCCAACCGGCTCAGCGCACCCAGACCAGGCTGCGGATCCGTGTCGACCCTCGCCTGGAGGATCCCTGCCACCTCTCCGTGGAGCCGGGTGCGTTCGTCGGGGAGCAGGTCGTCGTAGACGGCCTCTCGCAGCAGACCGTGCCAGAACGCGAGCGAGTCGCCGGTCCCGCGCAGGAGGTTCGCGTCGAGCAGCTCCCGAAGGAAAGGGTCCAACTGCGTGTGGTCGATGCGCGCCACATCCGCGAGTGTGTCGATGTCCACGCGCGTCCCGTCCACCGACGCGACGCGGAGCAGCTCGCGCGGCCCGTCGGGTAGGGCGTCGACCCGCGCCAGCAAGAGGTCGGACAGATGTGCGGGAATCGCCTCCGGGCCGGCGGCCAGGAGCTCCTCGGCGTAGAGCGGGTTCCCCTCCGAGCGGGTCAGCACCGAGCCGACCACGGCCGGGTCGGCAGCACCACCTGTCCTCGCCGCGACGATGCCCGCGATGCCGTTGCGGTCCAAAGGCTCCAGATCGACCCGCCGAGCGCCGGGGACCCGGCCGATCTCGGCAAGCGTCCGCCGCGCCGGGTGTCGGCGATGGAGATCGTCGCTGCGAACCGTGAGCACGAAGAGCAGCCGGCCGCGTGCGGTACGGGAGAGCGCCGCCGCGAAGTCCTGGGTCGACCGACCGGCCCAGTGCATGTCCTCCAGCACGAGCATCACCGGGCCTGCCACAGCGGCCTCGACCACGGTCTGACGCAGGTCCTCCAGGACGCGGTAGCGCTCGGGGCTCCGGGGCGTCTCGGGGTCCAGCAACGCACGCATCCGTCGCGCGCAGGGACGTGCGTCGAGATCATCGAGCCGCCGGACCAGCTCC
>NZ_DASXQG010000037.1:0-22345 GCF_036493135.1 Nocardioides sp. | reverse complement strand
GACGTCTTCGCGCGGTCCGACGTGCAGCTCCCGGCCGGCGCCCAGCAGTACGTCGCCCCCGGGGACGACGGACGACTGGCGCCGATCGACAACGGCAACGTCTGCGTCAACATCGACACCGGCTGGTTCCCCGACCACGGCGTCGCGCCGCCGCGGTCGCTCGACGACCTGGTGAAGCCGGCGTACGACGGCCTGACCGCGGTGCCGGGCGCCACCACCAGCTCGACCGGTCTCGCGTTCCTCCTGGCCACGATCGGCGAGTACGGCGACGGCTGGTCGTCGTGGTGGCAGAAGCTCGTCGACAACGGCGCGACGATCACCGACGGGTGGACCCAGGCCTACGAGACCGACTTCACCCAGGGCGGCGGCCACGGCAAGGACCCGATCGTCGTCTCGTACGACTCCTCGCCGGCCTTCACGGTGCCGAAGGGCAGCGGTGCCTCGACGACCCGGGCCCTGCTCGACACCTGCTTCCGGCAGATCGAGTACGCCGGCGTCCTCACCGGCGCGGCCGACCCGGAGGGCGCGAAGGCGTTCGTGGAGTTCCTGCTCAGCCCGGCCGTGCAGAAGGCGCTGCCGGACGCGATGTACGTCTTCCCGGTCCGGCAGGGCACGCCGCTGCCGAGCGCGTGGGCGAAGTTCGCGGTCCAGCCGCAGCACCCGTACGCCGTGAGCCCCGCCGACATCTCGGCGCATCGCGACGCCTGGCTGAGGGAGTGGAGCAACATCGTGAGCCGATGACCACCACCCGCCGCCTCGTCGCCCTCGCCGCCACGGCGGTCATCCCGCTGGCGGTGCTCGGCGTGTTCTTCGTGCTGCCGGTGTCAGGCATGCTGAGCGAGGGGTTCTGGCCGGACGGTCACCTCGACATCGGCGGCGTGGTCGACGTCCTGACCCGCCCGGAGATCCAGCGGGCGGTCTGGTTCACGGTCTGGACGTCGACCGTCGCGACGCTGCTCGCCTGCGCGCTCGGCCTGCCCGCGGCGTACGTCCTCCACCGCGTCGCGATCCCGGGACGCATCTGGATCCGCGCCATCCTGGTCGTGCCGTTCGTGCTCCCGACCGTCGTCGTCGGGGTCGCCTTCGAGATCTTGATCGGGGACGGTGGTCCGTTGGGGTTCCTGCACCTCGACGGCAGTCCCGATGCGATCGTCGCGGGGCTCGTCTTCTTCAACGCCTCGGTCGTCATCCGCGTGGTCGGCGGCGCCTGGGAGTCCCTCGACCCACGCCCGGGCGAGGCCGCGGCGGCTCTCGGTGCGTCGCCACGCCAGGTGCTACGCGACGTCACCCTCCCGGCGCTACGGCCGGCGATCGTGTCCGCAGCGACCGTCGTGTTCCTGTTCTGCGCCACCGCCTTCGGGATCGTGCTCACCCTCGGCGGCCTGCGCTACTCCAGCGTCGAGACCCAGATCTACCTGCTCACCGCCGACCTCCTCGACCTCCAGGGCGCGGCAGCCCTCTCTGTCCTGCAGCTGCTGGTGGTGACCGCGCTGCTCCTCGCCGCCGCCCGCGCACGCCGTACGCCGGACGCCACGGTGTCCCGGTCGCAGGTGCGGCCGCGGCGGATGACTCGCCGCGACCTCCCGGCCCTCGCCGCGACGCTGGTCCTGCTGCTCCTGGTGGTCGGGCCGATCGCGTCCCTCGTCGTGGAGTCCCTGCGCGTCGATGGCGCGTGGAGCCTGGCCAACTACCGCGCGCTGCAGACCCCCGGCTCCCACCAGGCGCTCCTGGTCCCGGTCACCGAGGCCGTCGCGAACTCCCTTCGCATCGCCGTCGACGCCACCTGGATGTCGCTGCTCCTCGGCCTCTCCGTCGCCGTCGTCGTCACCCGCCGGTCGCGCACCCGCTCCGAGCGCCGGCTGCGTGGCGTCTTCGACGGGCTGTTCATGCTGCCCCTGGGCGTCTCGGCGGTGACCCTCGGCTTCGGCTTCCTGATCACGCTCGGTCAGCCTCCGCTCGACCTGCGCGACTCGCCGTTGCTGATCCCGGTCGCCCAGGCCCTGGTCGCGCTTCCGCTCGTCGTCCGGGTGCTGGTCCCGGTGCTCGCCGGCATCGACGACCGCCTGCGTCAGGCAGCCGCGACCCTCGGTGCCTCACCGGCTCGGGCCCTGCTCGTGGTCGACCTGCCCGCGATCTGGAAGCCGCTCCTCGCCGCGGCCGGGTTCGCCTTCGCCTGCTCGCTCGGCGAGTTCGGCGCCACGTCGTTCCTGGTCCGCGACGACCGGCCGACCTTGCCGGTCGTGATCTTCCGGCTGATCGGCCACCCCGGCGACCTCAACTACGGGATGGCCCTCGCCGGCTCCGTCGTCCTCGGCGCCACCACGGCCACGGTGATGCTGCTGGTCGAGCGCCTCCGCGTGCCGTCGGTCGGGACGTTCTGATGACGGCGCTCTCCGTCCGCGACCTCTCCGTCTCGTACGACGGCACCCCCGCCGTCGTCGGTGCCGACCTGGACCTCGACGAGGGACGGGTGCTCGCCGTGCTCGGCCCCTCGGGCTGCGGGAAGTCGACCCTGCTCCGCGCCATCGCCGGGCTCGAGGTCGCCGCCGGGACCGTCGGCTGGCAGGGACACGACGTCTCGGCGACGCCGACCCACCGACGTGGCTTCGCGCTGATGTTCCAGGACGGGCAGCTGTTCCCCCAGCTGACCGTTGCCCGCAACGTCGCCTACCCCCTCCGCATCCGTCGTACGCCCCGCGCTGCGATCGCCGCGCGGGTCACCGAGCTCCTCGACCTGGTCGGCCTGTCCGGATTCGCCGACCGGCTGCCCACGACCCTGTCCGGCGGGGAGCGGCAGCGCGTCGCGCTCGCCCGCGCACTCGCCGCCTCCCCTCGCCTCCTGCTCCTCGACGAGCCGCTCAGCGCGCTCGACGCCGGGCTGCGCCAGCGCCTGGCCGAGGATCTGCGGCGGATCCTGGTCGCGGCCGGGACCACCGCGGTGATGGTGACCCACGACCACGAGGAGGCGTTCGCCGTGGCCGACGACCTCGCGGTGATGCGGAGCGGCCGCATCGTCCAGTCCGGTCCGATCGCCGCCGTCTGGCGGGCGCCCGTCGACCCGGAGACGGCGCTCTTCCTGGGCTACGCCCGCGTCCTCGACGGTCCCGCGGCGGCGGGGCTCGTCGAAGCCGCCGGGCTGCCCAGCGCGTCCGCGGTGGCCCTCCGCCGGTCCGCGCTGACGGTCGCCGACGACGGTCCCCTGGCTGGCGAGGTGGTCGGTGTCCGCACGACGCCCGGACAGCTCCGAGCGGTCGTCGACACCGTCCTCGGGGAGCTCGACGCGGTCGCGTCCCTCGACCGCCGGCTGGCCGCGGGAGACCGCGTACACCTGCGGGTGGACGCGACCCGGATGGCCGGGCTGCGGGGCCGATCTGACCTGACGGAGGCCGCCCTAGACTGACCCGCGTGTTCCGCCGAGCGCACATCCTGATGGCGTCGATCGCCGTGTCCATGGGTGTGCTCGCCGTGCTCGGCGCGGTGATCTTCAACGCCGAGCTGGTGGATCCCGACGGCTTCATCGGACCGTCGTACCTGCGCCTGCCGACGGTCCTCGCCCTGGGCTTCGGCATCGACCTGATCCCGCGCACCCTGTGGGTCTCGCGGCTGAACCCGCGGCGGATGCCCGAGGTGTTCCGCCACCGGCTGCACACGCACTGGACCAAGGACCGGGTCATCCTCGTCGTCTCGGGGATCCTCAGCTTCTACATCACCTACGTCAGCTACCGGAACCTGAAGTCACAGCTGCCGTTCATCCTCGGCAAGGACTACAAGTTCGACCGACCGCTGTTCAGCCTCGACAAGGCGCTCTTCCTCGGTCACGAGCCCGCGATCGTGCTGCACAACCTGCTCGGTGACGGGCTGTCGGCCGAAGTCCTCTCCAGCGTCTATCTGTGGTTTTTGCCGCTGGTGCCGCTGGCGCTGGCGGTCTGGCTGGTCTGGTCGAGCAACCTCGGCTACGGCTACTGGTTCGCGACGTCGCAGTGCATCGCGTGGACCCTGGGCACCGTCTCCTACTACGCGCTGCCGACGCTGGGACCGGGCTTCCAGCACCCGTGGCTCTACCAGACGATCGAGAACACCAACGCCGGACGGCTGATGAACTCCTTGGCCAACAGCCGGGTCTGGGCGGTCAACACCAGCGCGCCGTCGTTGGAGCCGCTCACCAGCACGCTCAGCGGGGTGGCCGGTTTCGCCAGCCTGCACGTCGCGATCACGCTGCTGGTGGCGCTGATGATCCAGTACACGACGACGTTGCGCTGGCTGAAGATCGTGTTCTGGGTCAACACGTGCATCACGGTCGTCGCCACCCTCTACTTCGGCTGGCACTACGTCGCCGACGACATCGCCGGCGTCGCGATCGCGCTCTTCTCCTTCTACGTCGGGGGCTGGGCCAGCGGCCAGTCCTTCACCCGGCATCGCACGGTCGAGCATCAGCTGGAAGAAGTTACAACCGTGTAGTTCGTCAAGCCGACACGCCGGTGGCTACTGGGAAATTTGTGAAAGTTGTTCCTTTTGTGACTTCTGAGCATTAGCGTGCTGCGAGGTGTCCTGAGTGGGAGAGAAGCCACTCGAGGCACTCCCCGTCACAGCAGCGCTCAGGAGGACCCCCGTGCATCGAGTCGGCGTCACCGCCCTCGCCCTCTCCCTGGTCACGGGCCTCACCGGCATCGCGGCTGCGTCCGCCGCCCCGTCGGGCGGCGACCACGTCTACCCCAGCAAGCAGCAGGTCCACCACGCCCGTCACCAGGCCGCGCGGGCCGCCGACGACGTCGCGGGCATCAAGGCCCAGCTCGTGCGGGCCGACCTCGACGCCCAGGCCGCGGCGGTCACGGCCGAGCAGGCCGCCGAGCGGTACAACGGCGCCCGCTACGCGTTGCAGCAGGCACGGCGCGACTCCCGGGTCGCCGACCGGCACGCCCGGATCGCCGAGGGGGATGCGACGCGCACGCGGCACCAGTACGCCGCGACCGTGGTCACGTCGTACGAGATGGGTCCGTCGTTCAGCCCGCTCACCGCACTGCAGGGCGCCGACGGGGTCTCCTCGGTCATCAACACGATGTCCACGCTGCAGAACGCCCAGTCCGCGATGGACCACACCTTCGACTCCTACACCGCGTCCTCGACGCTCGCCGGGGTCGCCCGCGACCAGGCCGCCGCCGCACGCGCCAAGGCCGCCACGCTGGCCGCCCAGGCGAAGTCCGCGCGCGACCAGGCCGCCTCGGCCGCAGCCGCGGCCGACCAGGCCAGCCAGGACATCGCGGCCCGCAAGGCCCACCTGATCCACCGGCTCGCGAAGCTCCAGCACGTCAGCGTATCGCTGGCGCAACAGCGCCAGGCCGGCATCGAGCGGGCAGCGCGCCTGGCCGCCCAGCGCGCGGCCGAGAAGAAGGCGCGAGAGGAGGCGGCCCAACAGGCCGCACAGCAGGCCGCCGACCAGGCCGCCCAGGACGCGAACAACTCCTCCTCACCCAGCAGCGACCCGACGCCGGGGCCATCCGGGCCGACCGAACCCTCACCCCCCTCGGCCGACCCACCGGCTCCGGCGTCGGGTGCTTCGCGTGCGATCGCCTTCGCACGCAGCCAGATCGGCGACCCGTACGTCTGGGGCGCCGCGGGTCCGAACGCCTGGGACTGCTCCGGACTGACCATGGGCGCCTGGCGCGCCGGCGGCATCTCGCTGCCGCACTACTCGGTCGCGCAGTACGCCCAGTCGACCCCGATCTCGAGCGGCTCCCTCCGGCCCGGTGACCTGGTCTTCTGGGGCTCGTCGAGCAGCCCGTCGTCGATCTACCACGTCGCCCTGTACGTCGGGAACGGAATGATCATCCAGGCCCCGCGCACTGGCCGGGACGTCGAAGAGGTGTCGATGTACTACTGGATCGCGCCGAACTTCTTCGCGCGTCCTTGAGCGCCCAGCCGCGCCCGAGGGGCGAGGGCGCTGCGGATCGTCCTTGATGAGTACGGTCGGCCCATGGCGACCACCGCGGACGCAGCTTCGGAGTCGGCGTACCGCCCGCCCACGGTCGACGTCGCCGAGCTGAGGCGTGTACTCGACGGGAAGTACGCCGAGGTCCGCGACCTGGTGCGCACCAACCTCGCCGAGCACGCCGCGGTCCTCGACGAGGCCGAGACGATGTCGCGGGCAGAGTTCCGCGAACGGGTGAAGGACCTCGTCGTCACGATGGCGGCGACGGGTCAGACCGGGATGGGCTTCCCGGAGGAGTACGGCGGGGGTGGTGACCTGGGCGCGTCGATCGCGGCCTTCGAGACGCTCGCGTACGGCGATCTCTCCGTGCTGGTGAAGGTCGGCGTGCAGTTCGGACTGTTCGGCGGCGCGATCCTGATGCTCGGCACGAAGCGTCATCACGATGCGTATCTCGAGGACGTGATCGCCGGTCGGTTGATGGGGTGCTTCGCGATGACGGAGTCCGGTCACGGCTCCAACGTGCAGGCCCTCGGCACGACCGCGACGTACGACTCTGACCGTGACGAGTTCGTGATCAGCACGCCGGACGACGTCGCGCGCAAGGACTACATCGGCAACGCCGCCCTGCACGCTCACGCGGCCGTCGTCTTCGCCCAGCTCGAGGTGGACGGCGAGGGCCACGGCGTTCATGCGTTCGTGGTGCCGATCCGGCGGGACGGCGATCTCCTGCCCGGCATCCGGGTCGAGGACGACGGACTGAAGATGGGGCTGAACGGCGTCGACAACGGCCGGCTGTGGTTCGACGGCGTCCGCGTCCCGCGCGACAACCTGCTCAACCGCTTCGCCGACGTCACCGACGAGGGTTGTTACCAGAGCCCGATCGAGAACCCGGACAAGCGCTTCTTCACGATGCTGGGCACGCTCGTGCAGGGGCGCGTGTGCGTGGGCGGGGCAGGGATCAACGCCGCCAAGGTCGCGCTGACGCTGGCCGTGCGCTACGCCGTACGCCGGCGGCAGTTCTATGCGACGTCGCCGGACGAGGAGGAGCTGCTCCTCGACTACGGGCTGCACCAGCGACGACTGCTTCCGCTGCTGGCGGAGAACTACGCGCTGCACTTCGCGCAGGAGGTCGCGGCGCTGCGGCTGCATGACGTGTTCTCCCTCGACCCCGACGAGGACGAGGACGAGAAGGCGCGGCGCGAGCTGGAGTCGCGCGCTGCCGGCACCAAGGCGCTCGGCACCTGGCACGCCACCCGGGCGATCCAGGAGTGCCGCGAGGCGTGCGGTGGCGCGGGCTATCTCGCGGTCAACCGGTTCGCCGCGCTCAAGGCCGACACCGACGTGTTCACGACGTTCGAGGGAGACAACCACGTCCTGCTCCAGCTCGTCGCCAAGGGGTTGCTGACCGACTACGCCAGCGACTTCGAGGACCTGGACCAGCTCGGCATGGTCCGCTTCGTGGCCGAGCTGGCGCTGGAGACCGTGATCGAGCGGACCGCGGCGCACAAGCTGCTCGAGCGGATCAAGGACGTGCTGCCCGGCGGGGACGACGGCTGGGACCAGGAGGCCGGCCTGCTCGACCCCAACTACCAGCTGGCGATGCTCCGGTTCCGCGAGGAGCACACGCTCTCCGGCGTCGCGCGGCGGCTGAAGCGCGGCGTCGACGAGGGGCTGAACCCCGGCGAGGTGTTCTCGGCCGCCCAGGACCACGTGATCGCCGCCGCCCGTGCCCACGTCGAGCGGCTGGTGCTCGAGGCCTTCGTCGACAAGACCGCGACGCTGCCGGACGGCGACGTCAAGGTCGCGCTCGACCTGCTCTGCGACCTGTACGCACTCTCGACCATCGAGCGCGACCGGGCGTGGTTCATGGAGCACGGCCGGCTCACTTCCGCCCGGTCCAAGGCGATCACCCGCGGGGTCAACGACCTGTGCCGGAAGGTCCGGCCGATCGCCGTCGACCTGGTCGACGCGTACGCCGTACCCTCCGAGCTCCTCCGATCCCCGGACCTCCTCTGACTCGCCGAAGTGTGAGCTATTTCCGCCGAAGTGGGAGAAGTCCGCGGTCCAGGTGGGGAAAGCTCGAGGTCGAGGTGCGGGAGAAGTCCCACTTCGGGCGCGGGGAAGTCCCACTTCGGCAGCGGGGAAGTCCCACTTCGGCGTGGGAGGGTGGCGGCGTGAAGGTGCCGGGTGTCTTCGACACGTCGTTCGACCCGCCGGAGGAGTTGGTGGGGACTGCAGTGCTCGTGCCGGGTACGGCGTACCCGCCCCCGGCGCCGCTGCTCTTCTTCACCGGTCTGGCCCTGCTCCAGCACGGCTGGCGCGTCGTGCACCACTGGTGGGACCCGCCGAAGAGGTGGCTGAAACCCGCCGAGGCCGAGGCCTGGGTGCGAGACCAGGTGACCGGGGCACTGCCCGGGTCCGGACGCGTCCTGGTGGTCGGCAAGTCCCTGGGCACCTGGGCCGCACCGGTTGCCGCGGCGCGTGCGCTCCCGTCGATCTGGCTGACGCCTCTCCTGGACCAGGAACCCCTGGTGAGCGGGATCGCGGCCAACGGCGCTCCTCAGCTGCTGATCGGCGGAACGGCCGACCAGCTCTGGGACCGGGAGGTGGCCCGACGGCTGGAGAGCGAGACCTGCCGGGTCGTCGAGATCACCGACGCGGACCACGGGATCCTCGTGCCCGGCGACCTCGTGCGCGGTGTCGAGAAGCACGTCGAGGTCGCACAAGCGGTCGTCGACTGGCTCGCGGCCCTGAGCTGAGCAGGTGGCGAAACCGACGTTCCTCGGCTCCCGGCCCGTGCGGGCAGCCCTGGCCCTGGTCCTGGTCGGCGGCCCCTGACTCAGAGGACCAGGCGGGCGTCGTACAACCGCTCGTACGCCGGCCGGGTCGCCGCCACGACCTCCTCGCCCTCTGGCGTGAGCTCGACGCGTCGTGGCCGGTAGGGCTCGAAGCCGGTGGAGCGGACGACCGCGTCGTACCAGTACGGCGCCCACACACCGTCACTCGGGCGCGGTCCCGCCGGCCACGACAACATCGCGTCGGTGAACGGCACGCCCGCGAAGTCGCAGAGCCAGCGCAGGTAGGACTCCGGCGCGCGCAGGAAGTCGGCCGAGTCGATCACCGGCGCGGACGACCCGAGCTGCACCTGCAGCTCGAGCTGCTGGAGGACGCCGATGTCGTCGGGGGTGACGGTCGCGCGCGAGCGCAGGTACGACGACACCACCTCGGCCGGGTCACGGACCAGCAGCACGTTGTGCAGCTGTGCGATCCACTCGCGCGGCAGGACGGCGACGAGGTGCTGCGCCATGTGCTTCTGGTACTGCAGCGCCGGGCCGTCCGGCCACTCTCGGGTGAGCGAGTCGACGACTCGCCGCCAGTCCGTCTCGCCGGTCGCGATCACCCGCTCGCGGCCGGGGTGGTCGAGGCCGGTGTGGGCGAGGTACCAGGCATACAGCGGCTCGTCGACGACCTCGGTGTCGGGCCGGTTCTCCCAGGCGCGCATCGTCGCGGTCGAGATGTTGCGCGGCCCCGACCAGCAGGCGAGCCGGATCGTCATGGGGCCGCGCGGGCAGCCACGTCGCGGCGTACCGCGTCGGCGTACAGCTCCTGGAGCCGCGACACCATCGGGCCTCGGCGCCCGGAGCCGATCGTCCGGCCGTCGACGGTGTGCACCGGTACGACGCCGGCGAAGGTCCCGGTCACGAACGCCTCCTCGGCGGAGTACACGTCGGTGAGGCTGAAAAGCCTTTCCTGGCTGGGGATTCCGGCTTCGTCACAGACGCGGAGCACGTTGCCGCGGGTGATCCCGCCGAGGCAGTACGCGCCGGAGGACGTCCACACCTCGCCACGTCGTACGACGAAGAAGTGCGTCGAGTTGCACGTGGCCACGAAGCCCTGCGGATCGAGCATGAGGGCTTCGTCGGCGCCGGCCGTGTAGGCCTGGATGCATGCGGTGATGTCGTTCAGCTTGCTGTGCGCGTTGAGCTTCGGGTCGAGCGTGTCCGGCGACGCGCGGCGTACGTGCACCGTGAACAGGGAGAGCCCGTGCTCGACGGTCGCCGGCAGCGGGTCCTTGTGCTCGGCGATGATCACGACCGTCGCCGGGCCGGCCGAGAAGCGCGGGTCCTGGTACGGCGTGGACTTCGGCCCGCGCGTCACCATCAGCCGGATGTGGACGCCGTCGGTCATCTCGTTGGCGTGCAGCGTCTCGTAGATCCTGGCCACCAGCTCGGAACGCGTCACCCCGATGTCGAGCGCGATCGCCGTCGCGCCCTCCCACAGCCGGTCGAGGTGCTGGTCGAGGAACGCGGGGTGGCCGGCGTACACCCGCAACCCCTCCCAGACCCCGTCGCCCAGCACGAAGCCGGCGTCGAAGACGGACACCACCGCCCGGTCGCGCGGCACCAGCGACCCGTTGACGTGGATCAGGACCTCGCGGTTGCGTGGGTCGTCGGCGAAGTCGTGCGCTCCGTGCGCGGGCTGGCTCACCGACACGTCAGTGGAGCTCCCCGGGGTGTTCCCGCAGCCGGGCGAACGACGCCTCGACCTCCTTCTCTGCCTCGTCGCGACCGACCCAGTCGGCGCCCTCGACCGACTTGCCGGGCTCGAGCTCCTTGTAGACGGTGAAGAAGTGCTCGATCTCGAGCCGGTCGAACTTCGGCATGTGGTTGATGTCGCGCATGTGCTCGAGCCGCGGGTCGGAGACCGGCACGCACAGCACCTTGTCGTCGGCACCCTTCTCGTCGGTCATCCGGTACATCCCGATCGCGCGGCACCGGATCAGGCACCCGGGAAACGTCGGCTCGCCCAGCAGCAGCACCAGCGCGTCGAGCGGGTCGCCGTCCTGGCCGAGCGTGTCCTCGATGAAGCCGTAGTCGGCCGGGTACTGCGTCGACGTGAAGAGCGTGCGGTCCAACCGGATCCGCCCCGACTCGTGGTCGACCTCGTACTTGTTGCGGCTCCCCTTCGGGATCTCCACCAGTACGTCGAACTCCAGCACCATGTCCTCCAGGTCCCTGTCACGCAGTCCTTGTCAGTCTCCCGCAGAATGAGGACTCGTGCCCAACCGGGCCCCCCGACGGATCCACGAGCCCGAGGAGCCAGCGTGGCCCGCGCCGAACGCCGTACCCGGCCCCGCCGCCGGCGGATGCGGCGTGCGCTTCCCTGGGTGGCCGGGGTCCTCGTCCTCGCCCTCGCCGGCGGTGCCGCCGCGGCGTACCAGACGGGTCGGCTCGACGACTGGTTCGGGGACGGATCACCGGCCCCGCTCGTGGCACCCGTCCCGGGCTTCACCGCACCGCCGGTGCCGACACCCCGGGCGGTCGCGCGGACCGCGCCGTCGCCGCGCCCGACCGAGCGGGCCGTACGTCGTGCCCTCGGCCCGGCCCTGGACGACCCGCACCTCGCCGACCTCCGCGCGGTCGTGGCGCCCCTGACCGGCCGACCCGTGCTCGACGACGGCCACGGTGTGTCGACCCCGGCGTCGACGCTCAAGCTGCTGACCGCCGCGGCCGCGCTCGAGGTGCTCGGCCCCGACCGGACCTTCGCTACCCGGGTGGTCGCGGACGGGCGCCACGGCATCGTGCTGGTCGGCGGCGGCGATCCGTTCCTCGAGAGCAAGCAATCGACCGAAGGACCGGCGCGGCACGACGCGAGCCTGCAGACGCTGGCGGCCCGCACCGCGAAGAAGCTCGGCTCGCGGGGAGTCACGAAGGTGCATCTGGCGTTCGACACGTCCCTGTTCTCGGATCCGCGCGTCAACCCGCACTGGCCGAAGTCCTACGTCCCCGACGACGTGGTCACACCCATCACGGCTCTCTGGGCCGACGAGGGGCTGGACCCGGACGGGTCCGGCCGGGTCTTCGACCCGCCCGCCACGGCGGCCGCGCTGTTCGCGACGTACCTCCGGAAGAACGGCGTGGAGGTCGAGCCCACGGTCGTCGAGAAGAAGGCACGCGCGAACATGCCGGAGCTCGCCCGCGTCACCAGCCTGCCCGTGGCCGACATCGTCGAGCGGGTGCTGCGGTACAGCGACAACGAGGGCGCCGAGGTGCTCGCCCACCACGTCGGGCTCGAGGTCGAGGGGGAGGGGTCGTACGCCGCCGGGGTGCGCGGAGTGACCACGACGCTGCATGGTCTCGGCGTCGACCTCCGGCACGCGACCATCCAGGACGGCAGCGGTCTGTCGCGACACGACCGGCTCGATGCCGAGACCCTCGTCCAGGTGCTCCAGGTGTCCTCGTCACACGATCATCCCGAGCTGAGATCGGTGGTCACCGGGCTGCCGGTCGCGGCGTACGACGGGTCGCTGGGGTACCGGTTCGACTCCAGCCCCGGCCGGGGACTCGTCCGCGCCAAGACCGGCACCCTCACCGGCACCAGCGCGTTGGCCGGCGTCACCACCGATGCTCGCGGACAAGCCCTCGTGTTCGCGTTCGTCAGCAACCACGTGAAGTACGCCGAGACGCTCGACACCCGCGCCGCCCTCGACCGCCTGGCATCGGCGCTCGCCACCTGCCGCTGCTGAACCCACCAGCCACCGCCCAAGTGGGACTTCCCCCGTGCCCAAGTGGGACTTCCCCCGTGCCCAAGTGCGACTTGTCAGCCGTTCAGATGGGACAAACCCCACCAACCATTCAGGGGGAACTCCCCCTTGGGCCGCGGAGAACTCACACTTCGGCCGCGGAGAACTCCCACTTCGGCGGCACGTAGGCTCGCGGCATGACGACGGAGATGGTCGACTGGGAGCTCGCGGTCTCGATCGGATCGCGGCTGGCGGGGGCCGGACCGCAGGTGACCGCCGAGGATGCGGCCGCGACGGTGGCCGAGCTGCGTGACGGTGCCGACCGGTCCACGTCGTACGTCAAGGAGTTCACCGGGCTCGACGCGGGAGCGCGCACCGCGCCGGTCCTCGTCGTGGACCGGGCCGCCTGGATCCGGGCGAACGCCGAGGGGTTCGCCACGATCCTCACCCCGGTGATCGACAAGGTCACCGAGAAGAAGGGTCCACCCGGGCCGGTGACCCAGGCGGTCGGGTCCCGCATCACCGGCGCCGAGGTCGGCGGCCTGCTGGGCTTCATGGCGAGCAAGGTGCTCGGACAGTTCGACCCCTTCCACGACCCGCACGGGCGTCTGCTCCTGGTCGCACCGAACGTCGTGCACGTCGAGCGCGAGATCGATGCCGATCCCCGCGACTTCCGGCTCTGGGTCTGCCTCCACGAGGAGACGCACCGCGTGCAGTTCACCGCGGTGCCGTGGATGCGCGACCATCTGTTCTCGCAGTTTCTCGCGCTCGCCGAGACCGTGGAGCCGCAGCGCTTCCTCGACGAGGGGCTCCAGCGCATCGTCGAGGCGATCAAGAACGGCCGCGGCGGGAGCCTCCTCGACATCCTCGGTTCGCCGGAGCAGAAGGAGATCCTCGACCGGGTGACCGGCGTGATGTCGCTGCTCGAGGGGCACGCCGACTACGTCATGGACGGCGTCGGGCCCGGCGTGATCCCGAGCGTCGACAGCATCCGCGGGAAGTTCAACGAGCGCCGTAAGGGTGTCGGCACCCTCGACCGGCTGCTCCGCAAGCTGCTCGGGCTCGAGGCGAAGATGGCGCAGTACCGCGACGGCGCCCACTTCGTTCGATCCGTCGTCGACAAGGTCGGGATGACCGATTTCAACGCCGTCTGGGCGAGCGCCGACAACCTTCCGACCCTGGCCGAGATCCACGACCCCGACGCCTGGGTCGCCCGCGTCCACCCGTGAACCCCGGATGAGCCTGCACCCGTCGCTCGCGGCCGTGCGGCACGCCGTACGACGTGGGCTGGCGGACCTCGAGCCGGGTGCGCGCCTCGTCGTCGCGTGCAGCGGCGGCGCGGACTCCCTCGCGCTCGCGTCGGCCACGGTCCACGAGGGCCGCGAGCAGGGTTGGTACGTCGTGGGCGCGACAGTCGACCACGGGTTGCAGGAGGGGTCGGCCGAGCGGGCCGAGCGGGTCGTCGTCCAGCTCGCGTCCCTGGGCGTCGACGAGACGGTGAGCGCGCGCGCGTCGGTCGAGGCGCCGGGACTCGGGCCCGAGGCGGCCGCCCGGGCCGGCCGCTACGCCTTGCTCGACGAGATCCGCGAGCGGTTCGAGGCGGAGGCGGTGCTCCTCGGCCACACCCGCGACGACCAGGCGGAGACCGTGCTGATGGGTCTGGCCCGCGGCTCGGGCGGGCGGGCCATCGCCGGGATGCGTCGCGTGTTCGACCACTACCGCCGGCCCCTGCTCGACGTGTCGCACACTGACACGGTCACCGCGTGCCAGGTCGAAGGCCTCGAGGTGTGGGACGACCCCCACAACCTCGACCCGGCCTTCACCCGCGTGCGCGTCCGCCGACGCCTGCTGCCGGTGCTCGAGGACGAGCTCGGGCCGGGGGTCACCGACGCGCTCGCTCGCACCGCCGACCAGCTGCGCGCTGACATGGACCTGCTGGACGCGTACGCCGACGCGGCGCTCGACGCGTCGTCGATGGACGACGGCCTGTCCGTCGCGGCGTTGGCCGGGCTCGCGCCCCCGATCCGCACCAGGGTGCTGCGGGCGGCCGCGGTCGCCGCGGGCGCGCCCGCGGGCGAGACCTTCCACCAGCACGTGATCGCCGTTGATGCGCTGGTCACCGACTGGCACGGACAGAAGTGGGTGGACCTGCCCGGCCACGTCCGCGCCGTACGCCGCCGTGACGGCGTACTCCGGTTCGAGCGTGCGGAGCACACCGCGTAGGCGGTGACGGCCGTTCGCGGCCTATGGTTCTCGACATGGACGCCGCGCACGTCGAGCAGGACCTGGTCAACATCCTCTTCACCGAGAAGCAGATCCAGGAGCGGCTGGACGAGATGGCGCAGCAGATCGCCGCCGACTTCGAGGGGCGCGATCTCCTGCTGGTCGGCATCCTGCGCGGCGCCGTGATGGTGATGGCCGACCTGGCCCGTGCTCTGCCGCGCCACGTCGAGATGGACTGGATCGCGATCAGCTCCTACGGGTCCGGCACCAAGTCCAGCGGCGTCGTGCGACTGCTCAAGGACCTCGACACCGACATCACCGGCCGGCACGTCCTCATCGTCGACGAGATCGTCGACACCGGGCTCACCCTGAGCTGGCTGGTCAACAGCCTCGGCAGCCGCAACGCCGCCAGCGTCGAGATCGCCACGCTGCTCCGCAAGCCCGAGGCGCTGACGATGTCGGTCGAGCCGACGTACGTCGGCTGGGACATCCCGAACGAGTTCGTCGTGGGGTACGGGCTCGACTACCGCGAGAAGTACCGCAACCTGCGTGACATCGCCACGCTGGCCCCCCACGTCTACACCTGACCCGCCCCCACGCGGCGAACCTCTGAGGGGTGGAATCGCCGTCGCGGAGTAGGTGATGGGTCTCCGGAAGGGGACAATGGGCGTTAGGGATGACGTGTACCGTCGTCATTCTCGGATTTCAGTGTCCCCCCGACGGGCGTCGGTGGGCAGTTTCGTCGTCGAAAGAGTCCTGTGAAGCGTTTGGTGCGAAGCGTCTGGCTGTGGCTGGTCGTCGCGGTTCTCGGCGTGCTGTTCCTCCTGCAGTACGTCGCCTCGCCGGGCGGATACGACGAGATCCCCACCGGACAGATGGACAGCTACATCACCTCCGGCCAGGTCAAGGAGATCACCCTGATCGACGGGGGTGACCAGACCATCAAGGCCACCCTCAAGCCGGACGTCCGGCCGCAGGGCAGCGAGGTCACCGCACACTGGCTCAACGGCACCGAGACGAAGCTGTCCAACGAGATCCAGCAGCAGATCGACCAGGGCAACCTGCCGGCCAACGCGTCCGACGTGAAGATCAGCCACCCCAGCGTGATCGCCCAGATCGTGACCACGTTGCTGCCGTTCGTGCTGATCGTGCTGCTGTTCCTGTTCCTGATGAACCAGGTGCAGGGCGGAGGTGGCCGCGGTGTCATGCAGTTCGCGAAGTCGCGCGCCAAGCTGATCACCAAGGACATGCCGAAGACGACGTTCGGCGATGTCGCCGGCGCCGACGAGGCGGTCGAGGAGCTCGGCGAGATCAAGGAGTTCCTCCAGGAGCCGGCGAAGTTCCAGGCGGTCGGCGCCAAGATCCCCAAGGGTGTGCTGCTCTACGGTCCTCCGGGCACCGGCAAGACCCTGCTCGCCCGCGCGGTCGCCGGCGAGGCGGGCGTGCCGTTCTACTCCATCTCCGGATCCGACTTCGTCGAGATGTTCGTCGGTGTCGGCGCGAGCCGCGTCCGCGACCTGTTCGAGCAGGCCAAGGAGAACGCGCCGGCGATCGTGTTCATCGACGAGATCGACGCCGTCGGCCGCCATCGTGGCGCCGGCATGGGCGGCGGCCACGACGAGCGCGAGCAGACCCTCAACCAGCTGCTGGTCGAGATGGACGGCTTCGACGTGCGTGGCGGCGTCATCCTGATCGCCGCCACCAACCGACCCGATGTGCTCGACCCGGCGCTCCTGCGGCCCGGTCGCTTCGACCGTCAGATCCAGGTCGACGCACCCGACCTCGCCGGCCGCCACAAGATCCTCCAGGTGCACGCCCGCGGCAAGCCGCTGGCGCCGGGCGTCGACCTGCTCGGGGTCGCACGCCGTACGCCGGGCTTCACCGGCGCCGACCTGGAGAACGTCCTCAACGAGGCGGCACTGCTGACCGCGCGCACCAACGAGAAGCTGATCACCGACTTCTCCCTCGACGAGGCGATCGACCGCGTGATCGCCGGCCCGCAGCGGCGTACCCGGCTGATGAGCGAGAAGGAGAAGCTCATCACGGCGTACCACGAGGGCGGCCACGCGCTGGTCGCAGCGGCGTTCCCGGGCAACGACCCGGTGCACAAGGTGACGATCCTGCCGCGCGGCCGGGCCCTGGGCTACACGATGGTGCTGCCCGACAACGACAAGTACAGCCAGACGCGCAGTGAGCTGCTCGACACCCTCGCCTACATGATGGGCGGCCGCGCGGCCGAGGAGATGGTCTTCCACGACCCCACCACCGGCGCGGGCAACGACATCGAGAAGGCGACCGCGGTCGCGCGGGCCATGGTCACCCAGTACGGCATGACCGAGCGCCTCGGCGCGATCAAGCTGGGCGACAACAACGCCGAGCCGTTCCTCGGCCGCGACATCGGCCACAGCCGCAACTACTCTGAGGAGGTCGCCGCGGCGGTCGACGAGGAGACCAAGAAGCTGCTGGCGAACGCGCACCAGGAGGCGTTCGACATCCTCGAGCAGAACCGCGACGTCCTCGACAGCCTCGTCCTCGAGCTGATGGACAAGGAGACGCTCGACAAGGAGCAGGTGGCCAGGGTCTTCGAGCCGCTGCGAAGGCGGGGCGCGCGCCCCGCGTGGACCGGATCACCGGACCGCAACCCCTCGGCGATCCCGCCGGTGGAGGTGCCACAGGAGATCCGCGACCGGGCGAAGGTCAACGGCACCCGGCCCGACTCGGACGCCGGTTCGATCCTGACACCTCCAGGCTCCGGCGGCGACGTGCACGGCGGCCCCATCGGTCCGGGCCAGCCGGCCCCGCAGCCACCCGCCTGAGTCCCACCGATGACGGACCCGATCGCCTGGCGGGAGCGGCCGCCGTACGACGTCCCGGAGTTCGACCACGACCGGGCCGCCGCAGCCGTCCGCGAGCTACTGATCGCGATCGGTGAGGATCCCGAACGCGAGGGTCTGCGTGACACCCCCCACCGCGTCGCGCGAGCGTACGCCGAGCTGACCGCCGGACTGCGGCAGTCGCCGTCGGAGGTGCTGACCACGACGTTCGACATCGGCCACGACGAGATGGTGCTGGTCCGCGACATCGAGCTCTGGTCGATGTGCGAGCACCACCTCGTGCCCTTCACCGGAGTCGCGCACGTGGGCTACATCCCGGCCGAGAGCGGCAAGATCACCGGACTCTCCAAGCTCGCGCGCCTGGTCGACATCTATGCCAAGCGCCCTCAGGTGCAGGAGCGGCTGACGACGCAGATCGCGGACGCCCTCGTGGAGGGACTCGACGCCCGCGGCGTGATCGTCGTGATCGAGGCCGAGCACCTCTGCATGACGATGCGGGGTGTCCGCAAGGCCGGTGCCCGGACCATCACCTCGGCCGTGCGAGGACAGATGCACAACGCCGCCACCCGCTCGGAGGCGATGGCCCTGATCAACTCCAACAAGGGATGACGCCCCTCCTGATGGGGGTCGTCAACGTGACCCCCGACTCGTTCTCCGACGGTGGTCGGTGGGACACCCCTGACGCGGCTATCGCCCACGGCCGCGACCTGATCACCGAGGGCGCCGACCTCCTCGACATCGGTGGGGAGTCGACGCGACCGGGCGCCACTCGGCCGCTGGTCGAGGAAGAGCTCGGTCGGGTCGTCCCGGTGATCCAGGCCCTGGCCGCCGAGGGCGCGCGGGTCTCGGTCGACACCATGCGATCCGAGGTCGCCGAGCAGGCTCTGGCCGCCGGCGCCACGATCGTCAACGACGTGTCCGGCGGGCTCGCCGACCCTCGGATCCTCGACGTGGTGGCCGCGACGGATGCGACGTACGTCTGCATGCACTGGCGGGGACACAGCGACCGCATGCAGCAGCTCGCGTCGTACGACGTGCCGGGCGGCGTGGTCGCGGCGGTCCGCGACGAGCTGTGCGAACGCGTGGACGACGCCCGCGCGGCCGGGATCCCCGACGAGCGGATCGTCCTCGACCCCGGGCTCGGTTTCGCCAAGAAGGCCGAGCACAACTGGGCCCTCCTGGCCGGCCTGTCGGTGTTCCGGTCGCTGGGCTTCCGCCTGCTGGTCGGCCCGAGTCGCAAGTCGTTCCTCGGGTCGCTGCTCGCGGGCCCCGACGGCTCGCCACGTTCGGTCGACGACCGCGAGGCCGCCACGCTCGCGCTGACGGTGCTCCTGGCCCAGGAGCAGGTGTGGGGCATCCGGGTGCACGACGTACGCGCCAGCCGCGACGCGCTGCGCACCCTCGACCGCTGGGAGCAGGGATGATCACGGACAGCCTCTCGGTGACCGGGATCGAGTGCTTCGCCCACCACGGCGTGTTCGAGCACGAGCGGCGCGAGGGGCAGACGTTCGTGATCGACCTGACGCTCGGGGTCGACACCCGGCCCGCGGCGGCGTCCGACGACTTGCACGACACCGTCGACTACGGAAGTCTCGTCGCGCGGGTGAAAGCCGCCGTCGAGTCCGATCCTGTGGACCTGATCGAGACCTTGGCCGAGCGGATCTCGGGAGTCTGTCTCTTGGACAATCGTGTTGAATGGGCCAGGGTTACGGTCCACAAACCCGGTGCCCCCATCGAGGCGACCTTCGCCGACGTGACGCTGACGATCACCCGCCCGACCACCGAACGTCCGAGCCCCCCGACCAGTGAGGTGCGACCGTGACCGAGACGCCCAACCCGCATATCGTCGACGCCGACACCCTCACCGGTGAGATGCGTCCGATCCGACGGGCAGTCGTCGCGCTCGGCTCCAACCTCGGGGAGCGGCTGACCAGCCTCCAGGGCGCCGTGAACGCCCTCGCCGACACGCCGGACGTCTGGGTCACCGGCGTCTCGCCGATCTACGAGACCTCGCCGATCGACGCGCCCGACGGCTCGGAGAACTTCCTGAACGCGGTCGTGCTGCTCGACACGACGCTGGCCGCAAGCCGGCTCCTCGACCGCGCGCACGCCATCGAGGACGCCTTCGGCCGCGAGCGGAGCGCCGGCGGGGAGTACCACTCGCCTCGCACGCTCGACGTCGACGTGATCGTGGTCGGCGACCGCCGCCGCAACGACGAGGTCATGCAGCTGCCGCACCCGCGGGCCGCCGAGCGGGCGTTCGTGCTGCAACCCTGGTACGACGTCGAGCCGGACGCCGAGATCCCCGACGCCGGCTCCGTCGCCGACCTGCTCGAGAAGAGCGACCGCAGTGGCCTGACTCGGCGCGACGACCTCGCGCTCCAGGTGCAGTGAGCCCGCGCGCGTGAGCCTGCTGCGTTGAAGCGGCGATGAGACAGCGGTGAGCGCCGAGCCCGAACCGCCGGACGAGGGACCCGAACCGCCCGAGCCCGAAGGTCGGCTGCGGCCGATGAGCCCCACCGGGCTGGCCATCTTCGCGGCCATCGGCCTGATCGCCGGCTGGATGTTCCACCGGGTGTCCGACAGCTCCACCGGCCTGCCGCCGCAGGTGCCGTGGGCGCAGCCACTGACCCTCTTCCTGGTCGCGTGCATCCTGGGCGGCACCGCCTGGTCCACCCGCCGTACCATCCAGCAGCGGCCGCGGGCGCTCTCGCCGCACCAGGCGGTGAACCGGCTCGTCCTGGCCCGTGCGTGTGCGTACGTCGGAGCCCTCGCGGCCGGGGTCTACACCGGGTACGCCGTGAGCTGGCTCGGCGTCAGCAGCACCGATCTCGCAGGTCAGCGGGCCTTCCGGTCCGCCTGTGCAGGGTTCGCAGGCGTTCTGATCGTCGTCGGCGGGCTCCTCCTCGAACGCGCGTGTCGCGTCCCTCCGAAGGACGACGAGCCCTAGCCTTTGCACATGTCTTCCCCACAGACTCGTCGTCGGCAGCGCAGTACTCGCTTCATGGTCGCTGCTGCACTGGTCATCACCGCGGCGGTCGTCGTCATCGGCGCCGTCCTCAGCGCATCCTTCACGTTCGTGTCGGTCGCTGCCGCCCTCGCCGTCGCCCTCGCGGCGGCGGCCGTCCGGATCACCCACACCGAGCTGGTCGTCTCGCGCCGCGAAGGCGCCGCCGACCGGGCTCGCCAGGCGCAGGAGTACCGCACGATCGCCGAGCAGCGCTCGCGGGAGCACCGCGAGTTCGCCGGCGCCATGGCGTCCCGCGTCGGCAAGTCCGAGCAGGCCGTCACGCAGCTGGAGTCCGCGGTCGTGGCCTCGCAGGGCCGCGCGGCCGAGTCGATGCGCAAGCTGAACGCCGAGGCCCGCCGGGCCGACGAGGCCGAGGCCGAGGGCAGCCGGCTGGCGGTGGCTCTCGAGGAGTCCGAGGAACGAGCCGCCGAGGCGATCGTTCGGGTCTCCGAGCTCGAGGACGAGAACGACGTACTCCGCACGGAGAACGACGTCCTCAAGTCCGAGCTCGACGCCGCCACCTGGCCGCAGGCCCGCCACGCCTGAGAAACCCCAGACACGCCGAGTCGTCCGATGACGACTCGGCGTGTTCTAGCTGTCTGTTTGCGCCGCCTCGGCGAGGGAGGCGCGGAGGGCGCGGTGGATGCCGTCGGGGGTGAGGACGCCGACGAACCGGGCGCCCTCCTTGACCCCGACCACCGGCTTGTCGTCGCGCAGCAGGACGGCCAGCGCCTGCTCGAGGGTCGAGTCCAGGTCGATGGCCGCGCCGAGATCACCCGTGGCGACCCCGTCGAGCGGCTCGAGGTGCGAGCGGTCGAGCTTGGTCACCGTGAGGCGGCGCAGACCGGCCGTCGAGCCCACGAAGTCGGCCACGAAGTCGTCGGCCGGATGACCCAGGAGCTCGGCCGGCGTCCCGAACTGGGCGAGTCGTCCGCCCTGCGCCATCACGGCCACCCGGTCGCCCATCTTCACGGCTTCGTCGATGTCGTGGGTGACCAGGACGACCGTCTTGCCCAGCTCGCCCTGGAGCCGCAGGAACTCGTCCTGGAGTCGTGCGCGGACGATCGGGTCGACCGCGGCGAACGGCTCGTCCATCAGCAGCACCGGCGGGTCTGCGGCGAGCGCGCGGGCCACGCCCACGCGTTGCTGCTGGCCCCCCGAGAGCTGGTGCGGATAGCGGTCGGCGTACGTCGCCGGGTCCAGGCCGACCAGGTCGAGGAGCTCCAGCGCCCGGGACCGCGCCTGGGCCTTCGGTGTCCCGATCAGCGACGGCACGGTGGCGACGTTCGTGGCGATCTTCTGGTGCGGGAACAGGCCGATCTGCTGGATGACGTAGCCGATCCGTCGCCGCAGCCGGACCGGATCCTCCGAGGTCACGTCTCGGCCCTCGAGGTAGATCCGACCGCTGGTCGGCTCGATCAGCCGGTTGATCATCTTCAGGGTCGTGGACTTCCCGCAGCCCGACGGCCCGACCAGGCAGACCACCTCGCCGGACGGCACCTCGAGGTCCAGCTCGTGAACCGCGACCGTCCCGTCGGCGTACCGCTTCCCGACTCCCTCGAGCCGGATCATCGCTTCGCTCGGCGCTGGCTCCTCGGAGCTGGCGGTAGCGTTCATGCCCGTGACCCTACTCGCGGCGGATGGGATCTCGATCCAGCCGAGCTGCTACAGCAGGCTGGTCAACAAGTGGTACTGCACCGACTACCTGAAGGACCGTCACCAGGACCTGACATCGGCTCTCTGGCAGCACCTGCAGATCACCGCCTGGGCCCTCGTGCTCGGGATCGTGATCGCCTTCCCGCTCGCGTTGCTGGCCAGACGGCTGCACG
>NZ_DASXQG010000036.1:0-18606 GCF_036493135.1 Nocardioides sp. | reverse complement strand
CTACAACTGCCTCAAGCGCGAGGGCATCCACACCGTGGGTGAGCTCATCTCGCGCTCGGAGCAGGACCTGCTCGACATCCGCAACTTCGGCGCCAAGTCGATCGACGAGGTCAAGGCGAAGCTGCACGAGATGGGTCTGTCCCTCAAGGACAGCGCGCCCGGCTTCGACCCGCAGGCCGCCCTCGCGGCGTACGGCGACGACGAGGACGACGCGTTCATCGAGGATGAGTCCTACTGACCTCAGAGGCCGGCGAAGCCGGTCACTGAGGTAGGAGGGGAACGCCGCAGCGAGCGTGCTCGCAAGGCGGCCTGACATTGATCGAACGTTCCATCTACTCCGGTACCTGACACGGCCGGGGAGAATCGAGAGAGACCATGCCCAAGCCCAAGAAGGGTCCCCGCCTCGGCGGCAGCCCGTCGCACCAGCGGCTGATCGTGTCCAACCTGGCCACCCAGCTGTTCGAGCACGGCCGGATCACCACCACCGAGACCAAGGCGCGCGTCCTGCGCCCGGTCGCGGAGAAGCTGATCACCAAGGCCAAGCGCGGTGACCTGCACAACCGCCGTGAGGTGCTCAAGACCGTCCGTGACAAGTCGGTCGTGCACGAGCTGTTCACCGAGATCGCGCCGCGGTTCGCGGAGCGCCCGGGCGGCTACACCCGGATCACCAAGATCGGTCCCCGCAAGGGCGACAACGCCCCGATGGCCGTGATCGAGCTGGTGACCGAGGCCTACGAGCCGAAGGCCGCTCAGGCTGCCAAGAAGTCCGCGGCCAAGAAGTCGGCGGCGAAGAAGTCGACCGCCAAGAAGGCGGCGGAGCCGGTGACCGCCGAGGAGACCGTGACCGAGGAGACTCCAGCCGAGGAGACCGTGGGCGAGGAGACTCCAGCCGAGGAGACCGTGGGCGAGGAGACTCCCGCCGAGGAGAGCGTGGTCGACGAGACCGCGCCGGAGACCACCGACAAGGCCTGACCGGCCAGCGAAAACCCAGTCGTCCGCTTGACAGGCTGCTCTAGCAGCCGCTCAAGCGGACGACCCCATTTCGGGGCGCGACGTACCGACCTCGATCAGCCAGCAGACCAGGCAGGCCGCCACCATCGGGGTGATGTACTCGAGCCGGACGACCCACCACTGGCCGTGGTGGAACTCCCAGGACTGCCAGCCCCCGTTGTGCAGCTGCAGCATGAGGCGGGCCCCGGCCAGGGCGGGTGCGACGAGGACACCGAGCAGCCAGGCACGGCCGGAACGCCGCGCCAGGCCCCATGCGAGTGCGACCAGGGTGGGGACCAGCAGCGTCACCACCCACTCGAAGACCCGCAGGTTGGTCTGGGTGATGTGATCGCGCTCGTAGAAGAGCTTCTGGTAGGCGTACGGGATGCCCCAGCTCGCGATCCCGGCGAGCAGCGCGCAGAGGGCGCCGGCGATGCGCTGCGAGCCGATCCGGCCCCAGGCCAGCAGTACCAGACCCAGGAGTGCGAACGGCGAGACCTCGACCAGGAACCGCAGCAAGCCGAGGAGCCCGTCCGGCCAGTGCCCCGCGAGATGCGGGACGACCTGGATCATGATCTTGAAGTAGGCCAG
Source organism: Nocardioides sp. (assembly GCF_036493135.1). Classification (GTDB taxonomy): domain Bacteria; phylum Actinomycetota; class Actinomycetes; order Propionibacteriales; family Nocardioidaceae; genus Nocardioides. Next base: position 17,025 of record NZ_DASXQG010000036.1, on the reverse strand, counting down.
GTAGCCCGCCACGACCACCGCCGCCACCAGGACGCACATCAGCAGAGGCTGCTCGCGTCGCGTGGGGGTCGTCGTCCCGAGCGTCGTCATGGCGGACAGTGTGCATCTCCCGGCCCCGGTGCGACAGGGTAGACGCCATGGCAGGAGTGCTGGTGGTCGGCGAGGCTCTGATCGACATCGTGCAGAGACCCGACGGTACGACCGTCGAGCACGTCGGGGGCAGCGCCGCGAACGTCGCGGTCGCGATGGCCCGCCTCGGCCGTCCGGTGCAGTTCCTGACGGCGTACGGCGACGACGAGCGCGGCGCCGCCCTGGCGCGCCACCTCAACCAGTCGGCCGTCGGGTTGGTCGGCGACCCGCACTCCCTCGTGCGCACCGCAACGGCCATGGCCTCGATCGCGCCGGACGGGGGCGCGTCGTACACCTTCGACATCGACTGGCGCCTGGGCGCGATACCCGACCTCTCGCCCGTGGTCGTGCACACCTGCTCGATCGGTGCCGTCCTGGAGCCCGGAGCTTCCGACGTACGCCGTCTGCTCGAGGCCCTGCGCCCCCACGCGACCGTCAGCTATGACGTCAACGCCCGGCCCGCCGTGACGGGATCCGGACCGGACGTGGTGCGCGCGGTCGAGGACGTGGTGGCGCTCGCGGACCTGGTGAAGGCTTCGGACGAGGACCTCGAGGCGCTGTACCCCGGCGAGCCCGCCGGTCAGGTGGTCGAACGCCTGATGGGGCTCGGGCCCGAGGCCGTCGTGGTCACCCGCGGCCGGCACGGGTCGGTGTGGTTCGGCCAGGGACTGCGGGCCGAGGTCCCCGCAGCCGAGGCCGAGGTCGCCGACACCATCGGCGCCGGCGACACCTTCGGCGCCGGCATCCTCGATGCCCTGTGGGACCTCGACGCACTCGGCGGCCGCCTCACCGGCCTCGAGACCCACGAGATCGAAGGCGTCCTGCGCCATGCGGCCCGCGCCGCGGCGGTCACCGTGTCGCGCCCCGGCGCCGATCCGCCGTACCGCCACGAGCTGCTCTGACCCCCATCCACCCAGGAGACCCGCGATGCCGAGCACTCAGTTCACCGTCCACACCAGCCTGTCGCCGAGCGACGTGATGACGATGTTCACCGACTTCGGCCCGGATCGGGCCAGCCGATGGCCGAACGTCGACGAGGCCCACTTCACCGTGCATGATCAGGGCCCCAACTGGGCGCAGGTCACCGAGGGCAACTCGCTGGGTTGGGAGCGTGAGCGGTACTCGTGGGACGCCACGGCCGGCACCGTCACGATCGACACCCTGGACTCGAACCTCTGGGCGCCGGGCAGCGGCTGGCGCTATCAGCTCACGGCTGCCGACGGAGGCACCGACGTGCGGGTCACGCTGACCCGCGTGGGGAAGTCGTTCCGGGGAAAGCTGGTCGGTGCCCTGATCCCGCTCGTCGGGGCGCGCACGCTCCGCAAGCAGTTCCAGTCGGTGCTACGGAAGGCGGAGGCTGCCTGACACCGCGCGCCGCCGAACGCCTCGTGGAAGGCCGTTGCGAGCCTCCTCAGAGGCTGCCGTCGGCGAGCATCCGGTCGAGGGCGGCGTACCCCTGCTGGACGCCGATCTCCATGCCGCTCTCGCGCAGCCACATGTCACGGTCCGCGAAGCTGTCGCACAGGGACTGCGCATGGAGGCGGGTGCGGCCGTCGCCGAGGTCCTCGAAGGTGAGTGTCTCGAGGGCCACGCCGTCCGGCATGCCCTCCCAGGTGAAGGTCTGAACGATCTTCTCCGGCGAGACGGTGTGGAAGCTGCCGCGGAAGAGCTGCGGGTCGTCGTTCCGATCGCCGGCGGAGTAACGCCATTTGCCGTTGTCCGTCGCGTCCCACTCCAGGATGGTGGCGGTCATCCCCTCCGGGCCGATCCAGCGCGCGAACAGCTCCGGGTCCGTGTGCGCGCGGAAGAGCTGCTCCGGCGTCCCCGTGAAGTCGCGCCAGATGTGGATCATCGGGACGGTCGGGTCGGCCTCGATGGCGGCCTCGTCGTAGCGGGTCGCGGTGTTGGGTGCGGTGCTCATGATGCGGTCCCCTCCTGTGGGAGCTCGGTCTCGGTCGTGTGGTCGTTCATCTCCGCCAGGACGGCGTCCAGGCGCTGGTAGCGCTCTTCCGCGCGTTTGCGGTACCGCTCGATCCACTTGGTCATCAGGTCGAACACCTCGGCTTCCAGGTGCACGGGACGTCGCTGGGCGTCGCGGCTGCGGGTGACCAGGCCGGCCTCCTCGAGCACCTTCAGGTGCTTGGAGACCGCCTGGATGCTCACGGCGTACGGCGCGGCCAGGTCGCCGACGGTCGCGTCACCGTCGGTCAGCCGGGCCACCATGTCGCGGCGGGTCGGGTCGGCCAGGGCGGCGAAGACCCGGGTGAGCTGGTCGGTCATCTCGCCCCTCTTTCCTCAACCATGCGGTTGAGTATGACTCTAGAGCCAGAACGAGAGCGTTGTCAACCGATCAGTTGAACAGGATGGATGGTCGGGGCACTGTCACAACGGCGCGATCGCGCAGTTATGACAGCTCTGGGACCGGATCTCCTGTCACAACCGCGCGATCGCGCCGATACGACAACCCCGCGACCTGCGCGACGAGATCGGTCAGCCGGCTGCGGCGTCGTTGGCGATGGCCTGGCGCAGGGCGCCGGTCAGGGTCGAGCGGAAGGCCGGCTTGCCATCGCCGTAGACCGCGATCACGTGGCGCAGGGTCGGGAAGGTGTTGGTGCCACGGGCCTGGGCGTAGACCGGCTCGACGTAGAGCACCTTGTTGTCCAAGGGGATGGTGAGCAGGTTGCCGAGCACCACCTTGGAGTTGCCGCGGAGCAGGGTCAGCGCACTGGCGATCTCGCTGTCGGACTCGATGTCGTTCTGGACTTGGGCAGGCGACTCGACGGACTGTCCGGCCGGGAAGTCGAGCAGCGTGAACTTGCCGTAGTCGGGGCCGGGCTGCGCGTTCACGGTCAGGAAGGCCGCCAGCTCGCGGTAGTTGAGGGTCACCATCGGCGAGGACAGGGCCCACGCCGCCGCGCCGTCGCCGGTCGGGGAGAGCGACATGTACGTCGACGGGAGGGTGGGCGAGGAGCCACGGGTGCCACCGCCGTTGAGGGTGTTCGTGGCCGCGATGGTCGGGTCGTTGGGGATCTTCCAGAAGTCGGCGCCGTTGTAGAAGTCGCTGGGGTCGGCCACGTGGTACTGGGTGAGCAGCAGGCGCTGCACGTCGAAGAGATCCTGCGGGTAGCGCAGGGTCTTCAGCAGCGCCGGCGGGATGCTCGACTCGGGCTGCACGAGGCCGGGGAACGCGCTCTCCCACGTCTGCAGCACCGGGTCGGGCTGGTTCTGCTGGTTCCAGGAGTAGAGCGTGACCTTGCCGCTGTAGGCGTCGACGACGGCCTTCACCGAGTTGTGCAGGTAGTTGACGTGGGTGTTCGGCTGGCTGGCGATGCCCGTCGCGTTCGTCAGTGAGTTCGCCGTCGCCTGGTGGAGGTTCACCCGCTCGGACTCGGGGTAGTTCGCGCTCGACGTGTAGCCGTCGACGACCCACTGCACTCGGCCGTCGACCAGGGCGGGGTAGACGTCGCCGTCGAGGTTCAGCCACGGCGCGACCTGCCCGACCCGGTGGCGCGGATCGCGCACCGTGAGCAGCTGCGAGGCGGAGTTGATGTCGTGGGAGAAGAAGATGTTCGGGTCGCCGAGCTTCACGGCGTACAGCAAGCGGGTCAGGCGCGAGCCGATCGGCACGCCGCCCTTGCCCTGGAACGTGCTGTGAACTCCGGCCGACCCGCCGTTGGTGCTCGGGTGGTCGAACTCGACGTTCTTGGAGCTGCCCGGGGGTTCGCCCACGATGGAGTACGACGGCGAGTGCTGGCCGAAGTAGATCTGCGGCACGTCGACCGGGATCTGGTTCACCGCGGGCAGGTAGCCGTTGATGAAGATCGGGGTGCCGTTCTTCTCGTCCATCCGGTCGGTGGGCGCCGCCACCACGCCGTACCCATGGGTGTAGATGAGGTGGTTGTTCGACCACGAGCTGCGCGGGATCCCGGAGAGGTTGAGCTCGCGTGCCGCGATCGCGACGTCCTGGTCGCGCTGTGCGAGGGGGTAGTGCCCGATGTCCAACGGCGTCTTGAACTGGTAGAACGCCTGGATCTCCTGCCTGACGTTGAAGGTCGGCGTCAGCTTGTTGGGGTCGAGCAGCCGGATCTGCGCCGCGCGCAAGGCACGCGCCACCGACGTGGTCGAGGGTGTCCCGGGAGCGCCGTACTGCTGCGTCGTCACGTCCTTGTCGAGCCCGAAGGCCTTCAGCGTCGCCGCCTGGTTGCGCGCGATCAGGGGGCGGTCGACGGTGGAGGCGCTCGGCTGCTCACGGAAGCGGTAGACGATCGAGGGCAGGAAGGTGCCGAGCACGAGAGCAGCGACGAGCATGCCGCCGATCGCGACGGCGATCCAGCGCAGGCGACGCAGCCACGCGTTGGCGAAGAGCAGCAGCGCAAGCACGACCGCGATGCCTACGAGGATCGTCAGCCCGGGCAGCACCGCGTGCGAGTCGGTGTAGGACAACCCGGTCACCGGACCGCGGTTCGACGTGGTGAGGGAGTAGCGGCCGAGCCAGTACGACGCGGCCTTGAACAGCAGGTAGAAGCCGAGCAGGACCGAGACCTGAGCCTTGAGCGCCGGCGTCATCTTGCGCCCGTGGCCACGGATCCGCAGCGCGCCGTAGAGGTACGCCGCCACCAGGGTGACGACCAATGCGGTGACCACGATCGAGGAGAGGTAGCCGACGACGGCCTTGTGGAACGGCAGCACCGACACGAAGTAGGAGATGTCGCGGTGGAACTGCGGGTCGGTCTGGTGGAACGGCTGGGCGTGCCGCCACATCAGGTAGGCCTGCCAGCGGTGGGCCGCGCTGGTGCCGACGCGGATCCCGCAGTAGAGCGCCACGACAGCGATCAGCCAGATCCGGAAGCGCTTCTCGAAGCGGAGGTAGCCGTGCCGCCACTTCTGTCGGGTCGGGTCGGGACGGAACCGTGGTCTCTGGCGGATCACGAGCACCAGTGCCGCGGCGATGGCCAGCGCGGCCAGGACCCCGAAGACGGTGAAGAGCAGGATCTGGGCGCCGAGGATGGTGCCGTAGACCGAGCCGGCTTCGACCGAGCGGAACCAGAGCACGTTGGTGCGGATGTTCACGAAGGCCATGAAGGCCTCGTAGATCGCGTAGAGCGCGATCATTGCGACGAGGAGCCGGATGCCGAGCCGCTTCAACCGGGAGGTGCGGACCGAAGAGAACCGGTCCTGGGAGGCCGCTGGCACGGGACCGAACACTACCAACGGGCTGGTCGCGAACCCGCTTCCGCACAGGCGTTGCGGATGCGCCCGTGGCGCGGCTCACAACGCCCGCGCCCAGGCACGTCGTACGGCGTCAGACCGGCGTCGGTGTGGGCTCTAGCCAGGCATGCACCAACGGGACGACGGACGCGCCCTCGCCGCTGGCGCTGGCGACCCGTTTCATCGAGCCGGACCGGATGTCACCGACGGCGAAGATGCCGGGCACGGTGGTCTCGAGGTTCTCCGGCGGCAGCCCGTCGCGCCAGGCCGGCGACGGGACGTCGCGCCCGGTGAGCACGAAGCCGTTCGGGTCGTGGGCGACCTCGGGCGGCAGCCAGTCGCAGTGCGCGATGGCTCCGAGGAGGAGGAACAGCCCGCCGGTCTCGCGCCGGGTGCGCTCGCCGGTCGACGTGTCCTCGACCTCGATCCACTCCAGCCGGCCCTCGCCGCCGCCGTCGACCACGCAGCGGCAGCCCTCGACCGTGATGCGCGGGTTGAACGCGATCTCACCGATCAGGTACGCCGACATGGTCGCGGTCAGGTCGGGCCGCCGGACCAGGATGGTGACGCTGCGGGCGAAGCGGGAGAGGTGGATCGCGGCCTGGCCGGCGGAGTTCCCGCCGCCGACGACGCACACGTCGAGGCCCTCCATCTCGCGGGCGGCCGTCATTGCCGCGCCGTAGTTCACGCCGCTGCCGACCATCCGGTCGATCGTCTCGACCCCGAGCTTGCGGTAGGTGACGCCGGAGGCGATCACGGCGGCGCGGGCGCGGACGTCGCCGCCCTCGGTGCACACGACGAACGGTTCGCCCAGCCCGCCGATCTCGAGACGGGTCACCGGCCAGCCGGTGAAGAACTGGGTCCCGAACCGGATCGCCTGGTTGCGCGCGCGCTGCGCCAGGCGCATCCCGGAGATGCCGCGCGGGAAGCCGAGGTAGTTGCGGATCATCGAGCTCGTACCGGCCTGGCCGCCGATCGCCTCGGACTCGATGGTGACCGTCGTCAGGCCCTCGGAGGCGCCGTACACGGACGCGGCGAGGCCGGCCGGGCCGGCGCCGACGATGACCAGGTCGGCGATGCGGTCGACCTCGATCTGGTCGGGGCGGCCGTAGATCGACACGGCGACGTCGCGCACCGACGCGGCCTCGTAGGGCTCGCCGTCCCAGCGCTCGACGACCGGGTAGTGCGGGTTCTCCTTGCCGAGCCGACCCAGGACCTCGCGGCCGATCCCGCTCTCGGGATCGTGCACGAGAGCGGGTACGCCGATCCGGTCGAGGTAGTCACGGACCGCGAGGGTCGCGCCGTCGTTGGACGGCGAGACGATCCGGAGGGTCTCGACCACCGGAGCGGCCACCGTCGACCCCCAGTCGGACAGGATCTCGCAGACCGCCGTGTGGAACTCCTCGTCGCGTGCGCCGCGCGGCATCAGCAGGTAAGCGTCGTACTTCCCCTTGGCGAGGGCGGGTCGGAGTGCCTCGGCGTCCGCGCGGAACCGGCTCCAGTGGGCCGCGATGAGGCGGCGGGCGGTCGGAACGTAGGTGCGCATGCGCTGGAACATGGCGAGCACGTCGTCGTCGGGCAGGACCGACTCAGAGACGGCCAGCGCGAGCTGACGGCCTTCACCGAACAGGTTCTTGACGGTGGCCTTGGCCTCGGCGGCGCTGCGGACCGCACGCACGTCGTAGTCGCGGGCGTAGCGGCCGAACTCGTCGAGCAGGAGTTCGGAGTTCTCTTCTGAGACCAGCAAGATGGCAGGGCGGTCGTCCACGTCTTCGTCGGTCGAGCTTGTCGGAACCACGCCGAAAGCCTAGGCGGCATCGGCCTAGAGTGCTCGGCGTGCGGCTGCGGATCGACCTCGCCTACGACGGCAGCGCGTTCCACGGATGGGCCGCGCAGCCGGGGCTGCGCACGGTTCAGGGCGACCTGGAGGCGGCCCTGGGCACGGTGCTGCGGGTGCCGACGGTCTCGACCGTGTGCGCCGGCCGGACCGACACCGGCGTGCATGCGCGGGGTCAGGTGGTCCATGTGGACGTCGAAGCGATTCCTGATCTCGCGCTGCTGGCGCGCCGGCTCAACGGCGTGCTGTCAGCGGACCTCCGGGTACGCCGCGTGGTCATCGCCCCGGACGGGTTCGACGCTCGGTTCTCCCCCCTGTGGCGCCGCTACGCGTATCGGGTCTGCGACGGCGTGCCCGACCCGCTCACCCGCGGGCACGTCCTCAGCTGGCCGCGGCTGCTCGACGTCGACGCGATGAACCAGGCTTCGGCCGCGCTGCTCGGGCTCCGCGACTTCGCGGCCTTCTGCAAGCAACGCGAGGGCGCGACGACGATCCGCACGTTGCTGGCGCTGTTCTGGGTCCGCGAGGGAGACCTCCTGACCGGCACCGTCCGGGCAGATGCGTTCTGCCACCACATGGTCCGGTCGCTCGTGGGCTGTCTGCTGGCCGTGGGGGAGGGTCGTCGTCCGGTCGGATGGCCGGCCGAGGTTCTCGCCGCTGCCGTCCGCGACCCGGCCGTCACCGTCGTACCACCGCACGGGCTGACCCTGGAGGAGGTCGGCTATCCACCCGACGCCGAGCTGGCCGCGCGCAGGGACGAGGCGCGGACCAAGCGGGAGCCGGCGTGACCGACCACTACTTCTCCGCAGATCCGTCGGTCCCGTTCGCACGCGAACCCTTCAGCTGCGAGATGTGGGGACAGCGCCTCGAGCTGGTCAGCGGGTCGGGCGTGTACAGCCGGGGCCGGCTCGACATCGGAACGTCGGTCCTCTTCCGCGAGACCGAGCCGCCCGGGCCGGGGCGGGTCCTCGATCTCGGCACCGGGTACGGCGCGATCGGCCTGGCTGTCGCCGCGGCGTGGCGAGCCGACGGCGTACCCGCGGAGGCCGGGTCGGTGACCGGCGTCGAGGTGAACGCGCGTGCTGTGCTCCTCGCCAACGAGAACGCCGAGAGGCTCGGGCTGGCCGACCGGTTCCGCGCCTGCGCCCCCGAGGAGGCGCCGGCCGGCACGGCGTACGACGAGATCTGGTCGAACCCGCCGATCCGCATCGGCAAGCAGGCGCTGCACCAGCTGCTGCTGCACTGGTTCGCACGGCTCGGGCGGGACGGCCGGGCGGTGATGGTCGTGGGCAAGAATCTCGGCGGCGACTCCCTCCAGGCCTGGCTGACCACGCAGGGCTACCCGACCGACCGGCTGGCCAGCGCCAAGGGGTTCCGGGTGCTGGAGTCGCGGCGAGCGGCAGACACCTCCGCATGACCCACCGACCTCAGGTCGCCGAACTGCCGATCACTCGACACCTGACATCCGCTGGATCCGAGAGGATGGCGGGCAGGTCAATGCGTTCCCCCGGGCATGACAACGCCCGCCTGTGGGGGGGTCCAGGGCGGGCGTTGACAACGAGGTCGAAGCCCGCAGGAGTCTCGGGTCCCCCGCGGGCTTCGCTGTCTCCATAGTGCTTCGAAAGGCTTGCGAGACCCTGAGGCGGAACTCAACAGAGGCTGTGAGTGCCTGACCGGACCGGCCTGACCTGGTGTGCGACCGGCGCCGACGTACCGGTCCACATACGCGGTAGCCGCGGGCCGGAGAAGCGTGGTGACAACCGGGGTGGCCGCCTGCGCGTCAGACGGGTATCGATCGGGTCACGGGAGACGATCGGTGCTTGCTCGACCTCACCCCGGCCGTTTGACTGCCGGAACCGGGTCAACGCAAGGGTCACGACGCCCGGTGCTGGACGGCCCGTCACGGTGGAGGAACACATGCAGCACGTCGCCCAGGAAGGGGCACAGCGGACCGGTGGTCTGTCCGTTCGGTGCCAGGGTCTGGTGCATCTGTACAAGACCTTTGAGGGACACGACGTGGTCGCGCTGCAGGGTGTCGACCTCACCGTCGACGCGGGCGAGCGGGTGGCGTTCCTGGGGCCCAGTGGCTCCGGCAAGTCGACGCTCTTGACGCTCTTCGGCGGGATCCAGAAGCCCAGCGCCGGAAAGATCTTCCTGGGCGACGAGGAGATCTCGCGGATGAGCGAGCGCCAGCTGACCCGGGTCCGCGCCTCCCGGGTCAGCACCATGCTCCAGGGCGCCACCCGCAACCTCCTCCACTACGCCACGGCCAGACAGAACCTCCGCTTCAGCCGGTCGGCGAGCAGCGACCCCGATCGCACCCTCGGTGACGCCGAGCTCCTCCGCCGCGTTGGCCTCGAGAAGCACGGCGACCAGGTCGTCTCGTCGATGTCGGGTGGAGAGCGGCAGCGGCTGGCGCTCGCGTGCAGCGTCACCACCGCGCCGCAGCTGCTGCTCGCCGACGAGCCGACCAGCCAGCTCAGTCACGAGGACCGCGACCACATGCTCGACCTGATCCACGGGCTCGGCAACGACTTCGGCACCACGATCCTGGTCGTCACCCACCAGCCCGAAGTCGCGGGCACGTTCCCGCGCACGGTGACGATGCGAGGTGGCCGCGTCGGCATGGAGGGTCGCGCCGGAGCCGAGTATGTCGTGGTCGGCGCCGAGGGTGTCGTGCACCTGCCCGCCCACATCGCCCGCGACTGGCCGGCGGGCACGCTGGTGCGGATCGAGCCCGAGCCCGACGACCGGCTGCTCCTCAGCCGCGGCGACCACGACAGCGACGAGGAGGAGCTCCGATGACGGCCGTGGGTCGACACGCGTTCACGCCCGAACGTGACGCCATCTCGGCGCAGGGCGACCTCGGTCTCGAGGACGTCTCGTTCAACGTCGGCGGCCGCTGGGCATTGGAGCGCGTCACGCTCGAGCTCCGTCCGGGCGAGGTCACCGCGCTCTCCGGTCCGTCCGGGTCGGGCAAGACCACGATGCTCTCGATCGCGGGCGGCATCGTGAAGCCGACGACCGGCTTCTCGACGTACGGCGGGCGGCACATGTGGCAGGGCGACGGCGACCCGCGCCACGAGGTCGCGTTCGTGCTGCAGGTCTACGGCCTGGTCCCGATCCTCTCCGCCCGGGAGAACGTCGCGATCGCGCTGCGCGCCCGCGGCGTCCGCCCGGACGAGTCCGACGAGCGCGCCGACGAGGAGCTCACCCGTTTCCACATCGGCGACCTGGGCGACCGGCAGGTCGAGGAGCTGTCGGGTGGACAGATGCAGCGCGTCGCGTGCGCCCGCGCCTTTGCCGTCTCGCCCGAGATCCTGCTCGCCGACGAGCCGACCAGCGAGCTCGACGAGGGCAACCGCGAGCACGTGATGGACCAGCTCCGGGCCGAGGCGGCGCGTGGGGCGATCGTCGTCGTCGCGACCCACGACCCCGCGGTGGTCGAGGGCTCCGACCGCACGCTGGTGCTCGACGAGGGCCGGCTGGTCCCCGCCGAGGACTCGGCGTACGCGGGCGGGCGGTAGGCCGGCGTGCTCCTCCGCGGGATCCGCGCTCACCTCCTCCCGTCGCTGGCGACGCTCGCGCTGGCGTTCGTCGTCTCGGCGGGAGCCGTCGGTGTGGTCGGTGCGTCGCGCGTCGGCCAGACACCCGGGGCGGTGGCCGCGATGCTCGCTCTGTACGGCGCGGTGGCCCTGGCGGAGCAGTCCGCACGGACCGTCGTCGACCGCAGCCACGACGTCGCGCTGGCCCGGCTCCGCGGTCTCACCGGGGCCCGCCTGGTGACCTTCGCCGCCGGCCCGTTGCTGGCCGTGAGCCTGGTCGGGATCACGCTCGGGTCGGTGGTCGGCGTCCGGTTCGCGGGCCGGATCGCCGACGGCTGGGGAATCGACTACAGCCTGGGCACCCGCGAGGTCGTGGTCGCTGTCGCCATCCTGATCGGTGCCTGGGTCACCATCGCGCTGGTCGCCGCCGCCGTGATCAGGCGGCCGCTCCTCGAGGCGCTGTCGGTGAGCCCCCGGCGGCACCCCACCTCGTGGATCACGACGTTCCTCGAGCTGTTCGTGGTCGTGGCGGCGTGCCTGGCCCTCTACGAGGCACACCGCAGCGAGGCGAGCTGGGTACCCACCATCGCCCCCGCCCTCGTCGCGCTGGGTGCGGGACAGCTGGTGATGTGGGTGCTCGCGCTGACCCCACGCCTCGGCAGCCGCCTCGGCCTCTCGCTGACCAGCCGGCGGCTGCGACGCGACCCCGACCCCGGCTCGGTGGTGCGCGTCCTGGTCGCCGCGACCGTTCTCCTGGCGGTCACCCTGACCGGAGCCCGGGCGGCCGCCCAGTGGCGCGACGATGCCGGACGTCTCCGCGCGGGCGGACCGATCGCGGTGCCGTTCAAGGCCGGCGCGCTCCGGGCGTACGCCGCCGCGCACGACGCCGACCCGCGTGGCCGGTGGCTGATGGCGGCGGTCGCCGTCGACGAGCTCTCGCCCGCCGACCGTCGGGTGTTCGTCGACTCCCACCGCTGGAACGCGGTGGTCGGCGACTTCGTCACCAGCACCAGCGTGGCCGGGGCCGGTGACCACATGGCGGCGCTCGCCGACCAGCCGGGCCCGATGATGATGCGCGCCGACTCGCTCGAGGTCGACGTCACCTCGATCCGGGCGGGCACGACCGGCATCGTCGCCGTCACCTTCCTCAGCGACGAGGGCTTCCCGCGTACTGCGCGCGTCCACGTCACCCATCCCGGCACGACCACCGGCGCCCTCGGACACTGCGCCGTCGGATGCTCGGTGATCTCGGTCGACCTCAGGGGCGCCGCCTTCGACCTCGACCAGGTGTCGGCCGGCGGCACCCAGCTCCTCGGCAGTACGTCGTATCCCGGTGGGCACACGCAGCACGCCCTGGTCGTCGGCCAGGAAGGCGAGCCGCAGGCCGCGCTGACCACGCCCGACCTGAGGCCCGCGGCCACCCTCGACGGCATCGACGGGACCACCCACCAGATCCGCGTCCTCGGCTCCGTGGGCGCCGTCCCGTTCGTCGGTCGTGCCGGGTCTCTGCTCGACCTGGGCCACGTGCTGCGGGGTGCGATCGGCACCGTCGCCAGCGCCAGCGCGGTGGTCGTGGCGCGCGCTGACACACCGGCCTCGGTGCTCGCGCAGCTGCACAAGGACGGCGGCGGCACGCCCGCGACATACGCCGCGGTCGCGGACCGGCTCGACCACACCCCGCAGGCGCGGGCGGACTCGCTCGCGCTCCTGGTCGCGATCGGGGCCGCCCTGGTCGCGCTGACCCACCTGCTCGCCTGGCTGGCCGGCCAGGTCGGCCGGCGTCGCGCCGAGGTCGCGGGGCTGCGGGCGGCCGGCATCCGTCCACGCAGGGTCCGCAGGGCGTACGTCGTGGAGGCGTCGATCCTGGCCGCGGTGGTCCTCGTCGCCGCCGCCATCGCGGCCGTCGCCACCACGGTGCCGCTGCTCGAGCCGATGAGCCTGGTAGGCGGCTGGGCGGAGGCGCCGATCCTGCGCCTGGAGATCCGTCCGCTGACGCTCGCGACCGTCGTCATCGGGGTCGCCGCGGTGACCGCGCTGCTGTGCGCGCTCGTGTTCACCCGCTTCGGCCGGGGCGCGCGCCCGGCCGCCCTGCGATCGGCCGACCAATGACCCGGTTCCGGTGGCTCCTGGCCACGAGCCTGCGCGGTCTCAGGGCCCGCTGGGTGCTCAGTGCGGGCTCGCTGCTGCTGACCCTGATCGCGATCGGCTCGGCGGTCGTCGGGCCGAGCTACCAGGAGAACGCCGCCAACTCGTTCGTGATCGCCCAGCTCCGAGCGCAGCCGTCGATCAACACCGGCCTGACCTACGACTACCACCCGGACCGTGGCGAGAACATCGACGCGGCGACGGTCACTGCTCTTCAGGAGACCACCCGTGAGTCCGGCGCCGCGTATCTCCCCGGTCACGCGATCGTCTGGCAGCCGCTGCCCGAGGTGCAGCTGAACAGTGCCAGCGGGGCTCCCTCTGTGCCGCGGATGGTCTCCGTGCCGGGGGCCTGCGACCACGTGAACCTCGAGGGCCGTTGCCCGACCAACCCGGACGAGATCGCCATGCTGCGGGTCGACGCGCTGAACAACAAGCTGAAGGTCGGCGACTCGTTCAACCCGTACGGCGACGCCGCACCGTTGCACGTGGTCGGCATCTACACCGCTGGCGACCGCCCGGCCGACGACGCGTTCTGGGGCGGCAGCAGACGGTTGGAGTCGACGCCCGGCCTGTCCACACCCATCAAGACCGTGCCGGCGTTTCCCGGACCCTGGATCACGACGCAGGCGGGGATCGAGGCGCGGCACCGGCCGTGGTACGTGACGGTCGATCAGCCACTCGCCACACCTCCGGACATGACGTCGGAAGATCTCGGGGCCGCCGCGGCACGCGTGAAGGCGCTCAGCCGAGCCGACCAGCACGGCGAACTGCTCGGCGGGTTGAGCCTCGAGGTCGGCAACCAGCTGCCCAGCACGGCCTCGCAGCTGATCGACCGGCGCGGTGTCACGCGCTCCACCGTGGAGCCGGCGGTCCTGTCGCTGATCCTGGTGGCGCTCGTCCTGCTCTCGCGACTGCTGGCGGCGTCGATGACGCTGCGCCGGGGCGAGCTGGCCCTCGCCTCTCTGCGCGGTTACAGCCGCCGCCAGCTGTGGTTCCTCGGCATGACGGAGCCGCTGGTGATCCTGGCCGCCGCCACGCCGCTCGGCATCGTGCTCGGCTATCTCGCCTCGCGCATCCTTGCCCGGCGCTGGCTGGTGCCCGACCTGCCGGTCCCGTTCATCCTGGCCAGCGCTCTCAGCGCGCTCGGGGTCGTCCTGGTGACGGCCGTCGTGGCCGCGGTCGTGGTGCGCGACGCGGTCAGCGAGCCGCTCAGCGCACAGATCGCCGGCGTACGCCGTCCCACCAAGGCCGGCCGCGCCGTCGTCGTGCTGCGGCTGGCGCTGGTGGCCCTGGCCGCAGCCGCCCTCGTCACCGCCGCGAGCCGCAGCCATCCGCAGAAGCCCGACGCCACCGATCTGTTCCTGCCGATCCTGCTGGCGGTCGCCGCGGGTCTGCTCGTCGGCCTGCTGGTGCTCGGGCTCGCCGGGCTGTGGGTGCGGTGGTCGAGGCGGCGCCGCGCCATCTCGTCGTACGTCGCGTCGCGGACGGTGCGCCGTCGGCACGAGGGGACGTTGGTGATCCTCCCGGTCACTGCGGCCCTCACCGTGGCGGTGTTCGCGGTCGGCGTCTCGCTCGCGGCCTCGACCTGGCGGGCCAGCGCGGCCGCGACCCAGGTGGGCGCACCGCTGTCCTACTCGACCAACCTCTCGATGTCGCGGGCCGTCGGCCTCACTCACGAGATCGACCCCCGCGGCCGCTGGCTGATGGCGGCGGGTCAGGACTTTCCCGATGCCGACGAGGTCAGCTCCCTCCCGACGCCGCGGGTCGTCGTGGACGCGACCCGGCTGGCGCGTGTGGCGTCGTGGCCGGCGCAGTGGACGCCCGGCAGCAGCGTGGCCGACGTGGCCCGTGCGATCGGACCGCGGCGGCCGCCCGTGGTCTTCCACGGATCCTCGCTGTCGCTGACGGTCGACAACCAGGTGCACGGTGACTACGCCCGATTCGGTGTGGCGGTGACCGTGCTGGACGACAACGGCGTGCTGCGCGACGTCAACGTCGGTCCCTTCAAGCCGGGCCGGTCGACGAAGACCGCGAAGCTGGGTGCCTGCCAGACCCGCTGCCAGGTGGAGAAGATCAGCTTCGGCGGGCCGTCCGCGCTGGTCGAGGCCATGCACGGTACTGCCACGATCGAGTCGTTCACGGTGGACGGGAACCAGGTGCCCGGCACCCTCGACACCCCATGGCGGCCGCAGGCGTCGCTGATCAACACCGCCACCGCGGTCAAGAAGGTCGTGCTCCACAACGGCGCACTGACGATGACCTTCCGGGCGGGCGGCCCCGAGTCCTACGCCGGCATCAGTCCGACCGACGTACCCGCCGTCGCCCCGGTGCTCTGGGGAAGGCTGGTCACCGAGGAGCGGCAGCTCCCGACCGGGGTGTCGGGCCTGTTCAAGGTGGCGCCGGCCGGGGCGCCCGCAGAGTCGATGCCCTTGCGGGGACCCTCCGGGATCCTGATCGACTTCACCGCGTTCGTCCGCAACGCCTCCCAGGACAGCAGCACGACACTGGTGTACATCTGGGCGCGCGCCGACACCCCGAAGCCCGTGCTCGACGCGCTGGCCGCGAACGGCCTGTCCGACGCGACCAGCGAGGTCGGGACCAAGCACGTGCTCGACCAGGACGCCTTCGCCCTCGCGCTGCGGCTGTACGTCGTCGTCACCGCGCTGGTCATCCTGCTCGCGCTGGCGGGTCTCGCCGCGAACCTCGCCGTACAGCTCCCGGCCCGCCGCCGCGACGCGGCCTCGCTGCGGGTCGTCGGCGTGAAACGCCGGTCGGTGATGGTCGGCGTCGTGGCCGAGTTCGTGGTCGTGCTCGGCGCCGCGGCGCTGGCCGGCGTCGCCGCCGGCGGCGTCGCGCAGTACGTCGTGGTCCGCACCGTGACTCTGGGCTTCGTCGACTCGTCGCTGGTGCCCCGCGTCGTCCCGTCGTTCGACATCGGCTCCGCCGTCGCGCTCAGCGCGCTGGTGCTCGTCGGGCTGGTCGTCGCGGCGTCGGCCTTCGCGTTCCTGACCGTTCGCGGCGCCCGCACGTCGTCCCTGCGGGAGAACGCCCGCTGATCCTCCTCGAAACGGAGGTGCGTACGCCGGTCGCCTCACCGAGAATGACTTCTCGTGGGTCACGTGGATGTCGCCGGAGTGCACTTCGAGCTGCCGGACGGTCGGGTGCTGCTCGACGACGTCTCGTTCCGGGTCGGCGACGGCGCGAAGGTGGCGTTGGTCGGCGCGAACGGCGCCGGGAAGACCACGCTGCTGCGCATCATCACCGGCGAGCTCCTGCCGCAGACCGGCGTGATCACCCGCACCGGCGGGCTCGGGGTGATGCGCCAGATGGTCGGGCTCGGACTCGGCGACGACCCGACGGTCGCCGACCTCCTGCTGTCGGTGTCGCCGCCCCGCGTGCGCGAGGCCACGGCCGAGGTCGAGCAGTGCGAGCTCGCGCTGATGCAGACCGACGACGAGAAGAACCAGATGCGGTACGCCGAGGCGCTCGCCGAGTACGCCGACGCCGGCGGCTACGACCTCGAGGTGATCTGGGACGTGTGCACCGTGCGCGGGCTCGGCGTCCCCTACGACCGCGCCAAGTACCGCGCGCTGCGCACGCTCTCGGGCGGTGAGCAGAAGAGGCTCGTGCTCGAGTACCTCCTCGCCGGCCCCGACGAGGTGCTGCTGCTCGATGAGCCCGACAACTTCCTCGACGTCCCCGGCAAGGTCTGGCTGGAGCAGCGCATCAGCGAGTCGGACAAGACGATCCTGTTCATCAGCCACGACCGCGAGCTGCTGAACAACACCGCGACGCGGATCGTCACCGTCGAGCTCGGCGCCGCCGGCAACCTGGTGTGGACCCACCCCGGTGGCTTCGCGTCGTACCACGAGGCGCGGCGCGACCGGTTCGCCCGGCTCGAGGAGATGCGCCGACGCTGGGACGAGGAGCACGCCAAGATCAAGGCGCTGGTGCTCCGGCTCAAGATCAAGGCGGAGTACAACGACGGCATGGCCTCGCAGTACAAGGCCGCCCAGACCCGGCTCCGGAAGTTCGAGGAAGCCGGTCCGCCGATCGAGCAGCCGCGCGAGCAGCAGGTGTCGATGCGGTTGAAGGGTGGCCGCACGGGCAAGCGTGCCGTGGTCTGCGAGAGCCTCGAGCTGACCGGGCTGATGCATCCGT
>NZ_DASXQG010000035.1:0-86304 GCF_036493135.1 Nocardioides sp. | reverse complement strand
GGGTCGGCGTACGCCGTGGCGAACGGTGAGACGTCCAGCGTCGTCGCGTCGGCCACCTCGACCGCCCCGCCGAGCCCGAGGGCGGCCAGGTTGGCCCTGGCCAGCTCGACGCGCAGCGGGTCGAGGTCGATCCCGGCGGTGGTCAGCCCGGCGCGGGCGAAGGCGACGAGGTCCCCACCGATGCCGCAGGTGAGGTCGACGACGCTGGGCCCCCCGAGCGCCAGGCGCGCCGCACGATGCCGCGCGACGGCGGCACGGGTCGCTTGCTCCAGCCCGTCGCGGGTGAAGTACATCCGCGCCGCGTCTTCACCGAGCTTGGGCTCGGCGCGACGCCGTAGCTCGACCTGCCCCAGCGCCGCCGCCACTCGCTCTGCCTTCTCGTCTGCGGAGCCGGGCGCGGCCTCGCGCAGCTTCTTCTGGACCTGGAACGTCGTGCCTTCCGCGGCGATCGCGGCCGCCAGCAGCGCCTGACCGTCGTCGGTCAGGAGCCAGCGGAACGTGTCCAGGTCCATGGCCTCATCCTGACAGCGATGGTCAGTGGCCCCGGAACGCCTCCTCCAGCCACCACGACGGCCGCTGGTCGGCGACCTTCGCGTCCACCAGCATCGGGCGCGGCCGGCCGGCGTCGAGCCAGGCACGTACGGCGTCGAGGTCGCGCGGCGCCCGCACGGTGACGGCGTCGAACCCGAAGCCGCGCCCGATCGCGGCGATGTCGGTGTCCGGGAACACCACGGTGTCGAGGGAGGCGCCGTCGGGTCGGAAGTGGTGGACCTCCGCGCCGTACGCGTGGTCGTCGTAGACCACGACGAGCATGTCGAGTCCCAGCCGGATGACCGTCTCGAGCTCCATCGAGGACATCAGCGCGCCGCCGTCGCCGAGCGCGGCGACCGTCAGCCGTCCGGGACTCGCCACGGCGGCGCCGATCGCGGTCGCGAGCCCGAGCCCGATCGACTGGAAGGCCTGCGTGAAGCAGAAGGAGTGGTGGTCGCGGACGTCGAGGTACGCCGCGGGGTAGCCCATGAAGTTCCCCGAGTCCACCGCGACGACCCGGTCGTCGGGCAGCAGCACGTCCAGGTCGCGGCTGAGCGTCCGCGGGTCGATCAGGCCGTTGCCGCCGAGGTCGTCGTACGGCTCCGTCGACCAGGTGATGCCGGCGTCGAGCCGACGGCGTACGTCGTCGGAGCGGTAGCCCGTGCGCTGCTCGACGCGCTGGGCAAGTGCGGCAGCGGTCAGCGCGACATCGCCGAGGACCCCGAACGTCAACTCGCGATGAGCGCCGAGCGCGTCGGCGGTGTCGTCGACCTGCACGACCGTGGCCCCGGGTGCGATCAGCGTCCCGTGTCGCATCGTCCACATGTTGAGGGCGCAGCCCCAGCCCACGATCAGGTCCGCGCCGCCGATGAGTGCGGCAGCGCCGGGGGACGCGAACCCGCCCGAGACCCCGAGCGACCACGGGTGGCCGGCGAACAGTCCCTTGGCCACCGCGGACTCCGCCAGCAACGCCCCGGAGC
Source organism: Nocardioides sp. (assembly GCF_036493135.1). GTDB lineage: Bacteria > Actinomycetota > Actinomycetes > Propionibacteriales > Nocardioidaceae > Nocardioides. Next base: position 84,793 of record NZ_DASXQG010000035.1, on the reverse strand, counting down.
GTTCGGCCGCTTCGGCGACGGCCGGACCCGCGCCGCGAGCCCCTCGCCCGGCCACGAAGACCGGCCGCTCGGCACGTCGTACGGCCCCGGCCAGCTGCTCCACCGCCGAAGTGGGACTTTCCCGGGGTCCAGGTGGGAGTTCTCCCGAGAGGCTCGAGGGGGAGAACTCCCCCTCGGATGGCGGAGAAGTCCCACTTCGCGCCTCTTGGGCTTGCACGGCCAATGGCAGGTTCAGCAGGACCGTACGCCGCGTGGTCACCGCGGTTCGGACGGCATCGCCGGCGACGACGGCGGCCGTGGCCGGATCATCGACCCGGAACGACATGGCCCCGACCGCCCGGGCCAGCGCCGCCTGGTCGACGTAGAAGTTCGACCTGGGCTCGGTCACCTCGGCGGCGACGACGACGACCGGAGTCCGGCTCTTGGCGGCCTCGGTGATCCCGGTCATCGCGTTCGTCAGCCCGCAGCCCTGGTGCACCGTGACGGCGGCCGGGCGCTCCGCCGTACGCGCGTAGGCGTCGGCCATCGTCGCCGCACCGCCCTCGTGCCGCGCGGCGACGAACCGGGCGCCGGCGTGGACCATGGCGTTGGTGACGTGGAAGTTCCCCGAGCCGACGACGCCGAAGACATGGTCGATCCCGCCGTCGACCAGGGCACGGCCGACGACGTCCGCGACGCGCGGCATCGTCAGCGCTCGACCAGAGCCACGGCCCGCGCGGGGGCGCCGGACCCCGTGACGATGGGCAGCGGCCCGACGACCAGCACCGCGCCGGTGGGCGGCAATGACGCGAGGTTCTGCAGCTGGGTCAGGCCGTACTTGCCGTTTCCCATCAGGAACGAGTGGCACGGGAAGGCCGGGTCGAACGAGTGGGCGGCTCCCGCGTCGGTGCCGACGGTCTCGACGCCCACCCCGATCACCGGTGACTCCTCCGCGACCCACTGCGCGCACTCCGGGCTCATGCCGGGAGTGTGCGGCCCGGTCTCGTCGGCGTTGGTGAACCGCTCCTGGCTGTCGGAGCGGGCGTCCCACCCGGTCCGGTAGAGCAGCCAGCCACCGTCGGGCAGGGGCGCGTGGTCCTTTTCCCAGGCGCTGACGTCGCCGACCTCGAGCAGGAAGTCGGGGTTCTCCGCACACCGGGCGCTGAAGTCGAGCACGACCGCCGGCCGGATCAGGTGACCGACCGGCACGCTCGCCACGTCGAGACCGCCCTTGCCCGTCACCCAGTGGTTGGGCGCGTCGAAGTGGGTGCCGGTGTGCTCGCCGCTGCGGAAGTTGTTCCAGTACCACGCCGGCCCGCGGTCGTCGTACGCGCTGATCTCCTCGAGCTGGAAGCGCGCGGTCTGGCCGAACTCGGGCGGGAGCTGGATCACCGGCGTCTCGCTGCTCAATGGGGCGGTCAGGTCGACGACCTCGACCGTGCCGTCCGCGAGCGCGTCGGTGAGGGCGGAGAGGACGGAGGGCATGGGAGCAAGTTACGCCGACCGCCCCCCGTTGGCACTCGTTGTCGGTGAGTGCTAGTTTCGGCGTTGGCACTCTCGACCCGAGAATGCCAGTCGCCTGCCACGACGAACGACCCCCGCGACGGCGTCCGTCACCGCAGGCTCCAACGTCCGGGGGCGTCTGGCTCCCGAGTCCGAACACAGTGGAAAGTGGAGGTCGACATCGTGTCGGTCAACATCAAGCCCCTCGAGGACCGGATCGTCGTCAAGCCGCTGGAGGCCGAGCAGACCACGGCGTCCGGCCTGGTCATCCCCGACACCGCCAAGGAGAAGCCCCAGGAGGGCGAGGTCCAGGCGATCGGTCCCGGCCGCATCGACGACAACGGAAACCGCGTCCCGCTCGACGTCGCCGTGGGCGACAAGGTCATCTACAGCAAGTACGGCGGCACCGAGGTGAAGTACGGCGGCGACGAGTACCTCATCCTGAGCGCCCGCGACGTGCTCGCGGTCGTTTCCTGATCCAACTTTCCGGGTCGTCCGCCTGAGAGGAGCCTCTAGTGGCCGCTCAGGCGGACGACCTGATCACATTCTGAGGAGCACTCATGCCCAAGATCCTGGAGTTCGACGAGAGCGCGCGGCGCTCGCTGGAGCGCGGCGTCGACGCGCTGGCCAACGCGGTCAAGGTGACGCTCGGCCCCAAGGGCCGCTACGTCGTCCTCGACAAGAAGTGGGGCGCGCCCACGATCACCAACGACGGCGTCACCGTCGCCCGCGAGGTGGAGCTCGACGACCCGTTCGAGAACCTCGGCGCGCAGCTGACAAAGGAGGTCGCCACCAAGACCAACGACGTCGCCGGTGACGGCACCACGACCGCCACCGTCCTCGCCCAGGCGATGGTCCACGAGGGTCTGCGTGCGGTCGCCGCCGGCGCCAACCCGATGAGTCTCAAGCGCGGCATGGACGCCGCCGCCGAGGCCGTCGGCGACGCCCTGCGTGATGCCGCCCGCGAGGTCGACTCCAAGGAGGACATGGCGTCGGTCGCCACGATCTCCAGCCGCGACGGCCTCATCGGCGAGCTGCTCGCCGAGTCCTTCGACAAGGTCGGCAAGGACGGCGTGATCACGGTCGAGGAGTCCAACACGATGGGCACCGAGCTGGAGTTCACCGAGGGCATGCAGTTCGACAAGGGCTACATCTCGGCGTACTTCGTCTCAGACCCCGAGCGCATGGAGGCCGTCCTCGACGACGCCTACATCCTGCTGCACCAGGGGAAGATCTCGGCGATCGCCGACCTGCTCCCGCTGCTGGAGAAGGTCATCGCTGCCGGCAAGCCGCTCTTCATCCTCGCCGAGGACGTCGAGGGCGAGGCCCTGTCGACGCTGGTCGTCAACAAGATCCGCGGCACGTTCACCGCGGTCGCGGTCAAGAGCCCCGCGTTCGGCGATCGTCGTAAGGCGATGATGCAGGACATCGCGACGCTCACCGGCGGCCAGGTCGTCGCCCCCGAGGTCGGCCTGAAGCTCGACCAGGTCGGGCTCGACGTACTCGGCACCGCCCGTCGGGTCGTGGTCACCAAGGACAACACGACGATCGTCGACGGCGGCGGCGATTCCGCCGAGGTCGAGGGACGCGTCAACCAGATCAAGGCCGAGATCGAGAACACCGACTCCGACTGGGACCGCGAGAAGCTCCAGGAGCGCCTCGCCAAGCTGGCCGGAGGCGTGTGCGTGATCAAGGTCGGCGCCGCCACCGAGGTGGAGCTGAAGGAGAAGAAGCACCGCATCGAGGACGCCGTCTCCGCAACGCGCGCCGCGATCGAGGAGGGCATCGTCCCCGGCGGCGGCTCCGCGCTCATCCACGCGGTCTCCGTGCTCGACGGCGACCTCGGCCTCACCGGTGACGAGGCGATCGGCGTGCGTATCGTGCGCACGTCCGCCGACGAGCCGCTCCGCTGGATCGCCGAGAACGGCGGCGAGAACGGCTACGTCATCGTCACCAAGGTCCGCGAGGGCAAGGTCGGCGAGGGCTACAACGCCGTCACCGACGAGTACGGCGACCTGGTCGCCCAGGGCGTCCTCGACCCGGTCAAGGTCACCCGCTCCGCGCTGGTCAACGCCACCTCGATCGCCGGCATGCTGCTGACGACCGAGACCCTGGTCGTCGAGAAGCCCGAGGACGAGGAGCCTCCCGCTGCCGGCCACGGCCACGGGCACGGCCACTAAGCGCTGACCCGCCAGAAACGTGCGCGCCTAGGACGCTGACCCGCCAGGACATCACCGCCAGGAACGCCGACCCGGCAGAAGTGAACGTTCACTTCTGCCGGGTCGACGCGATTTCGGCGCGCACTTCTGACAGGTCAGCGTCTGCTGCCGGGACCCGGGTGGGGGCGCCGGTAGGGTGGGGGAGTGGAGCACGAGGCACCTTCAGACAAGCCAGACACCGCAGGCAACCCGGTACGGCGCGAGAAGCTCGCCCCGATGGGGCTCACCTACGACGACGTCCTGTTGCTTCCGGGCTTCTCCGACCTGGCGCCCAGCGACATCGACACCACCACCCGGCTGACCCGCGAGATCACGCTCAAGGCGCCGCTGGTCAGCGCGGCGATGGACACCGTCACCGAGAGCCGGATGGCGATCGCGATGGCGCGCGAGGGCGGGCTCGGCGTCCTCCATCGCAACCTCTCGATCGAGGACCAGGCCTATCAGGTCGACCTCGTCAAGCGCACCCAGACCGGCATCATCTCCAACCCCGTCACGATCGGACCCGACGCGACGCTGGAGGAGCTCGACCGCATCTGCGGCGAGTACCGCGTCTCCGGCCTCCCCGTGGTCGACGTCGACCAGCAGCTGCTCGGGATCATTACCAACCGCGACCTGCGCTTCACGCCGGTCGCCGAGTGGGCCACCACGAAGGTCGACGAGATCATGACCCCGATGCCGCTGGTCACCGGCCAGGTCGGCATCACCCGCGAGGACGCCACGAACCTCCTGCGCCAGCACAAGCGCGAGCGGCTCCCGCTGGTCGACGGCGACGGCCGGCTCGGCGGACTGATCACGGTCAAGGACTTCGTCAAGGGCGAACAGTTCCCCGACGCGTCGTACGACGCCCACGGCCGGCTCATGGTCGGCGCCGCGATCGGCTACTTCGGCGACGCCTGGCAGCGGGCCAACACCCTGATCGAGGCCGGCGTCGACGTGCTCGTCGCGGACACCGCGCACGGACACGTCCGGCTCCTGCTGGAGATGGTCGAGCGGCTGAAGTCCGACCCGGCGACCAAGCACGTCCAGGTGATCGGCGGCAACGTCGCCACCCGCGAGGGCGCCCAGGCGTTCGTCGACGCAGGCGCCGACGCGGTCAAGGTCGGCGTCGGCCCCGGGGCGATCTGCACCACCCGGGTGGTCACCGGTGTCGGCGTCCCGCAGATCACCGCCGTCCACGAGGCCGCTCTGGCGGCCAAGCCGGCCGGTGTCCCCGTGATCGCCGACGGCGGGATCAAGTACTCCGGCGAGATCGCCAAGGCCCTCGTCGCCGGCGCCGACTCGGTGATGATCGGCGCTCTCCTGGCCGGCTGCGAGGAGGCGCCGGGAGACCTGGTGTTCGTCAACGGCAAGCAGTTCAAGGCCTTCCGGGGGATGGGCTCGCTCGGCGCGATGAGCAGCCGCGGCAAGAAGTCCTACTCCAAGGACCGCTACTTCCAGGCCGAGGTCGCCAGCGACGACAAGATCGTGCCCGAGGGCATCGAGGGCCAGGTCGCCTACCGCGGCCCGCTCGCCGCCGTCGCCCACCAGCTGCTCGGTGGCCTCAGCCAGTCGATGTTCTACGTCGGCGCGCGCACCATCGCCGAGCTCCAGGAGAAGGGGACGTTCGTGCGCATCACCCAGGCGTCGCTGGCCGAGTCGCACCCCCATGACGTCCAGATGACCGTCGAGGCTCCCAACTACACGGGTCGCTAGCTCGTCGACCGGAGCAGGGCCAGCGCGGCCCGGGCGTACGCCTCCTCCACGTCGACGTCGACGAACCGCTCCTCGGTGTTGCCGATCAGCGTCGACACGGCGTACCCCGGCGTCTCGCCGGGGATGTGCTCGAGGCCGATGAACGCCTCACCGAGCACCTCGCGCAGCTGGTTCTCGCGGGGCAGCCAGAGCGCGTCCGAGGCCGCCAACGTGTCCATCGCCCACTCGGTGGTGCCGTTGAAGGCGAGCATCTGCCGGCCCATCGCCATCCGCCGGGTCTCGATGACCATGTCGCTGACCACGAACTCGAGCTGGTCGAGCCCGTGGTCGGGGATCACGAACCAGTCACCCTTGACCGGCGTCCACATCAGTCCTGCGTCGCGCAGGTCGGAGGCCAGCTGTCGCGAGATCACCCCATCAGTGTGCTGGCAACCCGTCCTGCCCGACTAGGGTCGACGATGTGCCGACCCCGACACTCCGCGAGATCCGCCGCTACCCGGTGAAGGCGATGGGCGGGGAGTCGCTGGAGTCCGTCGGCGTCGAGGTCCGCGGGCTCGTCGGTGACCGCCGGTACGCCGTGGTCGACGGCGACGGCAAGCTGGCCACCGGCAAGCACTCGCGGCGTTTCCGTCGACGGGACGAGGTGTTCGAGTTCGCGTCCCGCACAACCGCGGGCGGCGTTCGCGTCACCGGACGCGGGGGTGAGTGGGCGGTTCCTGGCGACGATCTCGACCGTGCGCTCAGCGAGGCGATGGGCGCCCCTGTGCGCGTGCTGCTCGAGACCTCCACGCCGTACTTCGACGCCGGCCACGTCTCCCTGGTCGGCAGCGCCTCGCTCGACTGGTGCGGCGAGCGCCTCGGGGTCGACGCCGACCGTCGCCGCATCCGGCCGAACCTCGTCCTCGAGACCGACGAGCCCTTCGTCGAGGAGTCGTGGGCAGGGGTGATCCAGATCGGTGGCGTGCGGCTGACGCCGGTCGAGCGGATCGAGCGCTGCCGGATGATCGACATCGCTCAGGAAGGCCTGCCGCGCGACGGCCGCTGGCTCAAGAGCCTGACCCGCGCCCGCGAGATGCGCCTCGGCATCTACCTCGACGTCGACCTTCCAGGGTCGATCACCGTCGGCGACGAGGTGCGCGTCCTCGGCTGAGGACTCCGGCTCAGAGGAATCGGCTCACCGAGAAGCCGCCACCGCGCGGGCCGTGGGTGGCGGGCAGGGGACCGGACGGTCCCCACGGGCGGCGCCACTCGGCGCGTCCGCGCCGGTTCGTCACCCCGACCAGCACGCCACCGACCGTGGAGGTCAGCGTCGGGCTGCTGGTCTCCGACGGCGGCGCCTGCGGCAGGCCGCGCGACCTGTGCCAGCGCTGGGCGCCGGCGGGCGTCGAGATGACGGCCGAGCGGCCGTCCGTCGCGACCGCGGCGAGCCAGGTACGCCCGCTCCGGTCGACCGTCAACGAGGGAGAGGAGTACGGCGACCACTGGCCGGCCAGCCAGTGGCCTCGTTCCCAGCGGCCCACGCCGGAGCCGGTGTGCCGCACGACCAGGTCGCCGCGGCGGGCGACGCTGGCCAGCCAGACACGTCCGTCCGGAGCGTCCGCGAGCGCGGGCGTCGACGTGATCGACCAGGTCATGTGGTCGACCAGGCGGAACCCGGTCCAGCGCCGGCCGTCGTGGGTCGTGTGCTGCGACTGCAGGGTGCCCCCACGGGTCACCGCGGCCACCCACACATGGCCGGCTGCGTCGGGCGTGGCGGCGGGTGCGGCATGCGTGGACCACGAGCCGGGCCGGCCCATCCGGTGCGGTTTGCTCCACCGGTCGGACCGCGCGCCCGGCGTGTGCCGCTCGAGCAGAGTGCCGCTCGGACCGATGGCGAGCACGCGCAGCCGACCCTGTCCGTCCACGGCGAGTGCGGGAGACGAGGTGGCCGATCCGGCCAGCGCCGATCGCGGATGCGTGAAGGCCGTCGACGCGACAGACGTGTGCATGGTCAACACGCGGCCACGTGCCGATACTGCGGCGAGCCAGACGCGCCCCTGCGCGTCGGTCACCAGCGACGGGGCGGCGTGCGCGGACCATCCGCCCGGTGTGCGGACGCGTGTGGTGTGACCCGACGGCCGGCGTACGACGAGCGTGCCGTTCGCCGTACGCGCCGACCATGAACCGTCGTGGGCATCGGTGGTCGCGACACCCGCCCGCGTCGAGCCCAGGTACGGCGCCGGGGCGACATCATCGAGGTGGACGTACCGGAACGACGACGTGGGCACCGTGCGCACGCCATACCCACCGGCGACCCCGTAGTTGTACTCCTCGACGGTCACGGTCCCGTCTCCCACGGCCGACACCCAGGCGACGTGGCCGACGCGGCCGGCGTCCGTCTGGGCGACGGCGCCGACAGCCGGGACGTCGTCGACCAGGTAGCCGAGCTCGGCGGCGGCCTCGTCCCAGTGGCCGGCGTTGCCCCAGTGCACACCGCCGAAGTGGTTCTCGAAGTCGCCCAGCCCGTTGGTCGTCCGCAGGCGCCAGGCGACGAAGCTGGTGCAGTTGCGCAGCGCGAAGCCCCACGGGTCGCCGTACGAGCCGTTGTAGAACCAGATGTGCTTGGCGCACTGGCGCGGCGGCGGTGGGGTGTCGGGTTTGTCGGGCCTGCCCGGCCGGTGCGGGCCGGCCGGCGCCCCCGGCTTGCCCGGGGTGCCGGGCGCGTGGTGGCCGCCCGGAGTCTTGGGCGGCAGCGGCACGAGGGGGCACTTGCCCAGGCCGGCATAGGGGTAGTCGTCCCCGACATCGGCGTACGACGACACCGGCACCAGGCACGCCAGACTCACCACGACAGCTCCGAGAAGGCCCCCGACGAGTCGGCGGCCGGGCCGGCTCCCTCGTGGGAGTGGCATCTCTGGCTCCGTTTCTCAGTGGCACGACCAAGGTCGCATGGAGCACGAGAACTCGCTGGAGAACGCCGGAGCCTTTACCCGCCGCGACGCGTGACCCTGCTGACACCCGGCACCGGAGCCGCGTCGATACGCTGACCCGGTGACCGACATCGAGATCGGGCGTGCCAAGCGCGGGCGCCGGGCCTACTCGTTCGACGACATCGCGATCGTCCCGAGCCGGCGCACCCGCGACCCCGAAGAGGTCAGCACGGCCTGGCAGATCGACGCCTACCGGTTCGAGCTCCCGATCGTCGCCGCGCCGATGGACTCCGTGATGTCGCCCGAGGCCGCGATCGCCCTCGGCCAGTACGGCGGACTCGGCGTGCTCAACCTCGAGGGTCTCTGGACCCGGTACGACGATCCCGCCGACATCCTCAACGAGATCGCCGAGCTCGACTCCGCCACCGCCGTCCGTCGGATGCAGGAGATGTACGCCGAGCCGGTCAAGGCCGAGCTGATCACCACGCGGCTCGAGCAGATGCGTGAGTCCGGGGTCACCGTGGCCGGCTCGCTCAGCCCACAGCGGACCAAGGAGTTCGCGAAGGCGGTCGTCGACGCCGGCGTCGACATGTTCGTCATCCGGGGCACCACCGTCAGCGCGGAACACGTCAGCGGCCAGGCCGAGCCGCTGAACCTCAAGGAGTTCATCTACGAGCTCGACGTGCCGGTGATCGTCGGCGGCTGCGCGACGTACCAGGCGGCGCTGCACCTGATGCGCACCGGCGCGGCCGGGGTGCTGGTCGGCTTCGGGGGCGGTGCCGCCCACACCACGCGGACCGTGCTCGGCGTGTCCGTGCCCATGGCCAGCGCGGTGGCCGACGTAGCCGGCGCCCGCCGCGACTACATGGACGAGTCGGGCGGCCGGTACGTCCACGTGATCGCCGACGGCTCGATCGGCCGCAGCGGTGACATCGCGAAGGCGATCGCCTGTGGCGCCGACGCGGTGATGATCGGCTCGCCGTTCGCCCGGGCCAGCGATGCGCCCGGGCGAGGCTTCCACTGGGGGGCCGAGGCCCATCACCCCGAGCTGCCGCGCGGGGAGCGCGTCCAGATCGGCAGCGTCGGCACCCTCCAGGAGATCCTTTTCGGTCCGTCCCGGGTCGCCGACGGCACGATGAACCTGGTCGGCGCGCTGCGCCGGGCGATGGCCACCACCGGATACACCGAGGTCAAGGAGTTCCAACGGATCGAGGTCGTCGTCTCCTGATCCTCACCAGATTCCTGGCCGCTCGAGGTACGTGACCAGAAGTTCCCCCCTCCTGGGGGTTGTAAAAGGACGCGCATCTGGCACACCCTGCGGGGACCGCGTGCCCGTCCTTCCGGGGGGACGCCACTGGAGCGCAGTGGTCAGCTAGGGGGGAGACACCATGACGTTCGGCGCCGCGACGCCCGAATCGGTAGAGGACCGATGGGGCCAGCGCACACCACTCACGTTGCACCTCGACCATCTCGCGATCGAGGGACTCATGTCGGCGCTCGGGCGTCGTCCCGACGGTTCGGGGCCGCGTGCCCTGCCCGACGAGCTGAAGCGGCTCACCGACCGTGAGCTGACGGTCCTGCGGGCGATGGCCACCGGCGCGACGAACGCCGAGATCGCCGCCGAGCTGTACCTGTCGGTCGCCACCGTGAAGACGCACGTCGCGCGCGTGCTCGCCAAGCTCGGGCTGCGAGACCGGGTCCAGGCCGTCGTCTTCGCCTACGAGTCACGGCTCGTCATACCGAGCTGACTGCTCACGCGTAACCCCGGGCCTGCAGCGCGTACAGCTGCGCGTAGCTGCCGCCCGCCGCCATCAGCTCGGTGTGGCTGCCCATCTCGGTGACCGTGCCGCCGGTGAGGACGACCACGAGGTCGGCCGCGGCCACGGTGGAGAACCGGTGCGTGACCAGCACCGTGACGGCGCCGCACTCTGACATCAATTTGATGGTTCAGTGCAATGTCGTTACGCCGTCAACTTGGCGTCAAGCAAGGTCAGGATCCCGCGGATCCCGCTCTCGACGACCTCCGGGCCGCCCGGTCCCTGGCCCCACATCGTCTCGTACCAGGGGCCGAGCCGGTGCCAGTCCAGCGCCCGCGCGAGCTCCTCGTCGGTCACGCCGTACGCCTTGGCGACGGCCTCGGCGACCGGCTCCGGCGTGCCGAAGAGCGGCCAGGCGAGGTCGACCGCGGGGTCGGCCTCGCGGGCGTCCTTCCAGTCGAGCACGCCGCTGATCCGGCCGTCGGCGCAGGTCACGTGGTGGGCCCCGAGGTCGCCGTGCACCAGGCTGGTCGGCGTACGCAGGGCGATCCGGCGCAGGAGGGCCTGGCCGGCGTCCTGCTGCTCCTGCGGGAGCAGCGGGACGACGCGGTGCAGCATCCGCTCGAGCGTGGCCAGCAGCTCCGCCCGAGCCGCCGTCGCCTCCGGGATGCCCGACTCGACGTACACGTTCACCGGCATGTCGTGCACCGCGCGGAGGAACTCGCCCAGCCGGTGCCCGTCCTCGGGCGTGAGCGCTGCTCCGGTCGCGAGCTCACCCGGCAGCAGCCGATGGCGCACCCGCAGCGGCGACTCGTCGAGAACGATCGGGACCGGCACCTCCAACGGCAGCAGCGGCGCGAGCCGTGGCATCAGCCGCACCTCGCTGCGCAGCTGCACCTCCGCGTCGGGGAAGCGCGGCACGCGGTCGAGCCACCGGCCCTCGACCACGGTCGCCCGGGTGTCCCACCCCTCCTGGGGATCCCCGTGGTCGGCGGCATGCTCGCGGAGCCAGTCGCCGAAGAGCGCGCGCGTGTCGGGCATGAAAGGGATGTCCGGATCATCCAGCCGTGCGAGCAGGTGCTCGACGCTGAGCCAGGCGCCGTACGCGACCTCCTCGGGCTGGGGCGTGATCGGGCCGTCCCAGGTCGTCACGTAGCGGAAGGCTTGGTACGTCGTGTGGTCGTCGCCGTAGTCGGACTCGCCGAGCGACTCGAGCTCACTGGTGACACCGAGCTCCTCGGCGAGCTCGCGTCGCGCACCCTCGACCGGGTCCTCGCCGTCCAGCACGACGCCACCGGCGGTGAAGTCCCAGTGAGCCGGGTAGACGTCCTTGGTCGGTGTCCGGCGGTGGACGTAGATGCGGCCGTACGAGTCGCGGACCAGGATCCCGGTCGCGGCGTGCCGCAGGTTCTGGGCGCGCATCACCGAACGAGGGGCGCTCCCGTGGGGACGTCCCCCGTCGTCGTACAGCGCGACGACCTCCTCGTCCACGAGGTCTATGAAACCGCAGATGGCCTCGTCATTCCTGCCGAAGCCCCGGAGTCGTGTCGGCGTGGGGGTCCAGGCCGTCGACGGCGAGACGCGTCATCCGGCGTGCGATGAGCAGCCTGGCGCGGTCACCGACACCCTCGCGGAGGGCCGCGTCGACCGGGCGGACGCGGATCGGGTTGCCGGGTGAGTAGACGTTCCACGAGGTGGGGATGTACTCCGCGCGGGTCACCCGGAACCCGTGCCGGGTCTCGGTGAACGTGAAGCGGACGCTGATGCCCTCGTAGGCGCGCGGGTACTTCGGGTCGCTCTGGCCGACCATGTTGCCCATACCGTAGACGACCCACTTCCCGTTGACCTCGGTGATCGGCTGGACGACGTGGGCGTGCTCGGCGAAGACCAGGTCGACGTACTGGCTCGCGGTGAGGCGGCGTACCAGCGCGACCTGCTGGGCGTTGGGGAGCTGGGAGTACTCGTCGCCGCCGTGGTACTGCACGAGCACGATGTCGGCGCCCTCGGCCTTGGCGGCGCGGGCCTGGGCGATCAGGTTGTCGGCGTCCCACATCGAGACCGCCCAGCGCTGGTCGGGCGGGAGCGAGAAGCCGTTGAGGGAGTAGGTGCCGCCGACGATGCCGACCTTGACGCCCTGCTTCGTGGTGAGGATGACCGGCCGGCGCCGCTCCGCCCGCGTGCGGAAGGTGCCGACATGGCGGACGCCGGCCTTCTCGAGCAGGGTGGCCGTGCGGACCAGGCCGTCGAACCCCTGGTCGATGCTGTGGTTGGAGTCGGTGGTGCAGGCGTCCCATCCCATCGACCCGATCCATGGCGCGATCTCGGGCGGCACTGCGAAGACGGGATAGCTCGAGAGGTGCTGGTCGTCGCGCGCGAACGGCACCTCCTCGTGGCAGATCGCCAGGTCGGCGCTCTCGACGATCGGCTTCATCGCCGCGAACATCGGGTCGAAGTCGAAGCGCTCCTCGAGCCCACGGCGTACGGCGTCCTCGTGCGCGCTCGCCCACACGGTGTTGTGCCAGAGCAGGTCGCCGCTCATCAGCACGGTGATCTGGCGGTGTGGGTCTCGGTCGCGGTCGCGTTCCTCACCGCGGTGGGCCTCCGGATCCGGGCTCGGGACCACGGCAGGGAGGTCGGTCGGGGGTGCGGGCGTGGCGGCGGTGGACGGCGTGACCGTGATCGCGAGCCGGGCGTCGCGGTCGCGCACGGGCTCGGGTCGAGACAGCAGCGTGGCAGCCAGGGCCAGCGTCAGGAACACGCCGAGCACGCCGATCCGAGCGAGTGTGCGCACGCGTCCTCCCTCCTGGCGTGCTCGCACGCCTTCCGTCGGGTTGAGAGGATCGTGCCGTGGCGGCCCAGTCAAGTGCCCTTGGACCCGACGCGCGAGCAGGCGCGCTGGCGGGGCTGAGCGCGACGACCGCCGAGGAGCCCCTCGACGTTCTCATCGTCGGCGGGGGGATCGTGGGCGTGGGCTCGGCCCTCGACGCCGTCTCCCGCGGGCTGAGCGTCGGCCTGCTGGAGCAGCGCGACCTCGCCAGCGGTACGTCGTCCCGGTCGAGCAAGCTCGTGCACGGCGGGCTGCGCTACCTCGAGATGTTCGACTTCGGGCTCGTCCGCGAGGCCCTGGAGGAGCGCGGCCTGCTGCTGACCCGGCTCGCGCCGCACCTCGTGCGGCCCGTCCCGTTCCTCTACCCGCTGCACCGCACGATCGAGCGACCGTACGTCGGCGCAGGGCTCGCCCTGTACGACGCGCTGGCGATGGTCGGGAAGTACGAGATGGGCGTGCCCCGGCATCGGCACCTGTTCCGCAAGCAGATCGCCCGGATCGCGCCCGATCTGCGCCTGGACCGGCTGACCGGCGCGGTCCGCTACTACGACTGTCAGGTCGACGACGCGCGACTCGTGGTGACCCTCGCCCGCACCGCCGCGCATCACGGCTCCCTGATCGCGACCCGGACCCGCGTCACCGGCTTCCTGCGCGAGGGCCCTCGGGTCGTCGGCGTCCGCGCGACCGACCTGGAGTCCGGCTCGGAGCTCGAGGTGCGGGCTCGCGTCGTCGTGAACGCGACCGGCGTCTGGACAGACGACGTCGAACGGCTGCTCGGCGGCTCGCTGTCGATGGACGTCGAGGCCAGCAAGGGGATCCATCTCGTGGTGCCGCGCGACCGCATCCGTTCGGAGTGCGGCTTCATCACGCGCACCGAGAAGTCCGTCCTCTTCGTGATCCCGTGGGGCCGGCACTGGATCATCGGCACCACCGACACCGCATGGAACCTCGACCTTGCCCACCCGGCGGCCTCTCGCACCGACATCGACTACCTGCTCGAGCACGTGAACAAGCTGCTCCGGGTGCCGCTCGATCACGACGACGTCGAGGGCGTGTACGCCGGTCTGCGGCCGCTGCTCGCCGGCAAGGCCGGACGCGGCGTCGGGTCGGGGGGCGAGGGTGAGGCGCGGTCGGCGACGACCAAGGTGTCGCGTGAGCACACGGTGGTGAGCCCGGTGCCGGGGCTGGTACTGATCGCGGGCGGCAAGCTCACGACGTACCGGGTGATGGCGCGCGACGCCGTCGACCTGGCGGTGCGCGGCTGGCCGGACGTGGCGCCCTCGCACACCGAGCGGGTGCCGCTGCTCGGCGCGGACGGCTTCCTGACCCGCACCAACCAGCGCGTCGCGCTCAGCCGACGAACGGGGCTGGAGGTCGGCCGGATCGACCACCTTCTGGGGCGGTTCGGCGGCCTGATCGACGAGGTGCTCGCGCTCATCGCGGCCCGGCCCGAGCTGGCGGAGCCGCTGCCCGGCACCGAGGACTACCTGTCTGCGGAGGTCGTGTACGCCGTGACGCACGAGGGCGCGCGCCATCTCGACGACGTCCTCGCCCGGCGTACCCGGATCTCGATCGAGACGTTCGACCGCGGCACGCTGGCCGTCACGGCCGCCGCCGACCTGATGGCCGCCGAGCTCGGCTGGGACCAGCCCCGCCGCGACGACGAGGTCGACCACTACCTGCGCCGCGTCGAGGCCGAGCGGCAGTCGCAGGAGAAGCTCACCGACCAGGAGGCCGACGAGGCTCGAGTGAGTGCCCCCGAGATCGTCTGACGCCCTCTCTCTCGTCGGGTCCCGGTCAGGTCTCCTCGGGCCACTGCGGGCAGGTCACGTCGTACGGCCGGCTCGGGAAGAACCGCGCCCACTCGTCGTGCGTGAGGTTGCGACCGGCTATTCGGCAGGCACGGTCGGTCCAAGTGCTCGTCCGCGTGTTCGCCATCCAGGTCCGTCCGTCGCTGGCCGCGATGACCAGGCCCACGCTGTCCTCGCGGTAGGCGATGGAAACGACTCCTGTGCCGGCAGGCAGCGGCAGGCTCGCCTGATAGGCGCCGGTGCGCCCGTTCCAGAGGGAGACGCCGTGCGGCCCGACGGCGGCGACCTGGCTGCCGTCCGGCGCGTAGTCGCGGTCGGGTCCCCACGCGGCACCCGAGCTCGGGCCGACCCACGTCAGGGTCTCGGCGTCGAGCAGACGCATGTTGTCGGCCGGGTCGGCCGCGGCCATGACCGAGCCGTCCGGCGAGAACACCGCGCTGGGGAGATCGTCCGAGAGAGTGCCCGAGGGTGCCTGCGCGAGGACTTCGCCGGTCTCGGGATCGACCCGCAGTGCCGAGCCGTCGATCCCGATCGCCACGACGGACCCGTCACGCGGGTCGGCCAGGAGACTGTCGACGCCGGTGCGGAACGGGACGACGTGCACCGGTCGCAGCGTCTCGGTGTCCAGCGTCTCGAGCCTTCCCTTGCCGTCCGGGAGGTAAATCCTGGCTCCATCGGGGGTGAATGCCACCGGCAGTGAGTCGGTGAGGTGCGGGCGGCGCGCCACGAGTCGGCCCGACCTCGTGTCCCAGACCCTGAGAAAGCCGTCGCGGCCGAACGTCAGGAGCCTCCGTGAGTCCGGCGACCACGTCGAGCCCCACACCTCGACGGGCCGTGAGCGTGGGGTCTTCTCGCCGGTGCGGGTGTCGACGAACCACAGGCGGCGCGACTGCATCCTCGCCAGTCGGTGGCCGTTCGGCCCGGGCAGCGAGAAGTCGTAGGTGCCTCCCCTGGCCGCGGGAGTCTCCTCCCCGAGGGTCAGAAACCCCCCACCTCCTGGGTCGACATGCCGAGCCAGCAGCTGTCGCCCGAATCGCTGGACGTACAGGGTTTGGCCGTCGGGAGACCATTCGGAGGCCCAGCTCCCCGACCCGGCGAACCGGTGCAGAACCGCACCGGACGAGGCGTCCCACACGGTGTCGCTGTCGTCGGACGACCTGACCAGGAAACGGCCGTCGGCGGAGTAGTCCAAGTCATCGACGCCCTCCCCGGCCTGACCACGGATCACCTTGCCTCGGCGCGCCAGCGTGCGACTGTCGAAGCGCAGCACCGCCTCCTCGACGGGCACCGCGACCGTCGTCCCGTCCGGGCTCAGCTCGAGGTCTCCCGACACCGAACGTGCCAACAGAGTCGAGCGGGCGGACCTGACCACACGCCCGGTGTCGACGTCGTAGATCCGCAGGGGTCTGGCGCCCAGCATGGCGGCGTAGAGCCGCGTGCCGTGCTCGTTGAGGGCGATCTGGGCGTACTCCGGCATCGGCGCCCGGAAGATGGGGCGGGTCGGCCGGGCGAGGTCCCAGACGGTGGCCTCGCCGAACCGGGTGAACGTCTTGGACCGCCGATCCCAGTGCTGGACCACGGCGGCGATCCGGCGGCCGTCGTCGCTGTAGTCCAACGCGTACTCGATGCTGCTCCCGTCGCGCAGCCCGCCTAGCTGTCGCCGGGCCAAGGTGACGCTCGGCATGTCGTAGAGCCGCAGGGGTAGCTCGTCGTCGATCCGCGGTTCCAGGCTCTGACGGTCCTCGACCCACTGGTTCACGCCCACGGCGAGCTGCCCGCCGTCGGGAGAGAAGCGGATGATGCTGGAGGGTGGGGTGGGGTGGTCGAACTCGACCGGTTGCAGGGACGCGGCGTCGTAGAGATGGACTCCGGGCTCATCCGCGTCGGGTGCCAGGCTTACGGCCAGAAGCTTCCCATCGGGACTCGTGGACATGGAGACCGCGAGAGCGCCGACATCGCGGACAGCCATCAGCGGCCCGGCCTGCGTCAGCACTCCGCCGAGGTTGTCCCACGCCTGCGAAGAGGTGTCGACGTTCAGGGCCTCCGCCGCCAGCAGCAACCCGGTGGCGGTGTCGCCCTGCGAGGCAGCCTGTGCCTCGGCGCGCCGGGCCTCGGCAAGACGCGAGGCGGCCGCCCGGCTCTCGCGCTCGTGCGCCGCCCGATGGGCCGAACGGATCGCGAGACTGCCGGCGACCAGGGCGAGCACCAGGAGGGCGCCGATCCCGACGAGGGCGCCACCGAGGCGGCGTCGGGCCCGTCGTTCGCGGGCGGCCCGCCTCTCGGCGGCCCGTTGCTCGGCCCGGGTGAATGAGACCGACGCGTCGAGGAAGGCGGCCTCGGTGTCGTTCAGCTCGGGCCGGGTGCGCTGTCGCCACTCCACGGCACGGCTGAGTCGGCTTCCTCGGTAGAGCTCGCTCTCGGCTCGTCCCATCGACTCCCAGGCGTCGGCGGCCCCGGCCAGGTGCCGGAACACACGCTGGCCGTCGACGTCGTCGTCGAGCCAGCCGCGCAACCGCGGCCACACCCGGACGAGAGCCTCGTGGGCGATCTGGACGGTGTCTCCGTCGATGCTGACCAGCCGGGCCCTCACGAGACGCTCCACCACCCGCTCGTGCGCCGCGTCCACCGCGACCTTCGCCCGCGGGACGCGAGCTCGCACCGGGTCCCCGTCCTCGGTGGGCATGACCAGTCTGAGCAGCAGGTGGCGAAGCTGGTCGCGCTCGGTGGCGTCCATGGCGTCGTACACCGACTCGGCCGATCGCGAGACGGCCTGTCGGACTCCGCCGGTTGCTCGATAGCCGGTGACGGTGAGGGTCGGTCCCTCACGGCGTTCCCAGGTCTCCCGCAGGACGTGGGAGAGCAGCGGCAGTGCGGCGGGCTCGCCCTCGACATCACGGATCAGAAGGTCCACCAGACCCGGCTCGAGGCGTAGGCCGGCGCGGCGGGCGGGACCCTCGATCGCGGAGCGCAGCCCGCTCTCGCTCATCGGGCCCAGCAGATAGAGGCCGTCCTCGAGGACCCGGGCGATCTCCGGGTACGGCGCGAAGTCGCCGAGGTGGTCGGCTCGGAGCGACAGCACCAACGAGCCGCCGGCCCCGACGTGGACGGCGAGCGCCTCGACGTACCGGGCGCGCTCTGTCGGGTCGGCGCACAGCGTCACGGCCTCCTCGAGCTGGTCGACCACCAGGTTCTGGCGACCGCGCCGCTTCAGCCCCACGAGCGAGTCAAGCGGGCGTGCGCCGGGCGTAGTGAGGAGCACAGGCATCCCGTTCCGCGTCAGCGACGCCACGACCCCGGCCCGCACGAGCGACGACTTGCCGACGCCGGACGGCCCGACTACCGCGAGCACGCGGACCTCGCGGAGCCGCCGCAGGCAGGCGGCGACGTCGTCTTCGCGACCGAAGAACGTGTCGGCGTCGGCCGCGTCATAGGGGAGCAGGCCGCGATACGGACAGGTCGCACTGGCCACGGGTGATGGCGGCGGCGCCAGCGACGGGTCCTGCCGCAACAGGAGGGCCTCGAGCTCGACCAGCTCCCGGCCCGGATCGAGGCCGAACTCCTCGACCAGCCGAGTGCGCGCCCGAGTGATGGCGCCGAGCGCCTCGGGCTGGCGGCCCGACTGGTGGAGTGCCCGGGCCACCAGCGCCCACCGTCGTTCCCGGGACGGCGCCTGCGCGACCAGCGCCCGCGCGCGCTCGAGGACCTCGCGCGCCCGACCGGCGTCGATCTCGGCCTCGACCAGCAGCTCCTCCGCCTCCATGCGCAGGCCCTCGAGCCGAGTCCGCTCGACGCGCCCCGGTCCCCACTCCTCGAGATCAGGCAGGGCCGACCCCCGCCACAGCTGCAGCGCATCCTGGGCCAGGTACGACGCGCGTGCCGGGTCTCCGGCGGCGAGCGACTCGCGTGCTCGCTCGAGCAACCGCTCGAAGAGTCGATGGTCCAGCTCGTCCTCGGTGAGGTGCAGCCGGTAACCGTGGGGTGCCGACTCGATGGCCGCGCTCCCGAGCTGCTTCCGCAACCGGACCACACAGCCCTGCAGCACCTTGGCCCACGAGGCCGGCGGCGCCTCGCCCCAGAGGGCATCGGCCAGCGCGTCCGTGGTGATGAGCTCGCCGGCGCGCACGACCAGCGCTGACAGCACGACCCGGTCCCGAGGGCTGAGGCCGTTCACCTGGCCGTCCACCTGGAGCGGGCCGAGCACGGCGATACCCATGCCTCGACTGTCGACCTGGCAGGAGCCGGCGTCAACGCGCCCGTTACCGAGCTGATACCGCTCCAGGGCCGGGCTGACACCGCTCGGGTCCACAACGGGGTGAACCGCCACTACTCACCCCGATCAGGAGCCATCATGAACAGCAACCAGCCCGTCACTCTCCTGCCCGTTGCGGCAGTCGCGATCGCAGTCCTGCTCGGCGCCTGCAGCAACGACCCCGCGGGTCCCGACGCAGCACCGACGACCGCGCCGCCGTCCAGCACGCCGACGACTCCCTCGTCTGACCAGCCGATCGATCTCGCCCGGGTCCCCGAGGACACGACGCTGGAAGGGCAGGACTATCTCGTGCCGTACCTCGCCGGTGACGGTGACCGTGATCCGGCCGAAGGCCCCATGCGGGCCGTCGTCGGCGTACCCGGGGGCTACCTCGGAGGTGGCCCGGTCATCCAGTCCTCCTCTGGGAACGCTGACGCGGCCTTCTGGGGAACGGTGACCCGAGTTGCCACCGACGCCTGTCTCGGCGGAAGCCGCCCAGTCGGCCCGACCGTCCGCGACCTCGCGAGTGCGTTGGCTGCCCAGAGGCACATGACCGCGACCAGCCCGGTACCGGTGACCGTCGGCGGGTACCACGGGCTCTACATCAAGACAGTCGCACCCGCGAACCTCGACCGCTGCCGGGACAAGGGCGTGCAGATCTTGACCGGCGGGGGCTCGTGGCTGTCGCTCGACGTCCCCGGTGCGACCTTCCGCGAGTGGATCCTGGACGTGGCCGGCCAGCGCGTCGTCGCCGGAACACGGGGCGATGCACATCTCACCGATGAGGACCCGCTCAACCGGATGATCGAGTCCGCGGAGTTCACCTCCCTCGACGACCAGTAGGGCCGGTGGAAGTCATGCACGGACACCGGACTCCCCTGGTCTCCCTGATCGCCGTCGTCCTGTTCATCGTCATCGCGGTGTCGCAGTCGGCCGGTGGTGACCGCGAAACGCGTGCCGGCGAGACGCCCGGCGCGGGTGCGCCGAGTGCCGAGGCGGAGTCCGGCACCGACACCGAGAACACCAAGCCCTCCGGGTCGCGCGGGGTCGTCACTCTGGCCTTCGCCGGCGACACCCACTTCCAGCTCAACCTCGCTTCGTTGCTCGATCACCCACGCGGCGCGCTCGGGCCGATCGCCCGGACTCTGAAGTCGGTCGACCTGACGATGGTCAACCTGGAGAGTGCGATCGCCGAGGGAGGCAGCCCCGATCCCAAGGAGCTCGAGGTCCCGTCGCAGCGTTTCTGGTTCCGTACGTCGCCGAAGGCGCTCGACGTCCTCGCCGCGGCGGGGGTCGACGTGGTCACGATGGCCAACAACCACGGTGCCGACTACGGCACCGGAGGTCTGGACGAGACTCTGCGGGCGCGGCGCAAGGGCCCGCTCGCCATCGTGGGTGTCGGCGCGGACCGCCGCGACGCGTTCACGCCGTACCGGGTGAGAGTTCGTGGCACCGACATCGCGGTTCTCGCGGCCGACGCCTCACCCCGCGAGGGGATGAGCACGACCTGGGCCGCCGGCCCGACGACAGCCGGAATCGCCGCGGCCCACTCGCCGCGTCCCGCCGCGCTGCTCCACGCCGTGCGCGCCGCCTCGCGCACGTCCGATGTCGTCGTGGTCTACCTGCACTGGGGCACCGAGCTGCGCTCCTGCCCGGACGCGCGGCAGCCGTCTCTGGCGAAGGCGCTGGCCGAGGCCGGGGCAGATGTCGTCGTCGGGAGCCATGCCCACGTGCTGCTCGGATCGGGGTGGCTCGGTGAGACCTACGTCGACTACGGGCTCGGGAACTTCCTCTGGTACCACGACCACCAGCCCGAGACCGGCGTCCTCCGACTCACCATCCGCGACGGAGAGGTGGTCCAGGACTCGTGGGTCCCGGCTCGAATCCAGACCTTCGGCCGGCCGCTTCCTCTGCACGGCACTGACCGGGAGAACGCCATCGAGTCCTGGCGTCGACTGCGATCGTGTACCGACCTCGCACCGCGGCGCTCGGCGGCGCGACCGGCGTACTCCTGGTCGGCCCGGCAGATCGGGCCGGCGCTGGCCCACCGCATGCGCTTCAGTCACCGTCCCGGATGTCCCGTCCCGCTCGCGGATCTGCGCTACCTGCGGATGCCCTACGTCGGGTTCGACGGGCGGGCACACGTCGGCGAGATGGTGGTGCACGAGGAGTACGCCGTGCGGGTGGCGAGGGTCTTCGGGCGCCTGTACGACGCGGGCTGGCCACTCCGCCGGATGCGCCTCGTCGACGACTACCGCGGGAACGACGAGCGCTCGATGGCGGCGAACAACACGTCTGGGTTCAACTGCCGCAGGGTCGCCGGGAGTCGTTCCTGGTCCGCGCACGCGTTCGGGACGGCCATCGACATCGACCCGGTGCAGAACCCGGACCTGAGCGGGCCGTCCGTGAAACCGGGAGCCGGACGTCGCTTCGTAGCCGTCGACCGGTCGTTCGAAGGGCTCACTCCGCTCGGCGTGATCACGTCGGACGGGCCGGTGGTCCGGGCCTTCGCCCGGATCGGATGGACCTGGGGTGGCACCTGGTCGTCGGGCCGGGACTACCAGCACTTCTCGGCCACCGACGGCCCGGGCGTCCGAATGGTTACCGCGAGGTAGCCGGGCGGTGGTCACCGACATACTCTCGGTACATGAGCGACCGGCACCCGTCCTCCTGGCCACTCGTCGAAGGGCCGCACGATCCCGAGCACGACCCGACCGCGTCGTACGCGCTCGACCGGGGCTACGTCGCGGGTCTCACCGAGCGTCTGGCCGCGACGTCGGGACGGACCGAGGAGCTCCGATCGCCGATCGGCGACCAGCCGCTGGCACACATCCCGCAGTCGTCGGAGGACGACGTCGAGGGGGCGTTCCGGCGGGCACGGAGGGCCCAGGAGTCCTGGGCGCGCACGCCCCTCGACGTCCGCGCCGCGACCCTGCTCCGGCTCCACGACCTGGTGCTCGACCACCAGCAGGAGATCATCGACCTGATCTGCCTGGAGTCCGGCAAGGCCCGCAAGCACGCGTTCGACGAGCCGATGCACATCGCGCTCACGGCCCGCTACTACGCGCGTACGGCGCACCAGCACCTCGACACCGTGCGCGTCCGCGGGGTGATCCCGGTGCTGACCCGGGTCGACGTCAACCGGGTGCCCAAGGGCGTCGTCGGCGTGATCTCGCCGTGGAACTACCCCTTCACGATGGCTCTGTGCGATGGGTTGCCGGCGCTGCTGGCCGGCAACGCCGTGGTCGCCAAGCCCGATGCCCAGACCATGCTGACGGCACTGCTCTCCGCGAAGCTGCTCGAGGAGGCCGGCTTCCCGGCCGACCTCTGGCAGGTCGTGGCCGGACCCGGCCCGGAGATCGGGCCGGCCCTGGTCCAGCGCGCCGACTACATCTGCTTCACCGGCTCGACCGCCACCGGCCGCCTGATCGCGCAGGGCTGCGCCGACCGGCTGATCGGCTGCTCGCTCGAGCTCGGCGGCAAGAACCCGATCCTGGTCCTCCGCGACGCCGACATCGAGAAGGCGGCCGAGGGCGCGGTGCGTGCGGCGTTCTCGAACGCGGGTCAGCTGTGCGTCTCGATGGAGCGGATGTTCGTCGCCGACCAGGTCTACGACCGGTTCCTGGAGCGCTTCGTGGCGCGCACCGAGGCCATGACGTTGGGCGCGACCCTCGACTGGGGCAACGACATGGGCTCCCTGATCAGCCGGCGCCAGCTCGAGACCGTCACCGCCCACGTGGAGGACGCCGTGGCGAAGGGCGCGCGGGTGCTGACCGGTGGCCGGGCCCGGCCCGACCTCGCCCCCTTCTTCTACGAGCCGACGATCCTCGAGGGGGTCACGCCAGAGATGACCTGCTTCGGCAACGAGACCTTCGGCCCGGTCATCTCGGCGTACCGCTTCCACGACGAGGCCGAGGCGATCGCCCGCGCGAACGACGGTGACTACGGCCTCAACGGCTCGATCTACAGCCGGGACACCTCGCGCGCACGCGCGATCGCCCGGCAGATCCGGTGCGGCACGGTGAACGTCAACGAGGCGTTCGCCGCGTCGTTCGGCAGCATCGAGGCGCCGATGGGCGGCATGCGTTCGTCGGGGCTCGGTAGGCGACAGGGGATCGAGGGCGTGCTGCGGTTCACCGACACGCAGTCGGTCGCGACGCAGCGGGTCACGCCGATCGCGCCGAGGTTCGGGCTCTCGGACAAGGCGTACGGCGCGCTGATGACCGCCGGCCTGCGGGTGATGAAGAAGCTGGGCCGAGCATGAACTCTCACCGGAGGGCCGACTACGACGTGCTCGTCGTCGGCTCCGGGTTCGGCGGCTCGGTCGCGGCCCTACGGCTGACCGAGAAGGGCTACCACGTCGGTGTCATCGAAGCCGGCGCGCGGTTCGAGGACGGTGACTTCGCCGCGACGTCGTTCGACACCAAGCGCTTCCTGTTCCGCCCCGAGATCGGGTGCTACGGCATCCAGCGCATCGACGCCCTCAAGGACTGCCTGATCCTCTCCGGCGCCGGCGTCGGCGGCGGCTCCCTGGTCTACGCCAACACGTTGTACGAGCCGCTCGAGCAGTTCTACGACGACCCGTCGTGGAAGCAGATCACCGACTGGCGCGCCGAGCTCGCGCCGTACTACGACCAGGCGAAGCGGATGCTCGGCGTCGCGGAGTACCCCCGGATGACGCCCTCCGACGAGGTGATGAAGCAGGTCGCCGACGATCTCGGCGTCGGCGACACCTTCCATCCGACCCCGGTCGGGGTGTTCTTCGGTGGTCCGGGTCAACAGCCCGCGGACTCGGTGGCCGACCCGTACTTCGGGGGCGCCGGCCCCGACCGCAACCCCTGCCGCCACTGCGGCGAGTGCATGACCGGTTGCCGGCACAACGCCAAGAACACCTTGGTCAAGAACTACCTCTACCTCGCCGAGCAGAACGGCGCGCGGGTGCTGCCGCTGACCACGGTGACCCGGATCGAGCCGCGTGCAGACTCGGTCGGCGGCGGGTACGACGTACACGTCCGCTTCACCAAGGCCAAGCTCAACCGGCCGGGCTCGACGAAGGTGCTGACCGCCGACCAGGTCGTGCTCGCGGCGTCCGCGCTCGGCACGCAGCGACTGCTCCACCGGATGAAGGACGAGGGCTTCCTGCCTGAGCTTTCCGACCGGCTCGGCCACCTGTCGCGCACCAACTCCGAGTCGATCCTGGGGGCGATCGCGCCGGACGCGACGGTCGACTACAGCCAGGGTGTCGCGATCACGTCGTCGTTCCACCCCGACGAGCACACCCACATCGAGCCGGTGCGCTACGGCAAGGGCAGCAACGTGATGTCGCTGATGCAGACCGTGCTCACCGACGGCGACCTCGGCCCGCGCTGGCGGACGTGGCTCAAGGAGATGTGGACGCAGAAGTCCCACGTGCTCGACCTCTACGACATGAGGCACTGGTCCGAGCGCACGGTCATCGCGCTGGTGATGCAGAGCCGCGACAACTCGATCACGGTGTTCTCCAAGGCGGGCCGCTTCGGGCGCCGGGTGCTGACGTCGAGGCAGGGCCACGGAAGCCCCAACCCGACCTGGATCCCCGTCGCCAACAAGGTCGCGCGCCGGATGGCCGAGCTCATGGGCGGGACGGCCGGCGGCTCGATCGGCGAGCCGTTCAACATGCCGCTGACCGCGCACTTCATCGGCGGCTGCACGATCGGCGACGACCCTGAGGCCGGTGTGGTGGACGCGTTCCAGCGCGTCTACGGACACCCCGGGCTGCACGTCGCCGACGGGTCGGCCATCTCGGCCAACCTGGGCGTGAACCCGTCGCTGACGATCACCGCCCAGGCCGAGCGGGCGATGGCGTTCTGGCCGAACAACGGCGACGCCGACCCGCGACCCGCGCTGGGCGCGCCGTACCAACGGATCACGCCGGTGGCGCCCGTCCGTCCGGCGGTGCCGGAGTCGGCTCCGGCAGCGCTGCGGCTGCCCATCGTCGCGATCGTGCCCCACGCGTAACTCGCGCTGCCAGGGCTCGTTGAGCGGTCGGGTCCTGTCGTCGAACTCCCTCCCTTGGCGGGACCTGCCGTCCGCCGGCCGCGTGCCGGCCTCGGACCCAGAGCCCGGCCTCGCTCCCTGATCGGCCGGGCTCTGGCGCGTCCGGGCCCGGAGGCCCCTGGACGCGCCGATAGGCTTCGGCCATGTCGGAGCACGACACCCATGACGGTCATGATCGCGTCCTCGTCGTCGACTTCGGCGCGCAGTACGCCCAGCTGATCGCCCGGCGGGTGCGCGAGGCCCGGGTCTACTCCGAGATCGTGCCGCACACGATGCCCATCGCCGAGATGCTCGCGCGCGAGCCCTCCGCGATCATCCTGTCCGGCGGACCGTCCTCGGTGTACGCCGCCGGCGCTCCGGGCATCGACCCCGCCGTCTTCGGCAGCGGCGTCCCGGTCTTCGGCATGTGCTACGGCTTCCAGCTGATGGCCCAGGGCCTGGGCGGCGCGGTCTCCCCGACCGGTGCGCGCGAGTACGGCCGGACGCCGGTGAAGGTCGACCGCAACGGCACCCTGCTCGCCGACCTCCCGGCCGACCACTCGGTGTGGATGTCCCACGGTGACTCCGTGGTCGCGGCCCCACCCGGGTTCGACGTCCTCGCGTCCACACGGGTGACGCCGGTCGCGGCGTTCGAGGACACCGACCGGCGTCTTGCCGGCGTGCAGTGGCATCCCGAGGTGCTGCACACCGAGCACGGCCAGCGGGTGCTCGAGCACTTCCTGCACCAGATCGCCGGCTGCCGCCCGACCTGGACGATGGTCAACATCGTCGACGAGCAGGTCGACAGCATCCGGGCGCAGATCGGCGACGGCCGGGCGATCTGTGCGCTCTCCGGCGGCGTCGACTCCGCGGTCGCGGCCGCGATCGTGCAGCGGGCCATCGGCGACCGGCTCACCTGCGTGTACGTCGACCACGGGATGATGCGCTCCGGCGAGACCGAGCAGGTACGCCGTGACTTCGAGGCGGTCTTCGACGAGCTCGACGTGGTCGATGCCAGTGAGCAGTTCCTCGGCGCGCTGGAGGGCATCCACGACCCCGAGGAGAAGCGGAAGATCATCGGCCGGGAGTTCATCCGGACCTTCGAGGCCGCCCAGGCGCGTGCCTTCGAAAATGTGCGGAGCGGAGATCCCGCGACCGGCGAGACGGCGTACCTGGTGCAGGGCACGCTCTATCCCGACGTCGTGGAGTCCGGCGGGGGAGCGGGCACCTCGAACATCAAGTCCCACCACAACGTCGGCGGACTTCCCGACGACCTGGAGTTCGAGCTGGTCGAGCCCCTGCGCACGCTCTTCAAGGACGAGGTGCGGATGGTCGGCGAGCAGCTCGGCCTCCCGCCGACGATGGTGTGGCGCCAGCCGTTCCCCGGCCCCGGTCTGGGCATCCGGATCATCGGCGAGGTCACCCGCGAGCGCCTCGACATCCTTCGCGCCGCCGACCTGATCGCGCGCGAGGAGCTCACCGCAGCCGGCCTCGACCGCGACGTCTGGCAGTTCCCCGTGGTGCTGCTCGCCGACGTCCGCTCGGTCGGTGTCCAGGGCGACGGTCGCACCTACGGACACCCGGTCGTCCTCCGCCCGGTCACCTCCGAGGACGCGATGACCGCCGACTGGGCGCGCCTCCCGTTCGACCTGCTGGAGAAGATCTCCACCCGCATCACCAACGAGGTCGCGGAGGTCAACCGGGTCACCCTCGACATCACCTCGAAGCCCCCGGGCACCATCGAGTGGGAGTGAGCAACCTCCCGAGGGACGACGAGCTGTTCCACCACCATGGCTGACCGGTCGTCTCTGTGGCGTGATCGCACGACGTGGTCGCGCGAGCGCGCGGCGCCGCTGCGCGCGTTCCTGTGGACCGAGTCGGGTAGTGCCGGCGTCCTGCTCGCGGCAGCCGTGGCTGCCCTGGTCTGGGCGAACGTCGACCTCGCGGGCTACGAGAGTGTCTGGCACGCCCACTTCTCGATCTCCCTCGGGGACACGCAGGTCGACCGCGACGTACGGACCTGGATCAACAGCGGGTTGATGACCCTGTTCTTCCTCGTGGTCGGCTTGGAGGCGCGCCGCGAGTTCGACCTCGGCGATCTGCGGGAGCGTCGCAGGTTCGCGCTGCCCTGCCTGGCAGGGATCGTCGGGATGGCCGTTCCAGCGTCGATCTATCTGGCTCTGAACGCCGGGCACTCGAGCGCACACGGCTGGGGCGTCGCGATGTCGACCGACACCGCGCTGGCGCTCGGTCTGCTGGCGCTGCTCGGTCGCGACGTCCCCGACCGGGTGCGGGTCTTCCTGCTGACCGTCTCGGTCGTCGACGACCTGATCGCTCTGGCCGTCATCGCGGTGGTGTACAGCGACGGTCTCGACTTCGCTCGGCTGGGCATCGCCGTCGCGGTGTTCGCCGCCCTGCTGGTCGCCGCGGTTCGACGGGTGCAGCGGCGGTGGGTCTACGTCGGGCTCGGGCTCGCGATGTGGTCGGCGTTGCTGGCCAGCGGCGTCGATCCGATCGTCACCGGTCTGGCCATCGGGCTGTCTGCCCCGGCCTACTCCCCGCCCCGCGAGAGACTCGAGCAGGCGACGGAGCTGGTGAGGTCGTTCCGCGAGCAGCCGACCTCGGAGCTGGCGCGTTCCGCGAGCGCCGGCCTCACCTCCGCGCTCTCGCCCAACGAACGGCTGCAGACGTTCTTCCACCCGTGGACCAGCTATCTGATCGTTCCCCTGTTCGCGCTGGCCAACGCCGGCATCGAGCTCAACCCCGACTTCCTGGGTACGGCGTACACGAGCCCCATCACGCTCGGTGTGCTGATCGGCTACGTCATCGGCAAACCGGTCGCGCTGATGGCGACGTCGTCGGTGATGACGCGGCTGAGCCACGGACGGATCCGACCACCGGTCGGCTGGGCGGCCGTGCTGGGCAGCGGCACCATCGCCGGCATCGGCTTCACCGTGGCGCTGCTGATCGCCGACCGCGCCTTCTCCGGCGCCGAGCTGGCCGAGGCGAAGCTCGGTGCTCTGTCGGCGGCGGTCGTCTCATCGCTGCTCACCTGGATGGTGTACCGGCTCACCGGGCTGCTGTCCCCGGCCCGGCGGATCCAGGCGCTGCAGGGCGACGTCCGCCTGATCCAAGACCTGATCCCCGAGGTCGACCCCGAACGCGACCACATCCGCGGGCCGCACCAGGCAGCGATCACCGTCATCGAGTTCGGCGACTTCGAATGCCCGTTCTGCGGTCAGGCCGAGCCGGTGGTGCGTGAGCTGCTCGGTGGCAGTGACCTGCGCTTCGTGTGGCGACACCTGCCGCTGCCCGACGTGCACCCGGCCGCGCTCCTGGCCGCGGAGGCCTCGGAAGCTGCGGCCGCCCAGGGCAGGTTCTGGGAGATGCACGACCTGTTGCTCGACCATCAGGAGAACCTCACACCGGCCGATCTCGTCCGCTACGCCGGTGACCTCGGCCTGGATGTCGAGCGGTTCCACGACGACCTCAGACGCCACGTGTACGAGACGAGGGTCGCCCAGGACGTCGAGTCGGCCGACGTCAGTGGCGCGACCGGCACCCCTACCTTCTTCGTCAACGGACAGCGGCACTACGGCGCCTACGACCTCGACTCACTGGCGGCCGCCGTCGCCGCCGCCGACGCGCAGCTGCGCTCCGCCGGGGACGACCGGGGCTAGCGTCGGATCCGTGACATGGCTGAGTGAGCTCGGCGCCACCAGTCCGGTGGTGGCCGCGCCGATGGCGGGTGGCCCGACGACACCGGAGCTGGTGCTGGCGGCTGCCGGAGCGGGCTCGCTGGGGTTCCTGGCCGGTGGCTACCTCACCGCCGGCGCATTGGCCGAGCAGCTGGCCACGGTGCGCACCGCGACCGAGCTGTACGGCGTGAACCTGTTCGCCCCCAACCCGGTGCCGGTCGACCGCGTCGCCTATGCGGCGTACCGCGACCTGATCGGCATCGAGGCCGAGAGGTACGGCGTCGAGCTCCCGGCCGAGCCGGTCGAGGACGACGATGCGTGGCAGCACAAGATCGACCTCCTCGCCGAGCACCCGGCACCGATCGTGTCGTTCACGTTCGGGATCCCCGACGCCGAGTCCGTGGACGCCCTCCGGGCCGCAGGGAGCCTGCTCGTGCAGACGGTGACCTCGGCCGACGAGGCCCGGCAGGCCGACGCGGCCGGTGTTGACGCCCTCGCGGTCCAAGCGAGCGCGGCGGGCGGCCACTCCGGGACCCTGGCCCCCGAGCACATCCCGCCCGAACGACCACTCACCGACCTCGTCCGCGAGGTGCGGGCCGCGGTCTCGCTGCCGGTGCTGGGCGCGGGCGGCATCGCCTCGGCCGACGACGTGGCGGCCGTGCTCGCGGCCGGCGCGGACGCCGCCGTCGTCGGCACCGTCCTCCTCCTCGCCGACGAGAGCGGGTCCTCCGCCGCCCACCGGGCGGGGCTCGGCGACCACTCGAGGGAGACCGCGGTGATGCGCGCGTGGACCGGACGGCCGGCCCGCGGACTGCGCAACGCCTTCTCCGACGCGTACGACGTCTCGGCACCGAGCGGCTATCCCGCGCTGCACCACCTCACCCGCCCGCTGCGCCGGGCCGCGGCCTCGGCGGCCGATCCCGAGCGCGTGAACCTGTGGGCCGGCAGCGGCTACCGCGCGGCCCGTCAGGCGCCGGCAGCGGAGATCCTCCGCGGGCTCGGCTGAGCGACTCCGGCCGTCGGGAGCGACGGTCACCTCGGCCCCACGCCGAGTCGCGGGACCTCTCAGGATCCTCACGGTCACCACCCGTACCCTTGGGTCCGTGCCGCTCCTGGAAGCAGTCAAGGGTGCCGTGCGCCGCCGCCTCGTGGCGCGGGCCGGTGGCATCGACCTGACCCAGGTCCACCGGGTTCCCGACCGGCTCAGCTGGCCCCTCGACCGGGAGCTGGCCGACCCTCATCCGCGGATCGGCGAGCTCCGCGCGAAGGACCCGGTCTCGAAGCTGATCACCTTCCTCGGCATGGACGTGTGGCTGGTGACCGGCGACGCCGAGGCCCGAGAGGTGCTCGGCGACCTCACGTCGTACTCGACCGACGTGCGGCCCTACTACGGCAAGTCCGGCGCCGAGAACGGCGACATCGGCGGTCTCGGGTTCACCGACCCGCCCGAGCACACCCGTCTTCGCAAGCTGCTGACGCCGGAGTTCACGATGCGCCGGCTGGCCCGGTTGAAGCCCGCCATCGACCGGATCATCGAGCAGCAGCTGGACGAGACCGAGCGGGTCGCCGCCGAGAACGACGACCTGGTCGACCTCGTCAAGACCTTCGCCTTCCCGATCCCGTTCCTGGTGATCTGCGAGCTGCTCGGGCTGCGCGACGAGGACCGCGAGACGTTCCGCAAGCTCGGCTCCGCCCGGTTCGACGTGAGCATCGGCGGCAGCGCCATCATGGGCGCGGTCGGAGCGTCGCGCGAGTTCCTGTTCGCGGAGTGCGAGCGGCAGCGGACGCAGCCGGGACCCGGTCTGATCGGACAGATCATCCGCGAGCACGGCGACGAGATCGACGACTTCGACCTCGGCGGCCTCGCCGACGGCGCGTTCACCGGCGGCCTCGAGACCTCGGCCTCGATGCTGGCCCTCGGCACCGTGGTGCTCCTCGGCCGCCCCGAGCTGTACGCCGGCATGGCCGGCGACCCGACCTCGGTGACGCCGACGGTCGAGGACCTGCTCCGGCACCTCTCGGTCGTGCAGGTCGCCTTCCCGCGGTTCACCAGGCAGGAGGTGACCGTCGGCGGACACCGGATCCGCAAGGGCTCCTGCGTGATGGTGCACCTGCCGGCCGCCGACCGCGATCCGCGCGCCTACCCCGCGGGCGACCTCCTCGACCCCGCGCGCGCCACGTCGTCCCACCTGGCCTTCGGCTACGGCTTCCACCGGTGTGTCGGCGCCGAGCTGGCCCGGATGGAGCTGCGCGCGGCGTACCCCGCCCTGGCGCAGCGCTTCCCCGACCTCACGCTCGCCGTACCGGCCGAGGAGCTGGACTACCACGCCAAGTCGATCGTGTACGGCGTGGAGTCGGTCCCGGTCCGCCTGCACGGCTGACCGGGATCGACCCTGCGCTCAGCCCTCGAGGGCGTCGACCTGTTCGGCCGCCTCGACCGGACTCGGCTCGTCGCCGCGGTCGAGCTTGCTCGGCCACCAGATCTTGCTGCCGACGTCGAGGTTGATCGCGGTGACCAACACCGACCGGACGATCAACGTGTCGAGCAGCACGCCCAGCGCGACGGCGAACCCGATCTCGGCGAACGCCACCAACGGAAGCGTCGCCAGGACCGAGAACGTCGCAGCCAGCACCAGGCCGGCCGAGGTGATCACCCCGCCGGTGGCACCGAGCGCGATCAGCGAGGCCCGCCGGGTGCCGTGCTGCGGTGTCTCCTCACGGACCCGGGTCATCAAGAAGATGTTGTAGTCGATGCCCAGGGCGACCAGGAACACGAACACGAACAGCGGTAGCGAGGCATCTGCCCCCGCGAACCCGAACACGTTCCGGAAGATGATCGAGCTCAACCCCAGGGACGCCCCGAACGACAGCACGACCGTGGCCACCAGCAGCAGCGGGGACAGCACTGCCCGCAGCAGCACCATCAGCACGAGCATCACCACGATCAGGACGAGCGGGATGATCACCTTGTCGTCGTGCAACGAGGCCTTCTCGATGTCGGTACTGATCGCCGAGCCGCCGCCCACGATCGCATCGGCGCCCTCGACCTGGTGCACCTGGGCCCGCACTCGGTCGACGGTCGCGAAGGCCGCCTTGGAGGTCGGGTCGGAGTCCAGTGGCGCCTGGACCAGCGCGACCCCGCCCTTGACGATCGGCGGCGAGGGCTGGCCGATGCCGGGGATGCCCTGCATCGCTTGCTCGACGGCTTGCCCCTGGTCGGCGTTGGCGACGACCTGGACCGGCGACGAGGTGTCGGCCAGCCCGTGGTCGACGAGTGCCTGCTGGCCGGTCACGGAGTCGAAGTCCTTGGTGTAGGCGTCCTTCGTGGCCAGACCGTGGGCGTTGAGCTGCAGGAACCCGAGGCTGCACACCGCCAGGACCACCGTGGTGACGACCCACACGAACCGCGGCCGCGGAGCGATCCGCGCGCCGATGCGGGCCCAGAAGCCTGCCGAGCTCGGCTCGACCGTGTCGTAGTTCGGGCGCCGTGGCCAGAAGATCCAGCGACCGAAGATCACCAGCAGTGCGGGCAGCAGGGTGATCATCACCAGCAGGCCGACGCCGATGCCGATCGCCGCCACCGGACCGAGGCCGGCGGTGGAGTTCATGTCGGCGAAGACCAGGCAGAGCATGCCGAGCACGACGGTGAGCGCGCTGGCGATGATCGCCGGGGTCGCCCGGTGCAGGGCGAACGCCATCGCCTCGTGCCGGTCCTCGTGCCGGTGCAGCTCTTCTCGATAGCGGGCCACGAGCAACAGCGCGTAGTCGGTGCCCGCGCCGAACACCAGCACCGTCAGGATGCCCGCACTCTGCCCGTTCACCGTCAGGTCGGCATGCTTGGCCAACAGGTAGATCACGGCCTGGGCGCAGGTCAGCGCCACGCCGGCCGAGAGCACCGGAAGCAGCCACAGCAGCGGGCTCCGGTAGGTGAGCAGCAGGATGACGATCACCACGATGATCGTGCTGTAGAGCAGCTTTCCGTCGATGCCCGCGAACGCCGCGGCCGAGTCGGCGGCCTGGCCGCCCGGGCCCGCGACGTACACCTTGGCGCCGTCCAGCGTGGCGATGCTCTCGATCTGGTCCTTGACGTCGGGCAGCTTGTTCCAGCCGTCCTTGCCGAAGTTGAAGGTCACCATGCCCTGCGCGACCTGGCCGTCCTTGGAGACCTGAACGAGCTGGCTCGGCTGCACGGGCGTGCCGTCGGGCGCCTTGGCCGGGACGGCTCCGTCGAGCTTCTGGATCTGGTCGATCTGCTGCCCGATCGTGGCGAGGTCGGCCTTGGTCAGGTGGGAGGTCTTCTCGTAGACCATGACGGTCGGGATGTCGTTCTGGTTCTGGAAGGGCGCGAGCTTCTCCAGCGCCTTGGTGGACTCAGCGCTGGCCGGCAGCCAGGACGACGCCTGGTTGTCCTGGACACCGGTGAGCTTGCCGGCGACCGACCCGGCCGCCATGACGATGATGATCCAGACGGCGAGCACGACCCACTTCGTGACGCGTCCGGTCAGCTTCCCCGCGATTTGTCTATGCATGCGAGCAAGTTCAGCAGACAGCCCCGACGGTCGTCATCGGGGTTTACCCCGAGTTCCGGCGCTTCGTTGCCTGATCGTGACGTACCTGAGGTACCTCAGGTCAGCTCGGTCTCGCGGCCGGCCTTGGCGCCCTTCGCGGTCGGCAGGTCGTCACGGGCCGAGGCCGCCGTACCCTGCTTGCGGAGGGTGGCCACGGAGACGTGCGGCCAGCGCAGACCGTTGAAGTCGAGCATCACGGTCTGGGTGTACTGCAGCTGCAGGAAGTGTCCACTGGTGTGCGGCTTCTTGACCTTCTCGATCCAGAACGTGGCGGTCACGTGGTCGGCCGAGGCGTTCTGGGTGAGGAAGAACGTGTTGGCGGTGCCGGCGCTCAGCGGCTGGCTGTTCCGCGCGTCCACACGGAGCACGGTGGTGCGCACGATGTCCTGGCCCACGATCGCCTTCTGCAGCACGTGGTTGGGGTTCTTCACCATCCCCTGCGTGATGTCCGGCTGGGTGGTCGCGTCAGACGGCTGGCGGAACTTCGTCTTCTTGGCCAGGTTCAGCTCGGGGAACGACTTCTCGGCGTCGGCGAACGAGCCCTTGCTCGAGGGGTCGTTGCCGAAGAACGGGATGATGTCGGTGTCCTTGATGACCGGTGGGCCGGCGATCGTGAAGGCCCTGCCCTGGGCGAGGACGGCGGTGCCGTGCGGGATCGACGCCATCCGGACGACGGTCGGCGGCTCCTTCGGCGCGGTGGTGGCGGGCACCGTGGCCCAGATGCCGGGCTCGAGGTGGATACCGGCCGACAGGGCGCTGTCGGAGACCTGCTGCATGTAGTGGACGCCGAACATCTCGATGTCCTTCTGGGCCAGGCCGCGGTTGGGGATGGCTCCCGGGATCTCCTCGAAGACCAGCGTCTCGGAGGTCTGGTTCAGCTCGAGGAACCGGTCCTGTCTCCCCGAGGGGAAGTGGGGACGCCAGATCGTGTTGAATCCGGTGCCGGTCCAGGTGCCGGGAAGGGCGGCGAGCGGCCCCAGCGGGTCGTTGATGGTCTTGAAGGGGTGCGGCTCGGGATTCGCGACTGCCGGCACGGGCTCGAAGGCGAAGTGGTGGAGATTCATGTTTCTCCCTACGTGTGGGGCGCCCGGAGCCCCGTGCCCGGACGCACGTCGAAGGTGAAGAGGGGCGGTGTGACTGACCAGATACGTCAGCCGTAGAGGCGGTCGATGACGTCGGCGTACTTGGCGTGTACGACGCGCCGCTTGAGCTTGAGCGTCGGGGTGAGCTCCTCGGACTCGGCCGTCCACTCGGTCGGCAGCAGCTCGAAGAACTTGACCTGCTCGGGTCGTGAGAGCCGCGCGTTGGCACTGTCGACGGCGGCCTGCGCCATCGCCCGGATCTCCGGCTTGGCGGCCAGGTCGGCCAGGTCGGTGAAGTCGATGCCCCGGGTCCGCGCGAGGACCGGTGCCACCTCGCCGTCCAGGGTCAGGACGGCGACGACGTACGGCCTGTTGTCGCCGAACGCGAGCGCGTGCCCGACGATCGGCGACTCCTTGAGGAGGCTCTCGATGTTGGACGGCGCGACGTTCTTGCCGGCCGAGGTGATGATCAGCTCCTTCTTCCGGTCGACGATGGAGAGGAAGCCGTCGTCGTCGACGGCACCGATGTCGCCACTGTGCACCCAGCCGTCGTCATCGAGGAGGGTGGCGGTGGCTTCGGGGCGGCGGTGGTACCCCGACGTCGTGATCGGGCCGCGCATCAGCACCTCGCCGTCGTCGGCGATGCGGAGCTCGACGCCCGGCAGCGCCCGGCCGACGGTGCCGAGGCGGAACTGTCCCGGCCCGCACGCCGTGGCGGCGCCACAGGTCTCGGTCATCCCGTAGATGTCGTGGATCGCCAGCCCGAGGCCGGCGAAGAAGCGCGCCACCTCGACCGGCATCGGCGCCGACGCACTGCCTGCCCATGTCACGCGCTCGAGGCCGAGGCGAGACTTGATGGGGTCGAGCACGGCGGCGCTCGCGGCGTCGTACCGCGATCGGAGATCGGGGGACGTCGCCCCTCCCACCTGGAGCGACTCGACGTACTCGGTGCCGACGGCCATCGCGCCCGCGATCGCGGCCTTGCGCGCGGCGTCGGGTTCCTGGGCGAGCATCCCGGACAGGCCGGCGCGGATCTTCTCCCACACCCGCGGGACCCCGAAGAACTGGATCGGCCTGACGTCGACAAGGGCGGGGACCAGCAGGGTCGGATCGCCGACGAGGTGGACGTGCCAGTCGCCGAAGTGCGGTGGGAGGTACATGCTGAGCACGCGCTCGGCGATGTGCGCGTAGGGGAGATAGGACAGCGTGATGTTGCCCGGGTCGACGCCGTTGCGACGCATCGTCGACTCGCACTCGTAGACGACGTTGGCGTGCGAGAGCACGACGCCTTTCGGGTCGCCGGTGGTGCCGGACGTGTAGAGGATCGTGGCCGGATCCTCCGGTCGTACGGCGCGCGCCCGGGCGTCGACGTCGTCCTTCGGCAGGTCGGCTCCCTCGGCCACGAGGTCGTCCCAGCGCACGAACCGCTCGTCGTCGTGCTCGGGGCCGTCGGGGCCGATGTCGCCGATGCCGACGACCAGGCGGATCGAGGCGACCTCGGCCAGGGCTTTCCGCCACCGTTCGACGTGGTCGGCAGACTCGAGGAACACGGCCTGCGGCTCGGCGTGGCCGGCGATGTAGGAGACCTGCTCGGGGGAGAGCGTGTTGTAGATGGACATCGGCACGGCGCCGGCGAGCAGTGCCGCGTGGTCGGTCACGACGTGCTCGATGCGGTTGGTCGCCATGATCGCGACCGTGGCGCCGGCGTCGAGACCGCGCCCGACGAGCGCGGCCGCGACGTTCCGCCCGGTCGCGTGGAGCTCGGCCCAGGTGAGCGTCCGCCAGGCTCCCGTCGGGGTGCTGGTCCCGGACGCCACCTGGTCGCTGTACGCCGGACGCTCGCCGTACGCCGCGACCGTCCGGGCCATCGCATCGAGGACCGTCAGGCCCGCGACCTCCTGCTCGATCTCCCGGCGTTCGTCCGTGACGGTCATGCTCGCCATGCTGGCACCGGCGCGAGGTCGGGGGAAGGGTCGGCCGGACCCACCTCGGGGAGTGCTCCCGGACCGACCCGTGGCGTCACAGTCCCAGCGAGCGGCCGATGATCTCCTTCTGGATCTCGGTCGTGCCGCCGTAGATCGTCTGGACGCGGGAGTTCACGAAGGCGCGGGCGACGGGGTACTCGGCCATGTAGCCGTAGCCGCCGTGGAGCTGGACGGCGCGGTCGACGATCTTGTTCTGGAGCTCCGTGGTCCACCACTTCGCCATCGACGCGGTCGCGGTGTCGAGCTCTCCGCGCACGTGGCGGGCGAGGCAGTCGTCGATGAAGACCCGGGCGATGTGGGCCTCGGTCGCCATCTCGGCGAGCGTGAAGCGGATGTGCTGGAACTTCCCGATCGGCCGGCCGAACGCCGAGCGCTCCTTGACGTAGTCGAGCGAGGTGGCGACCAGGGCCTCGCAGGCCGTCGCGGCGCTGACCGCGATCGAGAGCCGCTCCTGGGCGAGGTTCGTCATCAGCTGGACGAAGCCGGAGCCCTCCTCGCCGAGGAGGTTCGCCTTCGGCACCCGCACGTGGTCGAAGAAGAGCTCCGCGGTGTCCTGGGCGTGCTGGCCGATCTTGTCGAGGTTGCGGCCGCGCTCGAATCCCGCCATCCCCCGTTCGACCACCATCAGGGAGATGCCCTGGTGCCCGGCGTCGGGATCGGTTCGCGCGACGACCACCACGAGGTCGGCCAGGATCCCGTTGGAGATGAAGGTCTTCTGGCCGGTGAGCACGTAGTGGTCGCCTCCGTCCACCGCCGTGGTGCGGATGCCCTGCAGGTCGGAGCCGGCACCGGGCTCCGTCATCGCGATCGCGGCGATCGTCGTACCGGCGCAGAGGCCGGGGAACCATCGGCCGGCCTGCTCGGGCGTCGCGCTCGCCACGAGGTACGGCGCGATCATGTCGTTGAAGAGGGGAAAGGCGCAGCCGTAGATGCCACGCCGGGTCATCTCTTCGCCGACGACCGCGTTGTAGCGGAAGTCGGGCGTGCCGCCGCCGCCGTGCTCCTCGGGGAGCTGGAGCCCGAGCAGCCCCTGCGCGCCGGCCTTCGCCCACACCTCGCGGTCGACGACGCCGTCCTTCTCCCACTGCTCGTGGAACGGCACGGCCTCCTTGTCGAGGAAGGTGCCGACGGTCTCTCGGAACGCCTCGTGCTCGGCCTCGAAGATGCTGCGGGTCACGCCTCAACAGTGACAGTGAGACTGTCACGGTGCAACCGGGAGGTAGCGGTGCGGATGAGTGGTTGCGAGAAGGTGGGCATACCTGTATGATCGAACGTATGTTCGAGACGCCTTCTTCCGACGGTACGGCGCTCGACACCGGCTGCGTCGACGCGTGGGTCGAGCAACTGGCAGCCAGCAATGGTCCCGACGACGACGAGTCGCGAGTGGCGATGCTCGGTGCCCTCGAGCGACTGACCTGCGCCGCGGCCGGGCTCCAGGCCGAGATCACCGCGCGGCTCGACGAGTCCGTGCGCCGGGTCGAGACCGAGCGAGGCGTCCGCAAGGAGCGACAGGGTCGCGGAACCGCAGCCGAGGTCGCCCTCGCCAGGCGGGAGTCGCCGCATCGCGGGCGCCAGCACGTCGGGCTCGCGCGGATCCTCGCCGACGAGATGCCCTGCACCCGGCGCGGGTTGCGCACAGGCCGCATCGGCGAGTGGAAGGCGACGATCCTCGTCCGCGAGACGGCCTGCCTCTCGCTCGAAGACCGGCAGACGGTCGACCGTCGCCTCGCCGGCGACCTCGACCGCGTCGAGACGATGGGGGTGCGCGAGCTCGAGGGCCGGGCCACGAGTCTGGCGGCCGAGCTCGATGCGGCAGCGTGCGTCCTGCGGCGTCGGGTCGCCGAGTCGGAACGTCGGGTCACTCTGCGCCCGGCACCCGACACCATGACGCGGCTGTCCGCCGAGCTGCCCGTGGCGATGGGTGTCGCAGTCTTCAGGTCCCTGTTGGACGCGGCCGATGCCGCGCGGGCGCAGGGCGACCCGCGCAGCCGCAACCAGGTCATGGCAGACACCCTCGTCGAGAGCGTGCTGGGCACGACCGCGGGAGTCCCGGTCGAGA
Organism: Nocardioides sp.; assembly: GCF_036493135.1. Taxonomy (GTDB): domain Bacteria; phylum Actinomycetota; class Actinomycetes; order Propionibacteriales; family Nocardioidaceae; genus Nocardioides. Next base: position 46,440 of record NZ_DASXQG010000035.1, on the reverse strand, counting down.
TCGAGCTGGTCGTCAGTGACGAGGTGCTCCTCGGCACCCGCGAGGACTCGGCGTACCTCGGCGGGTACGGCCCGATCCCCGCGGAGCTGGCCCGTGAGCTCGCCAAGCAGGGGGCTGAGCAGGGCCTGGCCACCGTCCGCCGGCTGTACCGGGGTCCGCGGCCGGGCCAGCTGGTGGCGATGGACTCCCGGAGCCGTCGCTTCACGGGTGGGCTCGCGCGGTTCATCCGGCTGCGGGACCAGACCTGTCGCACGCCCTGGTGCGATGCCCCGATCCGACACACGGATCACCCGGTCCCCGTCGCCGCCGAGGGGGAGACGTCGCACGCGAACAGCGCGGGCCTCTGCGAAGCCTGCAACTACGCCAAGGAAGCCCTGGGCTGGTCGGTACGCGTGGTCGACGTTGAGCCGCACATGATCGAGATCCGCACCCCGGCCGGCCAGGTCCACCGTTCGCAGGCCCCACCACTACCGGGCCACGTGCCGCGCGTTGACCTGGTGTTCTCCTACGGTGCCGCGTAGCCCAGCCCGAGCTGGTCGAAGAGGAACGAGTAGATGTCCGTCGATTCCTCGACCATCTGGTCCAGCGACCCGTCGAGGTGGCCGCCGGCCTCCATCCGGAGCAGCACCGGATGCTCCGACCGGGTCGCGGCCTGGAGCCGGGCGGCCATCTTCTTGGCGTGCCAGGCGTCGACCCGGGTGTCGTGCTCGCCCGCCGTGAGCAGCACCGCCGGGTAGCTGGTCTGGTCCGCGACGTGGTGGTACGGCGAGTAGGCCAGCAGGGCTGCGAAGTGCTCCGGGTCGGCCACCGTGCCGAACTCCGTGACGTTGTAGACGCCGTTGGTGCTCGTCTCGGACCGGAGCGAGTCCAGGACCGGTACCGCGGCGACCACCGCGCGGGCGATGTCGGGTCGCTGGGTGAGCACCGCGCCCATCAGGAGCCCTCCGTTGGAGCCGCCGAGGATCGCCAGACGATCGTGACTGGTGATGCCGTGGATCGCGAGGTGCTCGGCGCAGGCGATGAAGTCGTCGAAGCAGTTCTGCTTCGTGGTCAGCCGGCCGCCCTGGTGCCACTCCTCGCCGTACTCGCCGCCGCCGCGGATGTTGGCCACGGCGTACACGCCACCTTGTTCCAGCCAGAGCACCCGTTCGGCATTGAACATCGGCACCAGCGAGATGCCGTAACCGCCGTAGGCGACGAGCAGCGCGGGGGCGGAGCCGTCTCGGGGCGTGTCCGGTGCCGAGATGATCGAGATCGGGACCAGGGTGCCGTCCTTGGACGTCGCCATCTCGCGGGTCACCACATATCCCGAGAGATCGACGGAGGTCGTGGTGCGCAGGGCGGTGGGCCCGGGCGTGCCGCCGTCACCGGTCACCCACCAGGTGCCCGGGGCGGTGAAGGACGCGCCGCTCCAGGCCACGAGGTCGGGCCGGAGCCGGGTCAGGCGCGCGCCGTACGACGACACCGAGCTCACCGGCGGGATCTCCACCGACGCCAGCTCCTGGCCGTCGGGGTCGAAGCGGCGCACCTGCTGCGGACCACCGTCCAGGTCGACCACCCACACCGTGCCGGTGGTCACGGCGAGGTCGTCGATGGCGTGTTCGCCCGCCGGCACGATCGTCTCGGCGCCGGACACGGTCGCGCCCTGCGTCAACGGCAGCCGGAGGATCCGGCCACGCGGCGTCCCCAGCCGCGACAGCAGGTAGACGGCCTCCTCGCCGAGGACGGCGTACACACAACGGTCCGGGATGTCGGCGGCCTGCCACCACGCGGAGCCCGCGTCCTGCCCCCGCACGAAGATCTGCCACTCGCCGCCGTCGCCCTTCTGCACCCGGTCCATCACCCAACGGCCGTCCGGGGAGGAGGACAGGAAGTTCTCCGCGATCTGCGCGTCGGCGAAGGGGCCTGTGAGCTCGACGGTGTCGGTCCCGGTGTCGAGGTCGCGGAACCAGACCTGCTGCCGGAAGCCCACGTCGGCCGGAAGGGTGTACCAGATCCCGTCGCTGTCATGGCGCCAGGTCATCGACCCGCCCATCACGTTCACGTGCGGGATGGGCGCACCCACGTGCTCTCCGGTCGCTACGTCGTACACGTGCAGCGTCCCGTCCTCGTTGCCGTGCTCGGAGAGCGAGACCGCGACCCGGCGCCCATCGGGGGAGGGGACGAACCAGTCGATGGTCGTCTCGCCCGACGGGTCGACCTCCAGAGGGTCCAGGACGACGCTCTCGGTGCCGGGGTCGTCCAGGTCGGTCAGCGACACGAGCATCGGCCGCTGTCTGGGCCGCTGCTCCTTCAGCGCGAAGAACAGCTCTCCGCCCGACCCCAGGCTCACATACCTCGTCGACGCGTCTCGCATGAGCTCCTCGACCCGGGCGCGCAGGGCGGGGCGCCAGCCGATCGCATCGAGGTAGGCGCGAGTGCGCGCCTGCTGCGCCTCGGTCCACCGGATGGTCTCCTCGGAGGACGCGTCCTCGAGCCAGCGGTACTCCTCGGTGACCGCGACCCCGTGGTACGTCGTCGTCACCGGAACGCGTGGGGTCGGGACCACCGGGAAAGCCGTCATGCGCGGCAGTCAAACACCGCTCCCCGGCCACCGACAACGCTGGACACGTGCGTCAGACTGGCCCAGGACGTGCCAGGGGGGAGAGCCTGATGCGGACGTTGCTGCCTGGGGACAACCCTCAGGCCTACATCCCGGAGGACCGGAGACGGGCGCTCGCGCGCGGTGACGACCTGTCCCCACTGGCGTACGGCGCCGCCGTGTTCGTCGACATCTCCGGCTACACCCCGCTCACCGAGGCTCTCGCCCGCGCCCACGGCGAGCGCCGCGGGGCCGAGGAGCTGACCGCGACCGTCGACCGGATCACCGCCGCGCTGATCGAGGTGCTGCACCGCTGGCAGGCGAGCGTCATCTACTTCAGCGGGGACGCCGTGACGGCGTGGATCGACCAGGACGACGGGAGCCGGGCGACGGCGTGCGGCCTGCAGATGCAGGAGGTGATGAGCGGCATCGGCAGCGTGATCACGCCGGGTGGCCAGACCTCCGGCCTGGGCGTGAAGGTCGCCGTCGCCGTGGGACACGTACACCGCTTCGTCGTCGGCGACCCCAAGGTGCAGCTGATCGACGTCCTGGCCGGTGAGCTGATGGACTCGCTGGCCGCGGCCGAGCAGCAGTCCCGGTCCGGTGACGTCGTGCTCGACGCGGGCGCGATGGCATCGCTCGGAGATCGGGTGACTCTCCTCGAGACCCGGCACGGCGACGCCGGCGACGTGGGAGTGGTCGCCCGGCTCGTGGACGCACCGGCGGAGCCGGACGGCGCCACAGACTGGCCACACCTGCCCGACGGCACGGCCCGCGAGTGGCTGCTGCCGACCGTGTGGGAGCGGATGGTGGCGGGGCGCGGCGAGTTCCTGGCCGACCTGCGTCCCGCCGTCCCCGTCTTCGTCCGATTCGGCGGGCTCGACTTCGACGAGGACCCGGAGGCGCCGCGGGTCCTCGACGACTTCGTGACCCGGGCCCAGGTCGTGCTGGACGAGCACGGCGGATCGGTCCTCCAGCTCACCATCGGCGACAAGGGTGCCTATCTGTACGGCGTCTTCGGTGCGCCGATCGCCCACGAGGACGACGCGTCGCGGGCCTGCGAGGCCGCGTTGCGGCTCCTCGAGATCGCGGACGACGTGCCGGTGACCGACGTCCAGATCGGGGTCGCGGCCGGTCGGCTCCGGAGCGGTACGTACGGGCATGCCGAGCGCCGTACCTTCTGCTGTCTCGGTGACGCGGTGAACCTCGCCGCCAGGCTGATGACCCGTGCCCCGGCCGGAGGCATCTGGGTGCACGGCGAGGTCGCCTCGCACACGGGGGACCGATTCGACTGGGAGGAGCTCCCGCCGACGCGGGTCAAGGGACGTGCCCGGCCCGTCCCGGTCAGCTCCTTGCGCAGCCGCGCGACGCGCCACGGAGTGGCCGCCGCCTCGGGTCCGTCGCACGCGATCATCGGCCGCGACGCCGAGCTGGCCCGTCTGCGCAGTCTCTGGCAGCTCGCCGCGAACGGCGAGGGTCAGGTCGTCGTCGTCCAGGCCGAGGCCGGCACCGGCAAGAGCCGGTTGGTCCGGGAGCTCACCGACGGACTGGCGGCGTCCGGCGTCCCCGTGGTCGCGGGGGAGGCCACTCCGCTGGCCACGCAGGCCGCGTACACCGCGTGGCGCGACGTCTGGCAGGACCTCCTCGGACTCTCGTCCGAGTCCGACGAGGCGGCCGTCGCGCAGGCCGTCGCCGGTCTCGACCCCGCGCTGGTCGCCCGTGCCCCGCTGCTCGGTCCGGTGCTCGGACTGGCGTTGCGCGACAGCGACCTGACCGTCGCCTTCGACGGCGAGCTCCGCAAGACCTCGCTGGAGGACCTGCTCGCCCGCCTCCTCACGGCGTACGCCGCAGCCCGCCCGCTGGTCGTCGTGCTCGAGGAGGCGATGTGGCTCGACCCCCTCTCGCGCGACCTGCTGGAGGTGTTGGCGCGGACCGTGCGGACCCTGCCCGTGCTCCTCGTCGCGCTGCTGCGGCCCGACGGCACCGCCGTCGCCGGTCTCCCGGTCCGCGGCGGCCACGTCACCGACGTCGTGCTCGGGCCGCTCGACGCCGACGCCTCCCGTGCCTTGGTCTGGACCCGCCATCGGGAGCTGGTCGGCCGTGACCCGGACCGCGGCCTCGTGGACACGGTGGTGGCGCGCGCAGAGGGCAACCCGTTCTACCTCGAGCAGCTGGTCGAGTACGTCCTGGCCGAGACGGCCGACGCGGACGCTGTGTCTGAGGTGCTGGAGCTGCCCGCGAGCCTGCACAGCCTGGTGCTGAGCCGGATCGACGCCCAGGCGGAGGGCTCGCGCCGGGCGGTCAAGGTTGCCAGTGTGATCGGGCGCGCGTTCCACACCCCGCTGGTCGCGACGGCGTACCCCGACCTCGGCGTCGAGGAGGCGGTCCACCAGGACCTCCTCGGGGCTGCGTCGACCCGCCTGATCGACCTCGAGGACCCCGCCGAGCGCGCCTTCGCGTTCGGCCACGCGGTGACCCGGGACGTCGCCTACGACTCGTTGCCCTTCAGCACCCGCTCGGTGCTGCACGGTCGGGTGGGTGACGCGCTGGAGAGCGAGCCCGACGGCCCTCGTCGACACCTCGACCTGCTCGCCTACCACTACTCACGCAGCGACGACCTGCCGAAGAAGCGGCAGTACCTCCGGCAGGCCGCGGCGGCGGCACGCGCGGCGTACGCCCAGGAGACGGCGATCTCCTACCTCGAGCAGCTGCTCCCCATCGTCGACGCCGACGAACAGCCGGAGGTGCTGCTCCAGCTTGCCGAAGAGCTCGAGATCGACGGCGATTGGGCGGCCGCCGAGGACGCCGTCGCGCGCGCCCGCGCGGCTGCCGAGGAGGTGGGGGAGGCGGCCGACGTCGCGCGTTCCCGCGTCGCCGGGGCCGAGCTCGCGCGCAAGCAGGGCCGGTACGCCGAGGCCGAGGCCGAGCTGTCCGCCGCGGAGACCGCGTTCGTCGAGCTCGGCGAGCTCGCCGGACGTGCCCGGGTGCTCCACCTGCGCGGCACGCTGGAGTCTCAGCAAGGGCATCCCGAGCGCGCGCGGGCGGCGTACGACGAGAGCCTGGCGCTGCGACGAGACCTCGGCGACGAGGCGGGCGTCGCGGCGATGCTCACCAACCTCGCCCTCGTCGCCGAGGACGAGGGCGACCTTGACGAGGCCGAGCGGCTCGGCCGGGAAGGTCTGGCCCGGCGTCGCGCGCTCGGCGACCGCCGTGCAGTGAGCGTCTCCCTGACCAACATGGGGATGCTCGCGACGGCGCGCGGCGACCTGCCACTCGCGCACGAGCGCTTCCTCGAGGCCCGGGCGCTGGCCGAGGAGGTCGGTGACCCGTGGGTCGTCGCCGTCGGCCGCCACAACCTGGCCAACGTCAGCCGTGACCTCGGCGACCTGGGTCCGGCCGCGGCCGACTTCCGCCTCGCCCTGGAGGCGTACGTCGAGCGCGAGGACCGCTGGTCGGTGGCGCACCTCCTTGAGGACGTCGCGGTGTGGGCACTCGCCGGAGGGTCGACGTACGACGTGGATGCGGTATATCTGCTGGCGGCGGCCGCGCGGGTCCGGGAGGTGATCGGCGCGCCCCGGTTCCCACCCACCGAGGCGGCGCTCGTCGAGGCCCTCGCGCCCGCGCGCGACCGGACGGCGGCCGAGGCGCTCGGCCGGGCCGAGGCAGAGGGTGAGGCGGCCGATCTCGCGTCCGCGGTCCAGCGCGCCACGGACCTGCTGACCGCCTGAACGAGCCGCCCTACCCCAGGCCCGCGTGGTCCCTTCGCATAGTCAGATCGGTGACAGTCCGCTGGGGTCTGGTGGGGTTAGTCTTCATTTGCCGCTCTCGGGGGACGGGTCCGGGCCCGACGGTGGCCGAGGGGGCTAACAGGGGGAGAAGTCAGCGTGTCCGGAACATTTCGTGTGTCTCAGTCCGTGCGCCCGGATCGGCGTACGTCGACGCGTCGGCCCGGTCGGCTGACCGCGCTCCTGGCGGCGCTCGCCACCGCGATCGGGCTTGCGACGCCACTAGCACTTGCCGGCCCCGCGGCCGCCGCACCGAGCGACCCGGTCTGGACCGCCAGCGGCACCGGCACGGTGCAGACCGTCTCTGACGGCACGGCGTCCGCAGCCCAGATGACCTACGACGCCACCAACACATTCACGGGCAGCTGGACCTTCACCGCGACCGCGACGAGCACCGGCACCGTCACGGTGCCCTACACCTGGCAGGGGCTCCACGCCTGGTTCCAGGTGACGACCCACCTCGAGGCGTTCGTCACCGGTGGTGCGACCCAGGTGCTCGTGAACGACGGCCCGGCGAACTGCTGCACGAGCCCGTCCAACGGGTTCGACTACGGCGGTGTGGCGACGTTCCAGGTGACCGCAGGTCAGACCTACGGGTTCCGGCTGAGCGGATCGAACTTCGACTCCAACAACTTCCTCCGCGGCTCCCTGACGCTGAGCACCAAGCCCTACATCGACGCGACGATCGGATCCGACAACCGGCAGTGGGTCGGAGCCGAGGACCTGCCCTCCGGCACCGGCATCGACCGCAGCCTGGCCGAGCCCGGTGAGACCCGTTGGTACAAGTTCCCGGTCGTGCCCGGCCAACAGGCGACGGTGAACCTGACGAACCTCCCGGCCGACTACGACGTCGCGCTCTACGGCGACATCGGCGCGGCCTTCGACCAGCTCAGCAACGGCACCGACCTGAGTCAGCTCGCCGCCGCGTCGGCCCAAGGTGCTCCCGGGTCGGAGTCGCAGATCCCGAGCTACCCGGCCGCGGCCACCGACATCCCGACGACCAACACCGCCGCGAAGTTCGCGCCGCGGATCTACGCACCCGACCTCTACGCGCCGCGGATCTACGCGCCGCGGATCTATGCGCCGCGGATCTACGCACCCCGGATCTACGCCCCGCGGATCTACGCGCCGGACGCCTACGACCCGAACCTCGCGTCCGACCCGGACTTCAGCAACGCGTTCTCGGCCGCGCAGGATCAGACGCTCCTCGCGGTCTCGGCCAACACCGGTAGCCAGCCCGAGACGGTCTCGGCGCCTACCGGCAACACGCTGGGCTTCTTCTACGTCCGGGTCCAGGGCCACACGGACCAGACGCCGGCCGGAGGCTTCCACGTCGCCCGGACCATCACCGACACCGCCGGCACCCAGTGCGCGGGCCTGCAGGACGAGAGCAACGTCCCGCTCGCCCTCGCGCCGCCGCCAGGAGCACCGACCGCGCCGGACCCGACCGACCCGCAGACCGTCGTGGTCACCGACACCAACCGGCTCGGCCTCACGGTGGGCACCCCCGAGTACGACGCGTACCTGGGCTCGCTGGACAGCCTTGCGAGCGGCACCGACGGCACGCGGATCGACGTCGCCCAGTCGCCCCGTGTGCAGGCCCTGTGGACGCAGGTCGCCGGGCACCCGACGTGCCCCTACGCCGTGAACCTCGTCGCGGGAGCCATCAAGGAGCTGGTCCACGGCTTCCGCAACGACAACAGCGCGTACGTCGTGCTGGCCGGCGGCGACGACGTCATCCCGTTCTTCCGCTACCCGGACGTCTCCGGGCTCGGCGAGGAGAGCCAGTTCTCCCCGCCGGTCCGTGACGACACTCCGTCGGGGGCCAGCCTCAAGGCCGACCAGGTGCAGAGCCAGGACGCCTACGGATCGGATACCACCGTCACGATCAGCGGCGTCACCCTGCCGGTGCCCGACCTCGCCGTCGGCCGGCTGGTCAAGACACCGGACGAGATCGAGTCCACGGTGACGCACTACCTCACTCTGCCGAACGGCACGCTCCCGACGCCGACCTCGTCGCTGGTGACCGGGTACGACTTCCTGGCCGACGCGGCCGACGGCGTGCACGACCAGTTCGCCGCCGCACTCCCCAGTGGGAGCAACGACACCCTGATCGACCACCCGGGCGTCGACGACGGAACGGCCGACAACTGGACGGCCACCCAGCTCAGCGACGCGCTGCTCGGGTCGCACCACGACCTGGTCTATCTGGCCGGCCACTTCAGCGCCAACGACACCCTGGCGGCCGACTTCCAGACGGCGTTCGACGCCAACGAGCTGGACCCGAACGGTGCCCACCCGAACGCGCTCAAGGACACCGTCGTCCTCAGTGCCGGCTGCCACTCGGGGTACAACATCGTCGACGCGGCCGGCGTGCCTCAGGTCACCAACCCGTTCGACTGGACGCAGCGGATGGCCGAGCAGCACGCGGTCCTGATCGGCGGCACCGGGTACCAGTACGGCGACTCCGACTTCCTCGAGTACAGCGAACGGCTCTACCTCGACGTCTCCCGTCGTCTGCACGAGACGACGGCCGGCAACGCCCCGGTCCCGGTCGGCACCGCCCTGGTGCGGGCCAAGCAGGACTACCTGTCCGGGCTGAGCACGGTCAGTGGCATCGACCAGAAGTCGATGCTCGAGGCCACTCTGTACGGCCTGCCGATGACCGGCTTCGATGCCCCCGGCCGTACGGCGATCGGGTCCGACGTCTCCTCCGCGTCTCCGCAGGCTGTCGGCGCCGGCACCCCGGGCGCCACCTTCGGGCTCAAGACCGATGACCTGGGGGTCGACACCCCGACGGATGCGCGCACCAAGGACTCCGGCGTGGATCCGTCCGACCCCCAGCAGGCCGGCCTGCCCGCGAAGAGCACCTGGCTCGCGGGCCGGGACGGCGTGACGGTCCTGCCCGGCGCCCCCGCCCTGCCCAAGCAGATCGAGGACGTCACCGTCTCGGGTCAGGTCCTGCGCGGCGTCGGCTTCCGGAGCGCCGACTACGCCGACACCACGGGAATCCTGCCGGTCACCGGCGCGCCCGCGATCGAGGGATCGACGCCGAACACGACGTTCCAATCGGACGCCTTCTTCCCGCAGCGGCTGATCACCCCGAACTACTTCGGGACCCTCGGCGGCAGCGGTCGCACGTCGCTGATCCTCACGCCCGGCCAGTACCGCTCCGACACCGGCGGCGCGCTCACGGACACGCAGCGGGCCTACACCCACATGGACATGCGGCTGTTCTACAGCGGGACCGACGGCCAGTCCTTCGGGGCGAACCAGCCGTCGCTCGCGGCGGCGCCGAGCATCGGCAACGTGCAGGGCACCGTCAGCAACGGCGTCGTGACGTTCTCCGCGACCGTCACCGGCGACCCGTCCGCCGGCGTCCAGGAGGTCTGGGCCACCTGGACCGGGACGGGCGCCGACTCCGGCTACGGCCACTGGAGGTCCGTGGACCTGACCCAGGACCCCCACGACTCCACCCACTGGACCGGCACCCTGCCGCTGCCGGCCGGGCAGTCGTCGTCCGGGATGCGGTTCTTGGTGCAGGCCGCCAACGGGGTCGGCGCGGTCGGCCTGGACACGGCGGAAGGCGACGGGTATCGCGTCGTCCAGGCCGGTGCCGACACCGCCCAGCTGAGCCTGGGCACCGCGGCGCCGACGTCGGGCTCGCCGTTCGGAGTGACGGCCACGGTGACCGACCAGAGCGGACCGGTCGCGAACCGCACCGTGCGGTTCACGGTCTCCCGCAACGGCACGCAGCTCTTTCAGTACGCCGATGCCTCGGCCGCCGACGGCACCGTCGTCCTGAAGCTGCCCGCGGGCGAGGGCCTCCCCTCCGGGCAGGTGTCGGTGCAGGCCGACCTGATCGGAGCCGACGGCGAGCCGATCGACTCACAGCAGGTCCAGGTCGTGCTCACAACGGCGACACTCACCCTCGACCCGGGATCGGCGACCACCTTGCCGGCTCTGCCGTTCCCGGACCTCCAGGCCACGCTTGCCGACGGTCGAGGACCGCTGGCCGGAGTCCCGGTGACCTTCACGCTTCCTGCGAACGCTCCGGGGGCCGTGTTCCCCGGGTTGAAGACGACCGCGACCGTCACCACGAACGCCCAGGGCGTCGCGTTCGCCCCGCGGATGACGTCGCGGCTGGTGGTCGGGACCTTCGCCGTCACCGTGACGGCGCCGAACGCCGTGCCGTCGACGGCGGCGTTGGCCACGTCGTACCTGATCAGCCCGTTCGCGCCGCCGATCAAGAACGGCGGCACGACGGTGGTGGGCGTCAACGGCACGACGAAGATGGCCGCCCTGGTGCTGCAACCCGTCCAGCTCGTCCCGGACGCCACGGCCAAGGCGCTGGTCGCGGCGAACCGGACGCAGATCCGCTGGCGCGAGGTCGGGAGTACCGGCCCGTGGACGGCACGGACCGACCTGGTCACCTACGACGCCAAGGAGCACACGTTCAACGCCACCCTGGTCGGCACGAAGCTGGGCTGGGTGAAGGGCAAGACCTACACGGTCACGTTCCGGATCCTGCCGGCCGCGAACGACGTGAAGCCCGTGGGCGAGGATCCCGTGAACGGCTCGTTCGACCTCGGGAGTCGTAGCTTCACGATCCAGCTGCAGTGACCGCCGCCGCGGCCCTGAGCTCCATCTCGGTGCGGGGGTCGCGGCGGTCCAGCCGGCTCGTGCTGCTCGTCGGAGATCAGTCGACGAGCTCGCGCAGCTGACGGATGGTCGCCGGCGGGTCGTCGCTCGCAGGCATCACCTGGAGGTTGGTGACCCCCGCCTCGGCGAAGGCCGCGATCCGCTCCTTGACGTACGACGCGGGGCCGACCAGGTTGCCCCACTCGAGCAGCTCGGCGGGGACGAGCGTCTCGGCGTCGCGCTTGTTGCCGCCGAGATAGAGGTCCTGGATCTCCTTGGCCTCCTTCTCGTAGCCGTACTGGCACATCAGGTCGTTGTAGAAGTTCTTGCCGCGCGCGCCCATGCCGCCGACGTACAGCGCGACCATCGGGCGGGCGAAGTCGAGCAGCGCCTTGGTCTCCGGACCCTCGCCGATCGCGACCATGCCGCCGGCGCAGATCTCCAGCGGGGCGAGCCCCGCTTGACGTTTCGCCGTGCCGCGCTCGAGCGACTCGCCCCAGACCTGCTGGGACCTCTCCGGGACGAAGAGGAACGGCAGCCAGCCGTCGGCGTACGCCGCGGCGCCCTCGACGCTCTTCGGGCCGAGCGCCGCGATGTAGAGAGGGATGCTGGGACGCTCCGGCTTGTTCATCAGCTTCAACGGCTTGCCGAGACCGGTGCCCTGCCCCTCCGGGAGCGGGAGCGTGAAGATGCCGTCGTGCACGAGCGTCTCGCGGCGCAGACCGCGCCGGATCAGGTCGATGATCTCCTTGGTGCGACCCAACGGCTTGTCGTACGGCACGCCGTGGAACCCCTCGATCACCTGTGGCCCGCTGGCGCCGAGGCCGATGATCGCGCGGCCCTGGGTGACGTTGTCCAGCCCGGCCGCCGTCTGCAGCAGCGCGCTCGGGGTGCGGGAGTAGACGTTGAGGATCGCGCTGCCGATCTCGATGCGCTCGGTCTTCGCGGCGAGATACCCCATCAGCGTGGGGGAGTCGAAGCCGTAGGCCTCTGCCACCCAGACGGTGTCGAGCCCGGCGTCCTCCAGTGCCTTGACCTGGTCGGCCGCGTCGCGCGGGTTGCCGGCGTACATCAGCTGCGTCGAGAGCTTCACGCTCCCGACTGTGACAGAACCACTGTCACGGTCGCAAGATCAGGACCTCTGGACCCGGTGGAAGGGCCGCGCAAGCTCGTGGGCGCGCTGTCGCAGAGTGCCCGGAGGTAGGCCTCGAAGACCTTCTTCGAACCGAACCGCTCTGTCGACCTCCCGGGACGTCATACGAATCGGGCGTTAGAACGACCAGAACGTATGACGTCCCACGTCGCTCAGCGACCCAGGCCGGCCAGTACCTCGGCACCCGGCAGCTCGCCGAGCAGGCGGCCGGGCACCAGCAGCTTGGAACGGCGTACGCCGGAGCCGATCACGGCGGCGGGGATGTCGAGGCAGGTGTCGTCCACGAGGATCCGCCAGGCCGCGGGCAGGCCGAGCGGGGTGATGCCGCCGTACTCCATCCCCGACTCCTCGACGGCCCGGTCCATCGAGAGGAAGGAGCACTTGCGGACGTCGAGGGTGCGCTTGACCAGGTTGTTGACGTCGGCGCGGGTGTCGGCACGGACCAGGCAGGCGGCCAGCCGCTCCTCGCCCTCGCGCTTGCCCATCACCACCACGCAGTTCGCGCCGTCGGCCATCGGGACGTCGTAGTGCTCGCTCATCGCGGCCGTGTCGGCGTACGCCGGGTCGATCTCGACGACCGCGACCTCGGCCGCGCCGGCCCAGTCGCTCAGCGCGTCGTGGACCGGCGGGGCCACCAGCTCGGGATGGGACAGGGCGGGCAGGGACACCAGTGACCCGATGCGCGGCAGCGGCATGGAGCCACTCTCGCAGAGGAGATCAGTCGCGATACCCACGCATCCGCGGCGCGGCCGCGACCAGGCCGGCCACGCCGGCGGCCACCCAGGGGATCGGGAGCAGCCAGCGCAGGTCGTGTGACCCGACGACGTCGGACATGTACAGCGCCCAGATGATGGTCAGCCCGGCGAAGGCGACGCCCATCACGAGGTGTCCCACGTTGATCGGGTGGAGACCGTCGCGCCAGCTGTCTGCGTGCTCCGTGGTGGTCTGGTCGAGGTCGCTCATCGTGACTCCTCCGTGTGCAGGTCGATCCCGCCGATGTCGAGCTGGGCGTCGATGGTCAGGGTCGGGGCGTCCGCCCCGACGACGTGGTGGGTGTCCATCTCGTGGCCGAAGCCGCCCTCGTCCTGGCCGAAGGCGTTCATGCCGCCGGGGCCGTCGATGTCGAGGTGGGCGTCGACGTTGAGTCCCTCGGGCACGCGGATGTCGAGATGGCCGATGTCTCCGGACACGTGGATCTCGCGCCCGTCCAACGCCTGAGGCGAGATGCCGGCGAGGTCGACGACCAGCTCACCGCTGTCCATCCGGTAGCTGCTCTGCACCTCCGCGGGCGTCGTCGGGCGCGCGACGGTGCGGTCGACGTCCCATCGGTCGGCGATCGTCAGGCCCGCGGTGACGGCGTAGGCGACGAGACCGACCAGGATGATCCCGCCGGCCCGGCCGAAGAAGGCCCCGATCAGGAGGGACACCGCGCTCAGCCCGAGCACCGTGGCGGGGTACGCCGAGGGTGCGACGTCGGCGCCGGCGAGGTCGGCGATCCCGAGGACACCGAGGGCGACGGCCATCACCGCCAGCGCGAACCAGAACAGGATCGGGCCCTTCTTGCGCGGGTTGACCGGGCGCGGCTGCTCGGGCACGACGTACGACGGGGGCGGGGGCGTCGCGGTCGGCGGCGTCGTGGTCGGAGGCACCGCGCCCTGGTACGTCGCGGGCGGACCGTCGCCGCGGTGGGGGAGCTGGGTGGAGACCACGACCGCGGCTGCGACCACGACCAGGCAGACGAAGAGCCATCCGCCGCCGCCCCACCAGCCGTGCTGGACCAGCAGGAGCAGCGCCAGCGCGCCGACGACGACCAGGGCGACCGTGCGGCTGCGGCGGTCGAGCTTGATCTTCGCCCAGTCGCTGCCGTCCTCGGGCAGGAGCAGCCACAGCGCGACGTACAGCAGCAGGCCGACGCCGCCGAAGAAGGTGAGGACCACGAACGCCACCCGCAGGATCACCGGGTCGATGTCGAGGTGACGAGCGAGCCCGCCGGCGACTCCGGCCACCTTGCGGTCGGACCGGCTGCGCCGGATCCGGGCAAGGTCGCGGATGTCGTCCCATCCCACGCGGGGGCCGGTGTCCGGTGTGGGGCCCTGGGGCGGGGAGGTGTCGGGTGGTGTCGTGGTCATGTCATCCAAGGTGCGCCATCCGCGCGGCGTACACCATCGGGGGAACCCCTGATCGCGCCCGCGCCGTCGGGGTCGCGGCTCAGGGTACGACCGGGGCTCGTCCTCGTGGTTCGGGCCCGGCCGACCTGAGACGATGGACGGTGTCATGACCACCATGTCCGCACCCACCGAACGTCCGGTGCGCCGCGCCACCCGTGACACGCGCCACCCGATCATCGGCGGGGTTGCGGCCGGCCTGGCGCGCCACCTCGGCGTGCCCGTGCTGTGGATGCGGGCGGGGTTCCTGATCGCGGCGGTTCTCGGCGGCAGCGGCATCCTGTTCTACGCCGGACTCTGGCTCGTGCTGCCCGCCGAGTCGCTCTACGACCATGAGGCACCCGGGCTCGAGAGCGCCGCCCGACAGGGCCGCCGTCCGGGACGCATCCGCCGGCTCGCGGACTCCGGTCCGGCCATCGCCCTGGTGGCGCTCGGCCTCGGCATGGTGCTGACCGCCGAGGCGATCTTCGGCAACGGGATCGTGATCTGGGCCCTGGTGCTGGCCGTGCTCGGCTTCGGTCTGCTGTGGCGTCAGGCCGACGAGGCGCAGCGGTCGCGTTGGCTCGACCAGTCCGAGAAGCTCAACCCGGTGCGCGCGGTGTTCGGCGCCGGTGGCTGGGCGGCGTACCTCCGGGTGGGCGCCGGCTTCCTGCTGATCGTGTCCGCGATGGCGCTGTTCGCCGTTCGGCAGGGTCACCTCCGCCAGGTGACCGACGTCTTGTTCGCCGCGGCCCTGGGCGGCATCGGCCTGGCGATCATCCTGGGGCCCTGGGTGTGGCGCCTCACCAACGACCTGTCCGCCGAACGCGCCGAGCGCGTGCGCACCCAGGAGCGCGCCGACCTCGCCGCACACCTGCACGACTCGGTGCTCCAGACCCTCGCCCTGATCCAGAAGAACGCCGCCGACGCCCCGACCGTCGCCCGGCTCGCCCGGTCGCAGGAGCGCGACCTGCGCGCCTGGCTGTTCGACGCGACGCCGGACGGCGGCACCATGGCCGGGGCGCTGCGCGAGGTGGTCCGCGAGATCGAGGACACCTACGGCGTCGACGTGGAGCTGGTGACCGTCGGCGACGTCGACCTCGACGAGGCCCTGACGCCGATCGTGGCCGCTGCGCGGGAGGCCGCCACGAACGCCGCCAAGCATGCCGGGTCGCCGGTCGTCGACATCTACGCGGAGGTCTCGCCGGACCGCGTCGAGGTGTTCGTGCGCGACCGAGGCACGGGATTCGACCGCCAGACCGTCCCCGCCGACCGCCAGGGAGTGCGGAACAGCATCCTGGACCGGATGACCCGCCACGGCGGCACCGCCGAGATCCGATCCACACCCGAGACCGGCACCGAGGTGCGGCTGAAGCTGCCGCGACAGGAGAGCAACCAGTGAGCACTGCGCCCCGAGGTGGGATCCGAGTCCTGATCGTCGACGACCACGCGATGTTCCGGGCCGGCGTGCGCGCCGAGCTCGGCTCGACGGTCGACGTCGTCGCCGAGGCGGCCGACGTCGACGAGGCGGTCGCCGCGATCGCCGAGCACAAGCCGGACGTCGTCCTGCTCGACGTACACCTGCCCGGCGGTGGCGGCGCCGAGGTGATGCGAAGGATGCCGCCGGCGATGGCGGCCGACGGTCCACGCTTCCTCGCGCTGTCGGTGTCGGACGCCGCCGAGGACGTGATCGGCACCATCCGAGCCGGTGCCCGCGGCTACGTCACCAAGACCATCACCGGCCCCGAGCTGGTGGACGCCATCAAGCGGGGGTCCGAGAACGACGCGGTCGTCTCTCCGCGGCTGGCCGGATTCGTGCTCGACGCCTTCGCCGGCACCATCGAGATCTCCGCCGTCGACGAGGACCTCGACCGACTCACCGAGCGTGAGCGGGAGGTGATGCGCCTGATCGCCCGCGGCTACGCCTACAAGGAGGTCGCCCGCGAGCTGTTCATCTCGATCAAGACCGTCGAGACCCACATGTCCAGCGTGCTGCGCAAGCTCCAGCTCTCCTCACGCCACGAGCTGACCCGCTGGGCGTCCGACCGGCGCCTGCTCTGAGGGTCTTGGGGGTGCCGGGCCGTAGGCTGGACCGGAGATGAGCGACACCCTTCCGATCATCGGCCAGACGCTCGGCCCGACCGATGTCGAGACCGAGAAGGCACGGCCCCGCGGTCCCTCGGCCGACGAGCTCCTCGCCGGGTTGAACGAGCCGCAGCGGGCGGCCGTCGTGCACGAGGGTCCACCGCTCCTCGTCGTCGCCGGCGCGGGCTCGGGCAAGACCCGGGTGCTCACCCGCCGGATCGCCTGGATCGTCTCCCAGCGCAAGGCTCATCCCGGCTCGATCCTGGCGATCACCTTCACCAACAAGGCCGCGGGCGAGATGAAGGAGCGGGTCGAGGAGCTGGTGGGGCCCCGCGCGCGCCTGATGTGGGTCTCGACGTTCCACTCCGCCTGCGTGCGCATCCTGCGCAAGGAGATCGACAAGCTCGGCTTCAAGTCCAGCTTCACCATCTACGACGCCGCCGACTCCAAACGGCTGATGACGATGGTGATCAACGACCTCGACCTCGACCCGCGGCGCTACCAGCCCGGCGCCGTGCTCCACTGGGTCTCCACCCACAAGAACGAGCTCCGCGGGCCGGAGGAGGTCGCGGCCGACACCCGCAACAAGTTCGAGGAGGCGTACGCCGCGGCGTACACCCGCTACCAGCAGCGGCTGCGCGAGGCCAACGCCCTGGACTTCGACGACCTGCTGATGACCACGGTCGACCTGCTCGCGACGTTCCCCGAGGTGCGCGAGACCTACCGGCGCCGGTTCAGACACGTCCTGGTCGACGAGTACCAAGACACCAATCACGTGCAGTACGCGCTGATCCACCAGCTCTGTGCCGACTCCCTCGAGGACCCCATCTCGTCGGTCGAGCCTGTCGAGACCACCACGGAGCGCGTCCCGCCCGCGGAGCTGATGGTCGTCGGCGACGCCGACCAGTCGATCTATGCGTTCCGGGGCGCCAACATCCGCAACATCCTCGACTTCGAGCAGGACTTCCCGGACGCCACGTCGATCCTGCTCGAGCAGAACTACCGCTCGACGCAGACGATCCTCAACGCCGCCAATGCCGTGATCGAGCACAACCGCGGCCGCAAGCCCAAGAACCTCTGGTCCGACGCGGGCATGGGCGCCAAGATCGTCGGCTACGTCGCCGACGACGAGCGCGACGAGGCGCGCTTCGTCTCCGGCGAGATCGACACGTTGACCGACGCCGGGTCGCGGCCGGGCGAGGTCGCGGTGTTCTACCGCACCAACGCCCAGTCGCGTGTCTTCGAGGAAGTGTTCATCCGCCTCGGCATGCCCTACCGCGTGGTCGGCGGCGTGCGGTTCTACGAGCGCCGTGAGGTGCGCGACGCCCTCGCCTACCTCCGGATGCTGGTGAACCCGGACGACGAGGTCTCGCTGCGCCGCATCGTGAACACCCCCAAGCGTGGCATCGGCGACCGCGCCCTGGAGTGCGTGACGTCGTTCGCCCAGCGCGAGCGCATCACGTTCTGGGAGGGGCTACGCCGCGCCGACGAGGCCCCGGGGCTGGTCAGCCGCTCGTTGCTGGCGATCCAGGGCTTCGTGGCGCTGGTCGAGGAGCTCCAGTCGATGGTCGACGCGGGGGAGCGGGCCGACGTGATCTTGGAGTCGGTGCTCGCCCGGTCGGGATACCTCGACGAGCTCGAGGCATCCGACGACCCGCAGGACGGCACCCGCCTGGAGAACCTCGCCGAGCTCGTCGCCGTCGCGCGCGAGTTCGCCGACGACCCGCAGGCGGGGCCGTCCGCCGACCCGACGGACGTCGACGCCGGGGTCGTGACGCCCGGCCTGTCCGACTTCCTCGAGCGCGTCGCCCTGGTTGCCGACACCGACCAGATTCCCGACGCCCCCGGCCCCGACAGCCCCGACGACGGCGGCATGGTCACCCTGATGACCCTCCACACCGCCAAGGGCCTGGAGTTCCCGACCGTGTTCCTCACCGGCCTGGAGGACGGCGTCTTCCCCCACTCCCGCAGCCTCGACGACGGCGGCGAGCTCGAGGAGGAACGACGGCTGGCCTACGTCGGGCTCACCCGCGCCCGCGAGCGGCTCTACCTCTCACGTGCCCTGGTCCGATCCGCCTGGGGAGCGCCGGCCCACAACCCCGGTTCGCGTTTCCTCGGCGAGGTGCCCGACGAGCTGGTCGACTGGCGGCGTACCGAGGCCGACCAGGTGCACTGGCAGCGGCCGGACCTGTCGCAGACCACCGGTGTGGGCCAGCCGACCGCGGCCGGGCGACGCAACTTCAGCGCGGCCGCGGCCCGAGCCGACGTGGCCGCGAAGTCCAAGCGGGCCCGTGAGGTGCCGTCGCTGTCGCCGGGTGACCGGGTCGCCCACGACACCTTCGGGTTGGGGACCGTGGTGACCGTCGAGGGCGTCGCGGAGAAGGCCGTCGCCTCGATCGACTTCGGCTCCGAGGGCGTGAAGCGGTTGCTCCTCCGCTACGCGCCGGTCGAGAAGCTCTGATAGGTCAGGGATTCAGGCCGTGCACCTGGAGCGCGGTGTAGGGGTCGACCGGGTCGCCACCGCCGGGGTGCACCTCGAGGTGGAGGTGGGGGCCGGTGACGTTGCCGGTGGAGCCGACGTACCCGATCACCTGGCCGGGCTTGACCGTCGCGCCGACGGAGGTGCCGAACTCGTTCTGGTGGCAGTACCACAGCTCGGTGCCGTCGGGGAGCAGCTCGATGGTGCGGTTGCCGTAGGCGCCGGAGTAGCCGACCTCGGTGATGGTGCCGCCGGCGACCGCCATGATCGGGGTGCCGGTGGGGGCCGCGAAGTCGAGGCCGGTGTGGAAGTGGGACCACAGCGAGCTGTAGTCGCCGAAGCGCGCGGTCAGGTGGTAGACGCCGGGCGTGACCGGCAGCACCCACTGGTGGAGCTTGACCTGGGCGGAGCGCTTCTCGGCCTTCGCGGCGAACTCCGAGAGCGCCTGATCGCGCTGCTTGGCCTGGGCGTCGGCCGCCGCCTGGAGGCTGCCGGCACCCGACGCCACCTGGCGGTCGGAGTCACGGCTCACGACCGTGCCCCGGCCTCCGAGCACGTTGGCCGAGCTGACCGCGCTGCTGCCCGACAGGGCTCCGGCGGGGGAGAGGTGTCCGTCGGCGTCGGTGCCCGAGAGGCCGGGATGCATCGCCTGGAGCGCACCGCCCGCAGAGATCGCGAGGACCGCGACACCGGCCAGGAGCGGCAGGCTCGGGACTCGGGCGCGCCGGGTGGCCACGCGGCGGCCGGAGGGCCGGTTGCGCTTGACGGTGCGCACGGCGTCCGGGCGCTTCTCTGGCGTCACCATGAGCTCGGGCTCGGTGACGAGCACGGGAGCCACGACCGTCTCGACCACCGGCACGACCACCGGCTCGGGCTCCGGCTCGAGGACCGTCTCGACCAGGGGCTCGGGGACCGTCTCGACCACGGGCTCGGGCAACGCCTCGACCACGGGCTCCACGGGCTCGGGCTGTGTGATCAGCCGGACCGTGGTGGCGACCCGGCGACCGACGTACGGCGTGAGGGTGGGCGCAGCGGTCGGCCGGAAGAGGTGGCCGGCGACGTCGTCGGAGTCGCCCGGGCAGTCCACGTCGATCGCGATCCGACGGCCGACCGGTCGGACGGTCTCGGTCTCGGACTCGCTCGGGGCGGGTGGAGGGACGACGGGGTCGCGCCCGGAGACGCGGCGGCCGACGTACGGCTCAGAGGTGCGCTGCTCCGCACTGTGGCGGGCGACTCGCTTCCCGGGGGTGGGTGCACCGACTGCGGTGGCCGTACCGGACGGACCGGCGCGGTGGTCACCCATGGACATGCTCCAGGAAGGGTCGGGGGAAAGGTGGTAGCGGCCATGACAGTAACGGAAAGGTCACGGGGGTTGTAATCCCCCCTCGACGGGTTGTGCACAAACGTTTGTACCGGATGCGTTCACCGTGGAGGGCACGACCGCAGCCGGAGGGGATCGCGGACGCGGTCGGTAGTCTGCGCGCATGGCGTCACCTTCCTCCCGGCTCCGCATCGTGGTGGCCAAGCCCGGGCTCGACGGTCACGACCGTGGCGCCAAGATCGTGGCGCGAGCCCTGCGGGACGCGGGGCACGAGGTGATCTACACCGGCCTCCACCAGACGCCGGAGCAGATCGTCGAGACCGCGATCCAGGAGGACGCCGACCTGATCGGGCTGTCGGTGCTCTCGGGTGCCCACATGACGCTGTTCCGCCGGCTGATCGAGCTGCTCGGCGAGCGCGACGCCTCCGACATCCGCGTCTTCGGGGGCGGGATCATCCCGGACGAGGACATCCCGGTGCTCGAGGAGCTGGGCGTGGCGAAGGTGTTCACGCCCGGCGCGACGACCGGCGAGATCACCGGCTGGGTGGCCGGCGCGTTCGCCGAACCGGCCTGACGGCGCGTCTCGCTACGCGCCCCGATCGACGTCGAGCACGATCCGCACCCGCTGCCCGCTCTGCCGAGCCTCACGGAAGCGCATCCGCTGCGAGGTGATCCGACGCGGCAGCAGGGGACGTCCGGCGCCCAGGGTCACCGGGGTCATCCCGAGGCTGACCTCGTCCAGCAGCCCCGCGTCGTCGAACTGGCCGACCAGGTCACCGCCCCCGACGATCCAGACGTCCTTCCCGTGCGCGGCCGCGACCAGCTCGTCGTACACCGGCGCGACATCGCCACGGACCAGATGCACGTCGACGCCCGGGATGCCCGGCAGGTCGCGATGGCTGAACACCCAGACCGGGCGGTCGTCGTAGAACTCCTGCCACTGCTCGGGGTGCTCGGTGAAGTGCCGGTCGAGCGTCCACTGGTACGTCGTCGCGCCCATGACCAGCGGCCCGATCCGGCCGATGAAGTCGTCCCAACTGCCGTCGTGCTCGGTGTGCGGCACCTCGTAGAGCCAGTCCAGCGAGTCGTGCTCGTCGGCGATGAAGCCGTCCAGGGTGCAGGCGGTGAAGTACACGACCCGGGTCATGGTCTCGACGCTAGCGGGATTAGGGTGCGAGAGGCTTTCTCGCGGCGGAACCGGTCTCACAGGAGTTGGTGGAACGTGGATCTGATGGAGTACCAGGCGAAGGAGCTCTTCGCCGAGCACGGCGTACCGGTCACGCTCGGCATCGTCGCCACCACGCCCGAGGAGGCCCGTGCGGCCGCCGAGAAGCTCGGCGTCGTCGTGGTCAAGGCGCAGGTGAAGGCGGGCGGTCGCGGCAAGGCGGGCGGTGTCAAGCTGGCCAAGACCCCCGACGAGGCCTTCGAGCATGCGACCGCGATCCTCGGCATGACGATCAAGGACCTCCCGGTTCATCGGGTGCTGATCGCGCCGGCCGCGAGCATCGAGGAGGAGTACTACTTCTCGTTCCTGCTCGACCGCGCCAACCGCCGTTACCTGTGCATCGCCAGCGTCGAGGGCGGCGTCGAGATCGAGGAGGTCGCGAAGACCAACCCGCACGCCGTCAAGCAGATCCCGGTCGACCCGGGAACCGGCGTCGACGAGGAGAAGGCGCGCGCGATCGTCGCCGAGGCCGGATTCCCGGCACCGTTGACCGACCAGGCCGTGGCCCTGGTGCAGGCCCTGTGGCGGGTCTTCGTCGAGGAGGACGCCACCTTGGTCGAGGTGAACCCCCTGGCCCGGCTGGAGGGCGACGTCCTCGAGGCGTTGGACGGCAAGGTCTCCCTCGACGACAACGCCGACTTCCGGCACGAGGACCACGCGGTCTTCGAGATGAAGGACGAGACCGACCCGCTCGAGGCCAAGGCCAAGGAGAAGGGCCTCAACTACGTCAAGCTCGACGGCGAGGTCGGCATCATCGGCAACGGCGCGGGCCTGGTGATGTCGACCCTCGACGTCGTCGCGTACGCCGGCGAGCGGCACGGCGGCGTGAAGCCGGCCAACTTCCTCGACATCGGCGGCGGCGCCAACGCCCAGGTGATGGCCGACGGTCTCGACGTGATCCTCGGCGACGACCAGGTGAGGGCCGTGTTCGTCAACGTCTTCGGCGGCATCACGGCCTGCGACGAGGTCGCCAACGGGATCAAGGGGGCCCTGGAGATCCTCGGGGACCACGCGACCAAGCCGCTGGTGGTACGGCTCGACGGCAACAACGTCGACAAGGGCCGGGCGATCCTCGAGGAGTTGGGCCACCCGCTGGTCACCCAGGTCGACACGATGGACGGTGCGGCCGACAAGGCCGCCGAGCTGGCCGGCGCCTGAGCGCTCGACGTACAGACGACTAGGACGGACTGACGAGATGTCGATCTACCTGAACAAGGACTCCAAGATCATCGTCCAGGGCATGACGGGCGGGATGGGCTCCAAGCACACCGCGCTGATGCTGGACGCCGGCTCGAACATCGTCGGCGGCGTCAACGCGCGCAAGGCCGGGTCGACGGTCGAGCTGGGGGGCCAGGAGCTGCCGGTCTTCGGGACCGTCAAGGAGGCGATGGCCGAGACCGGCGCCGACGTCTCGGTCGTCTTCGTGCCACCGGCCTTCACCAAGGAAGCGTGCATCGAGGCCATCGACGCCGGCATCGGGCTGCTGGTGGTGATCACCGAGGGCGTGCCCGTCCAGGACACCGCCGAGGTGTGGTCCTACCTCCAGGGCAAGACCACGCGGATGATCGGCCCGAACTGTCCCGGCGTCATCACGCCGGGGGAGTCGCTGGCCGGGATCACGCCGCACACGATCGCCGGCGCGGGCCCGATCGGGCTGGTCTCCAAGTCCGGCACCCTGACGTACCAGATGATGTACGAGCTGAAGGACTTCGGCTTCTCGACCGCCATCGGGATCGGCGGCGACCCGATCGTGGGGACCACCCACATCGATGCGCTGGCCGCCTTCGAGGCCGATCCCGAGACGCAGGCGATCGTGATGATCGGCGAGATCGGCGGCGACGCCGAGGAGCGCGCCGCGGCGTACATCGAGGAGCACGTCACCAAGCCGGTCGTCGGGTACGTCGCCGGCTTCACCGCCCCGGAGGGCAAGACGATGGGTCACGCGGGCGCGATCGTCTCCGGTTCGTCCGGCACGGCCGCCGCGAAGAAGGAGGCCCTGGAGGCCGTCGGCGTCAAGGTCGGGAAGACGCCGTCGGAGACGGCCGAGCTGATGCGGGAGATCCTGAGCTCGCGCGCCTGAGCTGTCACTCGGGCATCGCCGCGAGGCGCTCGCCGGCACGTCGTACCAGCGCGACGAACTGCGCCGTCGTCATCGTGTGCGACCCGTCGGGGACGAAACCGACTTGCGCGACCGCGCCCCCGGACCGGACGACGCCCATGTCGAACGTCATGGTCTGGTTCTTGGTGACCTGCGTCCGCACCCGCCACGCGGCCCAGGTCGGCCCGCTGCCGAGGCGCAGCACCTTCGTGCCCGGGTCGCGGTTGACGCACGACGCGAGCTTGGACCGGACGCCGTCGACGAAGCTCGTCGCGTCGGGCTCGGGCAGCCGCCCGACCGTCTCGGTGATGCCGAACGCTGCGGCCAGGTGACCGCCGGGCACCAGGAACGACCGCGTCGCGTCGTGGGTCCAGCCGCCGCCGTGGAAGCTGCTCTGGTCGCAGCCGGTGGCCGCGACGTTGTGGACCGCCTGTCGCGGAGTCGTGGCCACCCACGGCTGGCCGACGCCGGCGGCCGGGGGCAGGTCGAACTCACTGAGCATCATCGGCAGCTTCCCGGCCGCGGGCGCGGGTACGTCGACCGGCTTGGGGAGCGCCGAGCAGTGACCGCCCAGCGTCGACGAGCAGAGATCGTCGACCGCGGTGACCAGGAGCCGCAGGTTGCCGGCGAGATCCGGCCGGACCACGCCGGCGGTGCGGGTCAGGGTGAGGGTGTTGATCCGGCCGGTCCGCGCGACACCGAGCACGTACGTCGCGGTCGGGCTGCCCCAGTTGCGCAGGACGTACTGCTGCGCGTCGTCGCCGAGCCGCTGGATGTGCCGGACCGCCAACAGCTGGGTCTGCGGCATGGCGCACTCCGCGAACCAGCGGTTCGCCTTCGCGTAGCCGGCGCGCGCGGCGGGCACGTCGGTCGAGAGCTCCATGCCCTGCACGACCGCGAGCTGCGCCCTGCCCTTCTCGTGACGGGCGGTGAAGTTGCGGACCAGCGCGGTCGACGCCTTCGGGTCGGCGAAGGCCCGGCGCTGGCAGGGGAACGTCGTGCCCTGCTTGGGATCGGTGCCGGTGATCCGCCACGCCCGACCCGGCACGGCGCGGTTCAGCTGAGCCTTGGAGACGAGATTCGAGGGCGTGACGTCCTCGTCCGGCGGGATCGTCTCCTCGTCGGTCCCGGCCGCGGGCACCGACGTCAGCCGGTCACCCGCCGCCGACAGCGTCGGGTGGACCCCGTGGTCGTCGGCCACCAGGAACCCGGACCCGACGAGAGTGGCCACGACCACACCGGCGCCGGCGAGCACGTGGGTACGCCGGCGCGTGGTACCGGCGCGACGGATGATCGTGGCGCGGGGCCAGCGCTGGCCGGCGCAGTGCTCGGCCAGGCGCTCGAGCTGCAGCCGGACGGCCGTCGAGGGGACCTCGCGCTGCAGCGCGAACTGGGACGTCGCGGTCTGGAGCCGGCTCTCGGCCTCGTGCAGGGGCAGGCCGACCTCGTGGGCCATCTCCTGGCGTGACGCAGACGTGAGCTGGGTGAGCAGCAGGGCCTTGCGCGACACCACGGGCAGCCTGGACAGCGCGTCGAGGGTCGCCTTGACCTCGGGGTCGAGCCTGCGGTCGCGGTGCCAGATGCGGGCGGTGTGGCGGCGCTGGGCGTGGCTCCAGACGTGGGGGCGCACCCACGTCTCCGGGTCATCGAGCCGCTTGAGCTTCGACCAGTGGTGCCAGGCCGCGACGAACGTGTCGCGCACCGCTCCACGAGACGCGGGCAGGTCTCCGGTGAGCGCGAACGCCAGCACCAGCAGCCGATCTCGGCTGTCGGCGTAGTAGGCGTCGAACCGGTCGGCGTCGGACATGGCGCCGACCACGGTACGAGGCGCCCGTGCACGGAGCCAATCGGCCGAGGCGTCACCGTCCCGGCGTGGCAGCCCCGATCGTGCCGGTCACGCGGGCGATGATGAGCGAACCATGACCTCGCTGCTCCCGGCCCCGCGTCGTACTCGGGCACCGCGCGGTGACCGGAAGGACACCGCCCACCGGCGCCCCTTGGTGCTGCTCGGTGCGCTGGCGGGGGTCGGCGCAGCCTGCTCGACGCTCGTGGTGTGCCTGGCCGGTGGGGTGATCGGCTGGTTCCTCACCGACGCGGGTGCCCACGGCGCACCCCGCGACGGTCTGCGCGTGGGTGCGACGGGCTGGCTGATGGCGCACGGCTCGAGCGTTCGGGTCGAGGGGACCGTGATCACCGCGCTGCCCCTGGGCCTGACCCTGCTGGCCGCCGTCCTGATCTGGCGGCTCGGGCTCCGGCTGGGCGACTCGGTCTCCGGTCACGGCCCGGACGCCGACGCCATCGCCGATGGGATGCGCGACTGGACCGTTGCCTCGGCCACCGGCGTCTTCACCCTGGGGTACGCCGTCGTCGTGGTCGTCACCCATCACCTGGCCGCGACCGCGGCCACGTCTCCCTCGCTCGCCCGGACACTGGTCTGGACCGTCGTCCTGTGCGGCGTCATCGGTGGCAGCGCGATCGCCGTCGGGTCCGGCCGTGCCGCGATCTGGACGTCGTTCCTGCCCCTCTCGCTGCGCGCCGCCGCGGCCGCCGCCTGGCGCATCCTGATCGCGTACGTCGCGGTGTCGGCGGTCGTTCTCGGCATCGCCCTGGTCGTCGACTGGGACGGCGCGGTCAACGTCATGTCACAGCTGCACACGAGCCCCGGCGCGGCCACCCTCCTGATCGGGCTCTGCGTCCTGGTGTCGCCGAACGCCACCCTCTTCAGCGGCTCCTACCTGCTCGGCCCCGGGTTCGCGGTGGGCACCCACACCCTGGTCGCCCCGACCGGCGTGGTGCTCGGGGCCCTGCCGATGTTCCCGCTGCTGGCAGCACTCCCCGACGCCGGCCCGACCCCGGGCTGGACGGCCGGGCTGCTGGCGCTGCCGCCCCTCGTGGCGGCGGTCGCCGTCTACCGCACGCTGCGCAGCTACCCGACGTCCCGGTGGGACGAAGCGGCGCTCCGCGGGGTCGGTGCGGGCCTGGCCTGCGCGGTCGGGTTCGCGTTGCTGGCCGCAGTCTCCGGCGGCGCGGTGGGTCCCGGGCGGATGGCCGACGTGGGCCCGTTCGTGTTCCAGGTGCTCCTGCACGGGGTGGCCACCTTCGGCATCGGCGGTCTCGTCGGATCCCTGCTAGCCACCCTCCGCCACCGCCGATCGGCGCAGGGTCAGCGGGACGTCACCATCACCGGGCGGTAGCCGACCTTCAGCCGGGCGGGACTCCCCGACCGAGGGGCGGACCGACCGCGCTGGTCCTCTGTGGACGCCGTGCCAGGCACCCTCATGGTGACCTTGCGGGTCGGGTTCCACAGGATCGTCCGGGTGCCGCCGGCGTACTTGACCGTGCAGGTGTAGGTGCCACGAGCGTTGCGGGCGCACGGCTGCTTGCCGCCGGTGCCGACGAGCCGGCCGCGCATCCAGCGCCGGACGGTGTGCAGCGCCCGTCCGGCCGGAGTGACCACGCGGTGGTCGGCGGGGTCCGAGAGCAGGGTGTTCCCGAGCGTGCCACCGCCGGCTGAGTCGGGGAGCCGGCCCCAGTCGTAGCGGTACCAGTAGACGCGGGCGATCCCCGAGGCCGCCGCGAGCAGGTACGTGCGGATGACGTTCGCGGCCTGGCGCCGGGCCGAGATGGGGGTCGCGGCAAGGTGTCCCGGCGGGGCACCGGACGGCAGCCCGTAGTTGATCTCGGTGGCCCACAACGGCAGAGAGGCCGGGACGTGCGCGGCGGCGAGGCGGTGCCGCACGTTGCCGAGCATCGCGACGGCGTCCTCGGGTCCGCCGGTGCGCGCGCCGTACGTCGCCTTCGGGTAGAGGCTGAGCGCGGTCACGTCGAAGTAGCTCCAGACCGGCCGGCCGGCGACCCGCTGCGCGACGTACGCCGACAACCAGCGCCGCTGCCCGGGCAGCCGTACGGCGAACGAGGGCGCGACGACGGTGGCGGCCGGGTCGACCTGGTCGCGTACCTGGTCGACGATCCGCGTCAGCTGGGCCAGCTGGGCAGGCGTACCGGTCCAGAACGTCGACACGTTGCCCTCGTTCCAGACCTGGTAGTCGATGACGCCACGGCTGCCCTCGAAGCTGCGGTAGCGGGTCATGGTGGCGCGGACGAAGTCGCGGTAGCGGGCGAGATCGGTCGGCGGGAGGGACGGCGCGTCGGCGTAGAACGAGGGGGTCATCGCCAGGACCAGCGTGACCTGGGTGTGGTGTGCCTGAGCCGCCCGGACCAGGGTGTCGAGGCGACTCCAGTCGTAGACGCCGGGCGAGGTCTCGATGTCACGCCAGGTGACACCGGCGTCCCAGAGCCGGATCGAGCCGAAGTCGAGGCGACCGTAGGCCAGGGTCGAGGCGTCGTGGATCCCGAAGAAGCGGGACGTGACGTGGATCCGCGTCCGGTGAGAGGCGCGCGCATCGGCGGGAGCCTGAGCGGCCAGCGGGATCAGGCAGGCGAGCGCGAGCATCGTGCCGAGGATCCTGCGCACGTGGGGGACGACCTTTCTGTGGCCCCCACTTGTGGTGCGGTCTTCCCCCGAGACCGGCTTGATCTTCACTTAACGGAATACAGCCTATGCAGTGATGAATGGGTCCGCGACCGGTTCGCCCGAACTCGTGAACCCTGCTCGTGAACCGTGCTCGAACCCTGCTCGTAGACTCGCGGCCGTGGTCGGGAGCCAGCTGCGCGTCGTCGTCCTGGTGTCCGGCTCGGGCACGAACCTCCAGGCCCTGCTCGACGCGACCGCCGACCCGGCGTACCCCGCGACCGTGGTCGCCGTCGGCGCCGACCGCGAGGGCATCGAGGGACTGACCCGGGCCGAGCGCGCCGGCGTCCCGACGTTCGTGCTCCGGGTGAAGGACTTCCAGACGCGGTCGGCCTGGGACGCCGCGCTGACCGCGTCGGTGGCCGGGTTCGATCCGGATCTCGTCGTGTCGGCCGGCTTCATGAAGCTGGTCGGCGAGGACTTCCTGGCGGCGTACGCCGGACGGTTGCTGAACACCCACCCCGCACTCTCACCGTCGTTCCCCGGCATGCACGGGCCGGCCGACGCGCTGGCGTACGGCGTGAAGGTCACCGGCTGCACGCTGTTCGTGGTGGACGCCGGCGTCGACACCGGACCGATCGTCGCGCAGTCCGTCGTTCCGGTGCTCGATGACGACACCGCCGAGACGCTTCACGAGCGGATCAAGACCGAGGAGCGCCGGATGCTGGTCGAGGCGGTCGGCAGGATGGCCCGCGAGGGGTTCACCGTCGACGGCCGAGTCGTGCGTTTCGGCGGCTGATCCGGCCGGTAGGGTGTGGCCACACGACTGGCGCAGGTGGGCAACCACCAGGGAGTGACGTCACCGAGCATCGACCGCCTGGGTGCTCGGATCGAGCGCAGGAGTGTCCCGTGAACGACCAGATCCCGATCAGGCGCGCCCTGGTCTCCGTGTACGACAAGACCGGGCTCGACGACCTCGTCCGCGGCCTCGCCGGTGCCGGCGTCGAGCTGGTCTCGACCGGCGGCTCGGCCGGGCGCATCGAGTCGCTGGGCCTGCCGGTGACCAAGGTCGAGGACCTCACCGGCTTCCCCGAGTGCCTCGACGGCCGGGTGAAGACGTTGCACCCGAAGGTGCACGCCGGCATCCTCGCCGACCGGCGCCTCGACTCTCACGTCCAGCAGCTGGCGGATCTCGGCATCGAGCCGTTCGACCTCGTGGTCTCCAACCTCTACCCGTTCGTCGACACCGTCACCTCAGGCGCCACGCCGGATCAGTGCGTGGAGCAGATCGACATCGGCGGGCCGTCGATGGTGCGGGCTGCGGCCAAGAACCACCCGTCGGTCGCCGTCGTCACCTCACCCGACCGGTACCCCGACGTGCTCGCCGCCCTGACCGCCGGCGGGTTCACGCTCGAGCAGCGCCAGAGGCTCGCCGCCGAGGCCTTCGCGCACACCGCGGCGTACGACGTGCAGGTGGCGTCGTGGATGGGCAGCGTGCTGACCGACACCAGCGACGCTCCATCCGATTCGGAGGCGAGCTTCCCGGCGTTCACCGGCGCGACCTGGGAGAAGAAGGCGGTGCTGCGGTACGGCGAGAACCCCCACCAGCCGGCCGCGCTCTATGCCCACTGGCGCGGCGGTCTGGCCGATGCCGAGCAGCTCCACGGCAAGGAGATGTCCTACAACAACTACGTCGACACCGACGCCGCGCGGCGCGCGGCGAACGACTTCGCCGAGCCGGCGGTGGCGATCATCAAGCATGCCAACCCGTGCGGCATCGCGACCGGCGCCGACGTCGCCGAGGCCCATCGCAAGGCGCACGCGTGCGACCCCGTCTCGGCGTTCGGCGGCGTGATCGCGGTCAACCGGCCGGTGAGCCGGGAGATGGCCGAGCAGGTCGCGGAGGTGTTCACCGAGGTGATCGTGGCGCCCGACTTCGAGGACGGTGCCGTGGACGTGCTCGAGGGCAAGAAGAACATCCGCATCCTGCGATGTGCCGTCGACGCGCACCCCGACCCCGTCGAGTTCCGCGGCATCTCCGGTGGCGTCCTGATGCAGCGGGTCGACCACGTCGACGCTCCGGGTGACGACCCGTCGACGTGGACGCTCGTCGCCGGCGACGCCGTCTCCGACGACGTGCTCGCCGACCTGACGTTCGCCTGGCGCGCCTGCCGCGCCGTGAAGTCGAACGCGATCCTGCTCGCCCACGACGGTGCCTCGGTCGGCATCGGGATGGGCCAGGTGAACCGTGTCGACTCGTGCCGCCTCGCGGTCTCACGCGCGGGAGAGAGGGCGGCCGGCTCGGTGGCGGCGTCCGATGCGTTCTTCCCCTTCGAGGACGGCCCCCAGATCCTGATCGACGCCGGCATCCGGGCGATCGTCCAGCCGGGCGGCTCGGTCCGTGACGAGCTCACGATCAAGGCCTGCCAGGATGCGGGCGTGACGATGTACGCCACCGGAACCCGCCACTTCTTCCACTGACCGACCGACGTCACCGACGTAGACCCAAGGGAGCAGCACCGCATGACCGCACGCATCCTCGACGGCACCGCCACGCTGCGGACGATCAAGGCCGAGCTCGCCGAACGAGTGGAGAAGCTGAAGGCGCGCGGTGTCACGCCCGGGCTCGGCACGGTCCTGGTCGGCGACGACCCGGGCTCACACTGGTACGTCGGCGCCAAGCACAAGGACTGCGCCTCGATCGGCATCACCTCGATCCGGCGCGACCTCCCGGCGACCGCGACCCAGGCCGAGGTCGAGGCCGTCATCGACGAGCTCAACGCCGACCCCGCGTGCACCGGGTTCATCGTTCAGCAGCCGACCGGCCTCGACGAGTTCGCACTGTTGTCGCGGGTCGACCCGGCCAAGGACGTCGACGGGCTCCACCCGACGAACCTCGGCAAGCTGGTGCTCGGCGAAGAAGGTCCGTTGCCGTGCACCCCGGTGGGCGTCGTGGAGCTGCTCCGCCGCCACGACATCGTGATCGAGGGCGCCGAGGTGGTCGTGGTCGGTCGCGGCATCACCGTCGGCCGCCCGCTCGGGCTGATCCTCACCCGGCGTACCGAGAACGCCACGGTGACCCTGTGCCACACCCGCACCCGCGACCTGGCCGCGCACGTGCGTGGGGCCGACATCGTGGTCGCCGCGGCGGGCGTGCCCGACATCATCACCGCCGACATGGTCAAGCCCGGTGCCGCCGTGCTCGACGTCGGCGTCTCGCGCGTCGACGGGAAGATCGCCGGCGACGTGGCTGAGGAGGTGGCCGAGGTCGCCGGCTGGATCTCGCCCAATCCGGGCGGCGTCGGGCCGATGACCCGGGCGATGCTCCTGGCCAACGTCGTGGCGATCGCGGAGGAGGCGGCACACTAGAGCGATGGAGGGAGACGTGGAGCTGCGCGAGCCCGACCCGGGACCCGACATCGACCCGCCGGTCGACGACGTACCCGCGGAGTCGGCCGAGCCGCAGGGCCGGCGCTACCCGTCGACGATCGGCGGCGCGTTCTACCTGCTGGTGCTGATCGTCTCGGCGGTCGGCCTCGCGATCGTCACCCGGGGCGAGTGGCGACTCGGCGTGAAGTGGATCGCCGCCGCGCTGGTCTTCGGCGCGCTCGTGCGGCTGGTGATCCCGGCCCCGCAGGCGGGCATGCTCGCCGTACGCCGCCGCTGGGTCGACGTCGTCATCCTGACGGTGGCCGGTGTCGCCCTCTGGATCCTCTCCACGAGCATCCCCAACCAGCCGCCCCTCTGACGCCGAGTCGGCTGATCCCGACTCGGCGAGGGTCAGATCAGGCCGAGCCCGGTGACGGCGTCCTTCTCCTCGGCGAGCTCGGCGACGCTCGCGTCGATCCGGCCGCGGGAGAAGTCGTCGATCTGGAGACCCTGGACGATCGACCAGTCGCCGTTCGAGGTGGTCACCGGGAACGAGGAGATCAGTCCCTCCGGCACGCCGTAGGACCCGTCGGAGCGGACGGCCATCGAGACCCAGTCGCCCTCGGCCGAGCCGTGCAACCAGTCGCGGGCCGCGTCGATGGTCGCCGAGGCGGCCGACGCGGCGGACGACGAGCCGCGGGCGTCGATGATCGCGGCACCGCGCTTGGCGACGGTCGGGATGAAGGTGTTCGCCAGCCAGTCCTGGTCGTCGACGAGCTCGGCGGCGTTCTTCCCGCCGACCTCGGCGTGGAACAGGTCGGGGTACTGGGTCGCCGAGTGGTTCCCCCAGATCGTCATCTTCTTGATCTCGGTCACCGCGGCACCCGTCTTCTGCGCGAGCTGCGAGATCGCGCGGTTGTGATCGAGCCGGGTCAGCGCGGAGAAGCGCTCCTGCGGGATGTCGGGCGCGTTCGTCATCGCGATCAGGGCGTTGGTGTTGGCCGGGTTGCCGGTCACACCGATGCGTATGTCGTCCGCCGCCACGTTGTTGAGGGCCTTGCCCTGGGCGGTGAAGATCGCGCCGTTCGCCTCGAGCAGGTCGCTGCGCTCCATCCCCGGTCCCCGCGGGCGGGCGCCGACCAGCAGCGCGAGGTTCACACCGTCGAAGATCTTCTCCGGGTCGGCGCCGATCTGGACGCCGGCCAGCGACGGGAACGCACAGTCTTCGAGCTCCATGACCACACCCTCGAGCGCCTTCAGGGCCGGCTCGATCTCGAGCAGCCGCAGCTCGACCGGGCGGTCCGCCCCGAGCAAGGATCCGCTCGCAAGACGGAACAGCAGGCTGTAGCCGATCTGGCCGGCGGCGCCGGTGACGGCGACCTTGAGCGGGGCTGAGCTCACGAGACTTCTCCTCGACGAATCCTGGACGCAACGACGACGACGCTGGTGACGCTAGCAGCGGAACGGAGGTCGTCCTCCGCCGGGCTGGCATGCTGCTGGCATGACGCGCGCGGCAGCCTGGGCGGTCCGCGCAGCGGCCACGTTGGCAGCGCTGACGCTCGGTCCGGCGGTCCTCACCGGCTGCGGCGCATCACCTGCTCCGCTCGGTCCGGCCGGCATCGACGGGCTCACCATCCCCACGCCCAGCCCGAGCCCCGCCGACTTCGCCGGCCACACCGAGAACCCGTTGTTCCCGCTCCGGTCGGGCACCCGATGGCTCTATCGCCAGTACACGCCGACCGGCTTCCGCGCCGTCGTGGCGACCGTGCTTCCTGAGCAGCGGGACATCGCGGGGATCCCCACCACCGGCGTGCGTTGGCAGGTCCGCGTCCGGGGGCACGAGCGCACCGCCTTGGTCCGGTGGTACGCCGTGGACACGGCCGGGAACGTGTGGTGGTTCGGCCAGCAGGTGCGGCCGCACACGCCGCGCCTCGACAGCCTCGCCCCCTCCTCGTGGCTGGCCGGACGAGACGGCGCCGAAGCGGGCCTGGTCCTCACCGACCCGCCGCGCCTGGGCGACGGCTACCTCAACGCCCTCCAGCCCGGTGTGGTCGAGCGTCGCTCGACCGTCGTCTCGCTCACGGCCACCGTCGCCACTACCGAGCGCACGTTCCGACACACGGTCGCCACGCGCGACCTCAGCACCCTCGAGCCGTTGCACTCCGTGCAGTCCTACTACGCCCGAGGTCTGGGCCTGGTGGCACAGCAGGACACCGTGGCCACGTCCACCGGCATCTCGTTGGTGCGGATGCGCCACGGCTGACGCCTACGCTGCCCCGGTTTGCCGCACGTCCGCACCGCTGACTAGCGTCGTGAACGTGTCCGAGAGCCCTGCCACCGACAGACCAGCCATCATCTACACCCACACCGACGAGGCGCCGCTGCTGGCGACGTACTCCTTCCTGCCGATCATCGAGGCGTACGCCGGACAGGCGGGCGTGGCGGTCGAGTCGCGCGACATCTCGCTCGCCGGGCGGATCATCGCCCAGTTCCCCGAGCGGCTCTCCGACGAGCAGCGGCTGGGCGACGCGCTGGCCGAGCTCGGCGAGCTGGCCAAGCGGCCCGAGGCCAACATCATCAAGCTGCCCAACATCTCGGCGTCGACGCCTCAGCTGAAGGCCGCGATCGCCGAGCTGCAGTCGCAGGGCTACGACCTCCCCGACTACCCGGACTCCCCGTCCACCGACGAGGAGAAGGAGTCGCGGGCCCGCTACGACCGGGTCAAGGGCAGTGCCGTCAACCCGGTCCTCCGCGAGGGCAACTCCGATCGACGTGCCGCTGAGTCCGTCAAGCAGTACGCCCGCAAGCACCCCCACTCGATGGGCGCGTGGAGCCCCGACTCGAAGACGAACGTCGAGACGATGGGACGGCACGACTTCCGGGCCAACGAGAAGTCCGTCGTGATCGAGGCCGAGGGCACGCTCCGCATCGAGCACGAGGCCGAGGACGGCGCCGTGACGGTGCTCAAGGACGCCGTGCCGGTGCTGGCCGGCGAGATCGTGGACGCCACCGCGATGCAGGTGGCGCACCTCCACGCCTTCCTGACCAACGCGATCGCCCGGGCCAAGGCCGACGACGTGCTGTTCTCGGTCCATCTCAAGGCGACCATGATGAAGGTCTCCGACCCGCTCATCTTCGGGCACGCGGTCACCACGTTCTTCCCCGAGGTCTTCGCGACGTACGGCGAGCAGCTCGCCGCCGCGGGCCTCAGCCCCAGCAACGGGCTCGGTGGCATCCTGGCCGGTCTCGACACGCTCGAGAACGGTGCCGAGATCAAGGCGGCCTTCGAAGCCGGCATCGCCGCCGGCCCCGCGCTGGCCATGGTCGACTCCGACCGCGGCGTCACCAACCTCCACGTCCCCTCCGACGTGATCGTCGACGCGTCGATGCCGGCGATGATCCGCACCAGCGGCCACATGTGGGGACCCGACGGCCAGGAGGCCGACACGCTCGCGGTGATCCCCGACTCGTCGTACGCCGGCGTCTACCAGGTGGTCCTCGACGACTGCCGGGCCCACGGCGCCTTCGACCCGACCACCATGGGCTCGGTGCCGAACGTCGGGCTGATGGCCCAGGCTGCCGAGGAGTACGGCTCTCACGACAAGACCTTCGAGATCCGGTCCGCGGGCAACGTGCGCGTGGTCGACGGCTCGGGCGACGTCCTGATCGAGCACGACGTCGAGGCCGGCGACATCTGGCGTGCCTGCCAGACCAAGGACGTGCCGGTCCGCGACTGGGTGAAGCTCGCCGTGACGCGCGCGCGTGCGACCGGCGCTCCGGCGGTCTTCTGGCTCGACGAGAGCCGGGCCCACGACGCCAACCTGATCGCCAAGGTCCGGGCGTACCTGCCCGACCATGACACCTCCGGCCTCGAGATCCAGATTCTGTCGCCCGAGCTCGCCACGGCGTACTCGCTCGAGCGCATCCGCAAGGGCGAGGACACCATCTCGGTCACCGGCAACGTCCTGCGCGACTACCTCACCGACCTGTTCCCGATCCTCGAGCTCGGCACCAGCGCGAAGATGCTCTCGATCGTCCCGCTGATCAACGGCGGAGGGCTGTTCGAGACCGGCGCCGGCGGCTCCGCGCCCAAGCACGTCCAGCAGCTGCTCAAGGAGGACTACCTGCGCTGGGACAGCCTCGGCGAGTTCCTCGCCCTGGCCGAGTCGTTCGCCAAGTACGCCGAGGCGAACGACAACCCGCACGCCAGGATCCTGGGCGAGACCCTCGAGCGCGCGACCGGCACCTTCCTGAACGAGAACAAGAACCCCGCCCGCAAGGTCGGCTCGATCGACAACCGCGGCTCGCACTTCTACCTGGCGATGTACTGGGCCCAGGAGCTCGCGCGACAGGACGACGACCCCGAGCTGGCCGCGGCGTTCAAGGGTCTGGCGGAGACGCTCACCGAGAACGAGCAGACGATCAACGACGAGCTGATCGCCGTCCAGGGCCACCCGGTCGACCTCGGGGGCTACTACCGCCCCGACGACGCGCTGGCCTCGGCCGTGATGCGCCCGTCGCAGACGTTCAACGACGCGCTCGCCTCGCTCGGCTGAGGTTCCTACCGGGCCGTCGTGGAATTCACGACGCGGCCCGATGGCCGCACACTGGTAGGAGCATGACGACGACCACCCCGGCGACGGCCGACACCCGCACCATGAGCTTCACCCTGGCGCTCCTCGCCCTGGCCATGGGCGGGTTCGCGATCGGCACCACGGAGTTCATGGCGATGGGCCTGCTGCCCCAGGTCGCGGACGGCGTCGACGTGTCCATCCCCTCCGCCGGCCACCTGATCTCGGCGTACGCGCTGGGTGTCGTGGTCGGCGCGCCGGTCCTGGCCTTCGTCGGCGCCCGGCTGCCGCGGCGTGGACTGCTCGTCGCCCTGATGACGGCGTACGCCGCGGCCAACGCGCTGAGCGCGGTGGCCGGCAGCTACGGGCTGCTACTCCTCTCGCGGTTCCTCGGCGGAGTGCCGCACGGCGCCTACTTCGGGGTCGCGTCCCTCGTCGCCGCCAGCCTCGCTCCGCGCGGCCGCGAGGGTCGTGCCGTCGCGATGGTGATGATCGGTCTCTCGGTCGCCAACGTCGTCGGCGTCCCGGCCGCCACGTGGATGGGACAGCACCTCGGCTGGCGCTCGGCGTTCTGGGTGGCGGCGGCGCTCGCGATGCTCACCGCGGCTCTGGTGACCCTGCTCATCCCGGCCTGTCCCGGCGACGCCGACGCCACGGGCCGCCGCGAGCTGCGGCTGTTCGCCGAGCCCCAGGCGTGGCTGACCCTGCTCGCCGGCGCGATCGGCTTCGGCGGCATGTTCGCCCTGTACTCCTACATCGCCAAGGCCGTCACAGAGGTCGGCGGGCTCGCCGACGGCGCCGTCCCGGTGTTCCTGCTGGCGTTCGGCCTGGGCATGGTCGCCGGGACGTTCGTCGCCGGGGCGCTGGCGGACTGGTCGGTGTTCCGTTCGCTGCTCGGCTCGTCGCTGGCCATGGCCGTCTTCCTGCTGGCGTACGCCGCGCTGGCTCCGGCCGGCTGGTGGGCGCTCATCCCGGCGTTCCTGGTCGCGATCGCATCGTCGGTGCTGGTGGTCAACCTCCAGCTGCGACTGATGTCCGTCGCCGGCGAGGCCCAGACCCTCGGCGCGGCGATGAACCACTCGTCTCTCAACGTCGGCAACGCCTTCGGGGCGTGGATCGGCGGCCTGGTGATCGCGGCGGGCTGGGGCTACCGGGCACCGTCGGTGGTCGGCGCCGGCCTCGCGCTGGCCGGGCTCGGGGTGCTGCTGCTCTCGGCGAACTTCGCGCGTCGTAGCGCCGCCGCCGCCGAGCCGGCCTGACCGGTCAGTCGCCGGGCTGCCGGCAGGTCCCGCCGGGCTGCTGGTTGTCGGGGATCACGTCGAAGTCCGAGGTGAGCACGTAGGCGCCCGCCTCCGGCGCGTGGAGCACCGTCCACTGCCCGTTCTGCGACAGGCATCCGGGGGCACGGACGCCGGCCGACACCGGCTGGGAGCCGTCGAGGACGGCGAGGTGGTCCGACCAGCGGATCTGGATCGGCACCCGCGCGCGGTGCGGCACCCAGAGTCGCAGCTGGTTGCCGTCCACGGAGAGCACCCGCGCATGTCGTGCCAGCGGCGCGGAGTCGATGACCTGGTACAGCTTCCAGTCCTGGTTGTGCCAGACCTCGCGCAGGTAGGGCAGGCCACCGGCGATCAGCTTCGCCTCGTCGACCGAGGCGAAGTCCAGCTTGGCATCGGGGACCGCGACGTACGCCACCGCGAGCTCGTCGAGCCAGTGCCGGTACGAATCGGCGTTCAGGGCGTCGTCGGTGTAGAAGATCGGGTTGTCCGTGACGTCGGCCTGCCGCTCCCACCCGCGGGCGACCGGCATCGACTCGCCGACGTACCGTGCCGCCCCCTTGGTCTCCGGCTCGACGACCTCGACCCGCTGCCCGATCGAGGCGTCGGTGTTCATCCGGTCGCGGAGCTGGCCGAGCAGCGGGGTGTAGTACGACGCGGATGCCGACGGCGAGTCGGCCTCGGCGAGCTGCCAGGTCACGTCGACGGACGGGAAGATCAGGGCGAGGGCGGTGAGCGCCACGACGTGACGGTCGGGGCGGTGGCCGTAGCCGACGATGAGCGGTGCCGCGAGCAGCCACACCATCCGGGTGAGGTTCAGGCCGACGCTGTTCGGGGCGACCATGCACGCGACGAGGCCGATCGCGACGATCACCGCGCCGACCCGGATGGTGCGCTCGCGACAGGCGACCACGACCAGCGCGAGACCGAGCAGGGCCAGGAACATCTGCCCGGGCGGCGAGCCCATCACGCCTGGGTTGTGGAACAGCAGGCCCAGGGTGCCCAGCGAGGCGCCGGTGGCGGCGCCGACGACCAGCGCCTCACGGCGACGGCTGGGATCGGAGAGCAGCACGGCGGCGGCGACGATGCCCGTGAACAGGCCGGCCAGCGGGCTGCCGAGCACGCTGACCACGGTGGCGACGCCGGCGAGCCACGGATGGCGACGGACCAGGGCGAGGACGGCGACCATCGCGGCCGCGAGGCCCACCAGGAAGGTGATCCGCCCGCCGAACAGGTTGATCAGGACGCTGGCGGCGAACACCACGCTGGCCGCCCGAGGCCGGGCCGAGTCTCGCAACAGGATGTGGGCGATGACCATGCAGATCGCGGCGGCGAGGGCGCCGGTGGTGGCGACACCGATGGTCGCCATCAGCCCGGGCGCGATCACGGAGTACGTCGGCAGCTCGAGGCCGCCGTACCACCCCGGCCACCAGGAGACGTTGCCGACCTTCTCGAAGATCGCGGCCCTCGTCGCCTGCGCGGCGAAGTCGGGGACCGGTGGGACGAGGATCAGGTAGAGCGTCAGCCCGACCGCGGGCACGAACCACGTCAGCATGCGGCGAGTCCGCAGCGACGAGATCGCGCGCGGCATGCTCACGACTCTCCACCTCCCCAGGTCTTGTGACATTGTGCCGCGCGGGGCCCCCCGACCCGAAATCTCGCGGCGTGGGTCACCGGCGACGCGACGCCCGCCAGTCGTCGATCATCAGGTCGTAGAACACGCAGTCGGCCGGCCCGCTGCGGAGCCTGGTGCCGAATCGTTCGGTGCCCCAAGCAGTCAGACCGTTGGCCTCGATCACGTGCCGCGACGCCGTGTTGTCCACAGCCGCCCCGGCCATCACCCGTCGTACGCCGACGTCCTCGAACGCGTACTCGACGACGCGCGCCATCGCACGGGTCATCACGCCACGACCACGAGCGTCCGGGTGGGCCCAGAAGCCGATCTCGAGCTCGAGCTCCGGGGTGTAGTGGAAGAAGCTCACCGACGCCAGAGCCACGTCCTTGCTGGGGTCCACCACGGCCCACGCGGCGCTGTCGCCGGTGGCCAGGTTCTCGCGCTGGTGCTCGAGCCAGGCCTGGGCGTCGGGCTCGCCGTACGGGTCGGGCATCGTGCCGAGCCAGGTCAGCGTGCGCGCATCGGAGCAGGCCTCGACGATCCGCGGCACGTCCGAGTCGCGCCACGGTCGCAGGCGCAGCCCGTCGGCCTCGAGCACCGGTACGTCGAGCCAGGTCCCTTTCGGGGCCCGGTCATCGGTGGCGAGGAGCGTGCCCACCCACGCGTCGCGCAGCTCACCGCGCTGGGGCAGCGCGGCTCGGATCGTGCCCTCGAGCGTGAACCCGAGCCGCCACGCCAGCTTGCGCGACGCCCAGTTGCCCTTGTTCGCGCGCCAGACGACCACCCGGGCGTTGCGCTCGGTGAACGCCCAGTCGACCAGCAGCCGTACGGCGCGCGTCATGGCGCCGGTGCCGCGCACCCACGGATGCGAGCCGTAGGCCACCTCCACCCGACCCTCGCCCTCGTCGCGGAGCTCGACGGTGCCGGCGTACCGGCCGTCCACCTCGACCGCGAAGCCCCACGACGTCCCGTCGGCCCAACCCTGCGGCATCGTCTCGGTGACGAACCGGCGGGCGTCCTCGTGCGTGTAGGGGAGCGGCACCGTCGTCCACTGCTGGCTGACCGGGTCCTGGCACTGCTCGTAGGCCCCCTCGGCGTCGTCCTCACGATGGGCGCGCAGGGTGACCGTGCCGTCGGTGAGGGTGGGGATCCGAGTCATGCGGGCACCCTGCCAACCGCGGTCGGACGTCGGCAACCCGGTATTCCGGGACCGGGCACCGGGCCTGACACAATGCGCCCCATGCCCAGTGCCACCACGTCACCGGAGCTGACCGTCCCCGACGTGACGTCCGGTGCCAAGCCCCGCGTGCTGTCCGGCATCCAGCCGACCGCCGACTCGTTCCACTTCGGCAACTACCTCGGCGCGCTGCGGCAGTGGGTGGACCTCCAGCGGGAGCACCGGCCCTTCTTCTTCATCGCAGATCTGCACGCGATCACCGTCGAGCAGGACCCGAGGGTCCTCCGCGAGCGCACCCTCCGGGCCGCCGCGCAGCTGGTCGCGATGGGCATCGATCCCGAGCGGTCGTCGATCTTCGTGCAGAGCCAGATCCCGGCCCACGCCCAGCTGGGCTGGGTCCTGCAGTGCCTGACCGGATTCGGCGAGGCCCGCCGGATGACGCAGTTCAAGGACAAGTCGGCCAAGGGTGGCGAGGGCGCGGCCAGCGTCGGGCTGTTCACCTACCCGGTGCTCCAGGCCGCCGACATCCTGCTGTACCGCCCCCACTACGTACCCGTCGGAGAGGACCAGCGTCAGCACCTCGAGCTGACCCGCGACCTCGCGCAGCGCTTCAACCACCGCTACAGGAAGACCTTCCGGGTCCCCGAGCCGTACATCCTCAAGGCCACCGCGAAGATCACCGACCTGCAGGAGCCGACCGCGAAGATGTCGAAGTCGTCGTCCTCGCCGGGCGGCATCATCGAGCTCCTCGACGACCCGTCGGTCAGCGCCAAGAAGATCCGCTCGGCCGTCACCGACTCCGGCACCGAGATTCGCTTCGACCCCGACCAGAAGCCCGGCGTCTCCAACCTGCTCACGATCTACTCCGCCCTCACCGACCGCGCGGTCGGCGACCTCGAGGATGAGTACGACGGGCGCGGGTACGGCGCCCTCAAGCAGGACCTGGCCGACGTGGTGGTCGAGTTCGTGACCCCGTTCCGCGACCGCACCCTCGAGCTGCTGGAGGACCAACAGGCGTTGATGGACATCCTGGAGGCCGGACGCAAGGAGGCGTCCGCCATCGCCGAGGCCACGTTGCGCGACGTGTTCCAGCGGGTCGGCTTCGCCGCTGCCCGCCCGTCGGGGCTCTGAGGAGGAACCGGGTGCCGACCATCGGAGTCTCGCTCGCCGTACCGGAGCCCTGGGGCAGCCAGCTGCAGGAGTTCCGGGTCGCCAACGGCGACTCCCAGGGTTCCACGATCCCGGCCCACATCACGCTCGTCCCGCCCGTCGAGGTCGACCAGCCGCGGCTCGGTGACGTGGAGCGGCACCTGGAGGCGGTCGCGGCCCGCTGCCCGGCGTACCGGGTCCACCTGCGCGGTTCCGGCACGTTCCGGCCCGTCTCTCCGGTGGTGTTCGTGAACCTGGTCGAGGGCATCTCGCCGACCGAGCAGCTGGCCAACGACTGCCGACGGGGGCCGCTCGCGCTCGAGCTCGAGTTCCCGTACCACCCGCACGTGACGGTGGCCCACCTCCCGGACGACGTGCTCCTCGACCGCGCCTTCGCCGGGCTCGCCGGCTTCGACTGTGCCTTCACCGTCGACGCGTTCCATCTCTACGTGCACGACCCGGACGTCGGCTGGAAGGCGACCCGCGACCACGCACTCACCGGCGACCTGCGCTGATGACCTCGCCGCTGGCGCGCATGCGGGCGGCCCTCGAGCACGCGCGAGCGAACTCGCGGCTGCTCGACCACGGAGTCCGGATGCAGCAGCACTACGGCCGCGTGAACGCCGGCTCGCAGGCCGGGGCGGTGACCTACTTCGCGTTCCTCTCCTTCTTCCCGATCCTGGCCCTGGCGTTCTTCGTGGTGGGCTACATCGCCCGCTACTTCCCCGACGCGCAGAGCAACCTCGTCGACGGCATCGAGCAGGTCCTCCCGGGGATGATCGGGCCCGACGAGGGGCAGATCTCCTTGCAGTCGATCAAGAGCGCGGCCGCGACCGTCGGGCTGATCGGGTTCGTCACGCTGATCTACTCCGGGTTGGGCTGGCTCTCCGGCATGCGTACCGCGCTCCAGGTGGTCTTCGAGCTCCCGCGCAGCCGCCGGCCCAACGTCCTCGTCGGCAAGCTGCGCGACCTGGTCACGCTGGCCGTGGTGGGGTCGACGATGCTGGTCAGCGTCGCCGTCAGCGGTGTCGTGACCCGCTTCTCCACCGAGGTCCTCGACCTCGCCGACCTCGACCACGATCTCTCCTGGACCGTCCAGGTGGGCGCCGTGGTGGTCGGGTTGGTCGCCAACACGCTGCTCTTCTTCGTGCTCTTCACGGTCCTCGCCCGCCCACGCATGCCGGATCGGGCGTTGTGGGAGGGCGCCTTCCTCGGCTCGATCGCCTTCGAGATCCTCAAGCAGCTCTCCAGCTTCCTGTTGGCCGCGACCCACCGCAGCCCGGCGTTCCAGGCGTTCGGGATCGCGCTGATCCTGCTGATCTGGATCAACTACTTCTCACGAGTCGTCATGTACGCCGCAGCCTGGGCGTACACCGCGCCCACCGCACGCGCCGCCCGCGAGCGCGAGAGCCGTCCGGTCCCGCCGGAGGCGATGGCCCTCCGGGCACGGGTCGAGGCACCTCGCGACGGCGTACGCCTCGACCCGCGGCTCGCCTTCGGCGCCGGCGCCGCGACCGCCCTCGGTCTGGTGGCTCTGCTCCGCCGACGCCGCGACTAAGGGGCCCGACCGATGGAAATCTCACACCACCCGGGTACGGCGACATCCCGGACCGCGCGATAAGTTTCTGTGTCGCCCGCGCCCCTCGGCGTCCGGGTGCGCACGAGGCTCGGAGAGGATGGCGATGACAACTGGAGTGCACGGCCCCACCCGGGCCCGCATCGAGGCCAAGACGCTGCGGACGGACCGGTGGTGGCTGTACCCACTCACCACGTTCGTCGTCTTCTCCGCCTTCGTGGTCTACGCGACCGTCCGCGCGTTCCAGGGCAGCGACTACTTCAGCAAGCCCTACCTCTCGCCGTTCTACTCGCCGTGCCTCGGTGACTGCGTCAAGGGCAGCTCCGACTTCGGCCAGCCGTTCGGTTGGTGGCCGCTCTCGTCCGCGCTGATCATCCTGATCTTCCCGCTCGGCTTCCGCCTCAGCTGCTACTACTACCGCAAGGCCTACTTCCGGTCGTTCTGGCTGAGCCCGCCCGCATGCGCGGTCGCCGAGCCGCACAAGGCCTACTCCGGCGAGACCAGGCTGCCCCTGATCCTCAACAACATCCACCGCTACTTCTGGTACGCCGCGGTGGTCGTCGCGCTGGTCCTCACCTACGACACGGTGCTCGCCTTCGGGCCGGCCGAGGGTGAGTCGAGCGGTGTCCACATGGGTCTCGGCACGGTGATCTTCGTGGTCAACATCGTGCTGATCTGGCTGTACACCCTCTCGTGCCACTCCTGCCGCCACATCGTCGGCGGCAAGCTGCGCCACTTCAGCAAGCACCCGGTCCGTTACCGGATGTGGGACTGGGTCTCGCGGCTCAACGTCAGCCATGCGATGTACGCCTGGCTCTCGTTGTTCTCGATCGCGATCGCCGACCTCTACGTGCTGCTGCTCGCCGCCGGCGCGTTCAACGACCCGAGGTTCTTCTGAGATGACCGAGAACGTGACGCCCCCCGACCTCGAGAAGCACCAGTACGACGTCATCGTGATCGGCGCGGGTGGTTCCGGCCTCCGGGCCGCGATCGCCGCCCACGAGGCCGGTGCCAAGGTCGCCGTGGTCTGCAAGTCCCTGCTCGGCAAGGCCCACACCGTGATGGCCGAGGGCGGTGCCGCCGCCGCACTCGGCAACCTGTGGCCCGACGACAGCTGGCAGGTCCACTTCCGCGACACCATGCGCGGCGGGAAGATGCTGAACAACTGGCGGATGGCCCAGCTCCATGCGCAGGAGGCGCCGGAGCGAGTGCTCGAGCTCGAGGACTGGGGCGCGCTGTTCGACCGCACCAAGGACGGCCTGATCTCCCAGCGCGACTTCGGCGGGCACCGTTACGCCCGCCTGGCGCACGTCGGTGACCGCACCGGTCTGGAGATGATCCGCACCCTCCAGCAGCGCACCGTCCAGCTCGGCATCGACGTGTACATGGAGTGCACGATCACCGACCTGATGAGGAACGACGGGAAGATCTCGGGCGCCTTCGGCTACTGGCGCGAGACGGGTTCCTTCATCGCCTTCGAGGCGCCGGCGATCGTGCTCGCCACCGGCGGGATCGGCAAGAGCTTCAAGGTCACCTCGAACTCCTGGGAGTACACCGGCGACGGCCACGCGATGGCGCTGCGCGCCGGCGCGAAGCTGATCAACATGGAGTTCGTCCAGTTCCACCCGACCGGCATGGTCTGGCCGCCGTCGGTGAAGGGCTTGCTGGTCACGGAGTCGGTGCGCGGCGACGGCGGCATCCTGAAGAACTCCGACGGCAAGCGGTTCATGTTCGACTACGTCTCCGACTACTTCAAGGACGAGACGGCCGACTCCGAGGAGGAGGCGGACGGCTGGTACGAGGACAAGAAGAACAACCGCCGACCCCCGGAGCTGCTGCCGCGTGACGAGGTCGCCCGGGCGATCAACTCCGAGATCAAGGCCGGCCGCGGCAGCGAGCACGGCGGTGTCTACCTCGACATCGCCTCGCGCCGTACGCCGGAGTTCATCCGCAAGCGGCTGCCATCGATGTACCACCAGTTCAAGGAGCTGGCCGACGTCGACATCACCCAGGTGCCGATGGAGATCGGCCCCACCTGCCACTACCTGATGGGCGGTGTGGAGGTCGAGCCCGACACCGAGATGAGCGGCGTCGAGGGCCTGTACGCCGTGGGTGAGTGCTCCGGCGGCATGCACGGCTCCAACCGTCTCGGTGGCAACTCGCTGTCCGACCTGCTGGTGTTCGGCAAGCGCGCCGGCGACGCGGCCGCGACGTACGTC
The DNA here is from genome assembly GCF_036493135.1 of Nocardioides sp. Lineage (GTDB taxonomy): Bacteria > Actinomycetota > Actinomycetes > Propionibacteriales > Nocardioidaceae > Nocardioides. The sequence continues at coordinate 1,504 of NZ_DASXQG010000035.1, read as the reverse complement.
TCGGGCCTGAGCGGCTCCCGCCCGGTGCTCTCGGACTCCGACGTGAAGAGGGCCGAGCAGCTGGCGCTCGCGCCGTTCGCGGGCTCGGACTCCGGCACGGAGAACCCGTACACGATCCAGCACGAGCTCCAGGAGACGATGAACGACCTGGTCGGCATCATCCGCGTCCGCGAGGAGCTGGAGAAGTCGCTCGACGAGATCGCGAAGCTCAAGGAGCGGGCGAAGCGCCTCTCGGTCTCCGGTGACCGTCGCTACAACCCCGGCTGGCACCTCGCGATCGACCTGCGCAACATGCTGCTGGTCGCCGAGTGCATCGCGAAGGCCGCGCTCGAGCGTGAGGAGTCGCGCGGCGGGCACACCCGCGAGGACCACCCGGGCTTTGCCGAGAAGTGGGGGACGCTCAACATCGCGCTGTCCATGAACGCCGCAGGCGACGGCGTCGACCTCGCCACCCAGCCGCTCCCGGTGATGCCGGACGAGCTGGCCGCCTTCTTCGAGGGAGATCACTGATGGCCTACACGCTGAAGATGCGGCTCTGGCGCGGCGACCAGTCCGGCGGTGAGCTCAAGGACTACGACGTCGAGGTCGAGAGCGGAGAGGTGGTGCTCGACGCGATCCACCGTGTGCAGGCCACCCAGGCCGGCGACCTCGCGGTCCGGTGGAACTGCAAGGCCGGCAAGTGCGGCTCGTGCAGCGCGGAGGTCAACGGCCGCCCGAAGCTGATGTGCATGTGCCGGCTGTCGGACTACGACGAGGCCGAGACGATCACGGTCACCCCGATGCGCACCTTCCCGGTGATCCGCGACCTCGTCACAGACGTCTCGTACAACTACGAGAAGGCCAAGGAGCTCCCGTACGTCGAGCTGCCGCCGCGCGACGCCGACGGCAGGCGCCGGATGATGCAGGAGGACGTCGAGCGCGGCCAGGAGTTCCGCAAGTGCATCGAGTGCTTCCTGTGCCAGAACACCTGCCACGTCGTGCGTGACCACGAGGACAACAAGGTGAGCTTCGCCGGACCTCGCTTCTTCCTGCGCTACGCCGAGCTCGACATGCACCCGCTGGACACCGTCGACCGGACCAAGGTCACCCGCGAGGAGGCCGGCCTCGGTTACTGCAACATCACCAAGTGCTGCACCGAGGTCTGCCCCGAGGGCATCCACATCACCGACAACGCGATCATCCCGATGAAGGAGCGCGTCGTCGACCGCACCTACGACCCGCTGGTGTGGCTCGGCAACAAGATCGGCATCCGCGACAAGGACCGCGACTCACGGACCGAGGTCTGAGGCGCCGCCCCAGGGCCCGTCCTACGGCTGGCCCGGGTGATCCGGCGCGTCCCGCTCGACCGTCTTGAGGGCACGCCCCAAGGCCGCGCGTTCGGCGGTGAGGATCTTGGAGTGCACCTGCGCGACCTGCTGGGCCGTGGGCCGTCCCTCGGGATGGTGGTGGTGGCAGACCATCCAGCTGGTGCCGATCACCTGCTGCTTGGCGATCCGCCAGCAGC